>DATJJD010000046.1:0-8880 GCA_035492545.1 Puia sp.
AATAAAGGGGTGCGGCGGATAAAGAAATCGTCGTCGCTGATGGCTTCGTCCGAATAATTCAACCGGGCCAGCGGATACCGGGCATATTCTGCTGCATCCGATGTGATCAGGATCTCCTCATCAAATAATTCCTTACTGATGAATCCGACAATATAACGCAGACGGGAAGTGATATGGGGGGAGTATAGCAGCATAGTAGAAGATCACCCTTCCCGCTCGGCCTTCCATCTCTCATTGAAGGTCCTCGGAGCAAAATCAAGCTCATCCCTGTGAGCCGTCCAGGCTTTGAAGGCTTTATTCACCAGCCAGTTCTTCATCCGGCGGTTGCCCATGTTCATCAGCGCGCGGCTCAGACTGGCTTTTTTCCAGGCTTTCCAGGCTACTTTCTCCGACCAGGTGGTAAATCCTTCTTTCACAGCTTCGGACCGGTTGTCCAGCAGGAGTTCATGCAGATTGATCTTCACGGCGCATACTTCGGTACAATTGCCGCAAAGGGAAGAGGCATAACTGAGATGTTTCCATTCTCCCAGGTCTTTGAGGTGGGGAGTAATGACAGAGCCGATGGGGCCGCTATACGTAGTCCCGTAACTATGGCCCCCAATATTCTTATAGATGGGGCAGGCATTCAGACAGGCGCCACAGCGAATGCAGTAAAGGCTCTCCCTGGATTTTTCATTCGCCAGGATATTCGTCCTGCCATTATCCAGCAGGATAACGATCATTTCTTCCGGACCGTCTGTCTCGCCCGGTTGCCGGGGTCCCATCACCAGGGTATTATAAACCGTAAGTCGCTGACCCGTGCCATAAGTAGCCAGCAGGGGCCAGAATAATCCCAGATCCGTCAGCGAGGGGATCACCTTCTCCAATCCAACGATGACAATATGTGTTTTGGGAAAAGAGCAGCTCAAACGGGCATTGCCTTCATTCTCGGTGAGGGCGATGCCTCCCGTGTCCGAAATGATAAAATTCGCGCCCGTGATGCCGATCTCCGCCTGTACATATTTCTTCCGCAATTTCTCCCGGGCTACCAGGGTGAGCTGTTCGGGGGTGAGTCCCGGTTTGGTGCCCAATTTCTCATAAAATAATTTCGCCACGTCCTCTTTACTCTTGTGCATGGCCGGTGTCACGATGTGATAGGGTGGCTCCCCGTCCAGCTGCTGTATATATTCTCCCAGATCCGTCTCCACACTCTCGATACCGTGCTCTTCCAGGAAATCATTCAGCTTTAGCTCCTCGGTGACCATACTTTTGCTCTTGACGATCGTACGACAGCTTTTTTCCTTGCAAATGGCCAGGATCTCCGCCAGGGCTGCCTTGGCATCTTCGGCCCAGATCACCTTGCCGCCTCTTTGGGTAAAGATGGCTTCGAACTCTTCCAGCTGTTTGTCCAGGGCTTCAATGGCTTTCCACTTTATATTCTTGGCCCTCTCCCGGGCCAGGTTCAGCTCTTCGAATTGCTGCTTGCCCTGCGGCACCACGGCATTGTACCGGCCAATATTAAAATTGATCTTCCGGCGATGGTCCATATCCTCCGCCTTCACCGTGCTCCGGGCAATAAAGTTAGCTGCAGACTCTGTCATGAAATGGTTGGAAGTTTACTGGGTTTCTTTTGCAAAGTACTTTTGCGCCACCTGTTCCAGCGCCTCATAGAATTCCGTTCCATACTTACGGATCAATGATTCTTTTAAAAACACATATGCCGGTACTTTCAGTTTTTTCCCCAGGGCGCAGGCGGGGCTGCACATCGTCTCGCGGGGCTCGTAGTTGATCACTTCCCCTTCTTTTGTCTTGCTGATCTTTATAGGATACAGATGGCAGCTAATGGGTTTTTTCCAGGTGGTCTTCCCATCGTAATAGGCCTGTTCGAATCCGCACTTGATAATCCCTTTACCGTCCCGGTATCCATAAGCGCACATCTTTCCTTCGATGGTGGGGGTGACCCAGCCGAACTCCCGGTCATAGTTATAGCGGCCCCGGCTCTCGATCTCTTTGATGCCCGCGGGCGTAAGATAAGGCTTGACGATCTCATACACTTCATTGATCCGGTCCATCTCCGCTTTTTCCAGGGGGGCTCCCGCATCACCATCCTCGCAACAGCCGCCCTTGCATTTTAACAGGTCGCAGACAAATTGCTCCTCAATAACGAGATCACTTACCAATACATTATCGATGACTATCAAGGTCGGTAGTTTTATTTATTACAAATATACCGCCCTTTACTCACTTTTCCGACCCGGGTCTTTCCAGCGAAAGGTATTGATCAGGTGCATCATATCCTGTTGGAGGAACTGGTTGACGATACCCAGGGAGTCCTCATTAGGGGCTACATCGAAATACAGCGCCCCCCGGAGGAAATGCCGGGTCGAATCCGTCAGGTAGAATTGTTTGGCGGTAGCTGCGTTGCCCCCCACATTGAAGAAAATACCGCTGACCCCCAGCGGGGTCTTTATGATGGAGTCTTCAATAGAGCTGGCTTTGTAAGTATGCTTGAAGGTCATTTTATAGGCATCCTCCCTCAGCTTGTCAAAGGTATTCTTTCCTATGTCCTTGTAGCTGATATAGATCCGGGCGTTGAACCGGGGAAAGTCAATATTGATCCACCAGGGGTTTTCCGGCGCCGCTTCGAAAAAACTGGTATCCCGGATTATCCCGGCATAAACGGGGTATTCGAAGCTATAGGGATACCCTTTCTCATCAAAGGACTGGTATTGGTGAGGAGGAAAATCTATTTTAAAATAGCCTCTCCTTTTGGGGGTATAAACACTATTACAGGAGAAAGACAAGACGGACACCAGGATCAAGACACCGGCCGCGGAAAATAACTTTATCTTATTCAGGGTTGAGATTTTTTAGGTTGTATTAATTCTTTCCACTGCCCGGGACCTGCATCCGGATGGCCACTTTCACTTTTTTGATCCGGCTGCTTTCTGCATCCAGGATGGTAAACTCGAAATCCCCGCAGGGGATCACGTCGTTGACCTTGGGGATCTCCCCGGATAGCTCCAGGATCAGGCCTGCCAGGGAGTCGCTGTCGCCTTTTACCTTGTCAAAGGTATCCACGGACAGGTTCATCGTCTTACAAACGTCGTTGAGCATGGTCCTCCCTTCGAACACATAACTGCCGTCTTCCAATTGCCGGTTAACGCTTTCTTCCTCATCGAATTCATCCTTAATATCCCCGATGATCTCCTCCAGGATATCTTCCAGGGTCACGATGCCGCTGGTACCCCCAAATTCGTCCACGACCACGGCGAAATGGATCCTTTTCTGCTGGAATTCCTGCAGCAGGTCCTCTATCATTTTATGTTCATGTACAAAATAAGGAGGCCGCAGCAGTTTGCGCCAGTCAAAATCGTCTGCTTCATTCAGGTAAACGATGAGGTCCTTGGTATGTATCATTCCGGCCAGTTCATCCAGGCTGTTCTTATAGACAGGCAGACGGGAGTAATGTAATTCCTCCACTTTCTTCCTCAGGTCCCCAAAAGAGAGGTTGTAGTCTATCCCGCTGACATCCAGCCTTGTTATCATGATCTGTTTCACGGTGATGCTGCCGAACTTGACAATGCCTTTCAGGATATTCTTTTCTTCTTCGGAGGCTTCGTTATCCGTGGACCGGTCTATTTCATAATCCAGTTTCTGGAGGCTGAAAGCGGATTTCCTGCTGCCAAAGAACCTTTCCAGCCTTTCTGATTTCTGAACGGTCCAGACGCTGACCCTGCGGAACAGGAGGTGAATGATCTCCACAATACCCGAGGTATAGTAAGCAAACTGGAGATTATTCTGGGTGGCCCAGACCTTGGGCATCACTTCCCCGAACAGCACTACTACAAAAGCCACCAAAAGGACCTTTATAAGGAATTCGAAAAGCCAGAAGCTTTGTTTGAGCAGCACCATTTCGTCGATCAGGAAATTAGCCAGAATAATAATGGCTATGTTAATGATGCTGTTGGCGATCAACAGGGAGGCCAGAACCGCCTTGGGCTCCTCCAGGAGTGTGACGATGCGTTTCCAGGAGCTATCCTGTTTAGTCTTCAGGATATTGATATCCTTGTAGGTGAGTGAAAAAAAAGCTACTTCCGACCCCGCCAGCACAAAGGAAATGATCAGTAAGAAAAGGATGACGATAGCCAGGATGGTGGTAGCCTGCGGATTGATGACAAGGAATACCGGGGAAAAGCTATCGGGAACAAACAGTTTCGTTAAAGGGTGATCCAAAATATTCAGGTTTCGTGAATAAAGGGTAACTTAAAAAGGCAGGTCTTCAGAAGGCTCTCCGATGGGAGGGGTATCTGAGTTCCCCAGACCTTCGATCCCTTCATGGTGAATGGGGGGATGTGAGCCGGTGTCCGAACGTTTGTCCAGCATAATGAGGTTGTCTCCAACCACTTCGGTTGCGAATTTTTTATTCCCTTCCTTATCTTCCCAGCTCCTTGTCCTCAGTCTTCCTTCAATATAGACCAGGCTACCCTTGTGTAAGTATTTTTGCGCCAGCTCTGCCAGACCCCGCCAAAGAACCACGGTATGCCATTCTGTTTGGGAGATCAGTTTCCCTGCCCTATCTTTAAAGGTTTCCGTAGTTGCTAACGAGAATTTGGCAACCGCAATATTGCCTTCCAGGAATTGCACATCCGGGTCTTTTCCTAAATTTCCGATTAACATTACCCTGTTTACACCTCTCATACGACAAAGTTTGAAGTTTACAATTCATCTTTCGCAACTTAAATCCCCGTTAAGAGCCGCAAGACCCTTCGGCTTATGCAGCGCTGATTAAAATTAAATTTTTTTCAGTTAAAAAGATAAATTTTCTGTTTAAAACAGGTTCTGGAGGGGAGTCGGGTCCTGCAGCCAGGCATTGATGAATCTGGGGAAGGCATATTCATTCAGATCCTGTTTGGCGACGGCCAGATAACCCTTTGCGGCGGGTAAGGGTTTTTCCAGACGGACGGTAACAAATTGTCCCCGGATGGTCTGGTGACTCAATTCCTGGCGATATATTCTGGATATATACCTGACTGTGAGCGACTGTTTTCCGAAGAGTCGGGTTGCAAAATCCGATCGGAGTATCTCTTCCGGATAGACCTCCTTATCCGTCTCCCAGCATACAAATTCGAACAGGTCTTCCCAGATATCCTTTTCTGTCCGCTGGCGGATGTAGACTTTCTCATCCGGCGTCTCGATGATAAAATAGGTTAGCCATCGCTGTCTTTTCTGAATGCTCTTTTCTTTTATGGGCAGTTGGGTCACTAATCCCTGCTGCCAGGCCTGGCAGGCAGTCTGTTGGTTACAGGTGGAGCAGAGGGGGTTTTGCGGTTTGCAGACCACGGCCCCGAAGTCCATGATGGCCTGGTTGTAGATACCGGGCTGTTCCTTGTCCAGTAGGGAGTCGGCCAGTGTGGTGTATTCTTTTTTCCCGGCCGTGGTATCCGTAGGGGTAAAAAGCCCAAAATACCGGGAGAGCACCCGGACCACATTCCCGTCTACGACGGCATGAGGCAGATTAAAGGCAAAAGAGGCGATGGCGGCAGCCGTATAGGGGCCGACGCCCTTCAGTTCCCGGATTTCCCCGTATGTGGAGGGAAATTTACCTCCGTGGTCGGCAACTATTTTTTTGGCAGTTGCGATGAGGTTGCGGCAGCGGCTGTAATACCCCAATCCCTCCCAGAGTTTGAATACTTTCTGCTCCGGGGCCCGGGCCAGATCCCCGATGGTGGGGAAGGCTTCGAGAAACCGTTCGTAATAGGCCCAGCCTTGTTCTACGCGGGTTTGCTGGAGAATAACCTCGCTGAGCCATATCTTATAGGGGTCCTTTTCGCCCTTCCAGGGCATGGCCCGGATATTTTCATTTTTATGCCATTTTAACAGCCGTTGGGAGAAATCCGCTTTAAAATTCACAATCAATATTTTAGAGAATTCTTGCACAAATAAACCAAATCTATTATTTTGATACCAAAAAAGGAATTTAGGCCAGGGAGTTGTGAATTAAAAATTTTGTTATATATTTAAAATCAGAAACTTATAAAACTTAATCCCCATGAGAAAGGCAGACCTTGTTAACCAAATATCGGAAAAAACAGGTATACCTAAGGTTGACGTCCTTGTGACGTTGGAAACCATGTTTAAAGAGGTCAAAGAGACGCTATCCCAAGGTGAGAATATTTACATCCGGGGATTTGGTAGTTTCATTACCAAAAAAAGGGCCGCGAAGATCGGGCGTAATATTAAGAAGAATGTGGCTGTTCATATTCCTGAGCACTACATTCCTGCTTTTAAACCCGCTAAAGAGTTCGTAGCTGAAGTAAAAAAATTGCAGTCAGTTAAAGAAGATCAGCCAAATCCTGACGAAGAGATGTAGAAGAGATGTAATTTCGCGCTCTAATTATCATTAATGAAGAGACAGCAATATCTCGTAGCCGGCACTGGGGTGCTCTTACTACTCGCTCTGTATTTTTTTGGACAAACCCTTCCAACTCACAAGAAACAGGAGGCCTCCGTAGGGGGGGGTCAGGGGGAACCTATGGTAAAATCCGTTGGTTCACAGGATATTCTACAGGCTTCAGAAGCCCATTTGACTCCTGGTCAGTTGTCTTATGTCAACCGGTTGAAGAATAGTGTTGTGCGGGGAGACGTGAAAGTCCAGCAATTAAATGCTTACCGCCAGTTAGCTGATTTCTGGAAAGATTCGGTCCGGGAAGGCTTTCTTCCGTTTGCTTATTATACGGGTGAATCAGCTAAATTGGAAAATTCTGAAAAAAGTCTCACCTTTGCTGCCCAATTATTTTTGCAGAACTTGCGTGGGCAAGAAAATCCGGCCCTGAAAAGCTGGATGGCCACCAACGCCAAAGAGTTGTTTGAAAAGGCTTTAGCACTGAATCCTGGCAATGATTCCTCGAAAGTAGGCCTGGGCGCCAGCTACATTTTTGGCAGCGCGGCCGGTAATCCGACGGAGGTCATGCAGGGGATTCAGCGGATTTTAGAAGTAGCGCGCCGTGATTCTACCAATATGTATGCTCAGTTCATGCTGGGACTGGGAGGGATAGAGTCAGGGCAATTTGATAAAGCTATTGAACGTTTGACAACAGTTGTTCGACATCAACCTGCTAATATTGAAGTTATGCTTCTGCTTGCCGAAGTCTACCAGCAAAAAGGCGATAAAGCGGATGCCATTCGATGGTTTGAAGCGGCTAAAAAGCTGATAGGCGGGCTTGGTAACCAGGATTTGATCAAAGAAATTGATCAGCGGATCCAGTCTTTGCAATAATATAGTCTATTGGGATTTATTTTTTAACTAAAAAAAGTATTGAGTATGCCTTGTGGTAAAAAGCGTAAGCGTCATAAAATTGCGACGCATAAGCGTAAGAAAAGACTGAGAAAAAACCGCCATAAGAAGAAGAATAAGTAATTTTCTTCTGCAGGACCGGGCCTGTTTCAGGCCCGGTAATTCCCTTTCGGAGCTGAATTTTTTATTTGCCGTTATCCTGAACGATAGCTTTAACGCACCTATGCTTGAATAAGGAACTGATCATAAATGCGACCCCGCAGGGTGTAGAGATTGCCCTATTAGAGGACAAAAAGCTGGTAGAGCTACACCATGAAAAAACTGATGCCAGCTTTGCGGTGGGTGATTTGTACCTGGGAAAAGTGAAAAAACTGATTCCTGGGTTAAATGCTGCATTTGTAGATGTTGGGTTCGAAAAGGATGCTTTTCTGCATTATACCGATCTCAGTCCTTATGCAAGGTCTTTGTTGAAATTCACCCAGCAGGCCATGAATGATGCCAGTCCGGATGGATTTGACTTCGGAGGTTTTCAGGTGGAGCCGGAAATCATTAAAACCGGAAAGATCAATGAGGTGCTCAACGGGAAGCCGCATATCCTCGTTCAGATCCTGAAAGAGCCTATTGCCGCCAAGGGTCCCCGTCTCAGCTGTGAAATTTCCCTGCCGGGCAGGTTTGTCGTCATTACGCCCTTCAATGATATCGTCGCCGTCTCCCGAAAGATACATTCTTCGGATGAGCGCAAGCGGTTGCAAAAGATTGTGGAAGCGATAAAACCGAAGAACTTCGGGGTTATTGTCCGCACTGCTGCTGAAGGGAAGAATACGGCAGAGCTGCATGAGGACCTTACGGAACTGGTGGCTACCTGGAAGACAATCCAGCATAATCTGAAAGGATCGGTGGCGCCGGCCAAGATACTCAGTGAGCAGACGAAGACTACGAGCATGCTCCGGGACCTGTTGAATGAGGACTTCAACAAGATCGTCATCAATGACCGGAATATCTTCAACGATACCAAAAGCTACATTCAGCGAATCGCACCGGATAAAATTGATATTGTCTCCTATTACCACAACGGTTCTCCTATATTTGACCAGTTTAGCGTGACTAAACAAGTAAAAGCCGCTTTCGGTAAAACGGTGAATTTACCCAGTGGCGCCTATCTGATACTCGAACATACGGAAGCCCTGCACGTCATTGATGTGAACAGCGGGTATAAAAGTGTTAGCAACAACCAGGAGCAGAATGCCCTGGAGACTAACCTGGAAGCCGCCGAAGAAATAGCCCGTCAGTTACGCCTCCGGGACTTAGGCGGCATCATTGTAGTGGACTTCATCGATATGAAACTTCCGGACAATAAGCGGAGGTTGTGGGAGGCTATGGAGTCCTTTATGCGTTCGGACAGGGCCAAACATGCCGTACTGCCTATTTCGAAGTTTGGTCTCATGCAGATCACCCGTCAGCGCATGAAACCTGAGGTGACCATCAACACCCAGGAAATTTGTCCCACCTGTAATGGTACCGGTAAGATCTCCTCTGCTCTCATCCTGGAGGATGAAATTGAAAAGAACCTGAGTTACCTGATCAATCATCAGCATAAGGATCTC
>DATJJD010000047.1:0-9353 GCA_035492545.1 Puia sp.
CCAACTTTATACTTTGGATTTACTAGGTTGTTGAGTACCTTTGATAGCTATGATCCAACGGCTTCTACAATCAAGCGTCGAAAAAGCGCTCCAGCGATCACCATCCGTAGCCATTTTAGGTCCTCGGCAGGTGGGAAAAACAACGCTTGCTAAAACAATTGCCAAGACTAAAACTAATTTTCTTTACCTGGACCTGGAAAACCCTCTGGACAGACGAAAGCTCGAAGACGCTTATAGCTACCTTCGCCCCTTCTCCAGCACCTGCATCATCCTCGATGAAGTACAACTTATGCCTGAATTGTTTTCCGTGTTGCGACCATTAATTGACGAAAACAGAGTGCCGGGCCGTTTCATCCTTCTTGGCTCTGCCTCGCCTTCATTAGTAAAAGGTGTTTCAGAGTCACTGGCGGGACGTATTGCCTATATGGAGTTGACAGGCATCGGTTTGACAGAATTACCTGTCGATGAAGGGTATAAACGACATTGGTTTAGAGGCGGTTTTCCCAACGCCTTATTAGCGGGAGACGGAGCCAGCAAAGAATGGTTAGATGACTTTATCCGGAGTTATATCGAAAGGGACCTGGGACATTTATTCGGCGTTGATCTATCTTCGGTTATCCTTCGTAACTTCTGGAGTATGCTGGCACATACTAATGGAAATATTTGGAATGCAGAAGTATTTGCCCGGTCGCTGGGAGTCAGCGCAACAACCATTCTACGATATCTTGGTTTCCTGGAAGGTGGATATATTTGCAGGAGATTGACGCCATGGTTTGTGAATGCAAAAAAACGATTGGTAAAATCTCCTAAAGTATATATCCGAGATACAGGAATATTACATCGTCTTTTGAGTATACAGGACTATGACTCCTTATTGGGTCATCCTGCCGTAGGCGGTTCCTGGGAGGGCTATGTGATAGAACAGGTCTTTCAGCGTAAGCCCCAGGGCATCGAATTATTCTATTACCGTACGCAGGCCGGCGCCGAATGTGACTTGGTGCTGGTCAAAGGTATTATCCCTCTCGCTTGTCTGGAAATTAAACTAAGCAATACCCCTTCCGTGTCAAAGGGATTTATCAGTTGTACTGCAGATCTGGAACCAAAATATAAATATATTGTCACTCCGGAAAGCGATACGTTTATGACGCAACATGATATATGTATCACCAATGTTGGACACTTTCTTACCGTCTTGTTGCCCGAAATAAAATAAGCCTCTCCCTAAAAGCCCGCTTATATCTTCTTCACCGCCTTCTCCCGCTCCCAGAACCGGTGCTGCGCAATCGCCTTCACAAAAGGCTCCGCCACCTTACCCTTTGGATCCTTCATCAACACCAAACCCTTGTCCCCCGCCGGCACCGTCAGACCCACCAGTGCAGCTTCCACCAGGGCTACCCCTTCGCCATCCGCAGCAATCGCCTTGGCATGCAGAAAGGCCTCCCGGATAAAAGCCCCGGCGTCCGGCAGGTCCTTTAAGATCGCCATGCTCGTCGCACCGCCCGGCACATACACGGCGTCAAAAAGAACGGACGCTGCCATCAGCAGGCTTTGATTAACTGGCAGCATTTTATTCTTCATCCCTTTGATATTTCCCAGCCGGGGTGCTATAATCTGCGTCACGGCGCCCCCTTCTTCCAGGGCCTGCTTCACTGCCTCCAGGGCCGCCTCATTCACCCCATCGGCCGCGAGAATAGCGACCTGCCGTGTGGCGATGGTATCTTTGATCGTATGGGCCATACTCAGCGCCTCCGATCGTTCAATCCCTTGTGGACGCGCCTCCGGCTGGAATTTTTTGGGATCCCCATCCGCCGGAATGCTGTGGTTCATCGGCTGCTGCGGTTTCGCCGGAACCTTCAAGCCGAGACCTTCCGCCACCCGGGTGGCCAACGTCGTATCCACCTGGGTCAGCAGTCCTACCATTCGTTCCCGTATTGCAGGCGTAGCTACTTTTCCCAACTCAAACCGTAAAGCATCCACCAGGTGGTTCTTTTCCGCCTCTGATTGACTATTATAGAAAAGGGTGGCCTGACTGAAATGATCGAAGAAACTGCGGCTTCGGGCCCTCACTTTCCCGGCATCGATGCGCTCCGCGTAGGAGGTGAACCCACCCTCGGACATCTTCGCCTGGAAAGGACAGCCACCCCCGATGGAATTCGGATGATAGCTGACTTTCCCCTGGTTGATGGTCTGCCGCATATGTCCGTCGCGCTGGTTATTATGCACGGGAGCTACCGGCCGGTTGATGGGGATCTCATGGAAGTTAGGACTACCCAGCCGGGAGAGTTGGGTGTCGGTATAAGAGAAAAGGCGTCCTTGCAGGAGCGGATCGTTCGTGAAATCTATTCCCGGTACGATATTCCCGGGATGGAAGGCCACCTGCTCTGTCTCCGAGAAGAAATTATCCGGGTTACGATTGAGCACCATCTTACCGATGCGTTGCACAGGGACTAATTCCTCGGGGATGATCTTGGTGGGGTCCAGCAGATCGAACTCATAGTTGAATTCGTCCTTCTCGTCGACCACCTGGATGCCCAGCTCCCACTCCGGAAACGCTCCGCTGGCTATCGCTTCATAGAGGTCCCTCCGATGAAAATCCGGATCTTTACCGGAGATCTTCTGCGCTTCGTCCCAGGCTACCGAATGGACCCCCAGCAAAGGCTTCCAGTGAAATTTGACAAAGCTGGACTTCCCTTTGGCATTTACCATCCGGAAGGTATGGATACCAAACCCTTCCATCATACGCAGACTGCGGGGGATGGCCCGGTCAGACATAGCCCACATGATCATGTGCATGGACTCCGGCATCAGCGAAATAAAATCCCAGAAAGTGTCGTGGGCCGAAGCGGCTTGCGGGATTTCATTATGGGGTTCTGGTTTGACGGCATGGATAAGATCGGGAAATTTAATAGCATCCTGGATAAAGAATACAGGCATATTATTCCCCACTAAATCATAGTTGCCTTCCTCCGTATAGAATTTAACGGCAAATCCCCTCACGTCCCTGGCCAGGTCCGAAGACCCGCGGGAGCCTGCCACCGTGGAAAATCGTACAAAGACAGGTGTGACGGCAGCGGGGTCCTGCAGGAACTTTGCCCTGGTCAGCCTGGCCTGGGATTCATACACCTGAAAATAACCATGCGCGGCCGACCCGCGGGCATGCACAATTCGTTCAGGGATCCGCTCGTGGTCAAAATGCATGATCTTCTCCCGCATGATGAAGTCCTCCAGCAGGGTGGCGCCCCGCTCACCCGCTTTTAAAGAATTCTGATCGTCATTGATCCGCAAGCCATGATCAGTGGTCATGAATTGATCGGCGCCGTCCTCTTTATGGGGGGCCAGGCTATTCACTTTTTCATTGGCAGCATCTGCCGGCGGAGTGTTCGGCTTTTTACTTTTAGCCATAGTGGTGTTGTTTAATTGAATGATATAGTTTAGCGAAATAAGTAGACTGACAGGAATCTGTTTATGCAAATCCCAGACCCCGGGCCGCCCTCTGCCCATCCATTCATCAAAAATGAGCGAAGGCCTTTTAGCAGACGCCCGTTAATCCCTATATTAGTCGTATGAAAAAATACATGCCCCTCTTTTTTGCCCTGTTGACGCTCTGCGCCGGTAAGACCTCTGCACAGGAAAAAGACGCCGTCATTGATAACATCGTAACGGAAGAGACCGATCATTCTCAGCTGCAGCAGCTGGCCCACGAACTATTTGACAAAATAGGGCCTCGCCTGGTAGGCACTCCGCAAATGGACCAGGCTAATGAATGGGCGTTGGCAAAATATACGGGCTGGGGCATTCCCGCCCGCAATGAAAAATGGGGTGAGTGGCATGGATGGGAGAGGGGGATCTCACACATCGACATGGTCTATCCCCGGGTAAAAACCCTCGAAGGAACCCAACTTGCCTGGAGCCCGGGCATGGGGAAGAATACGGTGGTGGCGGAGCTCGTCATTCTCCCTGACCTGGCCGATTCGATGGCGTATCAACAATGGCTCCCGAATGTCAAAGGTAAGTTCGTCATGGTGTCGATGCTGCAGCCCACCGGACGGCCCGATTACAACTGGCAGGAGTTCGCCACCAAAGAGTCCTTTGAAAAAATGAAGAAAGACCGTGCAGCACAGATCGATGCCTGGGCCGCCCGTATTAAAAAGACAGGGTACACGACCCGGACCTTGCCCGTCATCCTGGAGAAAGCCGGCGCTGCAGGCATCGTTTCTTCCAACTGGTCGAACGGGTTTGGCGTAGATAAGATCTTCGGCGCTTATACGAAAAAGATTCCCACCGTGGATATCGCCCTGGAGGACTATGGCTTGCTGTACCGGTTGACAGAGTCAGGTGATGCCCCCCGAATCAGTGTCCACACCGAGTCAAAGGAACGGGGCCCTGTCCACACCTTCAACACCATTGCGGAAATAAAGGGCAGTGAATGGCCGGATGAATATGTCATCCTCTCCGCGCACTTCGACTCCTGGGATGGCGGTACAGGCGCTACGGATAATGGCACCGGCACGCTTACCATGATGGAGGCGATGCGCATTCTTAAAAAAGTGCTGCCTCATCCCAAACGCACTATCCTCGTCGGTCACTGGGGCAGTGAAGAAGAAGGACTGAACGGTTCCAGGGCCTTTGTGGAAGACCATCCGGAGATCGTAAAAAATATCCAGGCTGTATTCAACCAGGATAATGGCACCGGCCGGGTAGCTAACATGGCCGGACAGGGATTCTTGCATTCCTATGAATACCTGACCCGCTGGCTGTCGAAGGTACCCTCCGCTATCAGGGATTCGATCCAGACCCGTTTTCCCGGTACTCCGGGCGGCGGCGGCTCTGACTTTGCCTCTTTCGTAGCGGAAGGAGCGCCTGCCTTTTCACTAAGCTCCCTCAGCTGGTCCTATGGGACGTACACCTGGCATACCAACCGGGATACGTATGATAAGATCGTTTTTGATGACCTGCAAAAGAATGCGATCCTGGCTGCCTGCCTGGCTTATATGGCCAGCGAAGACTCCGTGCATACCTCCCGGGAAAAAAGTGTGCTGCCCATCGACCCCAAAACGGGGAAACAGACTACCTGGCCTGCCCCGGTCAAGTCTATACGCAGAGGCGGGCTGGACTAATCCGGCGACGGACCGGACCAATACCAGGATGGACAAGACTAATACGGGGACAGCCCGGACCAGTACCAGGATCGGCCGGACTAATACGTGGACAGACCGGACCGATATGCGGACAGACCGGACTAAACTATGTTTCCCGGGTAGACAACGGCCTGCAGCCGTTCAGCAGCAGCTATCCGGATAACCGATAGCCGGCCGCCGGACTATCCGGCCGCTGTCTTATACATGGTTTACACCTATGAAATCAAGGGCAACCCCCCAACGGGCCTAACCGGGCGGAGCCTGGTCGTGAACAAGGCCCATGGCCTAACCGAGGAGAAACGAGGGACGAAGTTTCGACGAAGGTTACGACCGACGGTCTTCACAGATACAGTGCGTATTCCCGCGGTGGATTCAATTTGGAAGGTAATCCTTAGCGGGAATACATTTTATATGGGTAAAAGGGTAGTAAACGAGTGAAAATCACCGTTTAAAAATTTTGCGGAACAATTTTATCATTAATTCACCTTTATACGCCCCCATCTTTGTATTTTTACTTCATAAATATATCGCATGAAGCTTTTTGTAGCAGGTATCCCCTATGATTTCGATGATGTTGACCTAAAAGAGATGTTTGAATTGTATGGCGCTGTTAATTCCGCCAAAGTAGTTATGGATAGGGAAACCGGAAAAAGCAAGGGCTTTGGGTTTGTGGATATGCCCGACGATACCGAAGCCCGCCAGGCGATAGAGACCTTGGACAATGCCTCTATCAGAGGGAAAAAAATGGCCGTAAAAGAAGCCGACGAACAGGCTAAAGGCGGCGGCAATCGCGGTGGTGGCGGCCGTGACAACAGGGGAGGAAGAGATGATCGTGGTGGTCGTGATGACCGTGGCGGAAGGGACGATCGCGGTGGCGGTGGACGTGACAATTATCGCCCGGGAGGTCCTGGCAGAAGATACTAACTAATACCGGACAGCATATATTGATGCAACGGCTGGCTTATACTTTTTGTCAATGGGACAAACCTGTCCCATGCTCAAGCCCCTTCGTTTATTACTGATAGCTGTTATTTTCCTTGGCACAGGGTGCGGGAAAAAGGAAAAGGATCCCTGTAAGGATATTTACTGCTTTGATGCTTTTACTCCCTATCTGCGTCTGCGTATTATAGACCGTCAAACGGATTCTGACTGGGTTTTCTCGGCTACACCCCGTTATCCCGCTTCCGCCATTCATGTCAGCAATCCGGCGGATACCACTACCTGGCGGGTCTATCCCGACTCGTCCGCTAAACCTCCATTCCTGTTCACGGCCTTTGGCCCCGAAGGAGAGCTGACCTTGTATATCCGGGCAGGAGACGCCAAACCGGATACGTTTCAATGTAACATCGCTTATTTCTCTCAGGGTTGCTGCAGCACCGGCGCAAAGACCACCCATGCCCGGCTCAACGGTCAATTGCTGTATAACGACCGGCTGGATACGACGATGCTTATCATTAAAAAATAGGGGATCAGGGCACGTTAGGGTACCACCCTGTAGACTGGATATCGCAGGTGCGCCGGTTCATAGTAGGGGGAATGTCGATAGACAAACTCCAGCTGGGCTTCCGCATTTTGAGCAAATGCCGGATCGGCCTTCCTCTTTTCCTCCAGCTTTTCCCTGACCTCGGGATGCTGATTCAGCCAGGCGGCGGCCAGGTCTTCCCATCGGTAAGCACTATAGCCCTCTTTCTGCTGCAGAATGGCATCGAAAAAATTCCAGGAAAAATACGAATCGTCCCCGGTAGGCTCCAGCATCTCGACCAGGAAACGTCGGGCCGGCTGATCGGTTGGGATAAGGACATCTCCTTTGAGGAAGGGAATGGACACCCGGGTCGCTGTTACGGACACATCCGTATTCTTGTGATGTTTCTCATAGGCGCGACTATACGATTTATAGTCGTCCACATGATATACCTCTACGGATAGCACCGTATCCCTAGTCAGGCGCTCCATGCGTACTCCATTCAATTCCAGCCGACTGGTCACCTCCCACCAGCCCTGGGGGATGATATAGGCCCTGGGCGCCGTAGTAAAGGCATCGGGCATAAAATAATCATAAAACCGAACCTCTTTTTCAAAAGGCTGTGCGTGGTCATAGTACAGACGGGGCAGCCCTGTGACCTCACTGGTTTTGGTCACCGCCTGGTAACCGCGGAAATGGATGAGATCAAATTTTGTCGTATCTGCCTTCCAGTGCAGCGGCCAGCGGGTTTTTTCCAGGTCGGCGGCGAAGTCTGCCTTTCTTTTCGTGAGGATGTCCTCCCCATGGGCCGAAGCCTGCCCGATCATCACCTCCATAAGGGCGTACGTGGACAGTACCCGGTCGTGAAAAGGTTTCAGCATATGCGTTTCCGGCATAAAGGCAATGGTGTGAAAGAGGGCGGCATAACCGCTGGAATAACGGGGAGGATCATAAAACGCTTCCCACCCCGAGCCCGGGTTGCCTTCCTCGAAGTCCACATAAGGGGTCATGGGCCATCCTTTTTTCTCCATTCCCCCAAACAGCGCCGGTTGAAACACATCGTGCAGGAATTGGCCCAGCTTTCCCCCCAGCTTATTCCATTGGGAGCAGAGCAGGGTCATCGTGTACTGATAATCCGCTCCGTCGCTGACATGATTGTCGATCAGGATGTCCGGGTTCACCAGGTGGAAGATGCTGGCAAAAGACCGGGCATTGCGGCTATCGTTCTTGGTGAAATCCCGGTTGAGGTCCAGGTTCTGCGCATTACCCCGGAAGCCATAGCTTCGGGGACCGTTCTGGTTGACCCGGGAAAAGCTCCCGCGGTTCAGCGCCCCGCCAATATTATACAGGGGGATCACCGCCAGGGCGATATTGTCCGGGAGGCTGATCTTTCTGGTGATGAGATCCCGCAGCAGCAGCATGCTGGCATCCACGCCATCCGGCTCCCCCGGATGAATGCCATTATTGATGAGGATGACCACCTTATGCTGCCGGCGCCAGATCGCCGGGTCGGTCTGCCCGTCATTGGAGTAAAATACCAGGTGATAAGGATAACCCGCGTCACTCATACCCATCTCTTTAATGGTCAGCTTTGGGGAAAGCTGGTCCAGCTGCCTGTAAAAAGCAATACACTCGGCATAAGTGGCTGTCTCCTGGCCACCGGATTTTTCAAAAGGGGTCTGCAAGGCGGTGGCGGGGGGCTTTGCGGCCGTCCCGGCCGGCGACCGGAAGGAGGCAGGGACCGGGGAGGGGTTCGGTGTAGACGACTTGTCTGGCGTAGGCGCCGCCGGCTGCGCCAGCATCCGGACCGGTTGACAGAAGGACCATACGACGAGCGATAACAGTAACAATTTTCTCATAGGGGCTAAAAATAAAGAAGGCATCCCACTATGGAATGCCTCTTATCAAAAAGATTTATAAAACAGCCTTATTTGGCGGCGGCGGCAGCTAATGAATTTACCTTGCGGGCCAGCTTGCTTTTCAGGTTGGAAGCTTTGTTCTTGTGAATGATACCCTTTTTAGCCAGCTTATCGATCATAGAGGCTACTTCGGGCAGTTTTTCACCAGCTTCCTTTTGCACCTTTACATCCCTCAGATCGCGGATGGCATTACGGGTGGTTTTACCATAGTAACGATTACGATCCCTGCGCTTGGTGGCTTGCCTTACATCTTTTTTGGTTGCCTTATGATTTGCCATTACTCGACATTTTTAGGACGGCAAAGGTATGCCTGTCTAGTGGAAATTCCAAATTTGAATGGATCAAAATCGGAAAAATGGGAAAATAAGCCAGAGGGGGCTGGCAGGTCGCCCCGGGGGTGGGTGAAACCCGGACGAACAGGACGGAGGAGGGGGAAGGATATTCGGAGGGGGATGTGTTTTGAGAGGAGTACGCTTACTTACTAGTAGGTAAGTTGGGGGGACGGGGCTGGGTGGAACCGGGATGGCGAAGGGCGGGGAAAGACCGTTGAGGGGGATGTGTTTTTGGGATGGAGTTCGTTTACTTACTAGTAGGTATGTTTTGGGGGCGGACGAAGGCTGAAGATTGCGTAAAGGATTGGATCGAAAAGCCCGGAGGCCTTTGGCCGAGGACTTGGAGAGAAAAGCCTGACCCGAAGGGGTACGCCCACCTTATTGGGAAGTAACCGAAGCGAAGGCTCGGAAGAAGTTCTGCCAGCCTGAAGGAATGCGTAAGATAACCGAGGAGAAACGAGGGACGAGGTTTCGACGAAGGTTACGAACGAGGAGCGAGTGA
>DATJJD010000048.1:0-34870 GCA_035492545.1 Puia sp.
TGCTTTCGATCACATTTCCCAAAAGCTTTACGGTCTGCTTTAGCTCCTCCAATTGGCGGGATTGCTCCTGGAAGCGTTTTTTGTCGATTGCGTAACCCTTTGTAAGATAATTTCTTAGGATTTTATTTGCCCAAATACGAAATTGAGTACCTCGTTGCGATTTTACTCTATACCCCACAGAAATAATGACATCCAGAGAATAATATTCCACCCTTCTTTTTACACTTCGGCCACCCTCTTTTTGAACTGTCAAGGAATCCTTGACAGTTGCTTCCCTGTCCAGTTCCTTTTCATTAAAAATATTATTAATATGAAGGCTTATATTCTGCTTTGTAGCCTGGAAAAGCTCCTGCATTTGAGATTGGGTTAACCAAACATTCTCATCTTCCAGCCTTACCTCAATTTGAGTATCCCCTGAACCTGCCTGATAAAACAAAATGTTGTCTTTCCCTTCCATAAAATAGTTTTAATTGATTAATAAACAATCACTTACAACAACCGAGAAACCCCGGTAAATCGTTTGGCCTTTTAACTACCAAAGGATGTTATTAATCAGTAAAGAAGAGGAGATTAAATACTAAATTAATTAGTACGAAGATACTCTTTTTCCCCTATCCAGGGAAAAAACAATGTCACGTACAACGCAAATTACACTGTTTTATTACCCTATTGCACATCCCTCCCTTTTACCATATATTTAGTCCTAATATCCAATATTCTTTTGTGGTCCACCCCAAAACCCAGGCTCTGTCGCAATCTTCTCCCAACTCTCATGCCCGTTTCTGGCAGATGAATACCTTTATTGTCCTGGCCATGGGCTGTAACCTTATCAATTTCATCTACTACATGGTGGACGGAATGACCAGCAGCGCCACAATCGAAGTATCAGGGATTGCCGTACTGCTTTTTTTCATGATATGCAATCTGAAGGGTTATGTGGAAACCCCTAAATTGCTCAGCATCGTATTTGTCAACTCTCATTCGCTGTCATTATGTTATGTACAGGGCACCGGGCAGGGCGCTTATCTGTATCTATTCCCCTTTGTAATGGCCATGATCTTTTTCCTAAGGGTACGGAAGAACGATCTGGTGGTAACCACGTTCATCATCGCCACCACGCTGAACCTGCTGGTGATCGTTCTGCTCTTCCCCTACCGCACCCATTTCGAGCCCGTAACGGACACCATCAGCTATCATCATCTCGTACTCAATATCATTATCAATTTTTTACTGGTCATCACCTTTTTCTATTTTGTCCTCCGCCTGCTGGACGCCAAGGAAAAGAAAGTGCATAAGGCGGCGGCCGCCAAAGCCAGGTTCATGAGCAACATGAGCCATGAGCTGCGCACACCGCTGAATGCTATCATCGGCACGACACATCTGTTGATACAGGATCATGAATTGCTGCAGCACACCGATCATTTTAAAGTGTTGAAAAACTCATCGGAGCACATGCTGCAACTGGTGAATGAAGTGCTGGACTTCAGCAAGCTGGATGAAGGCAAGCTGGAATTCATCCACGAGCCTTTCGATCTCTCCTATACCCTTCGGCAGGCGGCAGATTCCTTCGCCACCCTGATCCGGCAAAAGAACATAGCGCTGGTCATCAACATCGATAATCTGCCGCCAGGGAAAAAAGTGGTGGGAGATGAAATGCGCCTGAAACAGGTATTCCTGAACTTATTATCCAATGCCGTCAAATTTACCGAAGCGGGATCAGTGACCCTGCAGGCCCGTATCAGCAACCTGACAAAGACAGCCGCGGAGATCCATTTCTCGGTCACCGACACGGGTATCGGCATTGCCCCTGAAAAATCCCATCTCATCTTTGAAAGCTTTACCCAGGCAGATGCAGAGACCACCCGTAAATACGGAGGCTCGGGCCTGGGGCTCAGTATCTGCAAAGAGCTGGTAAAGAAAATGGGCGGTGACTTGCGGGTAAGCAGCACCCCGGAAGAAGGAAGCTGTTTTTATTTTAGCCTTCAGCTGCCTTTTCAGCAACAGGAGATCATTGCCCCGAAAGAAAACCTGCGGGGGCTCAAAAAGCTCACGGGCATCAGGATCCTGCTGGCCGAAGACAATGCTGTCAACAGGAAGATCGCCATGCGGTTCTTGCACAGCTGGGGAGCCAGTATCCAGGCCGCAGAGAATGGAAAGGTCGCCTGGGAATTATTTCAGCAACACCCCTATGACATCCTGCTCATCGACCTGGAGATGCCACTGATGGATGGCAAACAACTGCTGACTGAAGTAAGAAAGTTCAATAAAGATATTCCCGCCATCGCCTTTACTGCCGCTGTTTATGAAAATATGTACGCCGACCTGCAGCAACATGGGTTCAATGGTTACCTGCACAAGCCCTTTCGTCCGGATGAGATGCACCGCAATATTCTGGAACATTTACCATTGCAGCAGGGAGGATGAGCTATAACACATAGTATCTATTTTTACTGGGAACCCGTTCCATATGCTGCGGCGTATCGCGGATAAGCTGTTTCAGGTCCCTTTCGATGGTAAAACAGATGGCTGTCATTGGCGTATCCGTAGGTTTATTCTCGAACGGATCCTGCAGGTGAATAGCCATTTTTTCAATAAGGAAGAATACCGCGGCAATGGCGATAATTACCAATACGCTCATGTATCCAAAAAAATCAACTACGGCAAAAGGCAGCAACAGGAAAAAGAAAAGCAGGGAAAAGTGGATATACAGGCTATAAGTAGCGGGGAATATCGTGTTTTTGATCCGTTCGCATTTCCCCATTGCATCGCAGAGCCTGGACAGCGTTCGGTCAATTTCTACCTGCTGATAAGCGTTGATCCAACCTTCCTGCAGAGCCTTTTGTAACTCCTGGCCATGTATATCAAGAATAGCCATCGGGGAATTATTAAAATTCCTGATCTCCTGCATATCACTGCGGGTAAGGAACTTTTCGACGCCAGACATACTGTCCTGTCCCCGTAAGGAGCGGCTCAGGCTATAACACCAGGCAATCTGTCTCCTGATGAACCTCGTCCTGAAAAAAAGAAACTGTTCGTCGGGCCCGGACTCCCGGGCAAAGCTATTGACCTGCCGGGCCAGCGACCGGCTGTCGTTTACGATAGCGCCCCAGACAGTCCGGGCTTCCCACCAGCGATCGTATGCCTGATTAGACCGGAAAGCCAGCAACAACGATATTACGGTGCCCATGATCATCGGAACGGATAAGGGAATAGCCAGGTCCGTAAAGTTGAATACCTTGTACAGGACGGCTACCCCAACGGTATAGAGGCCTACCAGGATCAATTCCGTCCTTATCTTTCCGATGATATATTTAAAGGGGATATTATTCTTCAACAACATGGGATAAATTATTTTTTAATAAAAGAGTCGTGAATTTGCCGTGTTGTTGCTTATGTACTTTCTGCACGTATACGATCGGCAGTTTGCATCTGCTAAGGGCGGGAATACAATTCACCGATTGGGGCAGCCCCGGCTTGTAATCATAATCTTTCATCAGGTAGACAGATTGAATATCGTGTCCCTCCATGTAGTTACGCAAAAAACTCCCGGAATTTCCCCAGACGAATTCGAAAGAAAGGAGATTGATGACTGCAGCATATTTTGTCCGCAACATATCCATCGCTTCCAGGAATTCGGGGTGCAGCTTATTATATGGCTTTTTTCCATGAAGAAATAAAAGATCGGTGATACTGGTAGGCATCTCCAGCGTATGGATTACATAAATATTGCACTTGCTGCCGCCGGCTTGCCTGCAGATTTCGTGTACCGGATACAAGGATTGCAAGGTCAGATCTGTCGGAAATAATACACTTTTCATAATGATGATTTTACAGCAAGATCCGCCCAGCAGGTAAAAAGCCGGGAAGAGAGAGATTGGACTTCGATAAAATTTCGGTAAGAAAATGGCAAGAAAATGGCCCAAACCGGCAATACATTTGAAAATCAATTCCTTATTGGCAACTTGATAACCACCTCCGTCCCCACATTTTCTATCGAGCTGATCTCAATCGAACCTTTATAGAGCTGGACGATATTCCGCGCCAAGGGCAGGCCGATACCATAACCCAGGGTTTTTTTGGTGTTGGACGCCCTGAAAAAGGGGTCGAAGATATATTTGATCTCATTTTCCGGAATGCCGATGCCATTGTCGCTGATGATAATGACAGCATGCGTACTGCTGGCTGCCAGGGCACAGGTCACCGCCTTTTCCCCGGAATACTTACACGCATTCAGCAGAACATTGGAGATAGCCAGCTCAAACAATTGGGCATTTCCCTTTATCACCAGTCCCATCCTGCTCTCCTGATGAAGGCTCAGATCCGGGATAACCGGACAGAGCGGGTATACCCCTCTCGTCACCCGCAGGCTATTGTGTAATAACTCTTCCACTTTTACATCCTCGTATACCAGTTTGCCGGAGAAGCCCGACTGGGCAAGTTCCAGCAGTCCTCTGATAACCGCTTGTAATTTTTCTCCTTCGTTCATGATCACTTGCAGGGAACGACGGTATTCTTCCGGATCCCGCTGCCGAAGGAGTGCGAAATCGGCTTCGCCGATAATAGCCGTAAGGGGGGTATTCAACTCATGAGAGGCGTTGCTGACGAAATTATTCTGTGTCTCGAAAGCCGTTTCCAGCCGGGAAAGCATGTCATTAAACGTGGTGACCAGGAAAGAGATCTCATCTTTTCCGCTCCGCGCCTCCAGCCTCTCGTGCAAAGATGTCACGCTGATATTGTTCACTTTCCTTGTAATATTCCGTATCGGGGCCAGCACCTGCTTCGAAAAAAGGATGCCGATACTGAAGACGACGATGGCGGAAACGATGCAGACGATCAGGAGTATATTGCTAAGTTCATGGAGAAAATCCTGTGCGTAGGTATTGATAGCCGAAACAATAATAAGATAATTCCCATGATCGGTCTGATGAACGATGGCTTCAAAGAATTGGAAATCATGACGCATGGAAGCTTTTCCATTCGCCTGCGCTTCCCGGAAAAAATGTTGGCCGGTACTCCTGTATAACGACGTATTTCTGATCCTGTCAAGGGTATCGATCCTTATCACGAATTCTTCTTCTGCCGGCAGCCGTTGTAAATGTTGTTTACGCAGGTTCTCATAGGTCTCCTGGCTTTGTTCGTTGCTTTCAAAATTCACCTTGGAAGCGATGACGGCCCGTAACTCCAGTCTCGAGTAAAAATCCTGAAAGGCCCTTTCATTGGCAAAGAAATAAACGGCTATGCTCAGCATTACGATTACAGAAAGACACAGTAGCGTAAAAAGCAAAGTGATCTTCAGTTGTATCTTCATAGCCTATTCCTCTTTTAACATATACCCCATTCCAACCACGGTATGGATAATACGCCCCGCACGGGGATCATTCAGTTTCTTACGAAGATAATTGACATAAACATCCACGACTTTGGTGTTCATGTTGAATTCATAGCCCCAGACTTTTTCAAGGATATCCATGCGGGAAAGTACTTTTCGGGAGTTCCTCATAAAGTATTCCAGTAATCTGAATTCCGTGGCTGTAAATTCGATCAGTTTTTCATTTCTTTTGGCGTTCTTTTCATCGAGGTTGAGTACAATATCCGCAAAAGCAAGCGTGTTGCCGCGGTCTGTGTTGGCGGGAAGAGGGTCGTTGCCGGTAGAAGACCTTCGGATAAGAGATCGTGTCCTTGCCAGCAATTCCGCTATTTTGAAAGGCTTGGCCAGGTAGTCATCCGCACCGGCATCCAGGCCCATGACGATATTGTCTACTGTGCCGAGCGCAGTCAGCATCAATATAGGGGTATGCATTTCCTGTTTCCGGATCTTTCTACAGAGTTCCATACCATTGATGCCCGGTAACATGATGTCCAATATGAAAAGACCATAATCGAATCGACTGATATGGTCCCATGCAATATCTCCATCCATGGCGACAGACACTTCATACTGCTCTTCTTCCAGTGTTTTTTTTATCAACGCAGCCACGGCCGGTTCGTCTTCTATCACTAAAATTCGCGTACTCATTTTATTATCTCCCTGTCTGCGAATTTATAGCACAAAAGGTTTAACTAATGCTAATTTTTCGGGCTTAGCCGGACGGCCATGCCGCCTCCCGGGGCCAGGGTGGCTGTCAACGTATCGGAAGCCTGAACCGTACGCGTTTCCACGATAAGATGATTGGGCTGGGCGGCAGCATCGTCTGCATCCCTGTATATCGTCACCTGGTAGGATCCGGGTGAGAGAAAATTCAGGGGCATCGTCACCTGTCGGGGGGTGCTGTTATTTATCGTTCCCACATACCACGCTGACCCTTTCCGCCGGGCGATGGTCACCCACTCGCCCGGCACCGCTGCCGGCGCCTTTGTCTCATCCCAGGTGGTCGGCACGGCCTTTATAAAATCAAAGCCTGGCTGTCCCTCATATGCGGCGGGATAATCACAGACCATACCCAGGTAACTTTCCAGTATGACGTACATGGCCAGCATATGACAACGGGTACCCAATACCAGGGGACGGGTGAACTGCGGCCTGTATCCGGCAGCAGGCACGGCCCTGAACCCACCCAGGTGATAATCGGTCGGTCCGGCCAACAGCCTGGTAAAAACAACGTTGAGGTCATCCTCGGGAGTTATCGGGTTGTCCCATTTATCGTTCTCATAATTGAGGGTCCCTTCCCGGGTAAATTCATTGGGATACGTGCGGCTGAGCCCGGTTGGCTTATAGGCGCCATGAAACTGGATATGCAGGTGATGAAGGGCGGCCTTCTGTAGGATCTCCGTCTGAATATTCACCATCTCCTGGTCGTCCCGATCCATAAAATCCACCATCATGCCCCGGATACCCCATTTCTCAAACTGCTCAAAAGCTTTATCTATCATCGGGTACAGGGCCTTCCAGTGGACCCATACCCGGATGCCCACTCCTTTTTTTTCCGCATAATCCGAGAGCTGTTTCATATCCAGCCCGGGGATGGGGCGGGTCACATCGGAATGAGGCCCCGGCCCATAGCTGATGCCGTCATTCGTATACCACGCCAGGCCTCCGAATCCAATGATGGAGTGATAGGCTATTCCATTACGGGCGCAGAAATCGATATAATATTGGTTGGTCTCAAAGTTGATGCCCGGTGAAAAGGTGGTGTCGGGAACAATGTCACCATTCCACCAGTGAAAATCCGTCTTACCTGGCCGGATCCACGAAACATCTTTTATCGCACATGGCTCGTTAAGGCTGGTGAGGATATTCGATTCGATGAGGGCGCCGGGTCTGTCGCCCATCAGCAGCACCCGCCAGGGCGTCCGGTGGGGAAGGGTCGCCCGGACTTTGATGGATTGCCGGTCCGGGACCTGTGCGGATGAGCCGTTGGAAGGTTGCCCTGATAAGCCATTGGTGCTTTGCCCTGATGAGGGTTCCGGCAGGGGCGACAGGGCACTCTTCAGACAGTCTCCCCGTTTCACCAGGTACATGCCGGCATAGTCGACCAGTTCCGCCTCTGTAACGGCGACGTATATCCGCCTGTCGTTGTGGGGAGGGGCAGCATGCGTGCCGGCGGCAGGGGAGCCGCCCCCCAATTCCATAAACACCGGCATGTCCATCAGCGTGTCGCGAGGGGTCTTACTAAACGGTATCCGGGTATATCTTCCCTCATGAGAAGTGGTATATCCGGGTAGGAAAGAGGCCAGCAGGAGGGGATCCCCCGTTACACGAAAACAGGTATTCTCGTCGGTCAGGTTATACGAGGACCAGCCAGCCTGTTGGGGCAACAGGTAGCGAAAGGCCAGCCCGTCATTGAAAAGCCGCACCAGGATACTGATCCGCCGGTGCTGCCCCGCCCGCTGTTCCAGGGGTATTTCCACCTCCCGGTAAAAGTCGTGCACGGAATGGGTCTTCCCCACTATCAGGTCATATTTATCTTCGCCCTCCCTGTAGATGGGAGAATGATAAAGACAGTTTTTCCCGAAGTCGCCTGTTTCCTGAAAAGAAAGCCCCAGGGGAGACCGGTCGATGATGGTTGTCTCCCGGAAGGTGACACTATAATACAAACCGCTGTCCGCCGCCTGAAAAGAAAAATGAATGCGGCCATCCGGGGAAGAGAGTTCAATGGCCCGGCCCAACGTCCATGATCCTGCTGCAAAGGCATTCAGTCCCACCAACAGGCAACCATAAAAAATAATAAGGTTCCGCATAGCTAGAACAGCCTTTCCTGCGGAGGTCTTATACCCTGCAGCCGTATGTAAATAGTAGCCTGACCGCGGTGATGGGTCTGGTGTTCAAAGGTCTTCATCATCAGCGTCCACCGGTATTCCTCGTATTTAAATAATTTCTTTTTTTCGCCCCATTTATTTATGTCGTAGTTCTTAACAGCATCGATGCAATAGTCGTAGCTGGTAGTGACATAATACATAACGGAGTCCTTTCCCTGTGCGGTGGGAGATTTTTCCCTGTCCGAGAGGACGAAGGGCAGGGGTTTCTGATCGGTGGCGTTGGACATGAGGAAGATGTTACCGGTAGCCAGGTGCAGCATCTGTTGGGCAAAGCTGCGGATGCTGTCGACGGCTTTAAAAGAGTATTTGTCGGCAGGCATCGTGTTGAGGTAGTCGATGGTATAGGCCTTGGCCCGTTCCCAGTCCTTTACCATCTGGGCCCGCATATCTTCCGCATTCAGGGCCTGGGCGCTGGTTTTTAAAGTTAGGAGGGACAAGGACAGACAGCAAATCGTTAGCGCGATCAATTTTTTCATATTGCGGTGGTTTAGCTAGAAAGGTAATGAAAATTACCCAGTTTAAACCCGTCTGATCTTATCATATTATTAATTTTTATATATCATAATTATGCAAGGAATATCAGAATGAAAATTTCAAAAATGTTATTTATTTATATTTTTTCGAATTTTTATTTAATAAGACCCTCAAAAATGGCAATGAATATCATATTAAAAATAATAGTTATTTAATATATATAAATTTCTCTCTATTTTTGTGAGGCTGTAAAATTTAACGAAAAGGTATTGCTTGCTGTTGTCCCCACAAAGGAGGCGTCCGTGCAATACCTTTTTCTATCATCCACCATCAAAACAATCGATTATGGCATCTGCACCTGCAAAATTAGAGTATATCTGGCTTGACGGATATCAACCCATCCAAAGCTTGCGTAGTAAGACAAAAATTGAAAGAGACTTCTCCGGCCTCCTGGAGGATTGTCCCATGTGGTGCTTTGACGGTTCTTCCACCGAACAGGCTCCCGGCGGCTCTTCCGATTGTCTGCTGAAACCGGTCTACCTGGTTAAAGATCCCCAACGCAAAAATGGCTACCTCGTAATGTGTGAGGTCCTTACCCCCGCAGGTAACCCCCACCCCAGCAATGGCAGAGCCACGATCGATGACGATGATGCCGACTTCTGGTTTGGCTTTGAACAGGAATATTTCTTATGGAACCCCGAGACGGACAAACCCATCGGTTTCCCCGAAGGCGGTTTCCCAAGACCTCAGGGCCCTTACTACTGCTCAGTAGGCGCCATGAATGCCTATGGACGGCAGATGGTGGAAGAACACCTGGATGCCTGCCTGGAAGCAGGTCTGAATGTGGAAGGGATCAATGCGGAAGTAGCCACCGGCCAATGGGAATTCCAGATCTTCGCCAAAGGCGCCAAAGAAGCCGGCGACCAGGTTTGGATAGCCCGTTATCTGCTGGAAAGGATCGGTGAAAAATATGGCATCGCCATCAACTGGCAGTGTAAACCCCTGGGCAACCTGGATTGGAACGGCAGCGGTATGCATGCCAACTTCTCCAACTCCCTGCTGAGGTCTTGCGGAAGCCAGGATATCTACGCGAAAGTCTGCGAAGCCTTCCGCCCCGTGGTAAGAGAACATATCGAAGTATATGGCCCCGATAACCACCTGCGCCTCACCGGCAAACATGAGACAGCCGCTATCCATGAATTCAAATATGGCGTATCCGACAGAGGGGCTTCTATCCGTATCCCCATCGGCACCGTAGAAAGAGGATGGAAAGGCTGGCTGGAAGATCGCAGACCCAACAGCGCCGCAGATCCTTATAAAGTAGCCGGCCGGATCATCAAGACGGTAAAATCCGCGGAGATCGAAGTAGAAGAGTTAGCCGAAAGAGTGGCTTAAATTATAATCCAAAGGGGGGCAGCGCGCAGAAGCACGCTGCCCCCCTTATTTATTTAGCAGGTTTATTTAACAGGTGTGATGACGATATTGCGGTACTCGATAGGCCCATGGTCGCCCTGCAGATAGATAGGACCTGGCTCACCTTCGTTGCTGTCCAGCGCACCGCCGGTGATGCCGGGGATCTCCTGGTTGCAGATCACCGTCTTACCATTAAAGACCACCGTGATCATCCTTCCCACCAGGGTGACATCATAGGTCTGCCATTCACCCGCCGCCTTCATCATTACGCCGCTGGGAGGCAAAAATCCATAGATGGCCCCCAGCTGATTATTCGGGGGCTCCGTTCCTCCGGTGTCTTCGATCTGCAATTCATAACGTCCCCTCAGGTACACGCCGCTGTTACTGCCTGGCGGATACCGGAATTCAATATGAAGTTTAAAGTCGGTAAAGGTTGCATCGGTAACAATGTTGGCGCCGGAATGTGGACTGTGGAGAACACCGGACTCTGCCTTCCATTGGTTGTCCCCCCGGGCATGCCATCCTTTCAGATCCGCACCGTTGAAAAGCTGGATAGGTTTACCCCAGACCGGATCGGCGCTTCGCCGGAGGTCCGGAGCACGATGAGCTACAAAGGGGTATTGTGAACCGTTAGGATTTGTAATGGTGCCCGATAAGCTGTCTCCCTGCAGGACGCCTTCCAGAGAGAGATCTTTATCTTCCCGCTCCCATTGCGGCGGAATGGAAAAGTTGATCTTCCCCCCGGTGAAATATACCCTGGAGACGGGGCGGGCGCTGCCTCCATTGCCTACGAAGCGACCAACCAGCATGCTGAAGCCCGACTGGGTGACTTCCAGCCAGGACGGAACCTCTCTTCCCGATTGATGGATGGTGATATCCCACCGGCCCACGATGGGGGGAACGGGTTCGGGCTTTTCCATCCGGCTCCGGAAGGAACCGGCCCGCGTTGCGCATACAGTAGCAAGAAATACAACAGGCAGCACCAGGCTGCGAAGGACCCGTTGTGTGGAAGCAAAGGTTGTTCTTTTCATGTGATCCATTTTAAATGTGCCGATAAAAAATTGAACAAAAATAATTTTTTATCGGCAAAACATAATGTCTGTACTTTCGGCCTGTGGGGCCTCAAGTACCAATCGGGCTTCGCCCAATTGTGGAAAATGAATGTACGAAGAATCCTTAACTTAGCAATTATGAAAAAATGGCTGCTTTGCTGGCTGCTGCCGGCCTTCGGAATGTCAACCCATGCCCAGCTTTCCTCTCCGGAAAAGATGGTCATCACCCATATCAACAGTCACCTGGACGAGACGATGCGGCTGCTGATCGAATCGGTCAACATCAACAGCGGCACGCTGAATATAGAAGGAGTAAAAAAAGTCGGCGCCCTGTATGCCCGCGAGCTGGAGCGGCTGGGCTTTACCGTCGAATGGGTGAATGAACCGGACTCCCTGAACCGTGCCGGTCACCTGGTGGCTACCCATAAAGGCAAAAAAGGCAAACGCCTCTTTCTCATCGGTCACCTCGACACCGTCTTCGAACCCGATATGCCCGCAGGTCCTTATACCGTGCTGAATGACTCCACGGCCACCGGCCAGGGGGTCAACGACATGAAAGGAGGGGATGTGGTCATCATCGCCGCCTTACAGGCCTTGCAGGCTGCCGGACAGCTAAAAGACATGAACTGCATCGTCTATTTTACCGGCGACGAAGAGCGATCGGGTACTCCCCATGCCATCGCCCGTAAGGATTTTATAGAAAGGGCAAAGACCTGTGACATCGCCCTGGCCTTCGAGTCGGCCAAAGGCCTGGACACGGTGGCGGCTGCCCGCCGGGGCGCCAGTGGCTGGGTGTTGACGGTCACGGCAAAGACGGGGCATTCCTCCGGCGTTTTCACCGAGGCAGCAGGAGACGGCGCCATCTATGAAGCGGCCCGGGTGCTCAATACCTTCCGCGAACAGCTTAGCTCCGAAAGATATCTCACCTTCAACCCCGGCCTGATCGTCGGAGGCTCCGAAATAAAGATAGATGGACAGGATGCCAGGGGGGAGGCCCTGGGTAAGACGAATATCATTTCACCGGCCGCCCGGGTGACGGGAGACTTGCGATTCCTCTCAGAAGCCCAGAAAGATGCCGCCCGTGAAAAAATGCGGGCCATCGTATCGGCCAGCCTGCCCGGCACACACTCCTCCATCACTTTCTCCGACGGACTGCCCGCCATGGAGCCTACTCCCGGAAATCTCCGGCTCGTCAAGGAAGTAGACCATATTACAAAAGACATGGGTATTGGGGGAACTTATGCAGGCGACCCCGGCGCAAGAGGGGCAGGCGATATCTCGGACATCGCCCAATATGTCGACTGCCTCGACGGGCTGGGAGCCTCCGGAAATGGAGCGCATAAAGCCGGGGAGACCATCAATCTGAAAGAATATCCCCTGCTGATCCAGCGCGCCGCGATCCTGCTATACCGCCTGTCACGATGACCGCCGGGATAGCTTTATTACCCGATACGGCGACCGGGGGCCTTACAGGCTCTTGATCGTCATGATCATTTTATCGGCCTCGGGTTGACGGAAGTTGACGATTTCTCCCAGGGAACCGGTGAGGATATAGCAGATACCTTCTTTCTTCACATCCGCCCGCTTGACGGAGTATTCTTTGAATTTGGCCTCATCCCCATTGGACCCATTCTTCAAGGCAGCCAGCCCCTTCTGAAAGTATTTCAGCTGCTGCAGATTCCCGAACCTAAGGGTCGACATATTTACCTCGGTGGTATATTGCTGATCGCGAAATGAAAGTAGATAGATTGTGTCCGACTCTTTTACCACCCGCTGCAATTCTAAAGGCCATGGGTCAGGCCGCAACTCGGCAAGACTGATCGTAGACGTATTGGTAATCGTAAACTGCGCCTTTGAGAAAAAAGGTATGAATAAGAATAAAAAGATAAGCTTTTTCATATCAGGGATACTTTATTGAGGTTCGGAATGTTTAGATTTTTGTATTCGAGTATAACGAAGAACAGGAGAATTTATTATCCATCATAACCACAAGATATTCACAGTCCTTTTATCGTTTTGGTCATGATATCAGCCTCAGGCTGCTGGAAGTCGGTCACTCCATATTTTGGTTGTAAAATATACCAGACCCCATCGAATTTCTTGTCCGCCCTTTTAAGGGTATAATCCTTGAATCTGGCGATATCCCCATTATGGCCCGCCTTCAGTGTCGATAAAGCTTTTTCAAAATATTTCAGCTGTTCCAGGTTGGCAAATTCCAGGGTATCCAGCACCTCTCCGTTCATCACCTGCTGGTCCCGGAAGATAAGAGAATAGGAGGTCCCGGACCGGTCCACATTCCTTTCCAGGTTGATGGGCCACTGGCCTGAACGTACCTCTACTAAATTTTCTGCTAAACGGGCGCTGTGCCACCCTGCCTTACCGGCACAGGGCAAAAAGATAGCGCAAAGGATGAGTTTCTTCATACAATAATTGGATGCTGCAATATAGAAATATAAATCTAAAATTGCAATACCACCTCTCCTTCCAGCCAAATTCATGCCAGCCTCCGGCAAACCGCTCTCTGGCTGAACTACTTCATAAAGATGACGTTTTGAAGTTTGATGCTTCCATCGGAGGCAATGATCTTCAACAGGTAAACACCATTATTGAAATGAGGATATAAAGTCGCACCTCCATTCTGCGCAGGGACTGACTGTTGTAACAGCAGCCTTCCACCCACATCGTACCATTCGGCTCTCACCACCGTCTCATTACCACTGAGCCCACTGACATATACGGGTCCGCTGGTAGGATTGGGGAAGATCCTGATAGAAGACAGCTTGTCAAAACTTACCGACGCTATTTTCGAGTAAGACGAATGTCCGTCAAGATCGGTCTGCCTCAGCCGATAGTAGCTGACCCCGGCATAAGGGCTGGCGTCGCGGCCGGTATAGTCCAGCCGGATACTGCTGTTCCCGGAAAAGGCCTTGGTATCCACTCTCTCCACGTCTTCGAAACTGACCCCATCCCTGCTTCTTTCCACGGTGAAGTAACTGTTATTGGACTCCGTGGCGGTAGCCCAACTGAGATCAACCCCGTCCTTATCAGGCGCGGCACGGAAAAACAGCAATTCCACCGGCAGTACATTCCCCCCACCCAATTTGTCGCCCAGGGCAAAGGTGGAGAAGGAATTGAAGGCCGAAGGAAAAGAGGTCGAAGTAATGCTGCCGGTAAGGTTGGCGCCGGCACTGTATACAGGACCACCGGCCCCGCCGATGTCTATCCAGTTGGTGGGGGCCGTATAGGTATTCTTCACGACGGTAAGGGTGCTGCCGTTGGTCGCGATATCATTCGCTCCAAAATAGACCTGGATGGTCTGGTTGCCGCTGAGGCCCGCTGTAGGCTGGTTGTTACCGGCTCCATCGGACCGGCCGATAATATAATAATGCACGCCGGAGACGACATCCACGGTAGGCGGCAGCGTATATCCCAGGGCGGCAGCACTGGCATTGAATAACTGGGCCTGGTAAGTATAGAGGGTCCCGTTGGAATGATTGATGGTAAGCACCACCGGCCGGCAGTCGGCGGCGTTGCCGATGGGGAAGTTCAACACCGTCACTCCTGAAGCAGACTTCTGATACCGCATGGGGCCATTGACATAGCTGGTCGACAAGGCATTGCCCGAGGCCGTGGTAGACGCGTTGAGCATGGTCAGAATATGGGCGGTGGTGGTATTCAGCAGGCCTGACGTCATCGTCAGTGTTTTGGATACATTGATCGAAGCGGTATTCAAGGTGACTCCGCCACCCGTATTGGCTATTACCAGCCGGGTGAAGACCGGCGCCGGAGTGCTGCCCGTAGCGTCTATATTCTGCCCGCCGGAGCCCGAGAGGATCGCCGTGCCTGTGCCCGCGCCAAAGGTAATGGCGGTGGCAGTAGGAGAACCGACACTGAGATTACCGGCATAGGCGCTGATACCATTGTAATTCGGATAGACGGCTCCAGTGGCGTTTTGCACAAAACTCACATCACCATTATAGTTATCCGGTGTATTGGCGGTCATCATCAGGTATCCCGTTCCGCTATTGATGAAAGTGGAGACCCCATTAAAGGTATTGTTACCCTGGCTTTGATCACTGGTGCTGCCGGTCTTGGTACTATTCACCGTTCCGTTAAACGTGGCGCCATTAAAGAATATACCGGGGCTGGTAGTGGTCAGCGACCCATCGAAGGATGTGCCGGTGCTAAACTGTATGTAGCTGGCGCCATTCGTCGTTATATTCTGGGCCGTGGATCCCGTCTGTTTGAAATTACGGAAGATCAATCCGCCCGAATTATATCCGGTAAGTCCAACGCCAACGGTCTTACCGGCTGCCAGGGTGGCGGTGCCGGTGTTCTGGCCGAAATAGACCCCCGCTCCATTCACATTGACAACCTTTATGTTCCCGTTGAACTGGGTGTTGATCCCATAGTTATTGGGGTAGATCCACAACCCCGTTGCACCGGGCTGATTGTTGAATTCCACGTCGCCGTTAAAGATATTTCCCGTGCTGTTATAAGCGACGTACATATGTTGTGCCGGGCTTCTGTTATTGAAGGTCGCCGTCGACTGCCAAAGGTCCGGATTCCCATTGCCCATCAGGAAATAGCCCGTCCCGGTGTTGGTCACGGAGAAAGGTCCGTTAAAAGTATTGTTGCCGCTGCTGGCGTCATTGGTGACACCATTTTTTACAGACGTAACCAGACCGCCAAAATTACAACCGTTAAATAACAAGGTGGGGCTGGTCGTAGTGACATCTCCGCCAAAAGCGGAGGAAGGTCCGAAGGTGAGGTTACTTGTCCCCGTTAGAGTAAGGTTTTGCGCCGTAGGTCCGGTCTGGGTGAATTGCCGCAACAACAAAGTGCCAGCGGAGAAACCGCCAGCGCCAATGCTGATCGTTTTGCCTGCCGACAAGGTAACCGAGCCGGCGGTCCCATTACAAAACTGCACCCCTTGTCCCGCTGTGGAAGACACCACGACATTGTCATTAAAGATGGTGCCCGCGGAATACTCGCTGACATAGATCAGCCCATTGGCGGTAGGGGTATTATTAAAGGTAGTCTGACCACCAAAAACATTGTTTACGCTGTTGTAAGCGACATAGAGATTGCTGCCGCCCGTATTGTTAAAGGTTGCCGTTGTATTGAACTGGTCCCGGTTGCCATTGCCGAACAACAGGTAACCCGAACCCCCACCCGTCATAACCACGGGGCCATTAAAAATATTGTTTCCATTGCTGGCGTCATTAGTAGCGCCCGTCTTGGTACAGTTGGCGGCTCCGTTAAAGGTACATCCGTTAAAATACAGGGACCCGCTGGTGGAGGTAAGGTCCCCTCCGATGGTCGATGTAGGGCCGAAGATCAACGATGAGTTGCCTGTCAAAGGCAGGTTTAGGGGCACATTACCCAATTGTGTAAAACGCTGGATCTGTAAATATCCCGTAGTAAATCCCGCCGCGCCGACGGAGATGGTCTTACCGGCCGCCAGGGTCACATCGGTACTGGCGCTCCATCCGAAGGCGATGCCCACGGAAGATCCGGTCTGGGTCAATATGATATTGCCATTGAACTGGTTGCCCGTGGGCGTATTGCCGAAGATCACCCGGTCGGTGGAATTATTATTAACATATACGTCGCCGTTATAGATATCCGGCGCCCCGTTGCCGAAACCAAAATACCCTCCGCCCTGCTGGTTGACGGTCAGCGTACTATTGAAGGTATTTCCCCCGGAAGACCATTCACCGGTAATCCCCGTCTTGGTGACGCTGACCACACCGGAATAAACGGCCCCATTCAGCAGGATGCGGGGCGACACGACGGTGAAGTCCCCCCCGAAAGCAGCCGAAGGCCCCACCTGGATCAGGGTGGTGGCGCCCGTCAAGGTTAAGTTAGTTGCCGCACTGCCCAATTGCGTGAACCGCCGGAAAGACAAGGTGCCGGTAGAGAAACCTGCCCCGCCCACCTGGATGGCCCCGCCTGCATTCAGCGTGGCGGTGGCCGCCGTATTCTGACAAAAATAGATGCCGGTGGACGATCCGCTGCTGGTTACGGTGATATTCCCGGCAAATACATTGCCGGCGGAATTCCATCCTGGTGCTATGTAGGACGATCCACTGCTGTTAAAGACGACATCACTGTTCCAGGTGTCCGCTGTTCCATTCCCCAGGATCAATTGTCCCGCCCCCGCATTGTTGAAGGTAGCCAGCCCCTGAAAAATATTCCCGCCGGCGCTATAGTCATTCCCGGCCCCTGTTTTCGTGGCATTCACCACTCCATTGAAGGTACAGCCATGGAAATAGACATCCGGGGTATTGGAGGTAAGGTCGCCCCCGATGACGGAGTTACGGGCGAAGTATAAAGCTGTATTGGTCCCTGTGAAATTGAGATTGACAGGTGCATTACCCAGCTGTGTAAAAGTGTTGAGATAGAGGAATCCCGCATTGAAGCCCGAGGCGCCGACCAGGATGGTCTTGCCGGCGGCCATCGTTGGCGTGCCGGTCCCGGATGTCCATCCCAGGTAGATACCCCCTTTACCGCTGGCCGTAACGATGATGTTGTCGGAAAAGACATCGTTGGAGTTATATCCCAGCATAAAATAGCCGGTATTGCTCTGTTGATCGATGGTGCAGGTGGAGTTAAAGATATTTTGATTCTGGTTGTTATGGTTATTCGAACCGCCGGTCTTGGTAAAGGAGGCTGGGCTGCTATAGGTGGCTCCCTGTGCCCAGATATCCGGTGCGGTGGCTGCGAAGGCGCCGCCGAAATGACTGTTGGGTCCTAAATACAGCACAGCTGTGCCGGTAGCCATCAGGTTAATGGGCGTGCTGCCGGACTGCGTGAATTGCTTTAAATACAAATAACCCGCCGTCAGGCCCGTAGCACCCGCCTGGATGGTCTTTGTGGCGGCCAGGGTGGCGGTAGCCGTCGCATTGCCGCCGCAGAACTGGACACCCTGGGCGCTGCCGGAAGTGTTGACATAAATGTTGCCGTTGAACTGGTTGCCCGCGCTGGCCCAGCAGGGCAGAAGCCGCTCGGACCCGTTATCGGTGAAGGTCACATCGTTATTCCAGGTATCCGGGTTGCTATTCCCCAGGACCACATAGCTGCTTCCGCTGTTGGTGATGGAACAAACCCCGTTAAAAATATTTCCCCCCGAACTCCAGTCTCCCGTGGCGCCGGTCTTGGTAAGGTCGGTGGCCCCATTGAAGGTACTTCCGTTGAGGACAAGGGCTGGGCTGGAACTGGTAATGTCGCCGTCAAAAGAGGAAGCAGGCCCAAAGGTCAGCGTGCCCGACCCGGTCAATAGAAGGTTTTGCGCCGTGGCTCCCGTCTGGGTGAATTGCCGCAGCGACAACGTGCCGGCAGAGAAGCCGCCGGCGCCGATGGTTATCGTTTTACCCGCCGCCAGGGTGGAAGAGGCCGTGGCGCCGCCCCCGAACTGTACCCCCTGCCCGCTGGTGGAGGAGACGACAATGTTATCGTTGAAGAGGGTGCCGGCAGCAAGCTGACTGACATAGATGACCGTATTGGCGGATGGGCTATTATTAAAGGTTACGGGACCATTGAAAACATTTCCCGTACTATTATAGGCGACATACAGATGGCTGGCGCCGGTATTATTAAAGGTCGCCGGCGCATTGAACTGATCCGGGTTGCCATTCCCCATTAACAGATAACCGGAGCCCGCATTGTTCATCGTCGTTACATCATTGAATACATTGTTCCCCGCACTGGCATCATTGGTGGCCCCTGTTTTTGTTATCGTGGTTGTTTTGTTAAAGGTGGTATTCCGCAGGGTGATGGCCGCGGACGTGATGTCGACGATACAGTTCATATTGATCACGCCGTTGCCAAAGCTGGTAGAGGTAGCCCCGGTAATGGTGATAGCGCCGTTTTGAACGGTGCCGGCAGTGAAGGTATTCGTTGCCCCATTAATGGTAAGCGTAAAACTTCCCAGGTCCAGGGTGCCGCTGGTGAGCTTGAAATTGGCAATGGCTGCATTGGCATTGAGCAGGCAAGTATTACTACCCGTCACTATCGTCACGTTGTCTGTCGTTCCGGGGACCCCGTTAGGCGTCCAGTTACCGGCCGTATTCCAGTCGGTGGACAACGTGCCATTCCAGGTATAATTTATTTGGGATCGAAGGGTTTGGCTAAAGAAGAATAAACCAAGCGACAAAATGAGGTGTAGAGGTCTTTTCATAGAAAACCTTTTAGTGATATTGGATTTAGTACTACTCAATGTGTATTACACATATTATTCCAAATCCCTAACGTGTTATCTATCAAAATATTACACTATCTCAAAGGACATCAACCTTTCCCAAATCCGGAATTTTTTCCAAATTTCAGTAAGCCATCGGGAAAGAAACATAAAATACCGTGCCTTCCTTTTCTTTACTTTCAAGCCAGATATGTCCCTTATTGGCGCGGACAAATTCTTTGATCAGCAACAAGCCCAGGCCGCTGCCCTTCTCTCCTTTGGTGCCGAAGGAAACCGGCAGGGTGGTTTTCAAAAAAGCATCCTGTTTCTCTTTGCTGATCCCGATGCCATTATCCCGCACTGAAAAGACGATGTCCTTTCCCTTTTGGACGGCCTGCAATTCGATACGCCCCCGATCATGGGTGAATTTGATGGCGTTGGACAAAAGATTGCGGATAATAAAATCAACATGGTTGGGATCGGCATAGACCTGCAGTTCTGCCGGGGTATCATCTGTAATAACGATGTTTTTCAGGGCAGCCTGTGGCGCAAGCAAGCTGATATTTTTCTCCACTATAGGTTTCGTCCCGACAGACGCTGGTGTCGCCTCAACTCCATGCAGTTGCGCCTTCCCCCATTCGAACAGGGCATTCAGCAACTCAAGGGAGGCCGCACTCTGCTTCCGCAACTCGGTGGTCATCTTTTTCACCACATCCGCCGGCATACTTCCCGCCTCCATGATCTCCAGCAGCTTCACTGCATTGCCCGCAGGCCCTTTCAGATCATGCCCGACAATGGAAAACAGGGTATCCCTGACGTGGTTGGATTCCAGCAGTTCCCGGTTTAATCCTTTTGCCTTACGCAGGTACATCCATAAAAATACCAGCATGACAAGGACAATGATGATAAAGATGAAGCCTATCCGCAGTTCTGCTTTCCCCTTTTTATTCGTCTCCTGCAGCTGATCGATCTCTTCCCTCGACTTTTCCAGCCGGTAGCTGGTGTCCAGGGCGACGATATCACTATTGATCCTGGCCAGCAGCAGGCTGTCCAGCAGCCGGTCGTGTTCTTCCAATGCCAACATGGCCTCCCGGTAATTTTTCTGCTGCTGGTACACCGCGGCCAGAGCCTCATAGATGGTGGCTTTCAGCTCGGGCTTCCGGATATGTTCGACGATCACCAGGGCCTCCCTGAGATATACCAGGCTCCGGGCCGTGCTGTCCTTTTTCAGCATCCTGCCGATACTGGCCAGGGCGCTGGCCTGTCCCTCCAGGCTGCCCGCTTTTTTCGACGCATTCAGTTCCTTCTTATAATAGAACAGGGCCTCCCGTTTATCTCCATTCGACTCCACCAGTTTGCCCTCCTCTTCCAGCAAATTGATCTCCGTATCCCTTAACAAGGGAGTATCGCTGCCCTGAACACCTTTCTCCAGGTAGTGCAAGGCTGCATGCCGATCGCCTTTTTTCATATACAGACGGCTGATCTCATCCAGCAGGGTAAAATAATCTTCTGTTTTTAAGGATCGGTGTTCATACTGTATGAGCGAGCGGAGGTAATAGCTAAGGGCTTTATCCACCTGTCCTTTTTCTTCATATACCGAACCCAGATTATGATAGGTCAGGGCGATGCCTTCGTTGTCGCTGGTATCCTCATAAAATTTCATGGACCGGTTGAGGTCGGCGGTGGCCGCCGCGAGGTTGTTAGCCTGCCCGTCCAGCAGGCCCAGTTCATCGTACGTGAGGGCTATGTCTTTTTTGTCGCCCAGGTTGCGGAAGATAGAGAGGGCTTCGTTGGCAAATTGCCGGGCCAGCTCCAGGTGATGGTGAAGGGCGTTGATCCGGCTCAATTGCAGCAGTATCAAGGCCTGGCCTTTCAGGTCCTTCTCCCGCTCAGCCAGCCGCATGCCCTGGTAGCAATAATCCACGGCCGAATCGGGCTGCGCCGCGGCAAAGGCCTTGCTTCGTTCAATAAATGACTGGATCCTGCTGCTATCCTGCGCCAATACGGCACCTGTTATGAAGAGAAAGGAAACCAGGAAAGGCAAGCGAAACATACAAATATGTGGGATTTAGTTATCAGGGTAGACAGATCGGAAGGGTATTCAAAAGTAAGTAAAAAAGCCGTTTCGTTCCCAAAACGGCTTTTTTGGAGGAAAAGTATATTACCAGCCGGGATTCTGGTGAATCGCGGGATTCAGCGTTATCTCCTGGGTAGGTATCGGGAAAAGATACATTTTATCGTCCCAGGTGCGGGTGGTGAAGTTAGGGTATACCCTGATATAATCATTGGCGTCCACTACAATGCTGCTCACCTGGGAGGCGGGGTATTGAGCCTTCAGGGCAGGGGTCAACTTCATCCCAAGGATGGTCTCCGGGTTGTTGATCACAGTACCTGCATGCCAGCGGTGCAGGTCGTCAAAGCGAAAGCCCTCGGAGCCCAGCTCGATCCTTCTCTCCCTCCTTATTTCATCCAACAGCACCGGCAGGGCGGGGAAATCGGAGTTGGGATCTTTCACCAGGCTGGCGATGATCATGTGCGGCATGCCCACCCGGTCGCGCAGCAGGTTGATGGTATTGTCCAGGACCGTCTGCGTACATTGTCCCAGCTCCGCCTTGGCCTCGGCTTCGATCAGCAGGGTCTCGGCATACCTGAAGATAAAGAAATCATAGCTGGACGCCCCCGCATTATAGGCGACGCTGCTGTTGCTGCGTCCTTTGATGCATTGATAACCGGTGGAGGTATTGGTGGTCCCGATGCGGGGAAGGCTGATAGTATCTCCACTTAACAGATCGAAGCCTCTCGTACCGATCTGCTGCGGGTACCGGGGATCCCGGTTTTTCACTTCGTCATCGGGTGTATTATCCCCCTGGTACAAACTACTGAGGGCGGTGGGCAACCCATCCGTACATAAGAACGACCGGACAAAGTCCTTGCTGTAGCCGTCGCCGTTCTGGCTCAGCTGCCGGTCGATGTCATTCATCAAAATATTCGGCAGATACAGCATTGGAAGGATGGCCTCCGGGTTCTTGCTCAGATCTTCCTGTATAAAAAGATTATAGTAGTCGGATTGGGGATGACCAGTCGAGTAAAGATGGAAAGCGCCACTGTTCATCAATTGTTCGGCCGCATCTACAGCGCCCTGCAGGTAGGCGGAGGGGTCGCCGGCGCCCGTGAAGTATTTCCGGTAAGTACCTTCCCATAAACAAACCCGGGCCTTTAACGCCAGAGCTGCATACTTATTGATACGGCCGGTCTGGGCCGGTACGACCGCAAGATGAGCAACGGCGAAATTCAGATCCGACAATACGGAGTCCATGACCTGCTGGTGCGGCATGCGGCTGCTGTATAACAGCGATTTCGACGTATCCGTTATATAGGTATTGATATAGGGCACATCCCCAAAGGCCTTTACTTTCTTCCAATACTCATTGGCCCGGAAGAACAGGGTCTCTCCCACATATTCATTTTTGATACTATCGCTGACGGCCGCCTTGGCATAGTTGGCGAGGAAAAAATTACAGTTCCGGATCATACTGAAATTCCAGTTCGTGCCCGTGCCGGTCATCGTTGCCGTCCCGGCCTTATAGGCTCCTGTACCGGGCAGGTCCACCGTCGTGTCCGATATATTGGGCACGGTATAGGTACCCGCCAACATGGAATTGATCGTCTGGTTGGCCTTGTCGTCGGAGTTGTCGTCGGCCCGCAAAAAGGTCTGCACCGGCAGGTTGGTGTAATATTGGTTGCAGAACAATTGCAGGTCTGCCTCATTGGTAAAAAACGTCTGCGGGCTGAAATTACTGAGCGGGTTGCGATCGAGAAAACTTTCCTTTTTACAGGAAGCCATAGCGATCAGCCCGGCGCATGCTATATATAATGTGAGTTTGTGCTTCATTTTCGTAATAATTAACTTTTTAAATGATACCCTACAATGTCGCCTGGATCCCAAACGAGATGGACCTGTTCAGCGGATACGTATTGAAGTTCACTACCTCGGGATCGTAGTTCTTGTTCAAAGGAGTAAAGGTGAACAGGTTCGCCCCGGTGGCATAGAGCCGTAACCGCTGGATCTTTAATTTATTACTGATCATCTTAGGCAGACTGTACCCGATCGTCAATTGCTTAACCCGTACATAGGCGGCATTGAGGATATATTTGTCCTGCTCCTGCTCATTGCCCCCTCCGGAAAACCGCACCCTCGGGAAGTATGCATTCGTATGGGTCGGTGTCCAGTAATTGGTGGAAAATTGCGAAGGGATACTATACTCATCATCCCGGAAGGCATAAAAGACATATTCATTGGGATAGAAGTCATGTTTCAGGACGCCCTGGAAAAAAGTGGTGAAATCAAAATTCTTGTAGGAAAGAGAAAAGCTAAGGCCGACCCGGTCATGGGGTGTACTGTTACCCAATAATTTCTGGTCGCCGGGGTTGGTGATCGTCTTGTTACCATAGTCTATTTTGCCGTCCTTGTTAAGATCTTCGTATTTGATGTCCCCAGCCAGCCATTTGTACCCGGCCAGCGCTGTGTTATTGACCGCCTGCGCTTCCGCATCGGTGGCGTAAAAACCCTTGTTGACGAATCCCCACATATCATTCAGGTGCTGTCCTACGATGAAGTCGTTTAAGTTTTTGGTAGGATTGGCGGCATAGCGGGTTACTTCTACATTGGAGTTGTTGCCGAAAGTAAAGGTGATATTATAGGACAATTTTCCATCCAGTGCCTTGTCGCGCCAGTTGATGCTCAACTCATAACCGCTGCCCCGGAGGTCGGCGGAATTGCTGGCAGGCGTACGGGCGCCCAATACGGCCGGTAATTGCAGGCTGTTCACCAGCACGTCCTTGGTCACGTTGATGAAGTAATCAAAGCTGCCGTTCAGCCGGTCGTTCAGGAAAGAGTAATCCAACCCGATATTCTTGACCTGCACCTTCTCCCAGGTAAAATTCGGGCTGATCAGCAAAGGGGTTCCTACGCTGGGGGCCGGCTGACCATTGATGAGGTAAGGCACCAGGGTCGAGGGCTGCGTGGCGATATAAGGATATTGGAATGTAGAACTGGGCGCTCCCGGAGGCGTCAACTGGTCAGGCAACTGGCCATAGGACAACCGTAATTTTAACTGGTTGATGGTGGACCGGAGGTTGGACATGAACGCCTCTTCCGCAATGTTCCATCCCGCGGAAACGGAGGTGGAAGTAACATAGCGGTTGTTGGGCTGGAAACGGGAAGTGCCGTCATAGCGGGTATTCACTTCCAGTAAATACCGGTTCTTATAAATATAGTTCAGCCGGGCGAAGGTGCCGACAAGGGCCGCTTCCGTCTCCGTGCCGCCCACGGTGGGTTTACTGTCGTTGTTAAGGCCGATGGCCGGCAGGTTGGGATCGATAAGGTTCTTTGCCATCGAATTGCTCAACTGGTAATGGTTATACTCCTGGTTATACCCTGCCAGTAATTTTACATAATGAGCTCCGGCAAAGGTATTTTCGTAAGTGGCATACGCATTGATGGCCTTATAGGTATTGTTCTGCCTGTTTTCCGTTACCTGGGAAGGATTGGTCCAGGGGAAGATATCCAGGAAGGCGCCGTTGACCCCATATTCATTAAAAGGGATCAGGTTGGCTTTCTCAAACTCCGTAAAGGAATTCCAGGTGTAGTCGGCTACTATAGAAAGATGTCGTACCGGTTTCAGGATGATCCTGGCTGTGCTCCAGAAATCGTTTTGCTGATCGATATCCCTGCCCGAGAGGGTATTTACCGCTACGGGATTGGTGTAATTCCCCTGACCGGCGAAATTTCCATCCGGGTTACGTACAGGCATCACCGGTGGCAGGTTGGATTCCAGCCAGCCGCCGTTGGTCGGCCCTCCCTGGTTGATGCGGGTGGTAGCCGGCTGGTTGTTGTCGATATGGGTCAGCGAAAGGTTGAGGTTAAGCGTCATCCACTTCGTGACATCGCTGTTCACCTTTAAAGAAGGGGTATAACGCTGGAATACCTGGTTGGCCGTTTTTTCCAGGCCCTCTTGCCGGAAATATCCCATGCTGGCCGTATACGTAGTATTATCCTGTCCGCCGGATAAGGATAGGTTATGTTGTTGCTGGGGCGCCCATCCCGGATACAACACATGCATCCAGTCCGTATTGCCTACATAGCGGTATTTTTTGGGATTGCCCGGATCGGGATAGCCGGTCGGATTATTTTTCGGATCAGCCCGGTAAGCCGCCGCCATCGTAGAGTCCTGGGTAGTAAAAGGGCTGGTCGTATAACCGCCGCTGGCCTGCCCGGACCGATTGGCATAATTGAACATTTTGATATAATCATCGGAATTCACCTGGTGGACCAACTGCGTCGGCCGTGAGAGGGTATACGATCCCGAGTAGGTCAGCCGGGGCGGTCCCTTCTTTCCTGTCTTGGTGGTGATCAGCATAACCCCATTCGCCGCCCGGCTGCCGTAGATGGCGGAGGAAGCGGCATCCTTCAATACCGTAACGCTTTCTACGTCGTTGGGGTCGATGAGGTTGGGATCGCGGGAGACGCCATCCACCAGCACCAGGGGTGCCGAGCTGGTTATATTGGTCGTTCCCGGAGCCAGCGTGCTAAAACCTCTGATGTTAAAAGTGGCCTTTGTGCCCGGCTGCCCGCTGCCCATGTTGACATTCAGGTTAGGGATCAGCCCTTCCAGCCCGTCTCCCAGGTTGACCAATGGGCGGGCTTCTAATTTCTCAGCCCCGACGGTAGCGATGGCGCCGGTGAGATTCACTTTCTTCTGTGTGCCATACCCTACGACGACCACCTCGTTCAAACTTTTATTGGCCGGTGTCAGGGAAATGTTGAGCGACTCCGTTCCCGTGGCCATAATTTCTTTGTCTTCATATCCCAGGAAACTAATGATCAGTATCGTGTTGTCCGGCACCTCCAGGGTAAAGGAACCACTGGCGTCCGTAGTCGTACCGGTCTTCGACCCTTTGATCCGGACGGAGGCGCCCACCAGGGGCTGCCCCTTTTCATCCAGCACCTTGCCGGTAAATTTGTTGGCATTAAGGACCTTTTCCTGTTTGGTGATCACGATGAGGTGATTGGCCAGCTCGCTGTATTTAAAACCCGAGTTCGCCATCAGGTTATCCAGCAATCGGGGGACTTCTTCATCCTGAACATTAATATCCATTTTGCCCAGCACGGGCAACTTCCGCTCGCTGTATATGAAATGATAGATGCTCTGCTTCTCGATGCTGGATATGATCTTTTTAAAGTCAGCCGCTTTCAGGTTGAGGGTGACCCTTGTCTGCGAATGGACGTCCGCAATGACATGAAGATTGAAGAAGAGTAATAATACTAGCGTTAGTTTCATGATTAAAATGGACTTAAGCAACCAATAGCTGTCCCTTACACCCACTTTGGGGTGTTTAAAAAATTTCATATGTTTACTAAATTAAAGGTGAATAATAGCCGTGATCTGTATCAGAGATGGCGGCTTACCTATCTTTAAGCTTGACGCGGGGATAACCTTACCAGGGGAGTTCCCGCTTTTTTTTACAATCGTTTTTTACATATGCATTATTTTTGGTTAATATATATATACAGTTGATTCAGTAATCCTATAGTGAAAATCTTCGATCATTTTTAAGGCATCCAGGGCCTGGGACAGCGACTCCTTTTCAAAAAATCCTGTAAACCGGTATAACTTAACTTCCTCGTTGCCGAATTCGATATGCACGCCATACCATCTCTCCAACTGGCCGGACAGCTGGGCAAAATCCTTGTCACTGAAGACCAGCTTGTTCTCGACCCAGGAGGTTTCGATTACCGTCTTGATATTATTAGGGAAATGAGTCAGGTTGGTGAGGGAATACCGGGTGGCTTTACCGGCGCTGTCCGGAGCAGAGAGTCTGGCTCCTACCGGAGTTCTGACGGCGGGATGGTTCTGAACGATAAGTTTCTCTTCCGGTTTGAGAATAATACGGTCAGAAGGGCGGTCATTCAGCGTGACTTCTATGGAGCCCTTGATGAGGGTGGCTTCGCTCAACGGTTCGCTTTGATAGGATTTGACATTGAAGGAGGTGCCCAGTACCTTTATATTCATCTTATTGGCGTGGATGACAAAAGGGTGGCGGGGATCTTTGGCTACGTCAAAATAAGCTTCGCCATTCAGGTATATTTCCCGGCTGCTGTCGCCAAAACTGTCCGGGTAAAGGATGGTAGTGGCGGAGTTCAGCGTCACCACCGTGCCGTCTGAAAAGGTCAGTACGGACTTTTGGGCGGACGGGGTCGTTTTTTGCAGCCAGTGAATAGTTACCATCTCTTTGCTGCGTGGGGAAGGCCGCGTGGAATGATACGCCCAAATACCGACTGTTACCCCGATAACGGCGGCGGCGCTGTACCAGACGGTACGGGGGATGCTGATCCTCCGGGAAAAGGGGATGGCAGCCTCCTGTTCCTCGGGAAGATCGTTGCCCGGCTGGAAGTTCGGCTCGCCTGGCTGGCATGGATCCTCTTCGGCTTTTATCTTTTCGATCACTTTCTTGAACATGGCGGCATTGGCCTCATACTCGCCCCTGTCCCTTTCCCAATAATCCTTTAGGATTTCTTTCTGATCGCGGTATTCTTTATGGTCCTGCAGGAGCAGCGTTAGCTCCTCACGCTCTGCCTCCGTGAGGTCGTCGCATAATTCCTTCGTAAGCAGCCTGATGAAGCGGTCATTTACCATATAACAGTTGTTGCACCTACAGGAACAACGAAACCGGTAAAATTGCCTACAAGCCTAAAAAAAATAATCTGTAAAAGCTTACGAGGAGGATAATATTGAGGAGGGCGTTGGTGTTGCCCGCATTGCGGACCGGGTTATAATAGTCCGACAGGACGGCGCTGAGTTTCTTCATAGCTCTGAATAGCTGGGTCTGCACCGTACGGGGGGAGATATTCAGGATTTCGGCGACTTCTTTGTATTTGATCCCATCTTCCTTGATGAGCCGGAAGATGATACGGCATTGCTGGGGCAGCGCCTCGATGGACTGTTCCATCTTGAACAGCAGCTCTTTTTTCTCGAGAGCTTCCTGGGGGCTGAAAGTTTTGACGAATTTGACTTCGTTCGTATCTTCCATCTGGACCAGGTGGATGTGCGAGTATTTCTTCAGGTAGTTCAAAGACTGGTTCTTCACCGCCACAAACAAGTAGGTGTCCATGCTCTGGATGTCCACCAGGCTTTTCCTGTTGAGCCAGCACCTGACGAATACATCGGAGACGATCTCTTCGGCCGCCTCTTTCTGATGCACATACATCATGGAAAATTTGATCAGGGGAGTGTTCAACAAGTAAAAGAGGGATTCGAACGCCTTGTCGTCATCATGAGAGCTGATGAGCTTCCATAGATTTAAAATATCAACTTTCTTATCTTTCAAAGCAGTAGACGTCCGTGGCTTTTTTATTTTTGCTACTAAACATAATAAAAGTATAACAATTACACCATATTGGATTTAAAAAAATGTTGTTACAAATTATTTTGCGGAGCTTGTAGGCAATCCGGTCTGAAAAATTGTCCATCGCTTAGCTTTACATCTAATTTTTAATTTCGAGCATGATACGAACGAACATTACCCTGTCCCGGAGCTTGTTGATCGGCATTGTCCTGAGTGTCCTTTTTACGCCCTTTATCCGGGCTCAGGCCGATGCCCGGTATCCTCTTATCCCCTACCCGGCCTCCCTGACAGCGGCTGATGGAGAGTTGGTCATCACCCCTTCCACCCGCATCGTGCTGCCTTCTTTATTTTCGAAGGAGGCGGCCGCGTTAAACCAGTTTTTTTTCAACAGCTTTGGCAAGCGGTTGAAATTGGGAAAGGCCTTGAAACGGGGCGACAGCCGGCCCTTTATCGAACTAAAATACGATGGCAGCATTCCGGCGGAGGAAGGTTATGGCCTGGTCATCACCCCGCAACAGGTGCTGCTTACGGCCAGGACAGGGGCAGGCATGTTCATGGCCGTGCAGACCATCCGGCAATTACTGCCTGCCCGTGTGGAGGAATCAGGGCGCTCACCGATGGAGCACCTGGTCCCCGTACAGCAATTGACCTTACCCGCCGTCACCATCCGGGATACCCCCATGTACGCATGGAGGGGCATGCACCTGGATGTATCCAGACATTTCTTCTCCATAGCCTATCTCCGGAAGTTCATCGATGTGATGGCCTTGTACAAGTTCAATAAATTTCACCTTCATCTCACAGACGACCAGGGCTGGCGGATCGAGATCAAAAAATATCCGAAGCTGACCGAAGCCGGGGCATGGCGGACGTTGAACAACCAGGACTCTGCCTGCCTGTTAAAGGCCAAAGACAACCCGGATTTTGCCATCGACCCCACCCATCTTATTCTAAAGGACGGCAAGACCCTTTACGGAGGTTATTATACGCAGGCAGAGATGAAGGCCCTGGTGTCTTATGCCGCCGGCAAACACATTGATATCATCCCGGAAATCGACATGCCAGGCCATATGATGGCGGCCATCAATCAATATCCCTGGCTCAGCTGTGACGGCAGCAGTGTCTTTGGCAAACTGTTCTCCACGCCCATCTGTCCCTGTCTGCCCACCACTTTCCAGTTTGCAAAGGATGTATACACCGAGATCATGGACATCTTCCCCGGCACCTATATACACATCGGCGGCGACGAAGTGGATCGTAGCCTCTGGGCCAAATCGGAGGAGTGTAAGGCCCTGATGCAAAAAGAAGGTTTAAAAAATACCGCCGAGCTGCAAAGTTATTTCATCGACGAGATGGAGAAGTTCTTTAACGCCAAAGGCCGGAAGATGATCGGCTGGGATGAGATCCTGGAGGGCGGCATCAGTAAAACGGCTATCGTCATGTATTGGCGGTCCTGGGTACCCAAAGCTCCGGTTGAAGCAGCCCGGCATGGCAACCAGGTGATCATGACGCCGGGTAACCCCCTGTACTTTGACGCAATACCGGATAAGAATTCGTTACCGAATGTATATCATTGGGATCCTATCCCCAAGGGGCTGACGGATGCCCAGGCGAAAAATATCATCGGGGCCCAGGCCAATATCTGGACGGAAATGATTCCTTCCGAAGCCCGGGCGGATTATATGTACATGCCCCGGATGACCGCCCTTGCTGAAGTGCTGTGGTCCCCTCACCGGGATTACGAATCCTACCTTCGTCGCCTGCGAACCCAGTACGACCGGCTGGATACCTTGCAGGTGCATTACCGTCTGCCTGACCTGCCGGGCCTTGTCACATCCAACGTATTTATCGACCAGGATACCTTATGGATCCCCAAACCGTTGGAGAGCCTGACGATCCGGTATACGACGGATAACACCGCGCCCACCCTTAATTCCAGCATTCTGCAGGCACCATTGGTTATCCGTCAGCCACAGCTGGTGCGCGTAGCGGCCTTCCGTCCCAATGGCTCCCGGGGAGATATTTACAACCTTCAATACCAGCAACAATCCCTGGCGGAACCTGCAACGCCCGTTGGAACCGTCGCCGGTCTGACCTGCAGTCAGTATAAGGGGTCCTTCAAAGCTACTACGGTCCTACCCGGCGGAAGGCCGGATACGGTCGTTACGGTTTCTTCTTTCGAAGTCCCGTCCGCTCTGGAAGCCCCCTCTTTTGGTTTGCAATACCGGGGATACCTGGACATTCCGGAGGATGGCATCTATAGTTTTTATCTTACCTGCGACGACGGCGGAACTTTGAAAATTGCTGACCGGGTGGTGGTCGACAATGACGGCAATCATCCACCCATCGAGAAGAATGGGCAGGTGGCGTTGAAAAAAGGATTGCAGCCCTTCGCACTGGATTTTGTCGAAGGCGGCGGCGGTTATACGCTGAGGTTAAAATACAGCGTGAAGGGATCGGAGCCCCGGGAAATTCCGGCGGAATGGTTGAGACATCCGGAGCCGGCACCGACGGCTGAAGCCTCGGCTGAGCGGGCATCGATGGCCACGACATCGGCTGGCACGGCGGGAGCATCGACGGCCGGGCCGTCGGCTGGCACGGCAACAACGGCCAAAGGACCCGCCATGCGTGCCCTGGCTGCTGCAGGGTCGTCCGTCCGGTCATCCTCCACCTCGCGATCATCCACCCCGCCAAAACCTTATGGCGTACTGCCCACCCCCCGGCAGCTTGCCTGGCATGAGATGGAAATGTATTGTCTTATCCACTTTGGCGTGGATACCTATACGGATAAAGAGTGGGGTTATGGCGATGAAGACCCTGCCCTGGTGAACCCCGTCGACTTCGACGCCGCGCAGATCGTGGGTGCGGCCAAGGCAGGCGGTTTCAAAGGGGTGGTCATCGTTGCCAAACATCATGACGGCCTCTGTCTCTGGCCGACAAAGACCACTGAACACAACATCACCAAAAGCCCCTGGAAGAATGGCAAGGGCGACATGGTAAAGGAATACCGGCTGGCCTGTGACCGGCTGGGCATGAAGATGGGCCTGTATTGCTCCCCCTGGGATCGTAACAACGCGGAATATGGGACACCCGCCTATGTGAAAATTTACCGGGCGCAGATAAAAGAGCTCTACACACAATACGGTCCCCTGTTCATGTCCTGGCATGATGGAGCAAATGGAGGAGATGGCTATTATGGCGGCACCCGCGAGACCAGGAAGATCGACCGTACCAGCTACTACGGCTGGGATACTACCTGGGCCCTGGTTCGTCAGCTTCAACCCGGTGCGGCCATTTTCGGGGACATTGGCCCCGATGTCCGGTGGGTGGGGAATGAAGAAGGACATGCCGGCGCCACCTGCTGGGCCACCTATACCCCACAAGCCCCCGACCCCGGCAAAAAACCGGCGAATGGCTACAGCAAATATTGGGAAGCGACCGAAGGCACGCGGGACGGCCAATACTGGCTGCCCGCAGAATGTGATGTTCCCCTGCGGCCGGGATGGTTTTACCATGCCTCACAGGACCAACAGGTAAAATCCCCTTACGAGCTGCTGGAGCTTTATTATCAAAGTGTGGGCAGAGGCGCCGACCTTGACCTGGGCATCGCCCCCAACCGAAAGGGAAGACTGGACCCACGGGACGTGGCTTCGTTAAAGGCATTCGGTGATCTGTTACGACAGACCTTTGCAGTCAACCTGGCCGAAGGGGCGGTACTAACCCCAAGCAATATCCGCGGTGGCAATCCTGCGAAATATGGACCTTCCCACCTGGTGGATAACGATCGTTACAGCTACTGGGCCACCGACGATGATATCACCAACCCACAGCTGATCGTTGACCTGGGCAAGGCCACCACCTTTAATGTAATAAGACTCCGGGAGAATATCAAGCTGGGCCAACGCATCAGCTCCTTTACAATAGATGCCTTTGCGGATGGACAGTGGAGATCCATCGGGGCCGGCACCAGCATCGGGGCCAATCGCCTGATCCGGCTGCCACAGAATGTCGTGGCGGCCAAAGTAAGATTATCCATCACCGGCTCCGGGGCCTGCATTGCCTTGAGCGATTTCGGGTTATTCAAAGAGCCTGCGCACCTGGTAGCGCCGGGCATCATCCGGGACCCTAAAGGCATGGTCAGCATCACTACCAGCGCCCCCGTAGCAGCCATCCGTTATACCCTGGATGGAACGGAGCCCGGTCCTATCTCTCCGCTGTATAAGGAGTCTTTTTTATTGGCGGAAGGCGGGTTGATAAAAGCCCGCAGCTTTGAAGCAGACAACCAGGCCAGTGAAGTGACCACCCGATCCTTCGGCCTCTCGAAAGCAGGCTGGAAAGTGATGGATCCGGCGACGGGCAATGCTGCCTCCTCTGGCAAAACGATGCCACCAGCCGGCGGGTCTCCTGCCATTGCCGGCGGCCACGGCAAATATGACAATGCCATCGATGACAACCCCTCGACGGTTTGGAGCACCCTGCAAAGAGATACCACGGCCACGGCTCTTTTCCCCCAGGACATCAGCATCGATATGGGAAAGTCCCAAACCATCAAGGCATTCACCTATCTGCCCCGTCAGGATAAGAAGACCGATGGCATCGCCGACCGGTATATTATTTACACGAGCGAAGATGGCGGCAATTGGCAGGAGGCCGCCCGGGGAGAATTTGCCAATATCCGGGCCAATCCCCTCGAACAACGGGTGCCCCTCAGCCATCCGGTCACTTGCCGGTATTTTAAATTCTCCATCACCCATGTCGTCAGCGGGAATGGAGTGGCTGTCGCAGAGGTGGGCGTAAGCGTACAATAGAACCGGCCGGCCATCTCTCTTAGATACTACTTATATGGTATTGCATTTCGAAAATGCCTGGGCTAATTTTAACTCTCAATCAACTAAGAGGAGGAAAAATCATGAATGCCTATTTCACATTCCGTCCGTTAACCGGTCATTCCGGAAAGGACCTGGGAGCTACTTTCAAACACATGGGAGAGTTGATCAAAGGAGCCGAAGGCTCCGGCAAACTTCAATTCCAGATTGTCAGCGACGACCAACCTTCTTATTGGGTCATCGACGTTAGTAACAAAAATGCCCATGCAAAGGAAGGCAAGGTTGACAAACCCGATTTTGAAATTATCACCACCGCTGAAACCTGGGGGCTCATCGCCGCGGGAAGCCTTTCCCCTTTAAGGGCTTTTGTAGACCGTAAAATAAGGGTCAGGGGTAATCTGTCTCTGGGGAAAGATCTATTAATGCGTATTGCTGAAAAAAAATAAAAGGAGGTTTATCATGCCAACCGTAATTGGAAAAGTAAATTGCCTGCAGGTCCAGGACGACCTGGGCTTTATGGGCATCCTGGAGAATACCACGAATACCGTAGAGTATTTTGTTATCTGGAATAATCCCGGCGACCCCTCTGCCTTCACCCGTGTGCTGCAAACCATGTGGCTGTCCCTATTGAAGGAATCCCTGCAGGCAGGCAACCAGGTCGAGCTCAACTTTGACAGCAACTTTGTATTGTTGTCTGTCCGCATCGACGTGAACTAGAAGATGATCACCTATTCATAACGGATCATAAACGAAATACTTATGCCGGATGAAATGAATGAAAAAGACAGCCGGGTACAATTGGCGAAAGAGGTTAAATCCCGGGCATCAGCGGATCTGAGGAAGTATGCCAACGTCACAGGGACAGGGGTCGGTTTTAAGGTCGTAAAAGGCCAGCGGACCGGCACCGTCAGCATACGGGTATATGTGTCGAAGAAACTTCCGAAAGATCAGTTGCGTGAAGAAGATATTTTACCGGAACAGATCGAAGGGGTACCCGTGGATGTGATCGAAGTAGTCATGAAAGCCCATGCCGGACCCATCCCCCTGAGTACATTCACAGATCGACACAACCCCATGACCGGGGGTATCAGCGTAGGAAATCCTTTGCTGGGCTCAGGGACCCTCAGCTTTAACGTGTTTGACAATGTCAGTGGAGAAGGCATGATCCTCAGTAACTGGCATGTCCTCTGTGGAAGGCTGGACTGCGCCATCAGCGAACCGATCACCCAACCCGGCGACGGGGGAGGCGATACCGGCGAACT
>DATJJD010000049.1:0-26207 GCA_035492545.1 Puia sp.
GTATGGGGAGCCATCGCCTGCTGGGGGCTGGCCATCCTGTCCACCTTTGCGGATTATGACACCAATATACTGCTGTTGGCGGCGGCTATCCTGGTAAGTTATATTATCCCGGGATACCTGTTGAAAAGAGAACATAATAAATTAATCACTCAAGCATCCTGATGTTTAAGGATCTCAATCCCATATTGCATTCCCAATTGAGGCTGGCGGTAATTTCCATCCTCATCAGCGTGAAAGAGGCGGAATTTACCTACCTCCGGGAAAATACAAATGCGACGGCCGGTAACCTCAGCGTACAGATCAACAAGCTGAAGGAAGCCGGTTATATTGATGTCTCCAAACAATTCAAGGACAATTACCCTCAGACCATTTGTAAGATCACTCCCCAGGGAGTGCTGGCCTTCGAAGAATATGTGAGGGATCTGCAGGCTTATCTGGATATAAAAAAGTGAGCACTCCCTTCGGGGGTGCTCACTTTTTTATTAGCTTTTAGCCAACTTCATGGTCATTCTTTCATTACTGTTGATGATTACTTCCAGTTGATACATTCCGGGTTGTAGCTGATCGGTACCTTCGATATTATACATATTGGTCCCATTCTCTCCCGTGGCTGTCTTCCTGATGAGCTCGCTGCCATTGACATCTGTTACCTTCATCACCACAAAGGATTTTTCCTTCAACTGTACATTCACCTGGATGTCGTTGACACCGGGATCGGGCGTAACGCTGACAGCCGTTACATTCTTGCTGCCATACATCCGCACGATCAATACTTTCGAATACGTCACCCGGTTAGCCGCGTCCACCTGCCGGAGACGGTAATACAGGTCATACTTTTTAGCCAAACCTTCATGTACCTTATCGGTAAAGGCATATTCCTGCAAAGAGGCAGCACCCGCTTTGACCTCTCCGACCATTTCAAAATTATTGCCGTCCAGGCTTCTTTCCACCTCAAAACGATTGCTATGGTTATCGGCGGTGGTATTCCAGTTGATATCCACGGCATTCTTCCGGTACAGGGCCTGGAAATTCGTCAGCGTATTTTTGGAGGAGAAACGGATCGTGGCTGTAGTGGTGATGGAACACAGGGCAGGATAGCCGTTGTCACAGACCTTATAGGAGAAATGAGTGGATGAACCTGTAAAACCTGCTTTCGGAGTAAACGTGAATTCCCCATTCTTTTGCAGTTCGACCCTGCCATCCGGGGACTCTTCCAGCAAATAAGCCGTCAGCGTCTCATGGTTCGGGTCATAATCGTTGTTCAGCACATTGCCCGTCGCCTCATGGCTGGCGCTGCCGATAAACTTGTCACGCAAGGTCACCGGAGCTACATTACAGGTGGACTGATAATGTGCCGCCGCGCCAATAGCCAGCTCATCGATGGCAATCCGCTCGTTTCCGCCTATCCCCTGGTAATTGATATATAATTTATATTGGCCTTGCGCAGGAACCGCCAATGATTGCTGATACTTATAAATGGTGGTATTATCATCACCCGTCAATTCCAGGCTGTCCAGTAAGAACCGGGTCTTGTTATTGGCGTCCGTAGCGTAAACCTTGATCCATCTCCGGTTTTGGACCGGTTGATTGAACTTATAGATAAAAGAAATGGAAATAGGGGAGTTTATATCCAGCAGGGGAGTGAAAATACCTGTCATCTCCGTAGCGCTGGCGCCGGCGCCGGATACCATCGCCCCATCCCCTTCCATATTAGGGGCCCAACCGTTGCGGTTGACATCAAAATCCGAAAAAAACCAGCAATTTCCCTGGAGATATCCCTTTACTTCCGTGAGCCGGAGTCCCGAACGGGAGTTGAAATTATCGGAGGTTTCTGCGAAGAGAGGTTGCAGAATACAGAGCAGGACAGGCGTCAGCAAAATGGTGAATAAGTTCCTTTTCATCTTTGTAATTTTCAGAAGGTGATTGATGTCGGCCTGGGGCCGGTTAAAAGTAATTGCGTAAACACGGGGCTATTCAAAGGAAGGAACTACGATAAATAAAACGCAATAAGTTGAAAATGGCCTTCTGGAATTGGCGGTAGGGAGGTCTCCTTACCTAGCGGGATTGTCAAAGGATGTGAAGTCAAAGATAGAGAAGACATTCTGTTTTTGCAAGTCCTTTCCTAAAATTTCCTTTTTTTAGAGCCCCGGATCGCCAACTATTCAGCCGCCCCTTTGTAAATTACATTGATTGTCAATCGTAAGTATTATGTCCACGATCATAAAGGTCACCCAGTTAACTAAGCGTTTCGGAGAACTGCAAGCGGTGGACTCCCTCTCCTTCTCCGTCCGGCAAAAAGATATATATGGCTTTCTGGGGCAGAATGGGGCCGGCAAATCGACTACCATCCGGATGCTGCTGACCCTGGTTGCCCCCACATCCGGGGAAATAGAGATTTTTGGATTGAACCTCCGGACCCATCGCCGGGAGATCCTCCGTAAGGTAGGGGCCGTTATCGAAAAACCAGACCTTTATAAATATCTCACTGCTTATGAGAACCTTTCCCTTTTTGCCCGGATGAGCGGCATCACCCCCACCTCCCGTCTGTTGATGGGACAACTGGAACAGGTAGGATTGGCAGAAAGGGCGCATAGCAAGGTAAAGACCTTTTCCCAGGGAATGAAACAACGCCTGGGTATTGCAGTTGCCCTGGTACATGACCCCGACCTGGTTATCCTGGATGAGCCGACCAACGGCCTCGACCCCCAGGGGATCGCAGACATTCGAAACCTGATCCTCCACCTGAGCGCCCACCTGGGAAAGACCCTGCTGGTCTCCTCTCACCTGCTGAGCGAAATGGAATTGATCGCGAACAGAATGCTGATCATCGATAAAGGGAAAAAGGTCGTGGAAGGGGTGGCCACCGAATTGTTCGACCCTGCCCAGACCATCGTTGAACTGGACACTATCGACCCTCCGTTTACCGGAGAAGCCATCGCCCGTTCAAAATGGCAATCCTTTTTACAACAACGCCAGGGAGGAAAATTCCTGCTGAAAATGGACAGGTCCCTCATCCCGGCTTTTACACAAGACCTGGTACAGGGGGGCGTACAGGTGCTCGCCATCCGCCCCCGGCATTCCCTGGAAGATTATTTTTTATCATTGACAACCGCGAATCAGCATGTGGAAGCTTTTACAGATTGAACTGTTTAAAATATTCAGGCGCCCCCGTACCTACATCCCGTTCGCGGCAATAGCCGCTATGGTCCTTATCATCCAGCTGGGCTTGAAATTCGATGGCAGGTCCTACCTGGAGCTGATGATGAGCAGTCTTTCCGACTCCTTCTATATCCCCTATAATATGATCATGAACGGCTACCTGGTAGCCTTTGTCATCCTCAATACCCTGCTGATCCAGGTGCCCCTGCTGGTAGCCCTGGTGGCTGGTGATATGGTGGCGGGAGAGGCCAATATGGGGACCCTGCGCCTGCTCGTCACCCGCCCTTTCAGCCGGACACAGCTTATGCTGGTAAAGTTCGGGGCCTCCGTCATCTACACCATCCTGTTACTGGTATGGATGGCCCTGCTGGCTTTATTTTTGAGCATGCTGCTCTTCGGCACCAACGACATGCTCATTGCCCGCAACAACGTCATGGAGCAGATCCGGGCTTCGGATGTCTTATGGCGTTATATCGCCGCCTTCGGGTATGCGACCGTGGCCCTCAGCACCGTAGCGGCCCTCGCCTTTCTGCTATCGGTCTTCGCAGAGAACTCCATCGGCCCCATCGTCTCCACCATCAGCATCGTCATCGTATTTACCATTTTATCGGAGATGAGAATACCTTTGTACGACAATACGGTGAAGCCCTGGCTGTTTACCTCGCACATGCTGGCCTGGAAGGGATTTTTCTACTCCCGTTCGAATGGGGAAGGGGCGGCCATCCCCGGCACGGTGGAGAACCTGCCCGCCATCCTCCGCAGTCTGGGTATCCTGTTGGCCTATATCGTGCTATTCGTAACGGCGGCGATAGCTATTTTTAAAAAGAAAGACATTCTTAGTTAAATCGTCAACTATGCAACAGCTGCTCATGGCCTTCCTTTTCCTGACCGCTATCCTGCCTCCCGGCGTTACCCATGCCCAGGACCCTGCCGCCCTGCTGCAAAAAGTAAGGGCCCGCCTTGACCAGGTGAATGACTACCAGGCAACAGGTCAAATGAAAACCAACGTACCCTTTCTGAAGGTCCCCGAAGCCCAGGTCACCGTCTATTTTAAAAAACCCGACAAGCTGAAGATAAAAAATGAAAAAGGCATTTCCCTGGTACCTAAAGGCGCCGTGACCATCAGCCTTAACAATCTGCTAAAAGGGGGATATACCACCCTGGATGCGGGTACGGATACCGCCGGCGGCCGTAAAGTAAAGGTGATCAAACTATTACCCCAGGACGAGAATGCCGACCTCGTCCTTTCTACCCTCTATATCGACGAGGCACGCCTGCTGGTCCTGAAGGCCCGGACCACCACCCGGGAGAATGGCACCTATGAAGTGGAGCTGAGCTACGGGAAATATCTTTCCTATGCCTTGCCGGACAAAGTGATCTTTACCTTCAATACAAAGAATTACAAACTTCCCAAAGGCATCACTTTCGACTACGATGATGGCTCTGCCAAAAAACAGGAGACTCCCGCCGGCACAAAAGGGAAAGTAGAACTCAGCTATAGCTCTTATATCATTAATAAAGGCGTGCCGGATGCCGTGTTCCAGTGAGGCCTATCGTACAATGATAGATTTTATCTTAGCTACCACCTCTTTCGGGAAAAGATGAGTTATCTTACTGAGCATTTTTACGGTACTTTGCTGTAATACCAGCCTGGTAGCAGGTTTCACTTCCTTTCCAAAATAGGTATTGACTACCTTCTTTCCCGTCCTTATATTGACCAGGTGGTTCAGATAAAGTTTATTGATAGCGATGTCCGATAGCCGGGGCACATAATAGATACAATCCTCGAAATAATAATGGGTCACCTGCGAATGCCGGGTTGCACCGGGGGTATTGATCCTCTCTCCCCCGTGCAGGAGATTGGCTGACCATATCATGGCCTGCCCCTTCTTAATCGTGAGGGTTTGCTTTTTAAGCGCCAGCGCCTGTATGATCTCCTGGATGAAATTCGTATAGTCTACCGCATAAGCCATAATGGCTTTTTTCGTCTCAATGTTATCACTCGCTTTTACCCCCAGGTCTATCATATCATAAAAAGGTAGTTTATGACTCTGGGGATAATAATGCAAAGGACCATTGTCGTTGCTAATGTCTTCCAGCGCCACCCATACCCCACACATAAACCGCTGGGGGATCGAATTGAAATGCACCATGTCGGAGTGGGTTTTTTGCTGGGTGCCTACAGGGAAGTTGAGGGTTTGAAAAGGGATAGGTTCTCGCCGGTAAAGTAACCGCAGTTTGTCCAGGACCGTGTCGGAAACGGCCACTTTTCTAACATGGTCATTATAGGTCCAGGCATCCTGGATCCGTTTGTCTTCCCCGGCGATCTTCCCGAAATGGGGCGCCATGCTGTTATTCAGGGCGTCAATAAGGGATTCGTCCAGTTGCGGATTGAAAATAGCATAGCCATTCTCCGCAAAGCCATTTATAAAGGCCTTGTCCTCTTCGCTGAGATCGGATGCATGGAGTTCATGTTCAAAAAAGGGCGACTCGGTCCAGGGCAGGTTTTGAGCTCGGGGTGACATGTAATTAGGATTTAGACTAATTAAGATGTACGCGAATCCCGGCTGTTTCGTTGGGCAGTTTAAAAAATTTACACGACAGGTGCTAAGGCCATGAGACCTTCCTTATCCCCGGTTACCTTCGATCTTCTCATCCTCTGCATTGCCGATGACCACCGCCCCCATCTTTTTCAGAGGATTGCTCCTGTTGAACTCGTACTCCCGGCGGTTACGGATGATATCGATACAGGTATAAATGGAAGTAAGGAAGGAATCGGCATCCGCCTTATTCTTTCCGGCGATGTCGAAAGCTGTTCCATGATCCGGCGAGGTCCTCACCATGGGGAGACCGGCCGTATAATTCACCCCTTCCCCGAAGGCAAGGGATTTAAAGGGGATCAGCCCCTGGTCATGGTACATGGCCAGCACCGCATCAAATTTTGACTGCTGGTTGCGGGCGAAAAAGGCGTCGGCACTATAAGGGCCAAAAACAAGCATGCTGTGTTTGGCGTCTTTAATGGCTGGTTTGATGATCTCCTCATCCTCTTTCCCGATGAGACCTTCGTCCCCGGCATGAGGATTCAGCCCCAGCACGGCAATCTTTGGTTTGTCGATACCAAAATCCCTTATGAGGCTATCTTTAAGGATAGCGAGTTTGGAAAGAATGACCTCCCGGGTTATATGCTGGGCAATCTCCCGGACCGGGACGTGTTCGGTGACGAGTCCCACCCGGAAGTTTTCAGAAACCATCAGCATGAGTACATCATTCACACCGAATGCATGTTTCAGGTAGGGAGTATGTCCTGTAAAATTAAAGGAAGGAGATTGGGTGTTCTTCTTGTGGATAGGGGCCGTTACCAGCCCGTGGATCTTTCGGTCTTTCAGCGCTTCTACGGCTGCTATCAGGGATTTAACGGCATAACTGCCTCCTATCTCCGTCAATTGCCCCGGCAGGATGGCGATCTCCTCTTCCCAGCAATTATAAATATTGATCTGCTTAGGGGCGATACGGGAAAAATCCTTGGTGCTTTGATAGGCAAAATTGATCTCCGGCACCGCCTTGCGATAGAAATTGATCAGTTTGTTCGAGCCGAATATAAGGGGGGTACATAATTCCAGGATCCGGTGGTCGGAAAAGGTCTTGATGATCAATTCGGTCCCGATCCCATTCAGGTCGCCGACGGAAATTCCTATGATAGGTCTCTGCAGTGGAAGGCTCATGAGCTTATTTTTCAGGCATGAAGGTAATGAAAGTCCCTTAAATTGGGTCAAGCACATTACTTTTGCTCTACCCATGTATACCCTCAAGAAATCTCTGGGCCAGCACTTTCTGCGGGATGAGAATATCTCCCGTAAAATAGTAGCGGCCGTTTTGGATACACCCGGCTTTCAGACGACAGTCGTTGGCCCCGACCGTCCGGCGACTCCGGAAGGCCAGGGGCACGGGGTGGGTACTGGTCCGGAAGGCCCTCAGGGGGCAGGAAATGCCCCGCAAGGCCAGGCGACAGACTCTCATCAGACCCGACTCCTGGAGGTAGGTCCCGGAGCAGGCGCCCTGACAAAATACCTGATGGAAATACCATCGCTGGATTTTAAGGCAGTAGAACTGGATGAGGAAAAAGTGCTGTATTTACAAAATACCTGGCCCGCCCTCCGGGATAAGATCATCCATAAGAGCATACTGGATATCGAACGGCCTTTCGAAGGGAAATTTACGGTCGTTGGCAACTTCCCCTATAATATCTCTTCCCAGATCCTTTTCAAGATGCTGGACTGGAAGGACTCCCTCGATAGCATGACCGGCATGTTCCAGAAGGAAGTAGCCCAGCGGGTGGCGGCAAAAGAAGGCAATAAGGTTTATGGAGTTCTGAGTGTGCTTATCCAGGCCTTTTTCGAGGTGGAATATCTATTTGAAGTACACGAACAATGTTTTCAACCTCCCCCGAAAGTAAAAAGCGCCGTGATACGGCTCCTGCCCAGGGCTGCCCGGCCACCCTTCCGGGACGAAAAAAGCTTCTTTCTGCTGGTGAAGACGGCCTTTAACCAACGAAGGAAAACCCTGCGTAATGCCGTAAGAGGCCTTTTTGAGCCCCTTATGCTGGAAGACCCCCTCTTCGGACAGAGAGCCGAACAATTATCCGTGGACGAATTCGCGCAATTGACCTGGAAAATGCGCTAAGTCATTACTTTTGCCCTCCTAAGGTAAACCACCACCCTACATGCAAAAAGTCATTATTACAGCAAAAACACACGAATATCTATCGGAAAGGTTGACAGAGAAAGGGTATACCGTTCAAAATTCCCCTAAGATCACCTATGAAGAGCTGGAACACAGCCTGGACGAGGTAGAAGGGCTCATTGTCACCACCCGCCTGAAGATCGATAGGAACATCCTGGACAAAGCCCCCGCCTTAAAATGGATCGGCCGTCTGGGCAGCGGGATGGAACTGATCGATACCGATTATGCAGCATCAAAGGGTATCCGCTGCGTCAGCAGCCCGGAAGGCAACAGAAATGCCGTCGGGGAGCATATCCTGGGAATGCTGCTGACCCTGATGAATAAGATCGGCACCAGTAACCGGGAAATAAAAGAAGGTAAATGGATCCGGGATGCCAACAGAGGAACCGAACTGACCGGCCGTACCGTGGGCATTGTTGGCTTTGGGAATGCCGGGGGAGCCTTTGCCAAACTGCTGTCCTCCTTTGACACGACCATCCTCGCCTATGATAAATACCGGTTCGACTTTGCCAAAGGCAATGTACGGGAGGCCTCCCTGGAACAGGTAGCCCGCTATGCGGACGTGGTCAGTTTTCACGTTCCGCTGACGGAGGAGACCTTCCATATGGCCGGAGACGCCTTTTTTGACTCCCTGGAGCAAAAACCCTGGTTTATCAACGCCTCCCGGGGTAAAGTTCATGACACCGCCGCCCTGATCCGGGCCCTGGAAAACGGAAAAATAGCCGGAGCCGCCCTGGATGTCCTGGAAAACGAGGCGCTGGAGACCTACTCCGCGGCCCAGCGGAGCCAGCTGGACTGGCTCCTGGACCGCCCGGATGTCCTGATCACCCCCCATATCGCTGGTTATAGTCACGAGGCATTCTTTAAAATGGCCAAGGTTATCCTGGACAAACTGGGAATTTAGACAGGATATTCATATTGTATTATTTTTTTTATCTTTGTAGCCGACCGGGTTCCACCCGGTAGTGCAACGCTTTGGATCCCTTCCAAGGCGTTGTATTTTTTTTCTTTAAACACTGGAAACCAAAGGAGGATACTATGAGTGGTTTTACCTATTTTACGAAAGAGGCATTGGAACATTTGAAAGCTGAACTGCAGCGACTGAAGGCAGTAGAAAGACCGGCTGCATCCAAGGCCATTGCCGAAGCTCGCGAAAAAGGCGATCTTCGGGAGAATGCAGAATATGATGCTGCAAAAGAAGCACAGGGTCTCCTGGAAGCCAAGATCCAGAAGCTGGATAGCGACCTGGCCAATGCCCGCGTTATCGACGAAGGCACTATAGATACCAGTAAGGTTTCCATACTGACAAAAGTCACGGTTACCAATCTGAACAATAAAAAGCAAATGACCTATCACCTGGTATCGGAAAAAGAAGCCGACCTGAAATTGGGTAAAATATCTGTTACCTCTCCCATCGGCAAAGGTTTGCTGGGCAAACAGGTAGGTGAAACAGCTGAAGTACAGGTGCCGGCCGGCGTCCTTACTTTCAAAGTCGAAAACATTACGATATGACCATTTTCTCAAAGATCATAGCAGGTGAGATTCCCGGTTATAAAATTGCAGAGAACGGTCAGTTCTTTGCCTTCCTGGATATCTTCCCTCTCCGCGAAGGACATACCCTTATCGTGCCAAAAATTGAAATAGATAAATTTTTTGATGTACCGGACGACTACCTCGCCAATCTGCTGTTATTTGCCAAACCCATCGCAAAAGCTATCGAGGCGACATTTGATTGCGATCGCTGCGGTCTGTCCGTGATCGGCCTGGAAGTGCCTCATGCTCATTTGCACCTGGTACCCATCAATCATTCCGATGACCTCAATTTTACCCGGCCCAAACTCAAACTAAGCCCGGAACAGCTAAAGGCCGCCCAGGAAAAAATACAGCAGCACCTGCCCTGACTCACTCACATATTATTTAAATCATGATAGCAGGACTGGGCATAGATCTGATAGAAGTTGAACGGGTAGCTTTCAGCATCAGCAAAGACGCCGGCTTCAGGGAACTGGTATTTTCAAAAAAAGAGATCGATTATTGCGAAGCAAAGGCGAATAAATTCCAACACTATGCCGCCCGCTTTGCCGCAAAAGAAGCTTTTTTCAAAGCCCTGGGGACAGGGTGGAGAGGAGGCACGGCCTTTCATGAAGTGGAGGTCGCCAATGACGATAAAGGCAAGCCGGAACTGGTCTTGTTGGGCGACACCAAAAAGTCGATGGATTCATGGGGAATCATTAAAATTTCACTTTCTTTGTCCCACCTTGCAACAGTAGCATCCGCTGTAGTAATTATAGAAACGAACTCATGAGCCTTACAGAAGCAGCCTATCACAGCACCGGCAACTCATCGCACCAGCAGGAACAACAACTGCAACAACTGTTGACTTACCTCAACACCCATTCTCCTTTTTACCGGGAATTATTTGCATTACACCAGGTCGATATCAACAGGATCAAAACAGCAGCGGATCTTTCCGCGCTACCCACCACCGGCAAAGAAGACCTGCAGCGGCGCAATGAAGATTTTTTATGCGTTCCCCGGGAAAAGATCATTGAATACGCCTCTACCTCCGGGACCCTGGGCAGCCCTGTCACCATCGCGCTGACGGAGAATGATCTCAGCCGTCTCGCCTATAATGAATATAATTCCTTTTCCTGTGCTGACGGCTCATCAGACGATATCTACCAGCTGATGCTGACCCTGGACAGGCAGTTCATGGCCGGCATCGCCTATTATTCAGGCCTTCGCAAACTGGGCGCCGGTATCATCCGGCTGGGACCCGGCGTCCCCTCCCTGCAGTGGGAGACCATTCAACGGCTGAAACCGACTGCCATTGTAGCCGTACCTTCTTTTATCCTGAAGCTGATCCAGTTTGCGAAAGAATATAAGATCGATCTGAATAAGTCCTCTGTCAGGAAAGCGATCTGCATCGGAGAGAACATCCGCAACACCGATTACTCCCTGAATATATTAGGAAAAAAGATCAGGGAAGGTTGGGATATCCATTTATATTCGACCTACGCCTCCACGGAAATGCAGACGGCTTTTACCGAATGCGGGGAAGGGAGGGGCGGTCATCTGCAGCCCGACCTGCTGATCGTGGAATTATTAGATGAAAACGATCGGGCTGTGGCGCCCAACACCCCGGGAGAGATCACCATTACCACCCTGGGAGTAGAAGGTATGCCCCTGCTGCGTTATAAAACAGGAGATATCTGCATGTATGATGACCAGCCCTGCGCCTGCGGCCGGAAAACCCTCCGCCTTTCGCCCATCATTGGCCGGAAGAAACAAATGATTAAATTTAAAGGTACGACGCTATACCCTCCCGCGTTATTCGATCTGCTGAATGAAATGGAAGAGGTGTTGGATTTTGTAGTAGAGGTCTATTCCAATGAGGTAGGCCTGGACGAAGTGCTGCTTCACTTGCTGCCTGCCGATCATAGCGAGGCGTGCGATCACAGGATAAGGGCCTATCTTCAGGCCAGGTTGCGCGTAAGCCCCCATATTACCTACGTCGCCGCAGAAGAGATACAAAAAATGCATTTTCCCGAATCAAGCCGGAAAATTGTCAAATTTGTGGATAGAAGAAGTTGAATTAGAAATGGCATAACTTTGCAAAAGTTTTTATAAACAAACTCAACCCCCATGGTACCTGTTGGACAAGATATGCTCTCATTGGAACAGTTTTCGGATATCATTTTCAGAAAAAAATCCGTTACCCTCCCCGACTCCGCTTTAGAAAATATCGACATAAACTTTCGCTTTCTCCAGGAGTTTTCATCCGACAAACTGATCTATGGGATCAACACCGGCTTCGGCCCCATGGCGCAATATAGAGTGAAGGAAGAGAACCTGCTGCAGCTTCAGTATAACCTTATCCGGAGCCATAGCTCCGGCAGCGGCCGGCTTTTACCCGCCTTTTTATCAAGGGCTGTCATGGTTGCCCGTCTGAACAGCCTGATGCAGGGATATTCCGGCGTACACCCCGAAGTGGTAGAGCTGCTCCGGGAACTGATCAATAAGAACGTCTGCCCCTGTATCTACGAGCATGGGGGAGTGGGAGCCAGCGGAGATCTGGTGCAGCTGGCCCATCTCGCCCTGGTGCTGATCGGCGAAGGAGAAGTCCTCTATGAGGAACAGGTTCATCCTACCCGGCAACTATTCGATCGTCTTAAAATAAAACCCCTGGCCATTCATGTGCGGGAAGGACTGGCTATTTTAAACGGGACTTCGGCCATGACGGGCATCGGGATCGTAAATATTATCCTGGCTCAGAAATTATTGAGATGGTCCGTGATGCTGTCCGCCATGACCAACGAGATCGTGGAAGCTTTTGACGACCACTATTCCTACGAGCTTAATGTGGTGAAACATCATAAAGGACAGAACAGGGTCGCTGCCATGATGCGCGAGATCCTGCAAGGCAGTAAAATGATCCGCAGCCGGTCGGAACACCTGTATCACTCCGGCCACAAGGACCAGGAAGTGTACGAAGATAAAGTGCAGGAGTACTATTCGCTGCGGTGTATCACCCAGGTGCTGGGTCCCATTTACGATACCATTACCCATGCGGAGAAAGTGCTGGTGGAGGAATTGAATTCCGTAAATGACAACCCCGTGATCGACCACGTCAATCAGAATGTCTTCCACGGCGGAAATTTCCATGGCGACTATGTTTCCCTGGAGATGGATAAATTAAAGATCGCCATCACGAAATTGTCTATGCTTTCCGAGCGGCAGCTAAATTACCTGCTGAATGAGAAGCTGAATAAAAAGTTTCCTCCTTTTGTAAACCTGGGCGTGTTAGGCTTGAATTTCGGCATGCAGGGCGTTCAGTTCACCGCTGTCAGCACTGTAGCTGAGAACCAGACCCTTTCTTTCCCCATGTATGTGCACAGCATCCCTAACAACAATGACAATCAGGACATCGTCAGCATGGGCTGTAATGCGGCGCTGATGACCAAAAAAGTAGTTGATAATTCATTTGAAGTGTTAAGCATCCAGCTGATGACCGTCTTACAGGCGATAGATTTCCTGGATTGCGCTCCGAGGCTGGCAGCTACTACCCAATCTCTCTACCAGGAAGTAAGAAAGATCTTCCCAAAATTTGTTGAAGACACCCCCAAATATAAAGACGTTGAAAAGGTCAGGATTTTTTTAGAGGTTACAGACCCTGCTTTTTCATTCAAGGCCCTGGCCGCCTCTTAGATAAAAATAAGTCATGATATTGGAAGAAGATATTCTGCCTTTGATCCCGCAAAGGCCACCCTTTGTGATGATCCATAAATTGCTCTCCTCGGACGAGCATAGTACCCGTACCTCCTTCCTGGTCACCGAAGAAAATATTTTTGTGGAAAAAGGCCTCTTTCGGGAGCCCGGACTGATGGAAAACATCGCCCAGACCGCCGCCGCCAGGGCCGGTTATCTTGCCAGGAAGAACAACCTGCCCGTACAGGTGGGATACATCGGTGCTGTTAAAAACCTGGAAATAGCCGGATTGCCGGAGACAGGGGATGAGTTGATAACAGAAATAAAGATAAAGGACCAGGTTTTTGACGTTACCATCATCTCCGGAACAGTATGGTGCAGGGATACCCTCATCGCTGAATGCGAAATGAAAATATTTATCAGACCATCATGAGGAACCCAGACATTTTCATTGCTTCGGATAATATTTTATCTCCCCTCGGTAGCACGACTGCGGAGAATTTTTCGCAGCTTGTAAAAGGAGTGTCAGGGATACGGCAGCACGACGATGTTGCGATGTCACTCCAGCCCTTCTACGCTGCCCTGTTTCCGCCGGCTGCAGAACCCGGCAGTCCGGTGGGCCCCGCCGGCGCCAACACGCAGTCCGACCTTTATACGAAATTCGAGCGGCTCCTCATCACCTCCATCAGCTCCGCGCTGAAGGACAGCGGTATCGACCCAACAGATAAAAAGACGGTGCTGATCATCTCCAGCACCAAAGGTAATATCAGCATGCTGGAGACCGCCGTGGCCGCCGCCGGCTCGCCCGGCCCGGTCCCCGACGCCCGGCCCGGCCGGGACTCTGATACCCGGCCCGAAGGGGCCTTCACCCCGGCTTTCAGGGACCGCATCGCCCTACACACCTCCGCCCGGCTGGTAGCCGAGTATTTTGGATTCCAGTCCCCCCCGCTGGTAGCCTCCAACGCCTGCATCTCGGGAATAATGGCCATCCTGACCGGCTTCCGGCTTCTACGGTCCGGCCAATATGAAAACGCCGTCATCGCGGGGGCCGACGTTATCTCCCATTTCGTACTATCGGGATTTCAGTCCTTTCAGGCCATCAGCTCCCGTCCTTGCAAACCCTTCGACCGGTCCCGGGATGGAATCACCCTGGGTGAAGGCGCTGCCACCATGATACTCTCCGGTAATCCCCGATATGCAGGGAGCATAAAAATAATGGGAGGCTCCACCAGCAATGACGCCAACCATCTTTCGGCGCCTTCCCGTACGGGGGAAGAGCTCGCCTACTCTATCAATCAAGCCCTGGCACAAGCCGGCCTCACTGCAGTGGATATCGACTTCATTTCGGCACATGGTACGGCTACCCTCTATAATGACGAAATGGAGGCCAAGGCCATCAACCTGGCCAACCTGCCATCCGTCCCTGTAAATAGCCTGAAAGGCTACTACGGCCACACACTGGGAGCCGCCGGCCTTATCGAATCCATCATTGCGGCACAGTCCCTGGCGGCGGGCCTTATCATCCCCACCACCGGATTCGAACAACTGGGCGTGTCGCAACCCTTGAATATTTGCCATACCTTAGTTGCTGCTACTTTAAACAACTGCCTGAAGACGGCCTCCGGCTTTGGCGGATGTAATGCGGCGCTAGTGCTGAGTAAACCATAAACCATGAATTGTATCACCGCCAGTTGTAAGATCAGCCATTCTTCCATTTACCGCAACGGGCAACAGGTATTTGCAAACCAATCCGCCAACCTTCCCGGCTTTCTGCTTTCTGCTTATCAGTTTCTCGATAACAGTTATCCTAAATTCTATAAAATGGATAACCTGAGCAAACTGGGATGGCTGGCTGCCGAAGTACTGTTGAAAGATGAAATCCATACCCGCCCTTACCGTCCGGAAGAGACAGGCCTCGTATTGGTCAATGCCAATTCAAGCCTTGACACGGACCTGAAATACTATGAAACGGTAAAAGAAATCCCCAGTCCCGCCTTATTCGTTTATACTCTGCCCAATATTATGATTGGTGAAATTTGTATCCGGAATAACTTTAAGGGAGAGAGCGCTTTTTTCATATCCCCGGCATTTGATGCCGGGTTTATTGAGAGGACGGTAAACGACCTGTTGAATAATAATATCCTGCAAGCCTGTATCTGCGGATGGGTGGACTTGCTGGAAGAAGACTATACCGCTGTGCTGTACCTGGTGGAAAAGAAAGAGGACGGGGCCTTCCCCCCTTTCATACAGTCAATGATCCATAAAATATTTCAGGGAGAAAATGAATAATCAATCAACTTCTGACATTTTTGTCGCCGGTCTGGGCGCTATTTCGGCGATAGGAAACAATGTGGCCGAGTGCCTGTCCGCCCTGGAAAATGGACAGGCCGGCATCGGGGAACTCTCCTACCTCGAGACCGTACATCAATATAAGATCCCGGTAGCAGAAGTAAAACTGAGCAATGAAGAGCTGGCATCCCGGGCCGGCGTATCGCCAAAAATAAGCCGCACCGCCTTGCTTAGCCTTATAGCCGCGAAATCCGCCCTGGAAAATGCAGGTCTGGACAGAACAGGTTTGACTGATGAAGGCCTCATTGGCCGGCAGTCTTTCCGTACAGGCTTTATCTCGGCTAATACGGTAGGTGGAATGGATAAGACGGAGAAGTTCTTTGTCGACTTCCTGGCCGACCCCGCCAAAGGAAAATTGAGGGATACCATCCAGCATGAATGTGGCAGCGTCACGGAATGGGTGGCCGATCAACTGCATATAAAAGATTATATCACCACCATCAGCACGGCCTGCTCGTCCTCCGCCAATGCCATCTTCTTCGGCGCAAGGCTCATCCGGCATGGCATGCTGGATGTAGTGGTCGCTGGCGGAACAGACGCGCTGACGAAATTTACACTCAATGGGTTCAACACCCTCATGATCCTGGACCAGCAATTCTGCAAACCTTTTGACGAACATCGCAAAGGGCTCAACCTGGGTGAAGGGGCCGGTTACATCGTATTGGTTTCTGCCCGGGTGGCGGCGTCTTTAAAAGATAAGCTGATCTGCCGGCTGAGTGGCTATTGTAATGCCAATGATGCTTATCACCAGACAGCTTCTTCTCCGGATGGCACCGGGTCCTATCTCGCCATGAAAGGGGCCCTGGAACGCAGCGGACTGAAGCCGGAAGACATCGGGTATATCAACCTGCACGGTACCGGCACACAGAACAATGACATCGCGGAAGGCACGGCCATACAACGTTTGTTTGACCCCCATTATCCTGCGATGAGCTCCACCAAATCTTTTACGGGGCATACCTTAGGGGCTTGCGGGGGATTGGAAGCGGTATTCTCCGCCCTATCCGTGCGGGAAGGCCTTATTTATCCCAACCTTCGCTTCGAAACTCCGATGAAGGAATTACCCTTTATCCCCGCCACCTCTTTTTCAAAAGGACAGCTGATACAACATGTATTGTCCAATTCCTTTGGCTTCGGAGGGAACTGCTCATCCCTGGTTTTTTCAAAATTATAGGGAGGGGGCCGTTAGTAGCATGTAGCTATGCTGCTGTCCTTTGTAAGTATTATAGAAAAGGATCGTCTTATAATTGGCGGACGCGATTCCAGCCCTCTTCACCATATGCCCCGGCAGTGGCAGCCCGCCCACCAACTGACAGGCAAGCCATAACCCAAAAGCAGCGGCCGTCGGGTATTCCCCGCAGACGTGCTTGAACCGGGCCACCGGGATGTTGTCATCGATAACCGCCTCGTTGGCCCTATAAAAATGAGTAATACGCTGGTCCCCATTCTCACCTGTCAGGAACAGGTCCGGCGCCAAACCGCCGGAAGCCAGATGCCTTTCCAGGAAAACCCGCAGCCGGCCGGCAACGGCGCCCTCCTCTTCACTGTGGAAGGTAACGAGCGCCTGCAGCCTGGCCAGCGCCTGGTCTTTCAGGCCATTCACCAGGAACATAGCCCCTCCCTCTCCTGCAAGGCTGCCGGGGGTATCGGTTTCATATAACCGCCGGTTGGAAATACCCTCTTTTTTGTACGAATCTTTCAGGTATTCCAGGTTGTAATGAAAAGAAGCCATCTCGTCCACCCCTCCTACCAGATAGTAGTTTCCCGGGTGCTCATTAACCTGCATGGCCGCATCGAGGGCGGCATTTTCGAAAGCCAACCCCCGGTGAACATGTGTGGCATTATAATTTTTATTCTTGCTCAGTAAACTGATCTGGGAAGAAATAGCATTGGGAATGCTTTGCACAAAATTACCCGGCGTCAGCATCTCCTCGTTATACCCGACGATCTGTTTCAGGAATTTGACACTTTCCTCCATGCCCCCATTGGCGGTACCGATGATGATGCCTTCCGGCATTTTTTCACCCGCTGTCCGGATCAGGGGCAGCGCCGTCCCTACTCCCATCCGGACGGCCTTGGCCATCCTCCGTAATATATTATCGGGAATACCCGGATAAGCAGGCTCCAACGCCTTCATTCTATTATCTGCAGACTCATATTCACGTGACAGGTCTATTCCCGTACCCGAAAAAGTTTGTTGGGGCGAAATACAGGCTGTTTGATGAATATAGAACATAAGTTCAGGCTTTTGAGAAGATCAGGGAAGTACAATTACCCCCGAACCCAAATGAATTAGACATGACATGGTGTATAGGCATTCTCCGGTAGGTAACCACGGGATGCAGACCTGTCTCCGGAATCGGATGCGTAAAATTAAGCCCGGCATATATTTCCTGGTGGACAAGATTCAAAATGCTGTATACCGCCTCGACGGCGCCGGCAGCGCCCAGCGTATGGCCGATATTGGATTTGGCAGAAGAGAAGGCCGGCGGGACACCGAACAGCCGTTGCATGACCTCGCTTTCTACCGCATCGTTGTTTTCTGTCCCGGTACCATGGGCATTGATAAAATCGATCTGCCCGGGCTGCAGCCCCGCGGACGATAGGGCCCCTTCCATCGCCAGGTAAGGGCCATCCCCTGCCAGGGAGGAAGGATGATAGGCATCATTGGTATTGCAGTACCCCGTCAATTCCGCATAAAAATTTTTGTCACCCGTCGCACCGCTGCCCGCCGGCCCGGTCGCGACCGCTTCCTCTCCTTCTAAAACAAGAAAGGCCGCCCCTTCTCCCAGGTTAAGCCCTTGCCGGTCCCGGTCAAAAGGTGTACAGACTTCCGGGGAAAGGATATGCAGGGCATTGAACCCATTGATGGTAAACTTCGACAGGCTGTCCGCTCCGCCGACAATAGCCCTTTTGGCAAACCCGTTCTTAATAAGCCGGGCTCCGTATAAGATAGCATTGGAAGACGAGGAACAGGCTGTATTGATCGTATTGACAATCCCATTCATTTTAAAATGGGCCTGCAGGAACATATTCACAGAGGCGCAGTCATAGGAAGCAAGGAACTCGGACCCCCCGGAAGTTTTATGGGCATCCCGGTACATCTCGTCCATCAGGCACATGCCTCCCACTGTGCTGGCCCCTATCAGGGCCGTATCGGAAGACACCAGCTCTTCGTCGCTGAGCCCCGCATCCAGGATAGCCTCCTCCAAAGCATGTAAGGCAAGTAAGGTGGTACGGGTAACGCCTGCATCCCTGATGGTTAGTTTTTCTTTCAGCTCCTCTGTAGAAAGAGGCGCCTCCGCAAAGGGCAGCTCTCCCGCATACCGGGATGGGAAGCTGGTGCCTTTCGTAATGCCGCATTGGCCGGTTGCAAGAGCCTTCCGGTTTTCAGGTATATTAACCCCAATAGCGCTGATCACTCCCATCCCTGTAATAAAAACCCTGCTCAATGAACGGAAATTTACTTTGTTCTGTTTTTTTCAATATAAGCCACCATCGTATTGACATCGACCAACACCTTTCTGCCCTCTTTAGGATCCTTGATGACAATACCGAATTCCCGGTTGAGCAACACAATCAGCTCCAGGGAATCGATAGAATCCAGGCCCAATCCCTCACCATCGCCGAACAAAGGCTGATCGTCCTTTATCTGTTCAGGGGTCAGGGAGGTTAAATTCAGGAATTCTATGATTTGTTTCTTTAACTGGTGTTTTAATTGTACTGTTTCCATTATAATATATAAGTAGTATTCAAATCAGTTTTTTCCTTTTTAACCCTAATAATATTAGTAAATGTATCAATATAATAATAACAAATAAAGGTATAATATTTGTTAAAACGTCTTTCAGTTTTCCCCCCTCGAGGAACAAGCCATAGTAAGCTTCCAGACACCAATGCAACGGCGAAAGCTGCAACACGGTCCTGAATGAACCGGGCATGGCAAAACTGGGGACCATCAGGCCGCCGACTGCAGAGAGTATCACGATAGACACGGCTCCAAACCCATTCGCCTGCTCCTGGGTCTCTGCAAATACACCGACACAGATAGCATAACTTACCGCACACCATCCGCACATAAAAGAGACGACGAACAGCCCGGAAAAATCAGAGGGAAGATTCAGTACAGGTAAGCCGATAACAGGGAATAACCATACCCCCATGGCAAAGATGACAGCCGCCTGCAACAGGGTAACCCCTAAATAAGTGATCTGTTTGGATAACAACGCCACGAGATAATTGGTGGGAAGGGTTTTTAATCGTATAAAACTTCCGCTGGACTTCTCCCGTACAATGCTGCCCCCCAGGGATATCACCACAAAGAACATGGCAAAGATGGTCCAGGCCGGAACATTATGCTGCGAGGCATTGGGCACGATGCCACTGCCATCCCGAAGTACGGGGATCTCTGTAATGCCTATGCGGTTATTGAGCAGCTCCTTTTCCAGCGAATCTGGCAGCTGTTTCTCATTGATGGCAAAATAGAGGCTTTTCAATACCTGTTTACTCTCCACCAATTGCAGCGCGCTGTAGATGGCGCCCTGTATGGATTGCCGGAATGACTCCTGTAAAATGGGATGGTAATATAAAGAGAGCGGATCCACAGAGCCTGCCACCTTTGTGTGCAGCGTATCCCCCTCTAACCCAAAACTATTCAATGCCTGCCCGGCCACTTTTTTTGCCTTGGCATTCAGTTGAAAGGAAAAATCGGGCGGTATGACAATGGCCAGCAGCGCATCTTTTGCATGCATGCGATCGGTAATGGCTTTTTCGCTTTGGTCCCCCGACACCTGTAACAGCCTGAACATACCTATCTGGTCTATCGTTTGTATCAACTGGTTGCTGACCGCCCCCGTATCCTTATTGCAAATAATAAGCGAAACCTTATTTTTATTGACCAGGTTAAAAGTGCTGTTCTGAATGCTGGTAATCACCAATACCAATATAATAGGCATGGCAAACATGAAGGTAAGCCCCACTTTATCCCGGTAGAGGATCCGGACATCTTTTACTATTGTCGCCCAAAGTTTATACATGCCTAATTGCGGTAATCTTTTCCGGTTAAACTTAAGAACAATCCCTCCAGTCCATCCTGCCGGTGTTCTTCCAGCAGGACCTGCAGATCGTCATGCGCAATGATCTTCCCTTCGTCGATCAGGGCTATTTTTTCACAAAGGTCCTCCGCTTCGCTGAGCTGGTGAGAAGTGTAGATCAGGGTGGTGCCTTTCTTGTTGAGCTCCTTCAGGTAATCGATAATGGCATGCCGGGTCTGCACATCCACACCGACGGTGGGTTCGTCCAGGAATAAGATCCCCGGATGATGGATCACGGCAATGGCAAGGTTCACCCGGCGTTTCATCCCCCCCGAGAAGGTTTGCACAGGTTTGTTCCGGACATCGGTCAGGCCCAGGACCTCCAGTAATTCATCCGTTCGCTGACGGATCTCCTGACGGTGCAGACCTGACCAGGCCCCGAAGAACTCCAGGTTCTCCGCCGGGCTTAGCTCCTGGTAAAAAGAGAAATCCTGCGGGATGAAACCAAACAGCTTATTGACGCTGCGGTTATTTTTCTTTACTTCCTGCCCTAGCAGCTCGATACTCCCTTCCGGAAATGACAGTACCCCCGTCATCAGGTTCATCAGGGTAGTCTTGCCGGCCCCATTGGGCCCGAACAAGCCAAATCTTTCTCCTGCCGCAACTTTCAAATTGAGGTCAGCAAAGAATAAAGCCGATTGCCCCGGATAACTAAACCCAAGATCCTTTATGTTGACTGCTAAAGGGCTCATGAATGCCATTTGATTTTGGATAATGCCCCGAATGCCTGTTTTTCCAGCTCCGATATTTCCAGGAGGTAATCCCCCATGACATTAAAATCCTGCTGGCTGCCGATCCTGCCCTTGTAGATACCGGCGGCCTGGACGGCGGCTGTGCGCCAGGCGTCCCCTGCCCTGGTGAAAAGCCTGGAAATTTCCAAAAGCTGATCATCGGGATAGTAGGCATACGCCTCCTGTAAAAAGGCCCCGTAAATATACCGGAAACCACCTCCGCCTGTACCTATCTCTTCCTGCATCCTTACCAGTTGCGCCAGGTAGAGACCGGCTTTGTGCAGCCCCAGTTGATCCCGCCATTTTTTTATTTTCAATCCGGTCGTACGGATCCCTCTCACGCCGGCGATACTTCCGGGAATATGCAGCATGTTGCGTACATTCCGTTTGATGCCGCTCCGGATAGCATTTTTCAGCTGATCATCCGTAATGGTGACCTTCTCTTTGGGATAATACAGCTGCCCTCTGGGCGCTAAGGCCCCCTTGGCAAACCGGACCCGCTCCAGCTCATAACTGCTTAAGCTGGTAGGCGTTTCCATGATCGGGTCGCTGATGAGATACCGGTCCTCTTCCTTACCGAATACGATAATATTATGGGCATTGAAATGAAAACGATATTCTTTGGGGAAATAAGAAAGATAATAAACGCCAACCTGGCAACCCACCGGCTGCCCTCTTTCCAGGCAACTTTCCAGGGCAGCCAACGCCGCCTCCTTGCTGCTGAATTTTTTCCGGATGACCGGAATATCCAGCGAATGACAGGTTTTTGAAAATATCCAACCCGGAAGGGTCCGGAAAGCAATGGCAGGCCCGTTATTTATTTTGATAAATGGGATATGTACATAGAACAACCCCGCGCCAATTCCAAAAGCCAGCGGCTCCGTCATCTTATCGATGCCTGCATATTTCAACAAACTGCTGGTAACGCCCGTTTCACAGTGCGCCGCCTGCAGGTGATTAAACTCCATCTTCATGCACATTCATGCTTTTAAGGTCCTCTACACTCACATTAAAAATTTCAGCGTATCGCTGCAGTTTTTTATCCGATAACTTTTTAAAAACGGCCGGCTTCAGATGCCTTTTGATCTGCCATTTCCAAAAGCCCGTATAGGCGGCCACGATGCCGATATCCATCAGCCCCTTCTCCATAAAGAAGAGGATGGGGCTTGCCTTGTCCTTCAATACCAGCTCCCTGGCAAGAGCCACACGGTCTTTGATGTCCTGCCACGCTGTGTCCAGCGCGGAGATCTTAATATCCCAGCCACGGCTCAGCTCCGTGGTATATTTACCGGTATCATCTGTGGCATAACACACTTCTTTGGTGATTTTGCCAAGAGAACTAAGATCCTGGGGGACATCTTCTTTTTTCATATTATATAATATTAGCAGACCGTCAGCATGGCGTACATGTAGGAGAACCGGCCGCTCTCCGGTACCAGCAATAAAAGCCGCTCTCCTTTTTTCAATCGCCCGCTCTGGAACAATTCATGGACCATCAGATAGGCGGAACAGGCGCCCACATTGCCCATCGTGCTTAAATTAAGGAACCATTTTTCATAAGGGATGCCCTCCCCATAAAATTCCATGATCTCAAAGATCTTGCTTTTGAAAAAATCACTGGAGATATGCGGCAGGAAATAGTCGACATCCGTGGATTTAAGCCCTCTCTTCTGGAAAATGTCTTTAATCCTTCTTCCACCCAGCGGAACAATATTGTCGCTTAATAACTTTATATCCTGCTTGATGCTTAATATGGATCGGGTCATGATCTCTTCCGGGGTGAAGTCCATGTAGCTTTTCAACGTGCCGTCCGGCTGCTTTTCACTGGCCATGTACATACAAGCCTCCATTTCATTGGCATAAGAAGCCCCTTCTATCCAGTCCACACGAAGGCTCAGGCCCTCCTTATTGGGTTTGCCGGATAGTAAAAAGGCGGCAGCCCCATCGGACAGCATCCATCGCAAAAACTCCTTCTCGAAAGCAATAAAAGGGTTCTTTTGCAGCTCTATCAGCTTCTGGGTCTCCTCTTCAAAGACATTGGAGACCAGGGAACCGGAAAACCGCTCGGACCCTGTGGCAACTGCCAGATGGGCATCTCCGGTCTTGACAGCCATAAATGCATATTTGAAGGCATGCATGCCTGCGCAGCATACCCCGGAAGGCGATACCACTTCCATGGCATTCGTCTCGGGTAGCCAGCCATGCGTCATCACCCCATGTGAAGGCATCATCTGGTCAGGAGAAGAGGTCCCGCAGGACAAAAGATCCACTTCCTTTATTTTATCCGGCTCACCAACGAACAGGCCTTTTACCGCCAGCGCTGTCATCTGTGCATTGGTATGCGTAGCCTTCCCCTCTTTGTTCAGCGCATAATACCGCGTCTTGATGCCATTGTTTCGTAGAACGATCTTTTTTGATTTCGACGGTTTGTCATTGATATAACCCAGATAAGACTCCATGTCGTCAACGGAGATCGGGTCATTCGGCATGAAAATAGAAGTATTGGTTATATACACTTCGTTAAGGGACATACGTAGGTTAGGTTAGTTATTAATTCAGTTCTAAATAATATTGTTTCTTAGCTTTTATATGCCTGGATGAAAAAGGCTTGATAAAGACCGCATCGATGATCAGAAGGATGGGGGCTCCTATAAACAGCGCAAATAAAATATAATATTTGAATGCGGCAAGCCAGGCTGTTCTTTTTTTCCTTCCGACAATAAAATGGGCCCATTTCACGTAGGTAGGGATTGCTGTAGACTCCAGCTTCCACAGGGGATAACTGACCACGGCTGCTTTTTGGCTCACCAGGTCTTTTTGGTATCCTTCCCAGTTGCCGCTGTTGAGATAGGGCAATGCCAGCTCGCCGAATACTTTTGTGTGAGTGATGTCTGCATCCGAGACCCCGGGCTTAGGAAATATTCCCCATTTCCGATCCTTTTTGCCACCCAGCAGCCAGTGAAAAATGGTGACGAAACTGACGATATTGGGATGCCGGTCCACCAGCGCGATATTGCCGGTAAGGATGGCTCCGGCTTCGGTTAACAGCTTTCTCACTCCTTCAAAGGCATTCAGCCACATATTCCTCGCCCCGGTGACAGTGAGCACAGGCGTATTCTTCAAAACAGCCCTGAAATCAGGATGCTGTAACAGCGAATTACAGGGAATGCTGGGGTAGAGGAACCAGGCCTGGTATCCCAGGACGATGAGGTCATAGGAAGACTCTTTCAGGGTGAAAGGCGCCAGCTCTACCGGCACACCCAGCACGCAGTCGGGCATTACCGAGTAAAAATGGTCGCTTTTCCAGGGGAAAGGATAATCCGTCACAGGCCTGATCCTTACCTTTTCGACAATAGCACCCGACGCGGCCAGCGGTTCCGTCATAGAATCGATAATTTCCCCCAACTGACCGGATTGCGAATAATAGATTGCTAATACTTTCTTACTCATGCTCCTAAAATATTAAAAATCTTCCGGGCGCAATATCTTTGATTTCCTGCTATAATCGATAATGGCCTGTTTCACCGCCGGAGACAAACGGTTAAAAGTATGATGAACGAGCCCGCTGTCTTTTTCCAGATCGGCGGAATACTTAACGATACGGGGAGCGTGTTCCTGTATGATAAGACGTAAAAAATGAAGCTCACCATTGGCGCTGTCTCTGGCCAGGGCAGTCTCCAGTTTTATACGTCCCGATTTAAAGAATTTTAGCTTTTCCGCCGGCACCCTGACCAGTCCCGCTTTTTTCATCAGCAATACACCCTCGTAAGCCTCCTTTTCATGGATGGAAGATGCCCCGATTATTGTCAGTTCGGTATTTATTTTATCCACATTTCCAGAAGCCAGCACACTGTAAAACGCCGCCCGGTCGAAATCCTGCCGTAATTCCTTCATTTCCCCCTTCCCAAAAAAGGAGAGAAATAATAGGGTAGCGGTGATTTTTATGTATAACATCCTGAAAATCATTTTTTTATATCAGAAACCTTCACTTACCTGCGAAATTAATTAATTCCCTTCGTTTTTAAGCGTTTCCTGATAGCCGACTGGTTTAAAATTACTTACTTTCACCTACTTTTGCGGCTTTTAACAATTGTTTAAAAAAGGGTAGGTTGGATACTAATAAAGAGCAATTTTCCGGTCAATGGGCCGTTATTTTGGGCGGTTCGAGCGGCTTTGGCCTTGCCACCATTGAAAAACTGGCTGCTCACGGCATGAGCATTGCAGTACTCTATCGCGAGACGGCAGTGGCAGAACGGGCGCTAAAGGAAAAATTTTCAACGATAGCCGCCGCAAGGGGGATCACCATACTTCCCTTTAACATTAATGCGTTGGATGCTGCGGCCAGGGAGTCGTTTGTAGAGCAATTTGCGGCAGCCGCCGGCAAAAGGAAGGTTGTCAGATTACTGCTTCATTCGATAGCAAGAGGTAACCTGAAGCCATTGACGGATGAACCCGGCTCAAGGGAGAATAAAGAAGTTCTTTCCATAGGGGATATTCAGCTGACCACTTATGCGATGTCCACCAGCTTGCTGGATTGGGTAAGAGCTCTTCTAAAAGAAGACCTCTTTTGCCGGGACGGAAGGATTATAGGTCTTACCAGTGAAGGGGCTCATAAATATTGGGAGGGGTATGCCGCTGTCTCCATAGCAAAAGCTTCGCTTGAAAGCCTGACCACTTACATGGCGATCGAATTGAGCAAATATGGGTTACGGACCAATCTGATCCAGGCAGGCATTACCGAGACGCCTTCCCTGAAAAGAATACCTGCCAGTAAACAGCTCATTGAATTATCTGTAGCAAGAAACCCACTGGGTAGAATGACAAGACCCGAAGACGTTGCAAAGGTCATTTACCTGTTATGCACGGAGGAGGCATCCTGGATCAACGGTTCGGTCATTCATGTGGATGGGGGAGAACATTGTTTATA
>DATJJD010000050.1:0-14276 GCA_035492545.1 Puia sp.
CATCGCAGCCGTAAAAGCCTATGATGGCTGGAAATCATACAGCGACTTCTGGAATGTATGGGTACAAAACGGCTTTAACCATCCCACGCGTGTGCTGGATGCCTGGTCTGCCTCTAATCCCAATTCAAATATACCGGCCCTGTCGCTCAACAACGTGAACGATGAGCTTCGGTCTTCCACCTATTTCATCGAACCGGGCTGGTATTTAAAGATGAGGAATATACAGCTGGGATATTCGCTTCCAAAGACCCTGTCGTCAAGAATGGGTATGGAGAAATTCTATATCTACATCATGAGCGAAAACCTCATCATGATCAAGAGTAAACAATTTACCGGTCCCGATCCTGAAACCCCCGATGGAAGCTCTTACAGTAACCCCTATCTGAGACCGAAAACTTTCAAGGCAGGGGTGGAAGTGTCCCTATAAGGTTTTAAAAAAAAATAAAAGCATTCTACATGAAAAAGATGTCAAAATATATACTTTTCCTGTCTGTTTTTTTTACCATTGCAAGTTGTAAAAAATTCCTGGACACCACGCCGCAGGGCGTTGTTACGGAAGACAATGTAAGTACGCCAGAAAATGTTGACGGGCTGGTGATAGCCGCTTATGCCTGGCTTCCGCACGAAGGCATCCTCAATCAAAAATTAAGCCCCTGGCTTGCCGATATTAAATCGGATGATTCATACAAAGGCGGCGGCGGTATCGGCGACCAGACACCCTGGTATCAATGGGAGGTGTTCTCCCTCAATACTCCCAGTACAGGGAATAACGATGGCATCTGGTACGGACAATACGAGGGGGTATCAAGATGTAACACCGCATTAAGGGCATTGAATAAGATCGACGGATCCGCATATCCTTTAAAAGATCAACGGATCGCGGAAATGCGTTTCCTGCGGGGCTATTTTTTCCTCGATCTGAAAAAATGGTATAAATGGATCCCCTATTTTGGAGAGAACGCAACCAACGACTCCATTGCAAAAATCCCCAACCATCCCGATACCGCACAGAGTGACCTTTATATCTGGCAGAACATTTACAATGACTTTGCCGCGGCAGCCAATGCTTTGCCTGTCAAACAAACCGATCCGGGTCGTCCCACCAAATATGCCGCCGAGGGTGATATGTTAGAATCATTGATGTGGATGTCTTACGAACAAAATAAACAGAACCAGGTAACCAACATTAACAAGGATAGATTGGCGCAGGCATTGACCATAGCAGATGACATCATTAATAGCAATCAGTATAGCCTCGCACCGGACTTTGCCATTAACTTTTTATACGATTATGACAATAAATCACCCGAATCCATTTTTGAATGGCAATACACCCATTCCGATGGCACGCCCAACGGCAATTTGAATGGGGGGACCCCGCTGAACGAACCCTGGTGGCCTCCGTCCTTCTCCTGTTGCGACTTTCATAAAGCTTCTTATAACCTGGTAAATGCCTTCCGGGTAGACCCAAATGGTATCCCGCTTTTTGATAGCTTCAACGACGCAGAGCTCACCGACAAAAACTCCTATTTTGCCGGCAATAACTGGGACCCCCGCATTGGCCATACGGTTGCCATTCCCGGTTTACCCTGGAAATATCAGAAAACCCTCTTGTTTGACAGCAGCGCGGCCAGAGACCCTAACAATTTCGGCTATTTTAATTCGCTCAAAGAAAATGTGGAGTCTGACTGCCCGGGTCTGGTCAATCTTTTCTGGATGTGGAATTCAAAAAATGAAATTGCTATTCGCTATGACAGGATCCTGCTGCAAAAAGCAGAAATACTGATTCAGCTTGGCAGGGAAACCGAGGCGTTGCCAATAATCAACAGCATCCGCCAGCGGGCGGCTAACAGCACTACCCGGCTACAATTTGCGAATGGCACCCCAACCCTGCCTTACAAAATAAGCCTTTACCAGAATGGGATCAACTGCACATGGACGAATGATTTTGCCTGGAAAGCATTGATGTGGGAAGACCGGTTGGAGTTTGCCATGGAAGGAGTAAGATGGTATGATCTCGTACGCTGGGGCATCGCCCAACCCACCTTGAACGCCTATTTTGCAAAAGAGTACCCACGTAACAGGCCGTGGATGAAAGATGGCCATTTTACCGCGAGCCGTGATGAATTCATGCCGATACCGCAGCCGCAAATGAATTATTCGTATGGCATGTATACACAAAATATCGGATATTAAAATCTCTGTAAGCATCCGCATCATGATGCGGATGCTTGCTTTTTTTACTCACCAGGCTCCCAGGTTTATTTGGTCTGCATACGTTTTCGGATACGGCTGAGGGAGGCGCCCTGGATGCCCAGGTAGGAGGCAATATGGTAGAGGGGGATGGCATTAAAGATATCCGGATGTTTTTCGATCAGCTGCAGGTAGCGCTCTTCAGGGGTGTGGAATAAAAACCCTTCCGTGCTGGTCATGACGGCATTGAGAGCGGATTCAGCCAGGATGCGGCCAAATCGTTCCCATTCGTGGGATTGTCGGTAGAGCTGGTTTAAATGGTCGATGTGGATATACAGGATGGTTGACTTTACCATTGACTCGGTAAAGTACATGCATTCTGTTTGCGTGAGGAAACTTTTGTAGGAAGCAATGAATTGATGGTTGGTAAAGAACATCATATTCTTTTCTTCGCCGGATTCCTGGTTGGCGCGGTAAATTCTGAACACCCCGTCCAGGACGAAGCCAAGGTGTTTGCAGATGTTTTTGTATTCATTATAGTATTCCCCTTTCTTATATTCCCTTAGCATCCAGTAAGGGGTTGACAGGTCGACTGCTTCCTGGCTCATACCGATGTTGGATAGGAGGACGCGGTGTAATTCCCGAAGTTCATTCATACGGTAAAAATAGGCAAAACTCACCTTCCGGTAAGTTTTGCTATGATCGGGATGATTGGATGATCGGGCTTCAGGGTCTCATTTAGCTTCCTGGAGCAATATCGCTGCCAGTACAGCCGGCATGGATAGGAAGGGCGTATGGCTGGATGGCAGCGCATAGACTCTTGCCACATTGGAGCTGCTGACCATTCTTTGCTGAAGGGAGTAGCTAACGGCGTGATCATTGACCGTGTGGATATACACTTTTTCTGTTTTCCCGAAGTTGGCGTCCGTAAGCACGACGGGGGTTGCCAAAGGCGTCAGGGGATCGGGTTTGAAATTGGCCAGCAGGTAATCCTGAACGGGCTGCGGTGCATCAGCGGCGAAGACGTCGATTAGCCCCTCTTTGGCGATGGCGGCCGAACCTTTGTCTTTGTCCACCTGTAAGAATTTACCGATATGGCTGTCTGCGTCCGTCTGGGCCAGGGATAGGAGGCTCTCCCCGTTTTTGGGAAGGAAGGCCGCGAGATAGATCAGTTTCTTAATCTGACCGGGGATTTGTTCGGCCACTTCACTGATCACCAGGCCGGCCATGCTGTGTCCAACGAGAATGACGTTATTTTTGGCGCCGATAGCTTTTTTGACGACGTCCACATAAGACGCCAGGGTGATGCCCGCGAAGGGGGTATTGTCTTTCCCATGGCCGGGTAGATTGACAGCGATCACGTCATACCCCTGGGCTTTTAAGAGGGGGGTTGTGTTATCCCACGCCGAGGCGTCCGCCCAGGCGCCATGCACCAGTACGATAGTTTCCATTTTTTTATTTGTTTTTGATTGAGAGAAAAGAGAAGTGAGACCTGTTAAGAGGAGGGCGGCCGTGAAAAATGCTGATTTCATGTTGCTGTTTTTTTTGTGATATTTCCAGAGCCAAAATTGAGGGGAAAGATTGGGAAGGATTTTAACCTGGGTTAAAATGTAGGAAGTTAGATGGGGTATCTATCATTGCATCATGGTAGCCAATCTGCCAAGCTGTTGTAGCTTATCTCGCAGGTCTTCCGACCAGGGCAGGCCAATACAAAGCCTCATACAGTTATGAAATTGATTTTGCAAGGTATACATCCTGCCGGGGGCAATGCTTATTTTGTGTCTGATGGCCATATCATAAAGCTCTGCGGTATCGATTTTTTTGTCGAACTCAACCCATAAGGCCAGCCCGCCCTGAGGCCTGCCTGTTTTGGTGCCCGCGGGAAAACATTCGGCGATCGTATCAGCATAGTGATGGTAATTTTGCTGTAAAATTTGACGCATCTTTCGAAGATGATGCTCGTACCGGCCGTTTTTCAGGAAGTTGGCCACTACTTCCTGGGTAATGGTGGGGGAAGATATGGCATGAACCAGTTTAAGTTTCATGATCTGTTCCTGGTAGATGCCTGGCGCCACCCAACCTACGCGGTATCCGGGGGCCAGGGTTTTGGAAACGGAGCTGCACCATAGCACCGTTCCCTGTTTGTCAAACGATTTACAACATTTTGGCCGCTGGCCTCCGAAATAGAGGTCGCCATAGATATCGTCCTCAATGAGTGGGATTTCATGTTTAGCGAGGAGGTCGACGACTTCCTTTTTATTTTCATCCGGCATACAGCTCCCCAGAGGGGTATTAAAGTTTGAAACCAGCAAACAAAAATTGATTTGGGGCAGGGATTTCCTTAAGGCGTCAATTTCAATACCGGTGCCGGGATGGGTAGGCAGCTCCAAAACTTTCAGGCCCAGACTTACGGCCAGTTGCAGAATGCCTGGATATACAGGGCTTTCTACGGCTATGGTGTCCCCGGGTTTCCCCAAAGCCATCATACAAAAGGATAAGGCATTCATTCCGCCCGCGGTAGTAACCAGGTCATTTTCATGGAGGCTCCCTCCCCAGGCGAAGGATCGGGCGGCAATAACCCTCCGCAATTTCTCATTGCCTTGTAATTCCTCATATCGGGTACCGCACCCCAGGAGGTGACGGGAGGCATGCATCAATTCTTTATTCAAACCCGGCAAAGGCAATAACTCATCCGAAGGGACCCCAATTGAAAAAAGGGTCAGATCCTTTTTACCCATAGTAAGGTAGACTTTCCGGATCAGTTCGTCCGGTTCCTTATTACTGCTGAGGGGTGAAGGCCTGCTGGTCTCCGGAAGAGGAAGCCTTTTTTGGTGTACCCGGCTTACAAAATATCCGGACTGGGGTTTTGACTCGATCAGGGACTGGCCTTCCAGTTCCAGGTATACTCTTTTTGCCGTGTTCATGCTAATGCCGTGTTCCTGGCACAGCATTCTGACAGAAGGCAAGCGGTCGCCGGCTTTTAATACCTCCTTTCTGATCAGCTTGGCAATGTTGTTTGATATTTCTACATACAGAAATTCCTGTTTCATGTAGTAAATATAACTGTGTCCATCAAAATACACAAAACTGTATCTGTATTCATTTGGTTCGCTTGCTTATTTTTGCGTACCAATTGTAAAAGAATATGTCAGCAGCATGCATTAAAACGGGTAAAGAGAATATGGATGTCAAGATGATCCATCGTTTTCTGAAGGAAGAGTCCTATTGGGCCAGAGACATTTCTTATGAGCTGGTAGACAATTCATTGGCTAATTCCTTTTGTGTAGGCGCCTTTATTGGCGGTCAGCAGGTGGCATTCGGGAGGGTCATCACGGATTATTATACCTTCGGCTGGTTCGCGGATTTCTTTGTATTGCCGGCCCACCGGGGGGAAGGTATTTCCAAATTGATGTTGTCCTTTATATTACAGCAACCCTGGTCCATGCGTTTGAGAAGGAAGATGCTCAATACAAGGGATGCCCATGGGTTATATCGCCAGTTTCAGTTTCAACACCTTTCGAATCCCGATAATATCCTGGAGATATTTACTCCAACTATTCGCTGACAAACAAATGCCCCGCTGGGGCATTTGTTTGTATTTTCAATTTACTTATTCACCCAAGCCCGAAGGATGATTCCATTCTTTTTGGGTTCTTCAATGGAATAATCAATCCTTACCGTCCAGTTATGGATGAAGGCGTCTCTAAGCAGCGCCAGCATACCTTGCCTGGCTAATGCATTTGCGTCGTTACGCATTTGAAAGCCAAAACTTTTACCTGGCTGCGTGTCCAATTGGATAACCGCTTCTACGTCTATCTGATCCTGTGGAGGGCCATACCTGGTTCCCACATCATGTACGCGTAACATGGTAATCTTCCCGGTCGCCCCCAATAAACTGGAAGGTTTTGTAAAACTAAAAAAGGGCAGTGAAAGCAATGAAAGAAATAATAAGTGTTTCATGTTTTTGGCATTTAAAGGTTAATTAATTGGTCTTACAAACCTCTATTTGTTTGGATGTTAATCCAAATTGATTTTCCAGCCATGAAAACAATTATTGTAGTATTCAATACTTATTGGCTTCCGGAGTTTTTTTAAGAGGGTTTTCTGCGATTTCAAATTAGCACAGCCCGCTTAATTATTGAAATGTCCCAAACATTTCAGATTGGATAGCAATTTTTGCTAAATAAATTAATCAAGTTCCGTTTTGTACAATTTCAAAGACAGCAGACCAGGTAATTTTAGATAAATATTCAACCATCACAATCGAAAGAAATGAAAGCAGTTATTCTATTCAACATCGTCGTCGTGTCGGTTATCTCTTTGTTCGTTGCCAAGAATGGGACAGCCCAAAGTGGTTCGCCCCTGAATCTTGAACAGGCAAAAGAAGCCATCGCCAAAAGCAATGCCATTTATTTCCAGTCATTCGTAAAGAATGATCCCTCTATCTTTATTAACCGTTATGCGGAAGACTGCGTTATTCTGGCGCCCAATATGCCATCATTGGCTGGTCATAAAGGGGCTGCGGAGTTTTTCAAATTGGCCTACGAAAAATTCCAATTGCGGGATGGGAAATTCATCACCACGGCAGTGTATGGCGAGGGCGGAAATTTTGTAACAGAAGAAGGTATCTGGCAATCCTTTGATGCCAATCACAAAATGTTTGATGATGGCAAGTTTTTGGTGCTCTGGAAACGTACGCCGGCAGGCTGGAAGATGTTTCGGGACTCTTTTAGCAGCAATCACAAATGAAGGGGCCGGGGTGGGTTGTCCTAAACCCAATCTGCGCAACTATTTACGCAGATTGGGAGGTAAGTACAGTTATGTTACTGCATCACGAATTTAAACTTCTGCGCATTGCCGCCATTGGCTGTATAGATCTGTACTTTGGTGCCATTGGCGGAACTGCCGCCGTTCACATCGAGGGCGGATGAGGGTGCGGAGGCCGGAATGAGGGTGCAGTAGCCATTACCGGCATAGACGATCTTCCATTGCTGGTTACTGGTTCCATTATCCGTATAGATATCTACCTGGGTGCCGTTGGCGGTCCCTCCTCCGGAAATGTCCATTACCTTGGCAGGGGCATTCAGCGGCAGTAATTTGTAATAGCCGTTGCCAAGGCCGAAGACCTTCCATTTCTGATTGTTGCTGGAGGGTACATTATTACTCCACAACTCCACTTTAGTGCCATCGGTAGTGCCGCTGGCCGTGACGTCGAGTACGCTGCTGTTGTTGACGGCAGAGATGATCTTATAGGTAGAGTCCGGCGTGATGCCCGTGCTGTCCCCGAAATAGAAATCCACTTCACCATTGGAGCTGCTGTTGTTTACCACGACAGAATTATATCCGGTCGGCGTTTTTACCGGGCCGTCGTTGATGCCATACCAGTGTACGGTATCGGGTGTTACGCCCGAACGCAGGGTTAAATGGATATTGTTCATGGCGACAGCCGGTTGCGCCGGCCATTTCGACATAATGGAAGTATAGGCTTCCCAGCATTCCGCCAGGCTGGTGGCTTCGGTGGGGCGTACAACGGTAACGTCCGCTGTCGGATACCCTGTAAAAGATTCCTTATAGGTCCAGTTGCCCCCGGTATTGGAAATATAGGTGATCACCCCTTCCAGTTGCGCACCTACGGCCACAGGTACAAAGGTTCCGTGGAAATAGTTGCCATTTACGAAATACCAGTTGGCGATGGTATAATTGGGGCCCTGGCCCTGGTCCCATTGCAGCACCGGCTGCAGGGCGCCTCCGTCCAGGCCGTTCCAGAGGAAGGTGGTCACGATATTCGTGGTGTCCAGCGGTTTTTTGGGAACGATCCATTTAGTGGTGAAGGACTGGATATTGGTGGCATCCGCGCCAAGGAAATAGCCTGGATAATTGCCCCCGGCCTGCGGTAGGACGCCACTGTTGGAAATACCATTGCTCAGCCGGGACGACACGGCGCCCGGGCCGGTGGCAAACCCCATTACGGTCCTGCCGGTAGCGGCAAGGGCCAGTTTTGACGCATAGGCATAGGGGTCCTTACTGGCCAGGTCTTCTTTCGACAAGGCGCCCAGGTCGCGGACCAGCTTTCGGGTATGCAGGTCAACTAAATGAAGGCGGCCGCCGGAAATGTCTACTATCGTCCGGTTATCCACTTCATGAACACGCGAGGCCGGCACCAAACCGTAAGGCGTTCGGATCAACTCGCTCGCTGAAGTAGCCGATGGATCAGTCGTGACAGAGTCCTTCGAGGTAGATAGGTCTTTCTTGCAGGAAACGGACAAGCCGGTATACATCACAGCGAGGATAGCCAGCCGGAGAAATGTTTGTTGCTTCATTGTTTTGTTGGATTTATGGTGAATGATTAGGAAGTGACAGGCAACAGCTTTCCATCCAGGCCGGGACCCGGAAAAAAATCACGCTGATTCAATACATTGACACAATAGGGGTACAGTCCTCCCGGTAACCGGGCGACAATGGTATGGCCTGCCGTGACAGGCTGTCTTTCACGTTATTCGTTTATGGGTTATTGCTACCAGGGAGCCGTTGGAATACGGAAAAGAGAAGTTGGTGTCTGTTATTTTGGTCTTATCTAAAATAAGAAAATGTTCGACAACTATTCATGACAAACGTTTGCGTGATTTATGGGCTCCTTTCTGTTGCACTATTTCTCTTCAATAAAGCCAAGTATATGATCATCTGCATCAGCAATATAGAATTCTTTACCGTAAGGCATTTCCCGCAAGGCCTGAATGATGGTGATGGATTGCTTTTTAATATTCCCGTACTGTTCTTCAATCTCTTCAATGGAAAAAATGATATCAGGATCTTCATGCTTCCGCCTGCTCTCCCTTTCTTCAGCAGTTGATTCGCCTCCCTTAAGATGAATAGTATAGCCGTCTTTACTGATACCGGCATAAAATTCTTCGTAGCGAAAGTCTATTTTAAACCCTAATTTTTGAGTGTAAAACTCCATGGAATGGTTTAGGTCTGCCACCAGCAATAGTGGACTCATACCTTTTATTTTTGGATGGGTTGTCATATTCTTACGTTAAAATCTTAATATATCATATGAGGCATTATAAATATATAACATTTCGTTAAAGCCGAAATAAAAATTAGGGTTGCTACGATAAGCTGCTATCTCATATCTGATTAATTTTAGATACACCAACCTTGAAAATATGGCGGGCAAAGAGACGGACAGGACATTTACCTCCCAGAGCATAGCTTTGATTATAGTGTATTTCGGAAATGTACCCTGGTATTTTAAATTCTTTAATAAATCCTGCTCCTACAACCCGGATGTTGATTTTATCCTTATAACAGATATGAATGTAACCGAGGGGCTGGCTGATAATATTACCGTTGTCAGCTCTTCTTTGGAAGAAATTTCAAAGCAGGCTACCAGTACGCTGGGTTTTGAAATAAGCATGATAAGTCCCTATAAGTTATGTGATCTGAGGCCGGCCTATGGATTGATCTTTTCGGACCTGATCAAAGGGTATGATTTCTGGGGCTATTGCGACATGGACCTTGTATTTGGAAATATCAGATCATTCATCACATCGGATATATTGAACAGGCATGACGTTGTTTCCATTAAAAAAGAATATATGGCTGGCTTCTTTTCTTTGTTTAGAAATACTGAGAAGATAAATACCATCTTTAAGAAAAGTAAGGATTACAAGAGAGTTTTCCAGGAGCCTGTATATTATGATTTCGATGAGTGCAATTGGGAGTGGCACGGCCTGCTGAGTGGAAAAGACATTGCAGAATTAGACAGCGTGGTCGATTCCATTACACATGTGATTAAAATGGCTGAACGGTCCGGTGAGATCACCGTATATTGGCATAGCATGGAATACCATCCCGAAAAGATCGTATGGGATCGTGGAGAACTGCTCTATAATAAGAATGAACGGGTTTTGCTTTGTCATTTTATTTATTTAAAAAATCTGGATTTTAAATATGTTCCTAAATGGAAGACCGTACCGGAACGGTTTTATATGAACCCGTTTTACATTTCCGGGCACGCTCTCGGATCACCGGCAGATCGATTGCTTCGATCTCTTCTAAGGATAGGCTGGCTGGCAAAAAGGATAGGGAATATGCTGGGCCAGTATGCGCAATGGGTGGCAAGCTATCTGTTTGCTTCCAGACAGATAGATTTCAATGTTATTCAGCATCCGGCCGAGTTGACGGGTGATTACTGGGCTCAGAAACGGTTGATTAATTTATCTATAATCGATCGGCGCCTGCATGCTGACATGCAGGGCCTCCAATTTCCGTTACTGCATAAGGGAGCAGGCAAATTCGTTCTGGCAAAATGTAAATTACAAGGGCTGATCAACCTGGAGTTTGATTTTCGCTTTAATGAATCTATTTCCGCCTATATACTGCAGGTGACCGGTTCCGGTCATATAAAACATACCTATTTTAAATCTGCCTATGATATCTGTCGCAAAAAGGCATGATACCCCTCATTTATTCCTTTACCCAACGACCTTCCCATTGGGAATTTAAGGCTTGACTGCTTTACGTTTTCTCCTGATCTCGCCGATTACCGGCAGCAGATCCTGGTTAAGCCGCCTGTCAAACGCCTGTATAATTTCTCTTTTCACTGCTCTCGGAAAAGTATCCGGTTCAACCAACACGCGGTAGCCTTCCTCGGTCCCCACGGCATAGTCGAACGTGTAATATTTACTTCCGAAGGACCGGGGGTGCTTTTGCCTGATCTCTCCCATATCCTGGAGGAAAATCCCAAAAAGTGCATCCGTCCTGGGTGTTTTTGGAGGTCCCATTGAATTTTGTTTTCTTAAAGTTACACCTCAATTAATCGCATTGTGCTTGATACTTATCATCCTTCATGCTGATTGGTATCATTGCTAATTGAAGGATTGGGAAATAGCTTTATAGAAAAAATTTATGGAAAAGATACTCCTGGCGATCGACGGCCAGAATATGGATGAAAATGCCGTCAATTTCGCGGCCTATCTCGCACAGCTGACCCAATCGAAATTAACAGCCATCTTTCTCCAGGATCTGGTCAGACAAGAAGAGTTCATCCTTCAGTCGGGAGAGGAAGCCGTGGATGTGATTTTGGTCCGGGACGACGCCGACGAGGAAGTATCTTCGGAATTGAGGGACGAAAATATCCTGCTTTTCAGGGAATTGGTAAGGAATGCGGGGGTCCCGGCCAGCGTCTACCTGGATAAGGGTGTCCCGGCCAGGGATATCATCGACGAAAGCAGGTTCGCCGATCTGCTGGTGATCGACGCCGCCACCTCCTTTTCAGCGATGTATGAAGGCCCCCCAACCCGTTTTGTGAAGGATATCCTGCAGGAGGCAGGATGTCCCGTGGTCATTGCCCCCGCAACCTTCGAGGACATCGAAAACATCATATTCTGCTACGATGGGGGCAAGTCTTCCATATTCGCGATGAAGCAGTTTTCCTATTTATTCCATGAATTGAGGCACAAAAGGGCCAAGGTGATCGATTTGTCCCTTGGAGGGGTTACGGAAGACAAAGCGCGGATCACCGAATGGATAAAATGCCATTATCAGGATGTCGAATGGATCGCGACGGAACCGGAAGCAGCCGGGGCTTTGTTCAACTACCTGCTGAGGAAGAAGAATGATTTTGTGGTTATGGGCGCTTATGGGAGAGGACTCCTGGATTCCTTTTTTGAGAAGGACCCTGAAGAAGGGACTACGCGAACGACCAGCTTGCCCATCTTTGTGACCCACTACTGAATCTTAACTACTCATTTTAATTTTAAACCTATTGTTCATTGATTAAAACATCCGTATGGAAAAGATCTTTGAGAATAAAGTAGCTATTGTCACCGGGGGCAGCTTTGGAATCGGCCAGGCAACAGCCCTGGCCTTCGCAAGGAGAGGCGCCAAAGTGATCATCGCCGACTGGATAGAAGACGAAAAGCAGGCGACGATTAAGCAGATCGAAGGCGCGGGAGGAGAGGCGTTGTTCGTTAAATGCGATGTTTCCAGGCCTGGAGACATAACAGCGATGATCGACAAGGCCTTTTCTACCTATGGCCGGCTGGATTTTGCCTTCAATAATGCCGGCATCGAAGGGGTATCGGCTCTGACACAGGAATGCACCCAGGACAACTGGGAGAGGACGCTGGCGATCAACCTCACGGGTACCTGGTTGTGTATGAAACATGAATTACCTCACATGCTCAAACAGGGAAAGGGGGCTATTGTCAATTGCGCATCCGTAGCCGGGCTGATCGGTTTTCCGGGACTGCCCGCCTATGTGGCCAGCAAACACGCGGTGATAGGTCTGACCAGGACGGCCGCGCTGGAGAATGCCAAACTGGGAGTACGGATCAATGCCGTCTGCCCGGGAGTCATAAAGACTCCCATGGTCGACAGGCTCACCGGAAAAGACAAGACCGCGGAACAACAGTTCGTCAATATGGAGCCGGTAGGCCGGTTCGGAGAACCAGCTGAGGTGGCCGAAGTCGTGGTATGGCTATGTTCCGACGCGGCGTCTTTTGTCACCGGCCATGCCATGCCGGTCGACGGTGGGTGGACCGCCTCGTGATAGGGGAATTTTATATCCATCAACTCTTTCAATCATGAAACTTACACTCAAATATGCAGCATTTATTCATTATTTCCTCCTTATTCTGTTGCTGCTCCTTTTTCTCTTTTACTGTAACAGCGCAAAATGAAATTTTATGAAAAATATCAAAACCAGGTTTACTGTTCTTTCACTACTATCGATCTTTTCACTGCAGCTGTTCAATGCCTGCGGCCCTTCGGTGAAGCTGACCGCATCCTGGAGCGACACGGGAGGCCAGCCCGTACGATTTTCCAAATTACTGGTAATGGCCATCGGCAATGACCTGGGAAAACGACAACTGGGAGAAGACCAGATAAAGGCGGAGTTACAGCGACATGGCTTTACCGCCGCGGCCAGCCTGGATCAGTTCGGACCCGATTTTGCCAAAATGAATGACTCGGTCAGGATGCGCGGGACATTGCTGGACAAGCAGTTCGATGGAGTGCTCACCGTCCGGGTGCTGAATATTAACGAACATGACCGCTGGGTGCCCGGCAACTATTATTACGGACCCGTGGGGTTCTACCGGGGATTTTACGGCTATTATTACAGGGTATGGGGATACTATGGCGAACCCGGTTATATGACCACGGATGTTGAAGTGCTGTTGGAAAGCAACCTTTATAAAGTGGCCACAGGCGAGCTTTTATGGTCCGGGCAGTCGAAGGCATTCAGCCGGAACCCCACCCCGGAAATGGCAAACCGTTATGCAAAAAATATCATAAATGACCTGCTGTCCAGGCGGGTCATCATTCCCTGAGGTGGCCCCCCTATTTTAAATTTCAAATAAATACCATACAATGTTTACCGATAGAACAGAGGCAGGCAAATTACTGGCGGAAAAACTGAAAAAATACCAGGGCCGGCCCGGGGTGATACTCGCCGTTCCCAGAGGCGGTGTACCGGTTGCTTATACAGTGGCTAAAGAGCTCGGGCTGCCGCTGGACCTGGTCCTTACCAAAAAGATCGGCCATCCGGTGAACAGGGAGTACGCTATCGGGGCCGTAAGCTTGACCGATTCCTTCGTCATTCCCCACCGTGGAGTATCACAATCTTACATTGACCAGGAGATTAAAACGATACGTGAACGATTGAAAGAAATGTACCGGAAATTCATGGGCGATAAAGAGCCGGAACCCCTGACCGGTAAGACGGTAATTATCATCGATGATGGGATAGCTACGGGAAATACCTTACTGGGCACCATCAACATGCTGCGCAAAAGCAAACCTTTTAAAATTGTTATAGCAGTTCCGGTAGCTTCCGACAGCGCCGTTCATAAATTGTCTGAAGTAGCAGACGAACTGGTCGTTGTATTGATACCGGAAGAATTTTACGGCGTGGGCGACTTTTATGAGAATTTTGAACAGGTAACCGATGACGAAGTGATGTATTACCTGGATAAATGGAGGAGAGAAGTATTGAAAACCGGATAACGAATGAATGGCCCCACCGCTGATGAACTTCAGCACCGCCCTTGACGCCCATCATTTTATTCCCGCCGCCC
>DATJJD010000051.1:0-11493 GCA_035492545.1 Puia sp.
AATGTGAATAAAATTTGTTGGAAAATTTTTTTAGATAGAGAAAATTATTTTTAATATTGTGTAGGGAAATTTATTTCCCGGTACTTACTAACCCATCCATATATTGAAAGCCCGGTTTCGCACCGGGCTTTTTCTTTACAAACAGCTTTACAACAGAAATTAGAAGATCGGCTGAAACGTGCATCAATACTACATCATATACAAACCCTTCCAGGTTCTTTCACAATTTACTTCCCAGGAAGGGAAGCGAACATTAAAGGATTTCTTCCCCGTACCGGCGGATGTCTATCCCGTCGGCCGGCTGGATTTTGACAGCGAAGGACTCCTCATCCTGACCAATGACACCACATTTAACCACCGGCTGCTAAATCCCAGGTTCGCTCACGACCGGGAATATTGGGTTCAGGTGGAAGGAAATATCTCTCCTGCCGCTATCCGTCAGTTGGAGTCGGGCGTGACGATCAATATCGATGGTAAAAACTATCGGACCAGACCGGCAAAAGCAATAGCCATGGCTTCTTCACCCCAGGTACCGGAACGATTCCCTCCCATTCGCTATCGCGCACAGATACCGACAAGCTGGATTAAAATGATCTTAACGGAAGGTAAGAACAGACAGGTGCGTAAGATGACAGCCCAGGTCGGCTTCCCCACATTGAGATTGATCCGTCACAGGATCGGGCAGCTTACCGTTGAAGGATTGAGTCCCGGGGAAATGCGAACGCTGGACCGGCAGGAAATCTATTCCTTGCTGTTTGCCGAAAGGAATCACTAACTTTCCATCTTAAACGCCCACAAGCCTCTCAAACATAAAAAATAGATAATTATGCTCAAATCGATGACTGGATTCGGACGCGCAGAACAGGCAGTTGGAGACAAAACTTTTCAGGTAGACATCAAATCCCTGAACGGAAAACAATTCGAGTTGCAATTGAAATTACCTGGCTTCCTGAAACCGTTTGAGTTCCAAATCCGGAAATTACTCTCTGAAAAACTGGGACGTGGCTCACTGGACTGTACCATCAGTCTGAAACAAACCGGCAATGCCAAGCCCGTAAGTATCAACACCGATCTGGCAAAGGCCTATTACCGCGCCCTCGCGGACCTTTCCAACGAGCTGAGCCTGGACCCTTCCAATATTCTCAGCACCCTGGTAAAGCTCCCCGAAGTCATTACGCCTACCAGCGACACGTTGACGGACGATGAGTGGAAGGAGTTCGAAAAGGTCATCCTCTTGGCCGTCGACGATCTGAATGCCCATCGCCTCAATGAAGGCGCCTCCCTGGAAGAAGACCTGATCCTGCGCATCGACAATATCCTCCGGCACCAGGATGAGGTCACCCGTCTGGAGCCTTTACGTCAGCAAAAGATCCGGGATGGGTTGAAGAAATTGCTGGAAGAGCATGTCGGGAAAGACAATTATGATCCCAATCGCCTCGAACAGGAACTGATCTATTATATCGAAAAAATAGACATCAGCGAAGAGCAGGTGCGGCTAAAAAACCATTGCGATTACTTCAAGGTCATTTTAAAGGAGCCCGAGGAAAGCAAAGGAAAAAAACTATCCTTTATCCTGCAGGAGATAGGACGCGAGATCAATACCACAGGTTCAAAAGCATACGACAGCACCATTCAGCAGAACGTAGTTTTGATGAAAGATGAGTTGGAAAAAGCGAAAGAACAGGTTTTGAATGTATTATAATGTGATTATTTTTGTATAAACGCGTCTCATTGAAAAAGTTGCTTTTATTCCTGTTGACAGCCGGCTGCTTCGGCTGGACCTCCTGTACCGTCCCCTCGGGCGTCTTTGAAAAGAACGTGACCTTACCCGGGCAGCAATGGGAAAGCGGTTTTAAACCGACCATAAATTTTGTCGTCAGCCCGCAGGATACCGCCAATATTTACAATGTTTATATTGTATTACGCCACACGGATGCCTACAATTACAACAACATCTGGATCAGGGGTACCGTAAAAAGCCCGGGAGACAGCACCGGCAGAAGCCAGCGTTATGATCTGTCCCTCGCGGACAATGAAAAAGGGTGGAAAGGCAGTGGAATGGACGATATTTTTGAAAACCGGGTCTGGATCCAGCAACAGACCAAATTCACCCGCCCAGGCACTTATTCTTATACCCTTGAGCAGATCATGTGGGATGACCCGCTGAAAAATGTTTTAAATGTCGGCGTTCGTATTGAGAAAGTCCCGTAAAATGCCGGGAATGCGCTCGCAATTATGCTATTCAAAAAGAAACGACTGGTGGTGGCCACCACCGTATACTGGATCCTGCTGGCCTATATAGTTACCGGCCTGGGCTGGTGGTTCATCGCCCTTCAAAGACAGAACCACCAGATGACCCGTTATCAGCTGCAACAGCTGAAACTCGATAATCCCGCCTACGAAGCCCGGGTCGAGGCTATCCAAACCGAAGAGAACAACAAAACAGCCCAGTATATCGGGGAAGGCAGCACCTTTCTATTCCTCATTCTGCTTGGAGCCATCTTTGTCTACCGGGAAGTCCGGCGGCAGATCCGCCTGCAGCTGCAGCAACAATACTTTATGATGGCCGTTACCCACGAACTTAAGACACCCATCGCCGTCACCAAGCTAAACCTTGAAACCCTCCAGAAACACAGGCTTGACGAGGCGAAACAGCACAAGATCATCCAGGCAGGTCTCCAGGAGGTCAGCCGCCTCGATACCCTTGCGAACAATATTCTCGTCGCCTCCCAGCTGGAAGGCGGCGGATATATACAGGTAAAAGAATCCCTTGACCTCTCTGCCCTCGTGCAACAATCGGTACAGGATTACCGCCTGCGTTTTCCCGAAAGGCGCTGGGAGGCCAATATCGAACCCGGGAACAGTGTCAACGGCGACGTTCTCCTCCTGCAGATGCTGGTCAATAACCTGGTTGAAAACGCGCTGAAGTACTCTCCCCGCGATAGCACGATCACAGTGTCGCTGGAGAAAAAAGGGCGTCACATCCAGCTGTCCGTAAAAGACCAGGGACAGGGCATACCCGACGAAGAAAAGAAAAAGATCTTTGGTAAGTTCTACCGCACCGGCCAGGAGACGACCCGGCAGACAAAAGGCACGGGACTGGGTCTTTATTTATGCCGGAAAATAGCGGAAGATCACAAAGCCTTGCTTAAAGTGACCGACAATTCGCCGGTAGGGAGTATTTTTACCGTAATATTTTAGGCACCCCCGGTTTCAGGCTAACATTTTAATCCCATGAGCTCAAAAATTTCCATCCTGCTGGTAGAAGATGAAGAGAACCTTCACGAAGCCCTCAAACTGAACCTCGAGCTGGAAGGGTATGAGATCACCTCGGCATTTGACGGCACCCAGGCATTAAAGGCCGTCCAGATGGAATACTTCGACCTCATTATCCTCGACGTCATGCTGCCCGGAGTCGACGGCATCGGCGTCACAGAGACGATCAGGGTCCAGAACAATGACGTGCCCATCCTGATCCTCAGCGCAAAGAATGCCAGCGCCGATCGCGTCCTGGGTCTGAAAAAAGGCGCAGACGATTACCTGACAAAACCCTTCAACCTGGAAGAACTGCTCCTGCGGATCCACAAGCTCATCGAGAAGAATAAAAAGATGCAGGACAAAGAATCCTTTGGCGACGTATATGTTTTTGGCAAGAACATCATTGACTTCAAAGCGCAGGAAGCCACGACAAAAGACGGAGACCGGATCCAGCTGAGTAAAAAAGAGGCAATGCTGCTGAAACTTCTCATCGAGAATAAAAATGAAGTGGTGACCCGGGAAAAAATATTACAGGCCGTATGGGGATATAATGTCTATCCGACCACCAGGACCATTGACAATTTCGTGCTTAACTTCAGGAAGTATTTTGAGGAAGATAGCAGGCATCCGAAATATTTTCATTCTGTCCGGGGCGTGGGCTATAAATACACCGAATGAGGCCACGAATTCGGCCGAAGGCCGAATGCCCGAAGGGCCAACATTGGCCCCGCTCTTGACACCGAAGGTGTCACAGGCCGGGCAGCGACCCACGCTACACCGGGCAGCGACCCGCAGCACTACGCCAACCTATCCACCATCCACTCCGCCTGCCTTAAAATCTGCTGCATATTATACCTATCATACGCCGGCGTATAAAGATTCATCTCACACTCATTAAGGATATTCTCCAGCGAAATAATAGCCGTTTCATCCCAACCCCTTATCTGCAGCAGCCGAATACTATTCTGTTTATTAAGCTCACTGGCCGGCAGACCCAGCTTTTTTTGGATAGCCTTCCAGATAGCCCGGTTTACTTCCCGGTAAAACCGGCTGGAGTCTCCCTCTTCCAGGAACTGACGGGCTTCCAGCAGCGGATCTGCCACCGGCACTGCGGGCACATAGGTGTTCGAGGCCATCCCCGGAGTTTTTGGAGGCTCCGGCGGCGAGGGAACGGGTGCATTTGCCCGGGCGACAGGCTGATAGGCAAACGGGTCATTCGTTCGGGATGTATTCTGAAACCCCTTCTCTAAATTTTCCTTTTCCTGGCGTGCATGTTCTTCATCGCTGCCTTTCCCATCGCGACGCGCTCTCCTCAGACGAAGATTTTGTCGCCAGAAATACATTGCAACCCCGGATATAAGCAGGACGGCAAAGATCCATTCCAAATGATCCTGGATAAATTTTCCTACACGGCTTGTTATCGAAAAGGAGGAAGCAACAGCGCCCGATCCGACGGTCGGCCGGTGCTGACTAACGGCAGGTGTCACCTGAAGATCCTGTGGCTGACCTTCCGCCGACTTATAGGTTTGGGAAACAGGGTCGAAATATGAAAAGCTAACCGCAGGCAAAGTATAATGACCCGGGGTCCGGGGAACGAATACATAGTCGAAGGACTTGGACCCGCTCATAGGAGCTATCGTCTTATTTACGTCTTCCTTTGCCGTAGGCTCGAAAGCTTCAAAACCGGAAGGCCAGACGATCGCCGGGGCCGCCAGGACAGGCAGATTTCCCTTCCCCTTCACCACGACATGCAAGGTCGCTTCATCCTGTGCCGCAACAGATCTGTTTGCCAGTGAGGTTTCTATCGAAAAGCTGCCGACTGCTCCATTGTAGTTGGCCGGCTTGTTCTCCGGCAAAGGCTTCACGGTGATGGTTACAGGTTTGGTGTCCAGGGTCACCCGCTCGTCCACTTCCGGCCCAAGGTTATTGTCATCCATCATCTGATCCAGCAGGTCGCGGATGCTGCCGCCCCGCCTGATCTCCTGGCGGCCGCCTTTGACAAAATGAACCGTATTATCCACCTCTACCGGGTCAAGATCGATATTTCCTGCCTGCAGCGGGATCAGCTGGGTCTTACGGATGATATGTACCGTAAAGGCCTTCCCATTGAGCTTTTCCACAGACACGGGATCGGAACCGGGGTCTACCATGTCATAGACGCTAAAGCCATTCAGCGAAGGACGCTTGGTTACCCGGGACTCACTGCTGAGACGGGAATAAAGCTTATACGTGGCGACAATGGGTTCCCCGACAAAACAGCTGTTCTTATCGACCTGGACTTTTACAAACAAATTCTTCCGGATCTTCTCATTGACGTTCTCCCCCGGTTTCAGAATATAATCCCTTTCCACTTCCCGCTCGGCATTACCATAGGGGTCTACGTTAAAAGGCTGGACATAGGGATTGCCGCCGCCCGGATTGGAAGGATTATTCCCTCCGGGGCTGCCTCCGGCATGAACCGTGATCCTGACCGCATTCGACCGTAAAGGATGACCGTCTACTGTCGCAGTGGCTCCGTCAATAATGAACTTTCCGGTGCGAAGAGGCTGCAGGACAAAGGAAAGCCCCTTGTATTGGGACATGCTGCCATTGACAACGGTCATTCCACTCGACTGAACAGGCCCCTGTACGATCTGGAATCCCGGAAATGAGGGGGGAGTAAGCTCGTCTATCTGTTTGGCATTCTCTACAGCAAATTCTATCTGGAGGTACTCTTTCTGTCCGATGTTCTGGCTGCTGACCCAGGTAGAAAACTTTACCTGGCCGGAAACAAAGAGTGCCGGTAGCAGGGCTATCACAACAATAATCGAAAAACGTAGAATTGTAACGATAACGGTTGATTTTATAGGTCGTTCAGGCTTCATATCCCACAAATGCAAATATAAAATTTGATTCGTTAAAGATCTCCCAATTGCGGCCGCAGCAGTATCTCTTCCACCGTAGCCTGCGGGGAAAGGCGGCTGGCAGCAAACACCATCTCCGCCACATCCGCCGCTTCCATGATGCGGTGAGGGTCGATCCCGCTGCCTGCCCACGAATCCGTATAGGCGGCCCCCGGATAAACAGCCGTCACTTTGATGCCATAAGGCTTCAATTCCTCCCGGAGATTGGCAGAGAGACCCGCCAGAGCAAATTTACTGATGCTGTAAGCTCCCCCATTGGGATAAGCCTTCAGGGAAGCTACAGAACACATGTTGAATACATGCCCGCTGCGCTGCGCCATCATGGACGGCAACAGGTGCCGGGTAAGATAATATGCGCTGTAAAGATTCACGGCCATCAGGGTCTCCAGCGTTCCTTCGGGTTCATTATGCACGCTGCCCGGAATGAACTGCCCGGCATTGTTGACCAGCACATCCACCGAAACACCCGCCTCCAGCAGCCAATTTCCAAACGACAGGACCTGCTCCTTTACCGCAAGGTCAAAAGCCGCCGACCGGATCGTAACAGAAGGATAAAGGCTGCTGAGTTCTTCCTGCGTAGTTGCTAATACCTTGGCATTACGGGCACAGAGGTAGAGGTTACAGCCACCCGCTGCAAACTTTTCCGCGATGGCCCTGCCCAGACCTTTCGATGCCCCAGTGACGATACAATTCATATTTCCTATATTGCAAAAAGATGCTGAAAGCGATGTCCGCAAGCAAGCAACGCGAAGCTTGCGAACGAGGCCCCCAACAGTGTTGGGGGACGAAGTTATACAAACATAAAACAAACGCCGAAAATACGTCATATTTGCAAAAACGTATTTTCGGCAATTATGCAATATAAACACCTTTTCTTCGACCTGGATCATACATTATGGGATTTTGAAGCTAACAGCCGGTTGACACTGGAAGAATTGTATCATTCGCTGGGTTTACAGGCAAGAGGGGTACATGATTTTGACCTTTTTCACAAACGATACAGCGTTCATAATGAAAAGCTTTGGGACCGCTACCGGAATGGTTATATCAAGGTGGACGAGCTGAGATGGAAACGCATGTGGCTGACCCTGCTGGATTTCAAGATCGGGGATGAACCCCTGGCCCGGGTTATGGATGTCCGTTTCCTCGAAGCGCTGCCCTCCCGGAACATCCTGTTCCCCTATACGCTGGAAATACTCAACTATCTTACCGCTAAAGGATATCAGCTGCACCTTATCACCAACGGCTTTGAAAAAGTACAGCACAGCAAGCTGCAGAACTCGGGTTTGGCCGGTTATTTCGGGGAAGTGATCACTTCGGAGGGCTCCAACAGCCTCAAACCGCAAAAGGAGATCTTCGAATATGCGTTTAAGAGGACCGGCGCCCTTCCGAAAGAAAGTATTATGATCGGGGATAGCATAGAGGCCGATATACAGGGCGCTATCAATGCAGGGATCGATCAGGTATATGTGAATCACATCGGCCTTCAACCATCGTTGAGACCCACCTATACGGTGACCTCTCTGAAGGAATTGGAAGAGATCTTTTAATTCGATTTCTTCTTCCCGCAGGTCTTGCCCGGGCAGGACTTTGGCATAGCCTTCTTTTCCTTGGACGCCTTTGTGCTCGCACTGTCCTTACCCGTTTGAGCAAAGCCGACGCTGGAGAAAAGAAAAGCCGCGGTGGAGAGAATGAGTAGCTTGTTTTTCATGAAAGTAAGTTACCTTAAAATGACGGGTTGCCAAAATTTAAGTGCCGCCTGTGGCGCCCTTTTCTAATCCCATTTCGCCAATACCGTAACCCCGCCCTGGACCACCTGCTCCAGCCCTACCTGCACCTTCGCGCCCGGAGGAAGCAGCACGTCGACACGGGATCCAAATTTTATAAATCCCATTTCAGCGCTTTGTTCAACTTTTTGTCCGACATGAAGATAGTTGACGATGCGGCGGGCCAGGGCCCCGGCGATCTGTTTTACCAGGATCTCCCCATGCGTATTGCGGATGACGACACTGTGCCGCTCGTTCTCCGTAGAAGACTTGGGATGCCAGGCTACCAGGTATTTGCCCTTGTGATACTGACTGTAGGCTACCTCGCCGCTCATCGCGTTACGGTTTTGATGCACATTGGCAGGACTCATGAAAATAGAAACCTGCAGACGCCGGTCCTTAAAATATTCTTCGTCAATCATTTCTTCAATGACCACCACCTTCCCGTCAGCCGGGCAAATGATAAGATTGTCACCGGTTGTCAGTTTGCGATTGGGTACCCTGAAAAAAGAGATCAGGAAAAGCAATACCCCCAGGGTGATCAGGAAGATAAGTCCGGTAAGCCATCCCTCGTGGGCGCTGATAAAATAAAAGGAAAGCAGGTTGATAATAGCAAACACCAGTGCGCTGATAGCAATCGTCTTATAACCTTCTCGATGGATAGTCATTCAGTAATGTGTTGAAATTCAAAAATAAGTAATTCTGTTCATCCTGCGACCCACAACAAATAACACCAGGCAAATGGAGTGGCAATCAACAGTGAGTCAAAACGGTCTAGGAAACCGCCATGCCCGGGCATGATCTGCCCGCTGTCCTTCACTCCCGCCATGCGTTTGAGCTTGCTTTCCAGCAGATCGCCAAAGGTTCCTGTGACAGCAGCAATGGCGGCTGCCGCCATCCAGTGCCCCGGAGTAAAGAGACTCCATCCCGGCGGCTTATTTAAGAACCATGCGATCGCGCCCATAACGCCAATCGCCAGTATGATCCCCCCTATCGTACCTTCCCAGGTCTTTTTGGGAGAAATGGCCGATAGCGGTGTCCTTCCGATCAGTGAGCCCACGATATACGCCATGGTATCATTGATCCAGATAGAGCCGATGATCATCAGCACCGGGATCTTATCTGCAAAAGGAGGGATCCGGCTTCCATAGAACAGCGTGCGCAGATGCGTCAGCAACGCCAGGCTAAGAGAAATATAGAGCAGCCCCAGTGCCGATCGCCCAATGTTCTTAAAGTTCAGCGTACTGTACCCGATGATCTCGCCGATCACAAACAAGGCTAAAAAACCCATACAGCCCCACCAGCCGATCGCACGCAGGGAAACACCGCCGATATCCAGACCGCCATTGGAAAAATACAGCATCAGACACCAGCCGGCAATTATTACACTGTACCGATGCAGCGGCGAAATGTCAGCATAATCCCTGTCGATGAGGACCATGATCTTTTCGTATTCGATCCAGCATCCGAAATGGATAACCGAAAACAATAACAGGAAGCTCCAGGGATTCCACAGGAGCCCGGCCAGCATCACTACAACGAATACGACAGCCGTCAACGCTCGGGTCTTAAGTACAGAAGGATTTAATGCCATGCGAAATGTTAAGATTGATTGGACAGGAAATCATCATAGTTTTCTGCCTGGTTGTAGACTTTTTCATAGGTGACGATCGACTGTCTGCGGATCACCGATAACAAAGCCACGACTACAACCAGGCTGATCAGGCCTGCATAAACCGGTACGGTTGGGTTGTCGGTCATCAGCTTCGGATAATAGCTGGCCGCAACCACCTGGATCCCGTTGAAAAAGAAATGAGCCAGGATTGAGGTCCAGAGGCTGCCGCTATACCAAAAGGCCGCGCCGAGCAGAATACCCAGCATCATCCGGGGCAGGAAACCCTGAAACTGCATGTGAATAGCCGAGAAAATAAAGCCGGTGGCGACAATCCCGATCCAGGGGCTTTTAAAAACTTCGATCAAGATCCGCTGCATCGCTCCGCGGAAACACATCTCTTCGAAAACAGCCGGGAGAAAAGCGATGACAAAGAGATTGATCAGCAGGTCAAAAGAAGAATGGATCTGCAGAAAGGCGACGACCTGCTGGTCATTGGCTTTTTCCAGCCTGATCATCCAGCCGGGAAGGGGTATTTTCTTGTTCAGCATTCCCAGCCATCCCTCCAACGGAAGGGCAACCAGTAACAACATGATTCCCAGAACATAAAAGACGGTTTTATCTGCCGGGCGCAACCCCAAACTTCGCAAAGGCCCCCTATTAAAGGTCTTCCGGGCATAGATAAAGGCCGGGAGCCCGAATATGACTACGGTCGAAAAAGCCTGGGCCAGCTTCTTGGCAGGGAGCAGAGCGGGATTATCCATGTCGATTTGACCACCAGCGGAAATACCCGTTTTTGCCAGGATAATGGCGTTTGCCCCCATTACTCCCAGGATCAGGGACAGACCGAATAATCCCATAAAAAGGGCCAGCTGCGACCAGGGCGAACGAATTTTAAGGTTGTTGGACATGGGAAATCCGCAGGTAAGTGCGTAATTTTGGGCTTTTATACTGTGATAAACATCGGCAATATACAAATTCCTGCATTTCCGCTACTTCTGGCCCCTATGGAAGATGTCAGCGACCCTCCCTTCCGCTATGTCTGCAAACAGAATGGCGCGGACTTGATGTACAGCGAATTCATTTCCAGCGAAGGGTTGATCCGGGATGCTATAAAAAGCCGGCAAAAGCTCGACTTCTTTGAGTACGAACGCCCTTTCGGGATCCAGATCTTCGGCGGCGACGAAGAGGCGATGGCCCTCAGCGCCCGTATCGTAGACACCGTACAGCCTGACCTGGTGGACATCAATTTTGGATGCCCCGTGAAAAAAGTAGTTTGTAAAGGCGCCGGCGCGGCCGTGCTGAAAGACGTTGCCGCCATGACCCGGCTTACCGAAGCGGTCGTGAAGGGTACCCGGCTGCCGGTGACGGTCAAGACCCGCCTGGGCTGGGACGATCAGTCCAAAAATATCGAAGAGGTAGCCGAAAGACTACAGGATGTAGGTATCAAGGCTCTTACCATCCATGGCCGCACCCGCGCCCAGCTCTATAAAGGCGAAGCAGACTGGACGCTGATCGCAAAAGTCAAAGAAAATCCCCGCATTCATATTCCCATTTTCGGCAACGGAGACATCGACTCACCGGAAAAAGCCCGCCTATACCGTGATCGCTATGGTATCGACGGGATCATGATCGGCCGGGCAGCGATAGGTTATCCCTGGATCTTCAATGAGATAAAACATTTTCTCGCAACCGGCAGCCATCTGCCGCCTCCTACCATCGAACAACGGATCGGAGCGATCCGCGATCACCTGCTTCGTTCGGTAGAGTGGAAGGGGCCGATAGTCGGCATCCTGGAAATGCGACGCCACTATACCAACTACCTCAAAGGATTTCCCCATATCAAAGAGTTCCGTAACCAACTGGTGCAAATGAAGACCGTTGAAGAGATTGACGGGATCTTACAACAGGTGAAGCTGCGTTATTCCGGTTTTGTGCCCGAACGGGCCGTCGC
>DATJJD010000052.1:0-4064 GCA_035492545.1 Puia sp.
AGTCGACTATCCGTCCTTTCACCGCCCGTCGGCTGCCCCATTGCCGGGGATGTCCCCGCCTGCACGCCTCCCGCCCCCGCGGGTCGACCCCCTGTCTGCTGCCTGCCCGCCAGCGCTGACTTCAGCGCGTCCAGTTCCTGGAAGAAAATCTTCTTTTCCTCCTCCCCCGGCCGGTAATCCCGGGAGCCAAACATCGCTACACTGACCCGCCGGAACAGTCGCCATGAGCTATCGATCAGAGCAGGATGCATCTGCTGCAGGAATTTTTCAAAGTCTCCGAATAGCTGCGTCTTAGCCTTTAAACCGGTGTGCTGGCTTTCAAAGCCCGCGATGACCAGCGTTTGGTCTCTCTGAAGTCCCCTCTGGACATAGTCGAATAAAGATAACATTTGTCTGCTGGTAGCATACATATAGAAGAGGCTGCCGATCACCTCCTCCGACACCTGCCCCCCGTTACGTACATTTTCCCAGATCCGCGCGCAGTCATACAACCCGCTTTCAAAGGCCAGCACCTCAAACCCAGCCTGTTCATGCAGGAATTTAATGATCCTGGTCTTAGCCAGGAAAGTAGATCCTTCCCCATGTGTCTGTTCACCCAGCAGCACGACCCGGGCATCGCCGATGGCCTTTTTCAAACCCATCAGGTCCGAAAAATCAGTGTCGGCCGGGTTGATCGATCTTATGTCCGACAGATACCTGTCGCCCCTCTCCTGGGCCCGGATGGATAATAACAGGACTGTCATGAACAGGCTTAACAAAAATAATTTCCGCATATAACCTTATTTTCGGCAAATCACCTGGTAGGCGCCGGGAGTGATGCCCTCCGATCTTTTGAACAGGCGGACGAAATAGTTAGCGTCGCTGAACCCGCATTGAAGGCTGACCTGGCTGATGGAATTCTTATTCTCCGCCAGTAGCTGTTTGGCCAGTTTGATCCTCTCCCGGTTGATGTATTCCAGGGGGGTGATGCCAAACTGCTCCCTGAACCATTTGAAAAAATTGTTCCGGCTCAGATAGGCCTTCCTGCTGAGGATATTGACAGGTATCTTTTCCGTAAGATGTTCATGAATATAATGCAGCACGAAGTGGAGCCGGTTGTGGTTACTATCCGTTGCCCTTTCGCCAGGGATCATCTGCAGATGCTGGCTCTGCAGGATACGGATCAGCAGCTCTTTCAGGTTGAGGTCGGCATAGATGTTCTTCGACAGATCGTAGCTGCTGCAAATGCGGATGAGCTTGTTGATCAGTTCCGTCACATCCGTATCATTCCTGAAATGATACTGGGAAAACCGCAGCTTCCAGTCACTCTTTTCATCCCCCGCGCTGTTATAATATTCATTCAGGTATTGCAATGTATTGCGGATATAAGCTTCATCGATGGCCAGGGCGATGCATTGAGTAGGGTTATCCGGCGCCGCCTCCGGGAAATCGATGATCATCGTCTCATCGGGGGGCACGATGACCGTCTCGCCCGGCATGTATTCAAAAGCAGGCTGATCAAAAAGATGCATGATCTTTTTACCACGGACCATGCTGGTGATCACAAAATCTCCGAATGTCAGGGGCACCCTATAGGCTTGCTGATAACTTTCAAAAACATTGAGCTCACAATTTTTCAGGTTAAAGATGCGCCGGTTCTCCACCAGGGTCTGAAGATATTTGGGATGCGTAAGGTCTATTTTATGTAAACAGTTTTTTACCGGCATGCTAGCCTCGTTTGTGTATATCCAATTTACACAAATTCTTCCGTACGGTGGAAAAGCCAGGTACGATCGTGCTATAAATAAGTACAAAATTCAACAGGGTAACCGGGTAGAATTTGCAAATTCGCCTATTATTTAACGATTAAAAAACGCTTCCGCCATGAGTACAACCGCACCGGTCGCTGCCCCAAAGTCCAATGTGGCAGCCCGTCCCAGCTTTAAAAATCAATACGATCATTTCATCGATGGCCAATGGGTAAAACCCGATAGCGGCGAATATTTCGACAACCCTTCCCCCATTGACGGCAAAGTATTCACCCGGGCCGCCCGGGGCAATGCCAAAGACATAGAAAAAGCTATAGACGCCGCGCACCGGGCCTTTCCCAAATGGAGCCGGACAGCCGCTGCCTATCGCAGCAACCTTCTTCTGAAGATAGCCCAGGTGATCGAAGACAACCTGGAATACCTCGCTATAGTAGAGACCATTGACAACGGAAAAGCCATCCGGGAAACCAGGGCAGCCGACCTGCCCCTGGTGATAGACCATTTCCGGTACTTTGCCGGGGCCATTCGAAGCGAAGAAGGTACGATCAGCGAGCATGACGAAACCACCGTCAGCATCGCCCTGCATGAACCCATCGGAGTGGTGGGGCAGATCATCCCCTGGAACTTCCCTTTGCTGATGGCAACCTGGAAAGTGGCGCCGGCGCTGGCTGCAGGATGCTGCGTCGTCGTGAAACCCGCCGAGCAGACCCCCACCAGCATCATGTGCCTGATGGAATTGATAGGCGATCTTTTACCTCCTGGCGTCCTGAATATCGTAACAGGCTTCGGTCCGGAGGCGGGAAAACCGCTGGCTTCCTCTTCCCGGGTGCAGAAAGTCGCTTTTACAGGGGAGACCACCACCGGCAGGCTCATCATGCAGTATGCTTCAGAGAACCTCATCCCTGTCACCATGGAGCTGGGCGGCAAGAGCCCGAATATATTCTTTGAATCCGTGGGAGATGCCGATGACGACTTCTTCGACAAGGCCGTCGAAGGTGCAGTGATGTTTGCCCTCAACCAGGGAGAAGTATGTACCTGTCCCAGCCGGATCCTCGTCCATGAGAACCTTTACGATCGATTCATGGACCAGGTCATCCGGCGCACCAAAGCCATAAAAATGGGCAATCCCCTGGACAGCACAGTGATGATGGGAGCACAGGCTTCCGAAGATCAATACAACAAGATCCTCAGCTACCTGGAAATAGGCAAACAGGAAGGCGCCAAAGTACTCTGCGGCGGAGAAGCCTTTCACCAGAACAGCGGGCTGGAGCATGGGTATTATATTAAACCCACGCTGTTCAAAGGCAATAATAAGATGAGGGTCTTCCAGGAAGAGATCTTCGGTCCTGTCAGTTGCGTCACCACCTTCCGTTCAACAGAAGAAGCGATCGACATCGCCAATGACACGCTGTATGGATTGGGAGCCGGCGTATGGACAAGAGATGCGCACGAGTTATACCAGGTCCCCAGGGCTATACAGGCTGGCCGGGTGTGGGTGAACTGCTATCACGCTTATCCGGCGCATGCCCCCTTTGGCGGGTATAAAAAATCAGGGTTTGGGCGGGAGAATCACAAAATGATGCTGAACCATTACCGCCAGACCAAGAACATGCTGATCTCCTACAGCAAGACCAAACTTGGCTTTTTCTGAGTCTACGACCATTCATACCGACACCAGCGGCTTCTACCGCTGGTGTTGTTTTAATCTATTTTATATATGAGTGTTGCACGGGTTATAACCACCGACAAAGCAGACGAGCTGATAAAAAAGTTGAAAGAGCTCCACGGTCCCCTGATGTTTCACCAAAGCGGAGGATGTTGCGATGGCTCGCAGCCCATGTGTTTTGCAGAAGGGGAATTCATCACCGGAGGCAGCGATGTCCTTCTTGGGCTGGTAAAGGACTGCCTGTTTTATATGAGCCGCGACCAGTTCGAATACTGGAAGCATACGCAATTGATCCTGGATGTGACCCCGGGCCGGGGCAGCAGTTTCTCGCTGGAAATACCGCTGGGAGTCCGGTTCTACATCCGCTCGAGGGTCTTTTCGGACCAGGAGCTGGAAGAGCTGGAAACCTCGTAGTCACTGGCCGGCCCGCACGCCGGACCTGCCGGCAAGGACCCGACGCCCGCTCCTGTCCGCATGCCGGCCTTCACGCCCGGCCTGGCCGGCCCCCTCATAATATTTAGATAACGTCCCTTCTTTCGGCAACCGCCTGCTATTCAATAGCTTTGCGGTTCAATAGACGGACCATGCCCGATAGAAGAAATTTCCTGAAGTACAGCCTCCTGCCGGCAGGAGCTATTTGTTTTTCTCCT
>DATJJD010000053.1:0-14198 GCA_035492545.1 Puia sp.
ATCCTGCTGGATGACAAAGAGCAGCCCATAAAATCGTCAAAGTGATAAGGCGCCCGTTGCTCATTCCCAGAGCCGTTCTTCCAGCTTTACCGTGACAGGCTCGCCTGGGGTCGTTTATGCCAATTTTCAGTATCTTACAAAAAATAGCCCGCACCTGTCCAATTTTCCCCGTCCCATTTTATATAAAGTTGTAATCAATAACAGATAACAATTTAAAACATTAAAAAAATGGAAGAGTACATGTTAATTTTCAGACACGAAGACGGCACTAAAGTAGCTTCACCGGAACAAATACAGATCTGGATGAAACAGACCATGGATTGGATCGGTGGCATCGCAGCCCAGAACAAATTCATCGCCGGCAACGGCCTGGCCTTTGAGAACGCCAGGGTGGTGAGACACAATAATGTAGTGACCAATGGCCCTTTTGGCGAAATCAAAGAAACTATTGGCGGTTATGTTATTGTCAAAGCCGATTCCGTGAACGAAGCGGTGGAGTTTGCAAAAGGATCCCCTGTGCTGCAGGGGGAGGGCAACAGCATGGAAGTAAGAAAGCTCGTCAAAGGCGATGGCGTTCATTAATGACTATCCGGGAGACCGCCCTCCAACAGCGGAGGCGGTCTCTTTATATTTGTTAATCCATGGAGCAGCAAGAATTAATACCGCATTTATTCAGGACGGAATTCAGGAAAATAACAGCCGTCCTTTGTAAACTCTTTGGCATCGATCATATCGAAACGGCAGAAGACATCGCCAGCGAAACATTTCTATCGGCCCTGGAGATCTGGCCCTATAAAGGCATTCCCCCCAACCCCACGGCATGGCTTTATTCCATTGCCAAGAACAAAGCAAAAAATCAGCTCCATCGTCATCTCCTGTTTACCGAAAAGGTTATTCCGCAGGTAAAACAGGCCCCGGACCATACGGAAGAGCTGGAAGTCGACCTCTCCGAAAAGAATATTACCGACAGTCAACTGCAGATGTTGTTTGCTATTTGCCATCCATCCATTTCAACAGAGGCGCAAATATGCATGGCGCTGCGTACCCTGTGTGGTTTTGGCATTGACGAGATTGCGGGCGCCTTCCTCACCAATAAGGAGACGATCAATAAACGGCTTTTCAGGGCCAGAGAGAAATTACGTGAGGAAAAGATAGCCATTGAACTTCCTCCGGCTCCGGCTATCGGTCAGCGTCTCAAGACAGTATTGCTCACCTTATACCTGTTGTACAATGAAGGTTATTACTCGGAAAGCCAGGACAGCGTGCTGCGTGAAGACCTTTGCCTGGAAGCCATGCGGCTGACTTACCAGCTTATTCAGCATGAATCCACCAACCTTCCCATCGTCAACGCCTTGTTCTCCCTGATGTGCTTTCATGCTTCCCGGTTTCCGGCAAGAAAGACCAGTACCGGAGCCATCGTCCTTTATCAGCAGCAGGACGAGGCGTTATGGGATCAGACCCTGATCGCAAAAGGCGCCTGGCATCTTCACCAGGCATCACAGGGAGCTGACCTTTCCAAATATCACCTGGAAGCAACGATTGCCTATTGGCACACCATCAAGGCCGACACGAAAGAAAAATGGGAAAACATCTTACAGCTTCACAATATGCTCCTGCAAATAGAATATTCTCCCATTGCAGCCCTGAACAGAACATTCGCTTTGTCGAAGGTTAATGGGAAGGCGGCAGCCCTCGTAGAGGCGGAGAAGCTGCAGTTGACTGACAACCATTACTACTACACACTCCTGGGCGAACTTTATAGCGACATCGACGACAGGAAAGCATTAGCCAGCTTTCAAACGGCTTTTACGCTGGCTAAAACACAGACAGACCAACATACCATTCAGAAGAAAATTGATATGCTGCGATTGTCGGAATGCCCGTAATGGTCGGCTGCCATTTAATATCAACTATTTTTACCATACACTGGCATTTTCTTCCAAATATATTATCTTGTAATACTTTTCAAAAGCCAGCCTATGTTATCACAAAATATGAAAGAAGCTCTGAACCGGCAGGTATTAATGGAAGCTCAGTCATCACAGGCTTATCTGGCAATGGGTAGTTGGGCGGAAATACAACCCGGGTTAAAAGGCGTGACACAATTCTTTTTCCGGCATAGTGATGAAGAACGTATGCACATGCTGAAACTGATCCATTATATCAATGAAAGGGGAGGTTTTGCTATCATTCCTGCGCTGGACCAGCCGGTCCTCACCTTTGTCTCCCTGAAAAAAGCCTTTGAGAAACTATTTGAACACGAAGTGAAGGTCAGTGAAAGCATCAACAATCTCGTCGAAATTGCGCTGATGGAAAAAGACTACGCCACCCATAACTTTTTGCAATGGTATGTAATGGAGCAGATCGAAGAAGAAAGGCTGGCCCGTGAATGTAATGACAAACTGGAAATGATCGGTGATGACAAGAGTGGACTTTATCTTTTCGACAGGGATATCATGACCATGGACAAACAATAACTTCTAAAAAACCGGCTAATGGCCGGTTTTTTTTAGCTACTTTTGTAACCAAATGGTTTCCCATGAGAAGAGATGTTTTCCAGGCCATCGCCGACCCCACCCGGAGAGAAATAATCGGCTTATTGTCACAGCAATCCTTAAACCTGAATGCCGTAGCAGACAACTTCAGCATCAGCCGGCCGGCAGTATCCAAACACATAAAGATCCTCACGGAATGCGGTCTTATTATGATCACGCAACAGGGCCGGGAAAGGTTTTGCCGGGCCAACATGAATAAACTAAGCGAAGTCTCGGATTGGGTAGACCAATACAGGAAGTTCTGGACGGGCAAACTGGATGCCCTGGAAAAATTCCTGGATAAACAGCCAAGGTCCTCCCTTCAAAAAAGTCTTAAAAAATAAATACGATGGAAGAGCATATTGTCAAAATACTATCGATCCGGAATGTAACACATAACGTGAGATCTTACCGGATTGCCAAACCCGAAGGTTATCACTTTGAACCAGGCCAGGCCACTGATGTATCTATCAACCTGGATAAATGGAAAGAAGAGAGACGTCCTTTTACTTTTACGGCCCTGAACGAATGGCCCTACCTGGAATTTACCATCAAGTCCTACAGCGATCATGATGGCGTGACCAATGCCCTTTATCATTTACAGCCGGGAGATGAGCTCATCATAAGGGATGTCTGGGGCGCTATCTCCTATAAAGGGGAAGGCTATTTCATCGCGGGAGGCGCCGGCATCACTCCTTTTATCGCCATTCTCCGGCAGTTGCACAAAGAAAAAAAGATCCGGGGCAACCAGCTTTTCTTTTCGAACAAGACATCCGGCGATATTATCCTGAAAGAAGAACTGGATGAGATCTTAGGACCCAATGTCCATTATATCCTCTCCCGGGAAGACAACCCTCTTTATAAAAAGGGTCCCATTGGCAAGGATTTTTTAGTCCGGGAAATAACGGACTTCACCAGGCCGTTCTATGTCTGCGGGCCGGATAAAATGGTGGCGGATATCAACGGACTGCTGACAGAACTTGGCGCCAATCCCGAGACCATCGTTTTTGAAAAATAAGTGGGCCGCCGGCCAGCCGGCCGGCGACTGGTTTAATAAAACTTCGGTACCGGGTTCAACACCGTATTTTGCCGCTGATGCCAGTAAGGATAGATCAGGGGCCGGTCACTTGCCTCATCCAGCCGCCGAACCTGATCCACGGTCAGATTCCAGCCCACGGCCCCAAAATTCTGTTTTAACTGCTCTTCATTCCGGGCGCCGATCACCAGGTTAACCACCGTAGGACGCTGCAGCAGCCAGTTCAAAGCCACCTGTGCCACGGTCTTCCCCGTTTCTTCCGCTATGGTATCCAATACATCCACCACCCGGAAGAGCAGCTCATCGTCAATCTCGGGACCATGCGAGCCTCCCTGACTAAGACGGGACTCGGCAGGCATGGGATTGCTTCTCCTGAACTTTCCGCTCAGCCTGCCCATCGCCAGGGGGCTCCATACGATCGTGCCCACTTTCTGGTCCAGGCCCAGAGGCATCAGTTCCCATTCGAATTCCCGGGTCAGCAGGGAATAATAGGCCTGGTGCCCTACATACCTGGCCCAGCCATATCTTTCTGAAACGGACAGCGACTTCATCAGGTGCCAGCCCGAAAAATTGGAACAGGCGATATACCGCACTTTGCCGCTTTGTATCAGGTCATCCAGCGCACGCAACGTCTCTTCTACCGGCGTGGCGCCATCAAACCCATGCATGTGATAGATATCAATGTGATCTGTCTGTAAACGGCGAAGACTGTCTTCACAGGCCTTCAACAGGTTCCACCGGGAAGAGCTATAGTCATTCGGTTCATCACTCATGGGAAAAGTAGCCTTGGTAGAGATCAGCACTTTCTGGCGGATCCCCTGGATAGCCTTCCCCAGGATCTCTTCCGATAATCCACGCGAATAGACATTGGCGGTATCAAATAAATTTACTCCGGCGTCCAGGCAAAGATTGACCATGCGGGTTGCTTCGGCTGCTTCCGTCGAACCCCAGGCTTTGAAAAAAGCATTCCCGCCCCCAAATGTGGCAGTGCCAAAACTCAGTACGGGTACTTTCAGACCCGAAGCTCCCAGTTGTCTGTATTCCATAGTTAATTATTTTCAGCGCAAAGGTATACTCAAAAATATATTCATTTATCTAAATAATTAAATAAATAGTGAGGGGGAACCGTAAGTAGTGAGGCGGGGAACCGCCGGGGCCAGCGGGTCCAGTCAGCGCATCGGGACTGTAGGGGCCTATCCCCCCTGGTCCAGGCCCGGACTTTCTGGTTTCGACCCTATTCTTTTTAAAGACGCGTTTTCTTTTTGGGTAAATTGCGTCTCCCTATGGTATCAGATACGAGCAACCCTGTTTTTCAATTGGCCGTGCAGTTTGTCACCCAAACTGGCAAATCCCTGTTTTTGACGGGGAAAGCCGGTACGGGGAAAACAACTTTTCTGAAATTCATCCGGGAGAATTGCTTTAAAAAGATGGCGGTAGTGGCGCCTACCGGCGTAGCAGCCATCAATGCCGGCGGTACTACCCTGCACTCCTTTTTTCAATTGCCTTTCGGCCCCTATGTTCCGGCCATCCAGCATGGCTGGGATAAAGATCCATCCGGCGTCACAGATCCGAACAGCCTGTTCAAGAACATCCGGTTCAATGGCAACAAACGGGACCTTTTACAGGAGCTGGAATTACTGGTCATCGATGAGATCAGCATGGTAAGGGCCGATGTGCTGGACGCCGTCGACACCATTCTCCGGCATTTTCGCCAGCAGCCTTTGTTGCCTTTCGGCGGCGTACAAATGCTGTATATAGGGGACCTTTTCCAGTTGCCTCCCGTCGTCTCCAAAGAAGAGTGGGAGCTGCTGCAGCCGCATTATAAAAGCCCTTTCTTTTTTGACGCGCAGGCCCTCCAGGAGGCGGCCCCTCTCTACCTGGAATTGAAGAAGATCTACCGTCAGAATGAAGCGGATTTTATTCATATCCTCAACAACATCCGCAACAACCGGGCAAGCCGGAATGACCTGGCCCGCCTGCATGAATATTACCAGCCGGATTTTATTCCCGCAAAAGAAGAGAATTATATTACCCTTACCTCTCATAATGCAAAAGCCGATGGCATCAACCAGACTGAGCTAAGCAAATTGCCGGGTAGAAAACATGCTTTCGAAGCGGCTGTTACGGGCGAGTTCAATGATAAGGCCTATCCTGCTGAAAAAACATTGCAGTTGAAGGAAGGGGCTCAGATCATGCTGATCAAAAATGACAAGGGGGAGTCCAGGCGCTATTTCAATGGAAAGATCGGCACCATCAAAAAGATCTCGGGCGACAAGATCGTGATCCTCTTCCCCGGTGAAACGGATGAGCTCACCCTGGAAAAAGAGACCTGGAAAAACATACGCTACCACTACGATAAAGAGAAAGACAAGATCGAAGAAGAAGAGTTGGGCACCTTCTCGCAATACCCGGTTCGCCTGGCCTGGGCCATCACGATCCACAAAAGCCAGGGGCTCACTTTTGAAAAAGCCATCATTGATGCCGGGGCCTCCTTCGCACCGGGACAGGTATACGTTGCGCTGAGCAGGCTCACCTCACTCAATGGGCTGGTACTTCGCTCCCGCATCCTTCCTTATTCCATCAGCACCGATGAGCGGGTGATCGGCTTTACGGAGAGCAGGTTATCCGACAGCATCCTGGAAGAGCAACTGCGGGAGGAACAACTGTTTTATATCAGTCAGTCCCTGGTGAGATCTTTTTCCTGGTCCAAACTGGTGGAACAACTGCAGGCGAATTATGCCGAATTTGATCACCGGCAGATCCCCGATAAAATAAAGGCCCTCGAACTGGCCAGATCATGGCTGGACAAAGCCCTGCAACAACAGGAGACGGCCATTAAATTTTCCAGGCAGCTCGATCAGCTATTGGTCCATGCCGCGGATGACGGATACCAGCAGTTACAACAACGGATTCAGGCCGGAGTAGACTATTTCATAAAGGCGCTGGAAGAGGAGTTATTGCAGCCCTTACAGCAACATATAAGCGAAATAAAGATAAAACAAAAAGTAAAAAAATACCTGGAAACCCTGAAGGAACTACGGACACTCTTTATCCGCAAGAAACAGCAAATAGAGGAGGCCCTGCAAATGGTAGCGGGACTGACAAAAGGAGTCGATACCACCCAGCTCCTCTCCTCCCTGCAGGAACAAAGAAAAGCCCGGGAGGCGGCCCTGGAAGAAGTTACCGTCTCCGCGGGAGAGGGCGGAGTCACAACAGGAGGCAGACCTCCCAAAGGAGAGACCAACCGGATCAGCCTCCGGTTATACAAAGAAGGCGTTGCCATACCTGAAATCGCCACCCGGCGAGGACTGGCCACCACCACGGTCGAAAGTCACCTGGCTTCCTTTATCCTTACCGGGGAGATCGATATAAAAGAGCTGGTGCCTGAAGATAAAATGCCCCGCATCATAGCCGTCATTAAAGAGATCGGAGGCGCTGCCATCGGACCTATCAAGTCAAGGTTGGGGGATGACTGCTCCTTCGGCGAGATCCGGGCCGTAATGAGCTATCTCCGGTTTACCAGCAAACCCGAAAATGCATCCAGAAGCCGCGAAAGCGGCTGATCTTAGAAGGGCCAGCTCATGTGACCCGGCTCATTCCGTCTGGCCGCGAGAGCGGCTGATCTTAGAAGGGTCAGCTCGTGTGACCCGGCTCATTCCCTCTGGACGCGAGAGCGACCGATCCTAGAAGGGCAGGATTGTGTCTGGCTCATTCCCTCTGGCCGCGAGAGCGGCTGATCTTAGAAGGGTCAGCTCATGTGACCCGGCTCATTCCGTCCTTAGGCTCTTCACGGGATTGGCAATAGCCACCTTGATCGCCTGCACACTCACCGTCAGCAAGGCGATCAGCAACGCCAACGCCCCCGCCAGCAGAAAGACCCACCACTCCAGGTCAACATGATAGGCAAAATTCTGCAGCCAGCCATGCATGGCCCACCAGGCCAGCGGCGAGGCAAAGAGAAAGGCGATGAGCACCAGCACCAGGAAATCTTTCGACAACAAGGTGAACAACGTGCTGACCCTGGCCCCCAATACCTTCCGGATGCCAAACTCTTTTGTACGCTGTTCCGCCGTGAACATGGCCAGCCCCAGTAGCCCCAGGCAGGAAATAAAGATCGCCAGACAGGCGAAACAGTTGGAGAGATTATGTACAATGGCCTCGCTCTTATAGAGGTTCTGGTACTCCTCGTCGGCAAATTGATACGTAAAGGGGAACTTAGGGTTCAACTCCCGGCATAACTGCTCCAGTCCCGTCAGGGCTTGTTTGGTCTTTCCCGCTTTCGTCCTCACCATTACATTCCCCCAGTCTTCCTGTTCGCCAAACCGGATGATCAACGGCCTGATCGGCTCATGCAGGGAGTTAAAATGAAAGTTTTTTATGATACCGATGATCTTGCCCTTCTTTTGCCACATCGTCAGGGGTTTGCCAATGGGATCCTTATACCCCGTCTTCTTCAAACCCTCTTCATTCAGCAGATACCCCACACTGTCCGTGGGAAAATCCTTCGAAAAATCCCGCCCCTGCACCATCTTTAATTGCAGGGTCTTTACCAGATCATAACCGGCCGACGCATTCGTGAACATAGGTTTGCTATTGGGGTCTTTCCCATCCCATTCTATTCCACCCGTTCCATTCTCCAGGTCCGTGGGGGTCTGTGAGATCCGGGATATATCAGCAACTCCGGGCAATTGAAGGCCCCTTTCTTTCAATAGCTGGTATTTCTTCGTGAGATCCCCTTCCAGGGGAATATAAACAAGATTCTCCCGCTCATAGCCCAGGTTGATCTTCTGTACATAATCGACCTGCCCGGATACCACAATGGTCCCGATGATCAGCACAATGGAGAGGACAAACTGGAAGACCACCAGGCCTTTGCGGAACCAGGCCGCGCCGGAGCTGAATTTTAGCGAGCCTTTCAATACGCGGATCGGCTGAAAGGAAGACAGGAATAAAGCCGGGTAGCTTCCCGAAACGAAACCAGTCACCAGGGTAAGCGACGCGAGGCTCAGCCAGAAGAAAGACGACCCATAAGGAAAAGAAATATGTTTCCCCGTCAGGTGGTTAAAGGCTGGTAATACAAGGATCACCAGGCCCAACGCCAGGATGACGGAGAAAAAGGACAATAGGATTGCCTCGCTGAGAAATTGCCGGATCAGGGCCGGCCGGACGGCCCCCACTACCTTCCGGATACCGATCTCCTTCGCTCGTTTTACGGAACGGGCGGTAGTAAGGTTCATAAAATTGATACAAGCGATCAGCAAAATGAAAATGGCCACGAGGCTGAAAAGCCGGACATATTCAATGCGGCCCCCTTCAATCTGCCCGTTCTTGAAATTGGAATGGAGATAGACATCCTTATAAAGCTGCATGCCCAACTCTATCCGAAAACCTTTCCCCTGCTCTTTATTGTAGTTATCCAGGAATTTGGTGATCTTCCGGGTCACCAGCGCGGGGTTGGCGTCTTTTCTCAGTAACAGGTAAGTGCTGGGGCCATTGTTGCCCCATTCCTTGGCCCATTTATTATCATCCAGAAAGGCATCCCAGTTGATGATATAATCAAATTGAAGGGAGGAATTTTCCCTGACATCTTCAAACACCGCGGTTACCGTAAAATCCTTCCGGTTCTCGTAACGGATCGTCCGGTTGATGGCCGCCTGCGGGCTGCCGAAAAAATCTCCCGCCATCTTCCGGGAAATAGCGATGCTCACCGGGGTCGATAACGCCGTGGCGGCATTGCCCTGCAGCAGGGGGTAGCTGAACATTTTAAAAAAATCCGCGCCGGCATTGCTGCCCTCTTCCTTCAGGATCTTATCCTCCACCTGGAAAGTATTCTTATTTCGCCAGCCATAGGAGGTTGCCAGTTCTACCTCCGGCAGGTTTTTTTTCATTTCAGGAGGCAAAACTCCCGGGGTAAAGTATCCGGACTCTATCTTCCCGTCATAATACTGCCTTTCATAGACACTATACAGACGGTCGGCATTCACATGAAAGGAATTCATGCTCCGTTCGTCATTGATCCAGAGGAGGATCAGCAGACTACAGGCCATTCCCATCGCCAGCCCAAAAATATTCAGAAAACTATACCCTTTATGTCTCCAGAGATTGCGGATCGCTACCTTGAAAAAATTTTTTATCATACCGGCCGTTTAGTGAGGTGATGAAAGACACCTGGAATAGTCGCCCCGAATTATAAAATTGTTGCATAAAATGAAAAATAAATCTCGTGCACGGAGTAAACTATCGCATTATAAACCAGTCATATTACGTTATAAAGCAATCAAACAACCCAATAAAACTATTTTATGAGACGAATTTTCGCGGCCGCCTCTTTAGCATCGATCTTTTTTTTAGTTAGTTGCAGCAGTTCCAAAAAGGCGTCCAGGGGTAATTTTGTCCCTTTTACGAAGGATCTCAAACAAAGGCTGGAAAAAGATAATATCGACCTGAGGCAGGTGCAGTTCTACATCGATCAGAAATTGATCCTTTCCAGGAACCTGGGAGATCAGAAACTGGTGGTCCATTCAGGCGTCGTGAAACTGGAGAACGGGAAATACATCAATGAAATCATCGTCCCGGCCTTTACCCCCGGCATTTGCGATACCACCCAAAGCGACAAGATGATGGTCAGCTTTGAAAAAGGCAATAATGACCTGGCCTTTGGACCCGGCAGCGGTTATACTTTCAATGAATATGTACTTTACGGCACCGAGTGGAAGAATGGGACGGCTGCCGTGACCTTCGATTCCAATAAATTCAGGGCTCGTTGCGGGACCTGTACGGATGTAGCTTCCGTCACCCTGGTTGTCCGGAAAAGCGAGATCGACAAGATCGACCGGAAATCACGGACCCTGAAAGGCCGGACAGTGGGAAAGAACTAGCCCCTGTCATTCACGGCGGACCCTATCGGCGGACCCGGTCGACGTCATTTCCCCGGATCGAAACGTACTCCCCCATTGATCAGCTCCTCATAGACCTCCATTCTCCCCTCGGAGATGGAAAGGGCCTTTACGGAAGAGCTGTTCTCTATTTTAACCAGGTAAAAGGTCTTTTCGTTATTGTTGACCTCCGTCACCACATCGATCCTATAGTCGGGATACTTTATTCGGATAAGTCCGGAAAGATCGGGGGAAATATCTTTTCCTGCATAATATTTAAGAGAATACTGGAAGCCGCCCCTCCTGTCAAAGCGGGCCTGGCAACGAAGGGACTTCTCTTTAAAAGAGACCATATAACCTCCGTCCGCCTTACACCAGCTCTCCCCGGTGACGGCGGGCCAGCGCCGCCTGAAATGCCGGAAGGCATGAATGTTGATCTCGTTGAGCGGCACATTGCTGGTAATCGCGGCGCCTTCGCCGAAATTATAAGCAACAGGCTGATTTTGTGAATTTTGGCCACTGGCTGCAAAAGAAAAATACAGCATCCCCAAAAAGAAGCTAAGGCTTATCCGTAAGCCAGGCAAGCGATCGTTCATTTGGCAAGTTTTAGTCGTCGGGCAAAAATCTCCTATTAAGTTAACAATTAATTAATGTTAGAGCAAATATTTTTTGCCCTATCTTGATGGGTTAGTCTTCGCTGTCTCCATTCCTCATTTAAATTTCCCGATCTTTACGACCCTGATCTAAAGGGCATCCATGTCAAAAAAAAGAACTTCCAGGTTATTAGCGGGCTATACACATCATAATAAAGTCAGGTTGGTCCATGGAGGTCAGGACTATTTCTCGACCCTTGTTCAACTCATCGATCAGGCAACCTCCACGATTCATTTACAGACTTATATCTATGAGGAGGATGAAACAGGCCATTTGGTAGCTGCAGCGCTGATCCGGGCCGCCCGGAGAAAAGTACGGGTCTTTATCCTGCTGGACGGCTATGCTTCCCAGGATCTGTCCAAACAATTTATCAAAGAATGGAAGGAGGCAGGTATCCGCTTCCGCTGGTTCTGGCCACTGTTTAAAAGCCGGAAATTTTACCTGGGCCGGCGTTTGCATCATAAGGTCGTCGTCATCGATGCCGCTTATGGTCTTGCCGGAGGCGTTAATATCAGCGACCGCTATAATGACATCGGTGGGCAGAAGGCCTGGCTGGACCGCGCCCTCTATGTCGAAGGCGAGGCAGCCCTGAAATTGCATATTATCTGCAGGGACATGTTTACCAAGGCCTACTGGAAGACAGGGCCCGCTATCAACGAACCTCAGGATTGGGCGCCCGGTCTGGTTCCGGCAGAAGAATGCCTGGTAAGGGTAAGACGTAATGACTGGGTTCAGGGAAAGAGCCAGATCTCAGGGACCTACCTGCAGATGTTCAGGAATGCCCATTCCCGCATCACCATCCTATCCAGTTACTTCCTGCCGGGCTCCCTGTTTCGCAAACAGATGTCCCTGGCCGCCAAAAGAGGAGTTGTCGTTAAAATAATCGTAGGCAGCGTCTCCGATGTGAAGATATCCAGGCTCGCCGAACAATACATGTACCGCTGGCTGTTCCGCAACCATATCGAAGTATACGAATACCAGGATACCGTCCTGCATGGCAAAATGGCCGCCTGCGATGGCCAGTGGATGACTATCGGCTCTTACAACGTGAACAAGATCAGCGCTTACGCCAGCGTAGAATTAAACATGGACGTACGCAACGAGCCATTTACGGTGCTGGTGGAAGAAGAACTGGCGACCATCATCCGGGATCACTGCGTACAGATAGCGCCGGAGACCTGGCTTAAGCAGAGCACCCCTTTCAAACAGCTGATGCAATGGACGGCCTTTCAGACCATCCGAATCCTGTTCTTCCTCTTTACCTTCTATTTCAAACAGGAAAAAGGCAAAGGCTAATTTCCCCGTATCCTTTTGACAAATTCCAGGAATGTCTTTCCATTCCAGCCGTGGAAACGCCCCCTTTGCACGATCACGGCATTATCCCCCGGACGCTCCAGAAAATAATGGAAGACAAAATGCGCCCGTCCATCCTCCCAACCTTTCATCTGCCCGAACCGAAGATCGTTGAATACCAGTAGGGTGTCATTCCATTTCTCCACCGTATAATAGTTCTGGGAGAACCGTAGCAGCTCCCGCACGTCTTCCTGTATCCTGAAAGGCGTTAACAACGCATCGTTACGGGGAAAGAACTGCCAGGTCACCGGCTGCCTGTCGAATACCGAAAGGTAGCCGGTATGATAACCCAGAGAATCTTCCGCTACCAGATACCAAAGCCAGCTATTCAGGGGAGTGGGAGTCGTAAAATGCCGGCTAACGGCAAATGGCCTCCGTTGCAGCTCTTTTTGCAACCGGTGTTCGATCGTGAGCTTATTCGATATACAATAACATAAGTAAAGACTGCTGAAGATCAGTCCGAAGGCAGCCCAGAACTTTCTGCGCCGGTCACTCCTTCTCAGGATCAGCAAAGCCAGGAAAGAAATGCCCAGCCAGACCGAATAAAAAGGATCCGCGACGAACAGCACGTTAAAAGACACCCTATAATGACTGAAAGGCTCGAACCACCCCGTGCCATAAGCATTGAAGGCATCGAGGAAAATATGCACGAAGAGCTGAAGACCGAAAAAGAGCAGCCATTTCATCCGGGACATACCCTCCCCTCCATAATTGGGCGCCGCCCCCCGGTATATACGACCCGCCGCAAAAGCCAGCAGCAGCGCCATAACCCCGACGAATAAAAAAGAGTGGGTAATGCCCCGGTGCGCAGCAACGTCATGCGAAGTGTCCAGCCAGAACGAGGCGATAAAATCGATATCGGGTAAGCTCTGCGCCACAGCGCCCAGCACCATCGCTTTCTTGCCCAGTCGCCGCCCTGCCAGGGCATCCCCGATAGTCGCCCCTAAAACGATATGCGTGATGGAATCCATGCTCTTGATTTTTCATTCCAGGGTCCTCGTCCCTTTCACCGTAGCCGCTTCCCGCTGATGCAGGTCGAGAACGAGGACCTCGTTCTTCCCTTTTTTCAGCCAGGAGGCAGGACAATAGAGTCGCTGCTGGGGACCCACGTACCAATACCTTCCAAGATTATGCCCATTAATCCAAACCACTCCTTTTTTGAAGGAGCTCATGTCAATATACGTGTCGGCCGTCTCCGTCAGATCAAAATTGCCCTTAAAGAAAATCCCGTTGCCCGCCGCGGTTCCTTTTCCCTCGCCGGCGCCCCGCACCTGTTGCATATATTGCTCATCCAGGGGCAGGGAAAAAATTTCCCAGTCCATCAGGGTCATTCCATTCAAGGTGACCCTATCCGTTATTCCCTTCCGGTCGATCATGTATTGCGCAAAATTGATATGCCCCATGCCTTCTACCAAAATATCCAGCACCGGATCTTTGACATCTGTCTTCGGCAGTTGCACCGTCCATTTCCCCCCATCCCTGAACACCGTATCGATCAATCGGCCATTCAAAAAGATCAGGGCATAATCATGAGGTTCGGTAATAGTGAGACTACCGCTTTTATGCCCGATCAGTTTCGTTCGATACAGGATCAGGCCCGACTTCTGGTCAAAGGCCTCCATGGGAAGGGGTTGCGGTGATCTTTTGGCCGGGGGCAGATGATCCCATACCGAAGTATAAGGCTGCAGGCTTACCGGAGGGATCTCCATCGTAGGGATCGGAGCAGGCGGTTCCGGTATTTTGTAG
>DATJJD010000054.1:0-17508 GCA_035492545.1 Puia sp.
TCCGGGATAGCCCCGCAGTTCACGGCAATGAAAGGGTTGTGCTTGCGGGCCGACAGGGCGTGAATGATCTGCGAAAAAGCCTCTTTTCCCACCCCGCTCTCCCCGGATATCAATACCGTCAGATCCGTACCCGCCACCTGAACCGCCACCTGTAAGGCATAGTTCAAAGCCGGCGAATTCCCTATTAAGCCAAAACGATTTTTAATTGATTGAATTTCCATATCACACTTTTCCCGTCTGACACGGGAGTTTTTTTGTTATAAAAGTTCTTCCACCTCTTTCCTTAAAACAGGCAGGTGCTTTTCAACAATCAGCCATACCTGCGCATCATCTACAAAATCATATTCATGGATGATAAAATTCCGGGTAGCAATTGGTATATATGCTTGATCGATTGCAATATATCATAATAATATGCTTTTACGTCCCTGTCCTTATTCTGCATATATCGACGTTCTTGTTTTTTCTATTCCATTGATCACATACGGGTTTCTTATATATTTCTCATTGATAAGATCCACCTTCCGGTTAAACAATTTCTCCAGATCTTCCTTCAGCAACAGGTAATTATCAAGATAATCGGTCAGTTCCAGATCATTGCCAAAATGGACTAACAGATCAATGTCGCTATTCTCTTCAAAATCATCCCTGCACACCGAACCAAAAGCAAATAGCTTTTCTACATGATACTTTTCGCAAATATCACGTAGTGTATCTATATGGGTTACAATGATAGGATGCAGCATACTATTATTATTTTATCGGGCTATTATCAGCCTCTACCACCTTCCCCAGCAACGTCGCCCCCGTACACTCCTCCACAGTCACCCAGGCATAATCCCCTTTCTTCAGGGTCCCTGTCTTCGGGAACACCACCACCTTGTTCTGGCTATTACGCCCCCGCCAGTCGGCAGCGCTCTTCTTCGAATCTCCTTCGATCAATACCTTGAACGTCTTGCCCAGGTCCCGCAGGTTACTCTCATGGGAGAGCCGGTTCTGCAGCTTCACCACCTCGTCCAGCCTTCTCTTCTTAACGTCTTCCGGTACATCGTCCTGGTAACGCCGGGCGGCCAGGGTTCCGGGACGTTCGCTATAATAGAACATATAACTATAGTCGTACCGGGCTTTTTGCATCAGGTCCAGGGTATCCCGGTGATCGTCCTCCGTCTCCGTACAGAACCCCGTAATGATATCCGCACTCAGCCCGCAGCCGGGAAGGATCTCCAGGATCCTGTCTACCTTGGACAGGTACCATTCCCGGGTATAGGTCCGGTTCATCAGCTGCAGCACCCGCGTACTGCCGCTCTGTACCGGCAGATGGATGTACTTACAGATATTCTCATACTTAGCGATGGTATGCAGGACCTCATCCGTAATGTCCTTGGGGTGGGAGGTGGAGAATCTTACCCGAAGCAAGGGATCCACCAGCGCCACCTTCTCCAGCAGGGAGGCAAACGTGACGGTCTCTTCCGGCGTTACCCAATAATAACTGTCTACATTCTGTCCCAGCAGGGTCACTTCCCGGTACCCGCTTTGAAAAAGAGCTTCACATTCCCGGACGATAGAGGCGGCATCCCGGCTTCTTTCCCGGCCCCTTGTAAAAGGGACAACACAGAATGAGCACATATTGTTGCAGCCCCGCATGATGCTGACAAAGGCCGTGACCCCATTGCTATCCAGCCGCACCGGGGAGATATCCGCATAGGTCTCCTCCCGGCTTAATAGTACATTCACCCCTTTCTGTCCCGTTTCGGCCTCTTCGATGAGACCCGGCAAGGTCCGGTAGGCATCCGGCCCCACCACCATATCCACCAGCCGCTCTTCTTCCAGAAATTTATCCTTTAGCCGCTCGGCCATACAGCCCAATACCCCGATCAGCGTACCCGGCCTCCGCTGTTTGGCCTGCCGGAACAGATGAAGCCGCTGCCGGACGGTCTGCTCAGCCTTCTCACGGATCGAACAGGTATTCACCAGGATCAGGTCCGCATCCTCATAATTACGCGTAGCCCCAAACCCCGTCTCATTCAAAATGGACGCAACAATCTCACTATCGGCAAAGTTCATGGCGCAGCCATAACTCTCGATATAAAACTTCTTCCGGTATTCGCCGGGCTCCGGGCCAGGCGCCAAAGCTTCCCCCTGCCTGACCTCATCATGAACCCCGCCACTCACTATTTCAGCCATCTTATGGTTTTCTATTTTTAGGGGCCAAAGATAAGAAGACATAACTACAATGACAACTTGGCAGCATTCTGTTCCGGCCCCGTTTAGGCTGGCCGGGAAAAGATGCTTATTTTAAAGCCAGATTTAACAATATAGCATGATCCAGCCCAAACACATGTTCCGTTTTCAACTTGCCTCCCCCCTGGCGGCCCTCCTGCTGACCACCACGGTCCTGATAGGGATACCCGGATGTAGCAACACGCCCGACACCCCGGCGGCTGCCACTACCACTCCGGCTGACAGCAACCAGGTCGCCAATCTCAGCTACCAGGTGCTCAATGTATACCCGCATGACACCACCTCTTATACGGAAGGCCTGCTGATGGCTGACGGCGAACTATACGAGAGCACCGGTTATACGGAAGAGGTCCCCTACACCCGCTCCCTGTTTGGCGCCGTTGACTTGACCTCAGGCCGTATCCGGGTAAAAGCGGAGCTGGATAAAAATAAATACTTTGGAGAAGGCATCGTCTTCCTGAAAGGAAAGGTCTATCAGCTTACCTATAAGACGAGGATTGGTTTCATCTACGATGCAAAGACCTTTAAAAAGCTGGGTGAATTCTCCTATCCCAGCGAGGAGGGATGGGGCATGACAACGGACGGGACCTATCTGATCATGAGCGACAGCACCCCCGACCTCCATTACCTGGATCCTGAAAGTCATAAACTGGTAAGAACCGTACGGGTCATGGAAAATAATACGCCCGTAGACCAGGTCAACGAACTGGAATATATTCACGGTTATATCTATGCCAACCGCTATACTAAAAACTATATTCTGAAAATTGACCCGGCCAGCGGCAGGGTAGTGGGCAGGCTGGATCTTTCCTCCCTGGAGCAACAGGCCCGTAATAAATACCCGGGTTCGATGGAGATGAACGGCATCGCCTATGACTCCGTTGCCGACAAAGTGTATATCACCGGCAAACTATGGCCGGATATTTACGCCATCCGTTTCCCGCATTAGCCTGCCGTCTATCCGCCCCTGTCATTCTTTACCAAATAGCCACCCCTCATGATCCATCGTTTTCTTTTCTGCAGTGCCGTTATCCTCGCCTCCATGGGCTCTTTTGCCCAGGCGCATACCAGCCCCCCGGCCCGGGCCGCCGTCCATCCGGATAAGTACCTGCCGGACAGCATCCGTCAAAGGATAGACAGCCTTTTCCAGGCACAGAAGGGCACATTCGCCCTCGCCTTCAAAGACCTGTCCACCGGCAAGGAACTCTTTATCCGGGAACACGAGTCCTTCCATGCCGCCAGCATGATGAAAGTCCCTGTTCTGATGGAACTCTACCATCAGGCTGCACAACACCGCCTGCGACTCACGGATTCCCTCATCCTGAAAAATGAATTCACCAGCATTGCCGACAGTAGCCTCTTCCACCTGGATACAGCCGACGACAGCGAACTGGAACTATACCGGCATATAGGAGAGAGACGCAGCCTCAGCCAACTGGCCTATGGCATGATCACCATGAGCAGCAATTTCGCCACCAACCTGCTGATCGATAAGCTCAACCCGCGCAACATCATGGCGACCCTGCGGGAGCTAAAGGATACGGATCTTCACGTCCTGCGGGGAGTAGAGGATAATGCCGCCTATCAGCGGGGCCTGAACAATACCGTTACAGCTTATGGACTGCTGCAACTCTTTGAAAAGATGGCCGATAAGACCTTGGTCAGCCCGGCCGCCTCGACAGCCATGATCCGCATCTTACTGGATCAGCATTTCAACGAGATCATACCGGCCCGGTTACCCCCGGAGGTGAAAGTGGCCCATAAGACAGGCTGGATAAAAGGCATCAATCACGATGGGGGCATCGTCTTTCTGCCGGATGGTGGAAAATATGTATTGGTATTACTTTCCAAAGACACGGAGGATGATACAGCTGCCAAGGCCGCCATGGCTGCCGTATCAGAGATCATTTATAAATACAGTACTAAATAAAAAACCCGGCCGGAGCCGGGCCTCTTATGTAAGCAGGAATTTCTTATTTCTTGGGTTCAAATAAATGGTCAGCCAGCTCCTGGTTGAAATGTTTTACGGGGTCTCCATTGATGTTATGATATACCGCGCTGACAAAAATAACACGGGCTGCACTCATCACGACCAGGATGGTAAACACGCCAAGGATAAACAGAACGATTCCGACGACGGGATGTATAAAATAGCCTGCCAGGCCGGAAGGGATCACCAGCAGGAAGATCGCCAGCAGTTGCACGATGCCAAAACTAAAGGTCGCCCCCAGGCTCTCTCCCCATTTCTCCTTCATCAGGGTGGCGCTCCGTTTGAACGCTGCGATAGGTCCCAAATTCTCATAGGCAATGACCGGCACGACAAAAAAAGTGGTCACACTCCAGACAATCCCGATCAGGCCGGTAATGATCTTGCCCAACCATCCCAGGTTGTCCTGCAGCAACCGCAACAACGTACCCACGGTAGCCGCAAACACCGCCCAGGAAAAGATTACCCCGATCCGGCTCATGCTGAACCGAATGCCTTTGCCGATGGTCACTTCCTCTCCCTTGAAATATAAATGCGTACAATGCACCAGGGCCGTATTGAAAAAGACGATGACAAAATAATTCACGACATAATAGACGAATAGAACAAGGTAATTGGTCACCGTCCCATACTGCTCCAGGTTATCCGTATCCCATCCCGAAGCCGCAAACAGGGCGATGGCAAAAGAACTGATCACCAGGATCATCGAAATACCCGATAAAATGGGGAAAAGGATCAGCTGCTTGTTTTCTTTCAGCACTGCAAAACTATTCAGGGCAATCTGCCAGCCATTGGAAAGACGTGTGAAAAAATTCATATGTAGTTGTTTTATGATGAAGGGGCCCGCTCTCGACCGGTACTCCCGGTCAGGGATACAACAAAATAGTACAATTCGCCGGGTTTTCCAATCCATCCATGTATTACTATTTTTAAAAGAATGCAGACAACCCGTCGATTGCATAATTGGCCTGAAAATTGTTATTTAGTTGTCACCTATTATTAGTCATTTTCCGGCCAAAACTGGACTTTATGAAACGCACCCCCTTGCTACTATCCATAGTATCCCTATGCGGGATGCTCGTCGCCTGTAATAAAAGCGATAGCAATCCTCTTTCAACACCCGCTTCCTCCTTTACATTCGCCGCCAATGATACCGTTCTAAGCTTTCCCGTCAACCTGGCCTATATACAGGATGTGTATAACGTACATACTACCCTGATCAGCGGTCAATATAAAGATACTTCCAGCAAGAAGGGCAGCATCAGCTTCCGGTTGATCGGCGACACGACAGGCCGCTACCGGGGAGATAGCCTGTTGGTCACCTATACCAATGCCGCCGGCAACATATATTATAACACCAGCGATAGTACCAATTTCGTACAGGTGGACAAATTCGAAAAGAAATACAATGGCACCGTCAGCGGAAATTTTTACCTGAAAGTTTTCAATAGCTCAGGCACCATACAATTTTCACAAGGAAGTTTTACAGCGCTTTACCAGGATTAAACAAGGCCCGCGTCCGCATGGACCGGGCCTTATAATTTCAATATACTATGGAAAGACCATTACCCGGCAGTCCGGCAGGCATCAGTCCCTATACAGGCACCTGGGATACCCCACAGGTGGTTCATTTGTTGAAACGCACGTTATTCGGAGCCAGCATCGACGATATCAACTATTTCAAAACACGTACGATGTCGCAGGCCGTCGATGAATTGCTGCAGCCTACAGCAGCTCCTTCCACCAAACCTTTAAACAACTACGGCAATGACCCGACGGGTGTTGCGTCCTGGCAGACCTGGATCGGCACGGGACTTCTCTATGCGGACGAAGGAATGAATACCAACCGCCTGCGTTCCTTGCAAGCCTGGTGGATCGGACAGCTGCTCAACCCCGGCCGCTCCATCCATGAAAAAATGACCCTCTTCTGGCACAACCATTTCGCCATGGATGCCCTCTCTCACCTGGACATCCCCTGCCAGCTCTGGTACAACCAATACCTTACCCTGCGCAGCAACGCCCTGGGTTATCTCCCGCAGCTGGTAAAAGCCATCACCCTGGATCCCGCCATGCTGATCTTTTTGAACGGCAACACCAATGCAAAAAAATCTCCCAACGAAAACTATGGCCGCGAACTGCAGGAACTTTATACCATCGGAAAAGGCGCCGGCTCACAATACACCCAGGATGACGTGCGTGAAGCCGCCAGGGTATTGACCGGCCACACCGTTGACATCAACTTCAACTATGTATTCCAGTCAGGAGATCACGATGACCTCAATAAAAACTTCTCCTCCTTTTACGGCAACCAGATCATCACCGGCTACTCCGGGGCCCCCGGCGCGTTGGAAGTTGACGCCCTGCTGGCCATGTTGTTCTCCACCCAGGAATCCGCCAGGTTCATCTGCCGCAAACTGTATAATTTTTTCGTTTATTATAAGATCGATGACATGATCGAGGCGAATGTCATCAGCCCCCTGGCCGATGTATTCCGCCAGAGCGGGTATAATATCACCGCCGTATTATCCACCCTGCTCAAAAGCCAGCATTTTTATGACCTGGTCAACTCCGGGGCCTGTATCATCAAAAGCCCCCTGGACCTCCTGATCGGCCTCTGCCGGGAATATAACATCGCCATCGCGGGACCGGGCAATCCACAGGGCCAGTACGCCGCCTGGAGTATGCTCTCCCAACGCTCAGCCATCCTTCAGCAGGAGATCATGGTCATCGAGCTCGTGGCAGGCTGGGATGCCTATCGCCAGGCCCCCCAGTACCATGAATTGTGGATCAACTCCGTCACTTATACAGAACGCAACTTCTACACCGACCTGCTCATCAGCAAAGGAGACATGAGCAGTGGCATCACCTTGCAAATTGACGCTATCGGCTTTGCCTCCTCGTTACCGGCCCCGCATGATCCCAATAAGCTCATCTCGGATTCCCTCAGCATCCTCATCCGGCCCCCGTTGTCCGACAGTTCCATCGCATTGCTCAAACAGTCCATTCTCTTAGGTAATCTTACCAACGATATGTACTGGACCAACGCCTGGCTGGCCTATATAGCCAACCCATCCGACATGAATGCCTACACGACGGTGGACACTAAACTGCGGGCACTGTATAAATACCTGATGAATTTACCCGAATACCATTTGTCCTAAACATAATATCCTTATGAGAAGAAGAGACTTTATACGATCCATTGCCCCCATCACTATGATGGGAGGCTTTAAGATAAATGCCCTGTCCCATCTTCCCTTCCTGGACGGACTGGCCGGCGCCGCGGACAATGACCATGTGCTGGTGTTGGTACAACTGGTAGGTGGCAACGACGGCCTCAATACCGTCATCCCCCTGGAGAATTATGCCGACTATTATTCCGCCCGGTCCAATATCGCCATCCCCCAGGGTAAGATCCTGAAACTGACCAATAACCTGAAGACGGGCCTGCATCCATCCCTGACCGGTATGCAGGGCCTGTATGACAACGATCAGCTGGCCGTGCTTCAATCCGTCGGGTATCCCTCCCCGGACGGCTCTCATTTCCGCTCCATGGACGTCTGGCTCTCGGGTTCCGATGAAGATCAATACCTCAACACGGGCTGGACCGGCCGCTTCCTGTCCCAGACCTATACCAATTTCCCGGTCGGTTATCCCAATGACACCATGCCGGACCCCCTGGCCATCCAGATAGGCTCCGTCATATCTCCTGTGTTTATGGCCCAGACGGGCACCACCGCCATGGCCGTGCCTACCGACGCGGAATTTTATGACCTCATCAACGGCATTACCGAACCGGAACCGGATACACCCATGGGTAATGAGCTGGTCTACCTGCGGGCCGTCGCCCGTACGACCAACAAGTATGCCGCTGCCATCGAAAAGGCTGCCGCAAAAGTGACCCAGCAGGCCCCTTACCCGGATAATAATGACCTGGCTGCACAGCTCAAGACAGTCGCCCGGCTGGTAGCCGGAGGCCTCAAAACGAAAGTTTATATGGTCAGCACCGGCGGCTTCGACACCCATGGGGGACAGGTGGACCCGGGTGACACCACGACAGGCTCTCACAGCGATCTGCTGCGGCGTTTGTCGGATGCCATCGCCGCTTTTATGAATGATTGTAAATTCCTGGGCATCAACAAACAGGTCCTGGGAATGACCTTCTCCGAATTCGGCCGGCGCATCATCTCCAACGGCAGCATGGGTACCGACCATGGCGCTGCGCAGCCGGTGTTTGTCTTCGGGGACTATGCCAAAACAGGCGTACTGGGCAACAACCCCGACCTGACGGCCAACAATGTGGAGAGCAATCTCCCCATGCAATATGATTTCCGCTCCGTCTATTCCACCATCCTCCGGGACTGGTTCTGCGTGTCCTCTTCCGACGTAACGACCATGCTCCTGAAGAATTATCAATACCTGCCGTTCATGAAGACCACGGCCTGTAACAATACCTATGATGATCTCAACAATGCAGGGAATAGCCTTATTTCCAATGCACCCAATCCTTTTGTCAACAGCACCATCATCACCTTCAAGACCGCCGGCGGCCATACGCTGGTGCAGATCTTCGATGCCGCCGGCCGGCTGGTAATGTTGCCTGTAGACCAGGACTATGCACAAGGCGCTTATAATATTACTGTAGATACCAGCAGGCTGGCGGCGGGCGTTTATTATGCCCGGCTTCAGAACCAGTCCGTACAACAGGTAAGGACCCTGCTAAAAGTCAACGCATGATGAAGACCCCCATGACCAGGCGCATTCCTTCCACCTCCGGCTGCAACCAGCAGTCCAAACCTGGTTTTCCCGGTCGGCTGACCATACCGCGCATTTCCGGGATTTTCAGCTTTCGCCGACCTGGCTTTCCCGGTCTGACCACCGGCTTCCATAAGCCGGGACCACATCTTCGCATGGCGATCTTGGTCTTCTTCTGGCTGATGCAACTGCTTCCTGCCATTGGCCGGGCACAGGTGACCTCCGATACGATCAATTACTCTTCTACCTGCGTGAACTCGACGATCCTCTTTGGCTCACCCCTGCTGGATACTTTCTTTTCCCCCAGCTACATTAAATGGCATTTCGGGGATCCCGCCTCGGGCTACAATGACAGCTCCACCGCGAAGAAACCAAGACATGTATTTGCGACCCCGGGGACGTACACGGTCACACTGCAAGTGGGCTATCCAAATATCCCTCCCTTCAATCTTACCACGACCATCAACGTTATAACGCCCCTGAATTATAACTTCGGGCCCGATGTCTATCTCTGTGAAGGACAGACGACGGTGCTCACCGCTCCGGCCATTCCCGGCGCCACCTATACCTGGAACGACGACAGCCTCACCCATACCCCCACGCTGCCCATCACCAAATCCGGGGTCTATACGGTCAGCGTCAACGGCTGCGGTTTAACGGACAGCATCGGGGTCTTCATCAGCGAAACCCCGAAGATCGACCTGGGCAAAGACCACGTCATGTGCGACAGCGCCAATCTTTTACTCAGTGCGGCCGCACAGAATGGCCAGTACACCTGGCTCCTGGATGGGAATACCCTGCCTTTCAACGGCGACCAGCTGCTGACGCATTATCCCGGTGGAAAATATGTCGCTATCGTCACCGTGCCTGGCTGCGGTGTATACAGGGATACGGTCTCGATTACCTACAGCGCTCCGAAAGGACCTGCATTCGACCTGGGCCCCGACACCCTTTTATGCCCCAAACAGATCTTTTTCCTCAACGCAAAAGCACATCTGTCCGGCGCCACGGCCTTCGACTGGAGCACCGGCGCCAAAGACAGCGCCATCCGCATCACCAGCCCTGGCAACTACTGGGTCTTTGTAACCTATAATGGACAGTGCCAGGTGACAGACTCCGTCCTGGTCACCTATCGGGGAGACAAACCCCTGGACTTTCACGACACCGCTATCTGCCAGGGCAGCACTCTCACCCTCGACGCGGACTTTGGGACAGGGACCTATAACTGGCAATCCGTCCCGCCCCAGCGGGATGACCAGAACCAGACGGGCCAATCCACTTATTTCGTCTACCGGGCGGGCAAATATGCCGTTACCGCTACCGTAGGACAATGTATCTATACCGACACGCTTACGGTCCGTTTTGACGACAGCCTCAAAGTCACCCTCACCGGCGACACCACCCTGTGCAACGGAGAGGATTTCTGGCTGCAGGTCAAAGGCAATGCGGACTCCTATGCCTGGCAGGATAGCTCATATTCTTCATCGTTTAAAGTAGAGCAGAGTGGTTTGTATACCGTCGTGGCGCAGAATGGCTGCGGGAAAGATACCCTGACGGCTACGGTGAACCTCACCGCCTGCAGCTGCCAGCTCCTGTTGCCCAATGCCTTTACCCCCAATGGCGACGGGCGTAATGACACCTTCCGGCCCCTGCACGCCTGCGAGATGACCGAATTCCAGATGGTTATTTATGATCGGTATGGAGAGATGGTCTACCGCAGCAACAGCCCCGACGAGGGATGGGACGGCAGCTTCCGCGGTAACCGCGTCCCCTCCGGAAATTTTGTCTGGATGGTACACTACTTTAATACAGCTACCAAACAACCGGTATTTAAAAAAGGCTCCGTCTTGGTCATCCGCTAGACGTCGCCTCCTTCGGCCCCCGCCAGGCGCCTCACGCGTTTCCATTCGTCTTCCGCCGGGTGTCCCCCATCCCTGCTCAGTGGCCCGCCTCTATGTGGCCCCCGCCGGCCCTCCCCGCTTTCTCTAAGTGTTTTATTTAACAGGTCGGTCTGTGTTTTTTTCGTTAAATTGTTATTACGCATATGTAACCATTTTTTCAGAAAAACACTCACCATGCAGCAACCAAAACTAGCTAAACCAGTTTTAGCCTTCCTATTCTTTTGTTTTTCATTAACTATCAACGCCCAGGTAACGACATCCACTCTCAGTGGGACGGTAAAAAACGAAGCGGGCAAGCCCATGGCGGGCGCTACGGTCAAGATCTCTTTCCCGGAGGCCGGCATCAACAAATCACTGGTTACAAAATCCGACGGTAGTTTCACCGTGCCCAACCTGAGGGTAGGAGGGCCCTACACCGTCCTGGTCAGCTTCGCGGGTTATGCTCCCAAAACGGAATCGGAAGTTTATCTCAGCCTGGGGGAGACCAGCTCCGTCGACGTCAACATGGAGCCCTCCGCTGCCCAACTGAAAGAAGTAGTTATAACGGGCCGGTCAAAGATCTTTGACGACCAACGCACGGGCGCCTCTACCAATATCAGCTCCAGGCTGATCCGGCAACTACCCACCATTTCCCGTTCAGCCGATGACTATACCCGGCTCACCCCCTCCGCCTCGCCCACCTATAACGGCATCTCCTTCGCAGGCAGGAATGGACAGTATAATAACTTCTCCCTGGACGGCGCCGTATTTAATAACCCTTTCGGACTGGATGCGCCCACCCCGGGCGGCCAGACCAACGCCCAACCCATTTCCCTGGATGCCATCGACCAGATCCAGGTTAACATCGCCCCTTATGACGTGACACAGTCCGGCTTCACCGGGGCGGGTGTCAACACCGTGACCAGGAGCGGCAGCAACACCACCTCGGGCACCATCTATGGATTTTACCGCAACACCGGCATGACAGGCCATAAAGTGGACGGCACCAGCTTCACCGTTCCTACCCTCAATCACATTCAGGCAGGGGCTTCCCTGGGCGGAGCAATAAAAAAGAATAAGCTCTTTTATTTCCTCAACTTTGAGACAGAACAACGAAAGGATGAAGAGAGCGCCTACAGAGCCCAGAATGCCTCCAACGTTGGACAGCTCACTACCTCCAGGGTCCTGGAAAAAGACCTGGACTCCGTCAGCGCCATCCTGGGCCGCCGCTTTGGTTATGTCACCGGCCCCTACCAGGGGTTCAACCTGAAACAAGTGAATTATAAATGGCTGGGAAAGATCGACTGGGTGATCAACGATGTCCACAGCCTTTCCTTTACTTATAATGGGCTGGATGCCACCCAGGAGAAGCCCGCCCATCCCAATGCCATCAATCGTCGCGGACCCGATGCCATCACCCTGCAATTCCGGAACTCCGGGTACCAGATGGTCAACAGGTTGCATTCCTTCGGACTGGAACTGAAGTCTAACTTCGGTGGCAGCTATGCCAATAAGTTCCGGGCAGTGTATACCACTTTCAGAGATCACCGGAATCCATTTTCCACTCCCTTCCCCGCCCTCAACATCACCAAATTCGGGGTCCCTTACATCGTTGCCGGGCACGAACCTTTCTCCATCAACAACGTTCTGAACCAGGACGCCCTGCAGCTGACGGATAATTTCAATATTATCCTGCCCAAACACACCATCACCATCGGCGGTTCCTACGAGCAGTTCAAATTTGGCAACTCTTTCAACCTCACCGGGTATGGTGCTACCTTGTTTTCAGGCATCGACATCAACGACTTTATTACCAAGGTTCCTAACGGAGGCAACGTCGTTTTCGGCGCCTACCCACTGGATGTCGATGTTAACTATGCGAAGAACAGGGCCGCCGCAGGGTTATGGACCTGGTATTATCTTACCGTAGGACAGGCATCCTTTTACGCCCAGGATGAATGGAAACCGGCAAAAGACCTGAAGATCACCTATGGTCTGCGGGTCGACAAGGCCCTGTACTTCCCCTCCAAAGCCAGGTACAGCAGCCCGAATGTCAATGCCGACGGTACCTACGCCGGCACCATGCTCACCGGTTCTCCCACCGTGCCGAACAGCGACAACCTGAAATTATTCGATCCCAACGGCAACCCCGTAAAGAATGGACCGGGTCAGGAAATAGACAACACCCGGATGCCCTCCGGCAAAGTGTTGTTCTCTCCCCGTCTGGGCTTTAACTGGAATGTCAATGGAACCAACACAGCGCAGATCCGGGGCGGCACCGGGCTCTTCACCGGCCGTTTCCCCTTTGTATGGTTGGGCAATGCTATCGGCAACCCGTTCACGGGATATTATAACGTTACGGCCCGCAATTTTAAATGGCCGCAGATCTGGCGTTCCAATGTCGGCGTCGATTATAAGCTGCCCAGCGGTACCATCCTGACGGTAGACATCGCTTATTCGAAAGACGTCAATGCCATGATGGTGCGGGACTATGGCCTGGGAACACCGACGGGCCACCTGAATTCCGGCACCGGCGACACCCGCAGCGTCTACCTGGCCGCCGATAAGGGAAATACCAGCACCTATGTATTTACTAATACAAAAATCGGCAGCTCCTTTGATGCCAGCATTCAGTTCCAGCAGACTTTCGGGAAAGGCTGGTATCTCACCGGTTCCTATAATTACCTGGTGGCAAAAGACGCCAGCTCCATTTCCGCGGAGATCTCCGGGGATGCCTTCGACCGCAACCCTGTCCTGGGAAATTCCAACATAGCCGTCAGCTCTCCTTCCCTGTACGGGAATACCCACCGCTTCGTCCTGGCTGCTATCAAGAAGTTTGATTATGGGAAAGGGAAATATGCGACCACCGTTTCTTTATTCAGCAACTGGACCAGTGGCAACCGCTTCTCGTATGTCTATGGGGGAGATGTCAACAATGACGGCTCCGCCTTCAATGACCTGATGTACATCCCCACACAAGCCGAGATCGGCAACATGAATTTTACGACTCTCACGGACGCGGAAGGCCATTCCCAGAATGGCGCCGCCCAGGGTGCCGCCCTGGAGGCGTTTATCCAACAGGATAAATACCTCAGCAAACACCGGGGCCAGTACTCGGGGAAATATGCAGGCGTCACCCCCTGGTTCAGCCAGGCCGATATGCGCATCCTCCAGGATTTTTATTTCAAACATGGCTCGAAGACCCAAACCGTACAGGTCAGCCTGGATATCGTCAACATCGGCAACCTGATCAGCAGCAAATGGGGCCTGCGCAAATACGCCAGCACTACCGGTTACTTCCAGCCGATGACCTATGGCGGCGTTGATGGCAATGGCAAAGCGGTTTATCAGTTCGATCCTTCCCAGACCAGCACCTTCACTACCAGCCCCGACCTCCCGTCCCGCTGGCAGATGCAGGTGGGGTTGCGGTATATTTTCTAAGTACATGCTAAGCAGGTGAATTTAATATACTTTAAATTCACCTGCTTATTATTCAGGCTGCCCCTTTCCTTCATTAACAAGACTTGCCAAACTTTTTGTCACATGGGAATCCCATCCTGCTTCGCAATCATTATAGCATTCTACACCCGGAACTAATCCAACGTGCGTGAAATCAATTTTGCTCTTGTTATTTTCAGAGGAGATCGCAAAAACGACTTCGGTATCGTTCCATTCTTTTTTTGCTTTAAGCCAATGCAGATTACAATCCGTTACTTTCCAAACCACTTTTTTATTTGGAACCAATTCGCTGATTTTAAAATCAACAAAGGTTTTCCCAAAAGTAACTGTGAATTCATCGTTTAACTTTTCCGTTCTGCCGGAAAAACCCTTTGCCCACCAAAGATTAACCTGGCTGATTTTTTTCATTGCTTCTACTGCGGAAGCATTAACGGTAATTGTTCTGTGAAAATTTTTATTTTCCATGTTTAATAGTTTTCAGTTTGCTTTTTGTATAACAGGTAACTTAAAAGTTACACAAATATATATGTAACTTTTGAGTTACGAAATTTTTTTTTGACGTATTGTTCAATGCATTATTTGTGCTTGTCTTTGAAGTGAATATGAAGTTCTTTTTTTCCTGGAGATATTCTCTATTTGGATACCTTTGCAGTCGCTCTTGAAGAAGATTCAGGAATTCCGATTCCTGCTGCTATTTAATCATGAAAAAAAATGGCTGTGCCGTTTATAAGGCGGCATATGCGAAGTTTTTACGGGCTGTAAAATCCCGTTTTTTTCTCTTATGATTAAAATGAGAAAGCCCAGTGAGTCAACACTGGGCTACGTCATCAAAATTTTGATGATAATCAAGTTGGCGATCTCCATCGTTCAGTTATTACTGATTTGACAGAGAGGACCGGGGATAGCAGTCCCCGGTTTTATTCTCCAAAAATACTAATTTTTTTGACGTAAAAAAGGGCGCTGCAAAAGTATTTGAGGTACCCTTTTTATGTTTTTTACCAAAACCATGATTTTTATTTGGCGAATTGTCTTGTGCCTTACTTTTGTGTTTCCTTACTTGCTTATCCTTCCTTCATACTTTTATTATTAACCGGTAAAACAAATACAGTGGGTATTCTTGAACAATTGGCAGAAATAAAGGAGCAAAAAGGACTTGAAAAAGGCCTTCAGCAAGGCCGCGCGGAGGAACGTGAAAAAATCGTAAAATCTCTTTTGGCCAGCACTAAATTTTCAATCAAAGAGATCGCATCTTTATTAGGAGTATCACAATACTTTGTAGCAAAACAGAAGAGAAGTCTCCAACTCAAATAACCTTCGTTTCCATTAAACAAAAAACATGTTGCCGTTCAATCAAGAACGGCTTTTTTACGCCCATCCTCATCGTCGGACCATCATTCTGAACTTTATCCAAAACAAAAAGGCCGCCCCTTAGAGCAGCCTTTCCATTAACATCAGAGCGGAAAACGAGGTTCGAACCCGCGACCTTCAGCTTGGGAAGCTGACGCTCTACCAACTGAGCTATTTCCGCATATATTTTTCTGCCTGTCCCTTACCACCATCCTTGCCTGCCGACAGGCGTCCCCCGGCTTAAAATTATAGGCCGGGCAGCAAAAATAAGTTTTAATTCATTCGAACGATAAATTTTTTCTCTCTTTCCGGGATTCGTCCGTCGCCCGCACTTGCGTCCCGGACACCCGTACTTGCATCCCGGCCGCCCGCACTTGCATCCCGGCCGCCCGTCGGCTGCACTGCCCCCCGTCGCCCGCACTTCTATTTCACCCCGCCGTCACTTTCCCCTTCAGGTACTTCGCCGCCAACCAGCTGTCTTTTACGGGAATGATCCACCGGGCTTCCATCTCCGCCTTCGTCAGCACCGTATTATTGAAATACAGCGTATCGGCCCCGATCAACCCATTTTCCAGCGCATACGGCAACTGAGCCATCGGCACCACCTGCACCTTGTCTTTAATAAAAAAGGCCAGCGCCAACCGGTCGAACAACGGCGTCTGGAACGTCTGCTCAATCTCCTTGATCAGTCGCACCGAACTGTCGGTGCTGCACCCGCTCACCCCCGTGGCCGACTCATCCGCCATCAGGACGATGAACTGTCCATAGAAGAGATTGGCATACCCTTTCACCGGAGTGCCATGAGAATTCCATTCCCGGACAAAAGCCTCCAGTTTCTCTTCGATCTGCAGGGCTTCGTTAATGGTAAAAAGCCGGGGACTCTGGTAGATCCAGACCCGGGAGTCACCCGCAAAATCAGCAGGTATTAGTTCTTTATAATCGGTGTTCATTGTCTACGTTTCTCCACAAAATTAAACAATCGAAGCGGCAATCAATTCAGCAATATCCATCACTTTAACATCTTCCTCCTTCTCCCCATGTTTCACCCCATCCGTCAGCATGGTATTACAAAACGGACAGGCCGACGCAATAATCCCCGCCCCCGTACCCAGGGCCTCCGCCGTACGCTCAAAATTGACGCGGGTGGTCCCTTTCTCCTCCTCCTTGAACATCTGCGCCCCCCCGGCGCCACAACAAAGCCCCTTACTCCGGCACCGCTTCATCTCCACCAGCTCGGCATCCAGGACCTCCAGGACCTTACGGGGAGCTTCATATACATGATTGGCCCGCCCCAGATAACAGCTGTCATGATACGTAATACGGCGGCCCTTAAAGGGGCCATCCTCCTTTAAAACGATCTTTCCCTCGTCGATCAGCTGTTGCAGGTACACCGTATGATGGATCACCTCGTAGCGGCCCCCCAATTCCGGGTATTCGTTCAGAAAGATATTGAAACAATGAGGACAGGCCGTGACGATCTTTTTGACATTATAATTATTCAGCACCTGGATATTCTGATAAGCCATCATCTGGAAGATAAACTCATTGCCCGCCCGCCGGGCCGGATCGCCATTACAAAGCTCTTCCTTCCCCAGGATAGCATATTTAACGCCTACTTTATTCAGGATAGTGGCAAAGGCCCGGGTGATCTTCTGCGCCCGCTGATCGTAGCTGCCAGCGCATCCTACCCAGAACAAGACATCCGGGACTTCTCCTTTTGCCGATAGCTCGGCCATGGTCGGTACCTGCATGCAGTAAATTTTGCGTAAATCTAGGGTATTAAATAGTAACTTTAAGCGCTAAATTGTTCCACTTATGTCGGCGGATGACAATATGTTC
>DATJJD010000055.1:0-9883 GCA_035492545.1 Puia sp.
GACCTGGTGACCGTTACGAAGTCAATAGCGCCGAAAAGCATCTATCGGAAGAACCAGAAGCGGGTGGTCTATATACTGGCCGACATGGCCGGTCAACTGGAAAGCCCCTCCTATGCCATGATGAAAATATCGGACAGCTTACAATCCATTCAACTGCCCGCAGGTTACAGTCTTAAAGAGGAATATACCCACCAGCCGGAGCTGGAGGACAATTTCTCCCTGAAATGGGACGGCGAGTGGCAGATCACCTATGAAGTGTTCCGCGACCTGGGCATTGCCTTTCTCGTCGTGATCATTATCATCTACATGTTGATCGTCGGCTGGTTCCAGAATTTCACCGTACCCCTGGTGATGCTGGCGGCCATACCCCTATCCCTGATTGGCATCATCGGAGGGCACTGGCTGATGGGCGCATTTTTCACCGCCACCTCCATGATCGGCTTTATCGCGCTGGCGGGGGTCATGGTTCGCAACTCTGTGCTGCTGATCGACTTTATCGATATCCGGCTAAAAGAGGGTATTCCCTTAAACCTGGCGATCGTCGAAGCCGGCGCCGTTCGAACTACCCCGATCCTGCTGACGGCCGGCGCTGTCGTGCTGGGCGCCGTCATCATCCTGTTCGATCCTATCTTCCAGGGGCTGGCCATTTCCCTTATGGGGGGAACCATCACTTCAACTTTCCTCACCCTGCTGGTCGTGCCGTTATTGTATCATAAAATGCTGAAGAAGAAATATCGGGATAAATAAACTTTTAAAAATAGGATATGAAATTATTAGTCATAACAAGCCTGAAAGAATATCTACCCGCCCTGTCGACGCTGCTTGGGCAGGCCCGCATAGAAATATTCAGTGTCAGCAAAACCATCGGAATGAAGACTTCAGACGGCGCTAATCTTCTCGATGATTGGTTTGGTAGTCATAGCGGTGATTTTGATTCTATATTCCTGTTCAGCTTTACCGATGACGGCCAGGCCGGAAAGGCGCTGGAACTGGTGGAAAGCTATAACAATACCCACGATAGTGGTTTTCCCCTAAGAGCCTTTATACTCCCTGTTGAAAGATCAGGTCAATAGTCAATTTTAAAAAGAAAAAGTATGAAAGAACGTATTGTCAGAGCCGTAGCAGGCAGTCTTGTGCTGGTAAGTATCATACTGGCAAATTATATCAATTTACAATGGTTGTGGCTGGCCGCTTTTGTAGGATTCAATCTGTTGCAGTCCTCCTTCACCCGGTTCTGCCCGCTGGAGAAGATCCTGGACGGACTGGGGGTGGGCCGGGATAGCAAAAACTGATAAAAAACATGTCTTAAGCTGACTTGGGTCAGGTAGGGCGATGGTTTATGCAATTAGCAAGAAGCAGACAATCGACGTCAATCGGCAACAAATGTACCGGGATGCCGAAAAAAAATAATTAGGCGACTGGATCCGCTCTGCTCCGACCGGTTTAAACTATTTGTGGGCTATAAATATGGGCAGTTTATGTTCGCGGATGAGTTCTTCGGCAAAGCTATGCCTGGTCGCATTGGAAATAGACGATCGCCCAAAGGAGCCGCTTATCAGAAGGGCGTCCTTCTTTTCGCTGATCCAGGTGGGGAAATAGGAGGACGCTTTGAAATGAAGCTTGGAATAGCGCGTGAAAGGAAGTTTAAGGCGTATATATTGTTCGAGGGCGTCGATTTCCGGGATGGCGTCGCCGGATTCTTTTTTGCAATACACGAGTTCCGCCGGGAGATCGGTAAAGGCGGGGAATAGGTAGCAAAACTGTTTGAGTGCATAGAGGCTTTCAAGGCTGCCGTCGTAGGCTATAAAGAGTTGTTCAATATGGGTAAATGATTCGGGAATGGCCAGGACAGGACATTGAGCGTTGTGGAGAATTTCCCGAAGGTATAGGTTGGGTTGTTTTTCCCATGCTTCGGCGTAGAAAAGCTCGTCGCTGATAAGGATCAGGTCGGCGAACTTACTTTCCCGGATGAGGAGATCTTTGTCCCATCCCTGGTCGTTGTCATGGATGGTATACGGGATTTTCGATTGCTCGCAGGCCTGTGCAAAGGATGCCTTTTGGGAGGCGACGATTGCTTTTTCGGTCTTTTCTAATTCGATGAGGGGTGTAAGGTTGTAGGTTGTCCGGGTGGCTTTGGAAAGGGCGGTGAAGTCGATGGGTTCAAAGAAGAGGCCCCGGGCATGGATTTTTTCCCTTGGCTGCATGGCCTGGAGGAAGGCGAGGGGGCCTTTTGGGAAATGGGTGCTGGCGGTGACGAGAAGTATTTGTTTCATTTGACAACTATTTTTGGAGTTTACAAACCGATGAGCCAGGGTAATCAACGGTGCTAAGGTATTCGGAACGGGGGAGGCGAAGTATGATTTTTATCAGGAATGGAGGTGATATTTTGCAGAATGGGTACTTTCCCTTCTCGGCGGTGAGTAAGGTCACTGCCCGGCATGACATCTGTCACTAAATACTTATTATTTGTAATGGACCTTTATGATGTTATAAATTATGTAAAATATAAAACTTTAAATATGTCAGCGCCTGCAAATATCGATAACCCGTCCATTGTGCCGACCGCTATGCCTAGAATTGGCGACACAGCCCCTTCATTTGAAGCGGTTAGTACCCAGGGTAGTGTCAAATTCCCTCAGGATTATAAAGGCAGATGGGTAATACTTTTTAGCCATCCAGCCGATTTTACACCAGTGTGTACTAGTGAGTTTATGACATTTGCCAAAATGGAGAGCGATTTTAAGAAGCTTAATACCGATCTCATTGGCCTTTCTGTAGATGGCCTGTACAGTCATATTGCATGGTTGCGGACTATTAAAGACAAGATCGAATTCCGGGACTGGAAAAATGTGGAGGTGAAGTTTCCCCTAGTTGAAGACATTACCATGGAGGTAGCTAAAAAATATGGTATGATACAACCCGGCGAAAGCAGCACCAAGGCCGTTCGCGCTGTGTTTTTTATTGACCCCCTTGCTAAGATCAGGGCTATCATCTATTACCCATTATCACTGGGAAGGAATTTTAAGGAGCTGAAAAGAGTGTTAATTGCTTTGCAAGCTGCCGATAAGTTTGCCATTGCGACTCCAGCCGACTGGCAACCAGGAGAAGATGTAATTGTTCCGACTGCGGGAAGTTGCGGTGTTGCCGAAGACCGCATGAGTGGAAAGGAAGACGGTGGGATATATTGCAAAGACTGGTTCTTTTGTATGAAACCCCTGCCAAAAGAACAAGTGCTTGAAAATTATGAATAGGATTGCTGTATCCAGCCATTGAAATTCGCAGGAATTACCAGTACGGGTACAGATGAATGCCTGATGACATGCTCTGCCACACTTCCCATTAACAGGTGACTGATCCCTTTTCGTCCATGTGTCCCTATGACAATGATATCGGCATTCCAGTCTTTGGTAAGCTTAATGATCGTCTTAGCTGGATTTCCAGCTTCCGTGAATAGCCACACGTTTTCGCTCCCAAAGTCACGTTTCAATTTTTCCAGGATTTCCCTGCCTTGCTGTATTGAGATATTGATCAGATCTGCCGCTGTATATCCTCCTTCGCCTACGACGATCTCAGGATCGACAACATATACTAAAGCTATTTCGGCGCTTGTTGCTTTGGCCAGGTCATAACCGGCCCGAGCGGTCTTTTCAGACAGGGCGCCACCGTCAATGGCAATCAATATTCTTTTCATAATAGATATTGAGGTGTTGACGTTGAAATTATGCAAAAATCAAATGCGATAAATAGAAACCTGGCCTATGGAAGTCCGAAAACGAAATAAATCCTTCTTTATCCATAAAAAATATTAGCTTTATTGCCGTATTCCCAGCCGGTTACCGGAGAATTAGAAAACACCATGAGCCTTTTCAGACATAAGAAGTATGGGTTTATCTTCAAAGGCGTACTATTTGTATTGTACTTTGTCCTTTTCGGCTCACCATTGTCTCACAAATTTTACCTCTGCGCTAATTTTTCTTCCCGGTTATTTAAAGCCTGTCATTGTAAGGTGGCTCATACGGAGCCTTCGGTTCACAATGGGCCTTTGCTACTTGGCCATAAGAATATTTCTTCTTTATCCCTTGATAAGCGCTACGAACTCAAGTCCACGTTCGCGTTGGTTTCGCCTGAGGTTGGCCTAAATCCTGTCTTCATTGATCATACAGGAGCATATAACTCTTTTTGCCAGGTATTTGTCTTTTCCAATAGTGTTGTCCATCCTCTCCGGGGTCCTCCTTCTGTCTAGGTAAGATCTTCAGGCATTTATTTAATCACTCCAGTTGAAAGTATTTCTGTGACCGGAAAGTTGCAAGCTTTACGCAATCCGGAATGCTGAGCTGTTTGATTTATATTTTTCATTAAAAAGGAATTGCTATGCATGCGAAAAAGATACTCCTGACAGAGGGAGAAAAGATCGTAGCTGACAAAATCCGCAAAGTGCTGGTGCGGGAACATTACGATGTAGATCTGGCTTTGGAGGGAAACATAGGCAGAAGACTGTTTGATCAGCGGACCTATGATCTGGCTTTAATAGACTTTCATTTGCCGGACATGAATGGCTGCGAGTTATGCCAATATATCAGGAACACAAATAGTAATATGCCCTTGATGATGGTGTCATCCGAAACCGCCGTTCGCAAGTTCGAGGTTTTTCAGGCGGGTGTGGATGATTATCTTTTGCTGTCCGAGGATTTCAGGGAATTGCTGCTGCGGATAAAAGTACTGACCAGGCGATATTTGCGGCCCTTTGTGAGGGAAAACCGGATAACAGCGGGTGATATTTTAGTCGACCTTGATAGCAAGGAAGTCAGGCGGGGTGACAGACTGATCTTATTGTCGGCAAGGGAATTCCTGCTCCTTCAGTTTCTTATCCTGAACAAGAACAGAATCGTGTCGAGGGATGAGATAGTCTCTAACATCTGGGGTAGGGAGTTCAGCGATAAGGAAAGAAGAGTAGCCGCCTTTATTAATTCATTGCGGAAAAAGATAGAAGAGGATTATAATCAAAAATGTATCTATACCGTTACGGGGAAGGGGTATCTCCTGGCGGAGAGATCTCAATACAGCATGGGATCATGATGAATTACTGTCTCACCCTGGTTTGCAACGCGAGGAATCCTGGGATTGGCGAGGGTCCTTTCGCCGGCTCTGGTTGCCAATGACCTGGTTCTCCCGGGAAAAATGGCAGGCGATCGAAGGCAATGGCCGGCGAAGGACTCTCTATAATTTTGACCTCTACGAACCAGTTATTTAAGTGTCATCTATGTAAGATTTGCGGCATGAAAGATCCGGATATAAAGTTAGTGGTAAAAGGTCCGATATAAAATAAGCAGGTTGGCTTTTAAGTTAGTTTTAATAGATATACACTTTTATGCGGCTTAACATTTTTTCAGTTTTGATTAAAATATCTCTGAAGACACCGTTATTGACTGTTCAATTCAATCCTTTCTTCAGGGTATGTATCATTCGTACGTATATTGCCTCTTGAATGTTGGCATATATAATGGATCGGATTTTCCATGTTTAAATATACTATATCTATGATAGTCATAATGTAAGATTTGTCCTTTAGTACCTTCAACCGTACTTCGTCCCCAATTTTGAATTTAGGTTTCATTTCAGTTAGATTGAAGGATAAATTTAGAAAATATTATAAGAGAATTCAATTAAAATGCTTCGGGAAAATTGAAGTAGACACCGGAATGAGAAGGGGAGTATCCGACGTCAAGGCGGACGTTAAGGCGTGGCTGTATTTCAAAGCGAAGGCCGATCCCGGCGTTTGGGAGTGAGTTGCAAAACAAGGATTGATAGAATTCGGGGCCGATAGCCCCAAGCGCTGTCCATAGCACAAAGCCATAACGCGAAGGTTGATTATTACCGAAGTATAGTTTGTGACGGTATTCGAGGATGCCATAATTAGAAAACTGATCTCTGAACTGGCCATATCGGTATCCCCGCAGGTCAAACGGAGATCCGAAACTTGCCATCGCTGTAAAGGGCGTTTGTCCGAATTCATACCGGGATCGCCAGTTGAACGCAAGTGTCCGTATTTTATGGGGAGACAGCGGTATATACAGACGGGAATCGACATCCAGGGTACGAAACCGGGTATTGGCCCCCATTGTCTTTCCATATACTGTATAGGTCGCCGATAAATAAAAACCTTTATATGCGTTCTGTGGAAAATCACGTGAGTCGAAGGTTATCGAACCTCCGACTCCGGCATTGATTATATTTTGTCCGAACTGCCGGTAGTTGGGGTCTTTGGCCATGTGTGGGTTGACGTCCCAAAGGATATTTTGATTGTAGTCCAGGAAGGCCCCTGCGAAAAAGGAGCTACCGAGTCTCCATAGGGGACGTACTTGGAAGACAAAATAGCTTCTATGATAGCCGGTGGAATCGGGATAGGATGTTTGTATCGCATTCGCGTAACCGACACCGAAGTATACATCTTTTAAGGACCTGTATTGTAAAAGGCAATTTACTCTCAGTCTGTCATGGAGCCAGAATGTTACCCAGTTGGAACTGGCTATGAATGCGCCTGTGGAAGAGTAGGTGATAGTTGCCGGTACGGAGGACCTGGGAAGCAGGCTATCTTTCTTTAGGGTCTTGAAGGAGATAATGCCGCCTGCGGTCAGCGTAAACTGGATATCAGGAGAATAACCCGGCACGAGGAAGGGAGTAAGTAATAATCCCTGAGCGATGTTTGCACTGCGTGCGTTTTGGATAAAATGCAGACCATGTTTTTTTCCGGCGGTAGCGGGGATGCTGTCTATTGATATTGCCCACGCCGATGTGCATTGTACCAAGGCGATAATCAATATCGGGATTTTCAAAGCTGTATCTTTTGGCGAAACGGTTCCGGTAAACGCATGTTACCAATTATGGAGTGGATAATGGGAATAAAGATAACGGAGATAGGCTCAATCACTTGGAAGTAAAGATTAGAATACGATTAAAAAAGAAGCTACAATTTTTTCGTTAACCCTTTTATTTTATTTACAGCATGTATCCTACTTTCTCTGATATGCTAAAGGACTTGTTTGGGTTCAATTTGCCTTTGCCCATTCAGACGTTTGGCTTTTTTGTGGCACTGGCTTTTCTGGCAGGAGCCTATGTCCTTAGCACGGAATTGAAGCGAAGGGAGAAATTGGGATGGCTATCTCCTGTTTATGAGACACGAAGGAGAGACGATGCTTCAAATGTATTTAAAATTATAAGCTATGGTTCAATGGGTTTTTTTATAGGCTATAAGCTTGGGTACATTATATTTCATTGGACCTTATTTGCAATGGATACCCGCGCAGTCCTCGTTTCCTCAAAAGGTAACCTGGTATCAGGCATCCTCGCCGGATTCCTTTTTTTGTATCTTAAATACATAGACAGTCAAAAGAAGGCACTGACAAGTGTGAAAGAGACCCGTGAGGAAATATGGCCGCATCAAAGAGTCGGTGCCATCATTGGAATTGCCGCTGTTTGGGGTTTTGCCGGTGCTAAATTGTTTGATGGACTGGAGAACTGGAACAGCTACATGGAAGATCCCTGGGGCAGTTTCTTGTCCTTTAGTGGATTAACCTTTTATGGCGGGCTTATTATGGCGGCGGCAGGCATTTTGTGGTATGCCCGAAAAAAAGGCATCAATGGCTGGCAATTAGTGGATAGCGCATCTCCGGCTCTTATGATTTCCTATGGAATGGGAAGGGTTGGCTGCCATATGGCCGGCGACGGAGACTGGGGAGTAGTGAATGTATACCCCAAACCGTTTGCTTTCCTGCCCGATTGGCTGTGGAGGTATACCTACCCTCACAATGTCGCCAATGAAGGCCAGCCTATTCCGGGATGCCGCGGGCTGCACTGTCTGGAACTTCCGCAGGGAGTGTTTCCCACCTCAATTTATGAGTTCATTTTATGCTGTATGCTTTTTTTCGTACTGTGGGCTATTCGAAAGAAAATCAAGATTCCCGGCCTAATCTTTGGTATCTACCTGGCAATGAATGGAATCGAACGTTTTTTTATTGAATTGATCCGCGTTAATAACAAGTATATTTTTTGGGGTATAGAAGCCACACAAGCCGAGATCATTTCATTAACCTTGTTTTTGTCCGGGGTTATGATCATTCTTCTGCGACTGGTCCGCCGGCCAATGATTTTAACGAAACCTTCAAACACCTGACAGTATTGATTAAATAAATCCCTTTCCGGAATAGCAGACAATTTTAACACCATTCTTTTCGTTGGATGTTTATCTTTGTGTATGAAATGGAACTGATTTAAAAATATAAATTTTTCTCACAAATAGGCAATTTTCTCATAAGCAGTTAGTTTTGGTTAAGACCCCTGTCTCTACAGGGGTCTATTATTTTTAGACGGTGATGTAACAAGGATGGGGTTAGAACATGACATATATCATGCTTTATTGTCCATAATCATTGTTTATTTGTCAAAATATCGGCCTGCGGCTCTTGGGTGGAGCGGCATGTCGTCTTCTTCAGCGTCTTATTAAAAAATAAATCATCGTATATGCAATCGACAACGGAAAATATTCCCGAAATAACCCTCGGGGAACTGGCGGTCCAGGATATAAGGAAAACGCAGGTCTTCAAAAAATATGGCATTGATTTTTGTTGCGGCGGGGGAAAGACGGTAAGAGAAGCCTGTGCCGAAAAAGGGCTCGACGTGGCCAAAGTATTACAGGAACTGGGGCAGGCTGATAATTTGGTCGCCTCCCGCGCATTGCCTTATAATGAATGGCCCCTGGATTTCCTGGCGGATTATATTGTGAACACGCATCATAGCTATGTTAAGAAGAATCTGCCGGAGATAAGGGCTTATGCGGAAAAGGTCACGAAGGTACATGGCGATCGCCACCCGGAACTGGCGACAATCCGGCAATTGGTGCAGGAAGTGCAAGATGAATTGAATGAACACCTGGGTAAGGAAGAACGGGTGTTGTTCCCTTATATCAAGGCGCTTGTGGCCGCAAAGACGGGTGGACAGCCCTTGACGGAGCCGGGTTTTGGCACGGTGCAAAACCCGATCCGCCTGATGGAAATGGAACATGAACTGGTCGGGAAGAACCTCGCCCGCATAAGGGAAATTTCACATAATTACCTTTTGCCCGGGGATGCCTGCGCCAGCTACGGGTTGTTATACAAGCTGCTCGATGCATTTGAAGAAGACCTGCACCTGCATATTCACCTTGAAAATAACATCCTTTTCCCGCAGGCGCTGGAAATGGAAAAACAACTTAAAAAATGAAAGATCGTCCTCCCATAAAACGGCATCAGGCCATGGCGTCCTTTTCCAGGGACCATCATTCCGGCCTGTTGCTGGTTTGGAAAATAAGGCAGGGGTTGCTTAATTCCATAGACCCCGAACGCATCGGCGACTATGTGCTGTTCTTTTACAAAGAAGATCTCGAGAAACATTTCAGGGACGAAGAAAAACTACTGTTTTGCAAATTGTCTCCCGACGATAGTTTAAGAAAGCAGGCAGAAACGGATCACCAGCTTGTCTACGCGATGATGGCCGATCTGGAAAACAAGAAAGACTACAAGGATCTTCTCCACAGCATTGCGGACAGACTGGAGAAGCATATCCGGTTCGAGGAACGCGAATTATTCAATCACCTGCAGGATATCCTTTCCAGTGAAGAACTGGAGACCATCGCCAAACGCTTTCCAATTGACAGCAAGGCACCCGATGAGGCATGGAAAGATAAATTCTGGATGAAATGAGGCGTCATCAGGCCGGAAGGTGGGTTTGAGTCCATGGTGGACAAAGTGGCGGGCATTGAAAAGTCGCTGGGCATATATGATTTAGGTAAGTTTACACCGCCGGAGTGAATTTGCCCGCCAGCATTTCATACCCTTAGCGCGCCACGGAA
>DATJJD010000056.1:0-18962 GCA_035492545.1 Puia sp.
GCCTTAACGGTGATCAGTTCCTCTTCATAGTCCATTTCATATTCGCAATTAGATCGGTAGGAATGATTGTAGAGGGGTATGTAACCCAGGGCCATACAACAACCTTTCGGGTCATCTCCCCATTCGAAAATATAATCGTGCAATAATGTCTGGTCCAGCAATTTGCGGTCCTCCCGGCTCATAACGATCACAGGAGATATTTCGATGACCGTATTGCGGGCGATATCGGTAGTAGTGAATACGCCCCTTCCCTTCTCGTCGGTTGGCGCAATAAAAAGAATCGGTAAGATCATCGGGCAATCCCATTTAACGGGACAAGGTACTATTTTTAAGTTTACCCATTTTGACGTAGGTTTGGCCTATGTCTTTAGAGCAAGATATTGATACAACAAAGGACCAGTTCCTGGAGATCGTCCAGTCGGAAGACGTATTGCAGATCAGGGAATTCCTCAATAACCAGAACATCAGCGATGTTGCCGAGCTTATTTATGAATTACCGGACTATGAGGCGCAGATCATCGGCAATATGAGCACCCACCGGGCGGCCAGCACTTTTAAGATCCTCGACGTCCCTACGCAAAAAAGGATCATCCAGGAACTGCCGGCTTTCAAGACAGCAGAACTATTGAATGATCTCTCTGCCGATGACCGGACCTCCTTCCTGGAAGAGCTTCCCAGCGAAGTGGTTAAGGAGCTGATAAAAACCCTGGACCCGGAGGAGAGAAAGATCACTTTATCCCTGCTGGGTTACCCGGAAAGCAGTGTAGGCCGGCTGATGACGCCGGATTATATAGCCGTGGAAAAAGATTGGACGGTAAAAGAGGTGATCGACCATATCCGGGAAGTCGGCAAAGACAGTGAGACCATCGACGTGATCTATGTCGTGGACGATAAAGGACATTTTATTGACGACATCCGTATCCGGGAGATTATCCTGGCCAATCCCGACAAAAAGATCGAGGACGTCATAGACAACCGGTACATAGCCCTGAATGTCAACGACGACCAGGAGACAGCCAGCGAAGCCTTTAAAATGAACAACCGGGTGGCCCTGCCCGTGCTGGATAATAACAAATTATTATTGGGCATCGTAACCATCGATGACGTACTGTGGGTAGCACAGGAAGAATTTACGGAAGACATCCAGAAGATCGGGGGTACCGAGGCATTGGACGAACCTTACCTGGAAATCCCCCTGATGAAGCTTTTTAAGAAGCGCATCGTCTGGCTGGTTGTTCTGTTCCTCGGTGAAATGCTTACGGCCACTGCCATGGGTTATTTCGAGGACGAAATAGCCAAGGCCGTCGTGCTTTCCCTGTTTGTTCCACTCATTATCTCCAGCGGCGGCAACAGCGGCTCCCAGGCATCAACGCTCATCATCCAGGCGATGGCGCTGGGAGAGATCACCATCGCGGACTGGTGGCGGGTAGTCCGCAGGGAAGTCCTGTCCGGTATCTTACTGGGGGCCGTGCTGGGCATTATCGGATTTACCAGGATCATGCTGTGGAACCAGATCTTTCATACTTATGGTACTCATTCTATGCTGATAGCTACCACGGTAGGGTTTTCCCTGGTGGGTGTCGTGCTGTGGGGCACCCTTGCAGGTAGCATGCTGCCGATCGTATTAAAAAAATTCGGAGCGGACCCTGCCACATCCTCTGCCCCTTTTGTGGCTACCCTGGTCGATGTCACCGGCCTGGTGATCTATTTTTCCGTTGCTTTTTTATTTATGCGTGGAATCTTATTATAACCATCATTTGTAATCTGTATGCAATTAACCCATCTACCCATTTTTACAAAGGGGGCAATCCGTTATTGTCTCCTCTTCGGCCTGTTATCCTCCTTTCAGACTGGCTTCAGCCAGACTGGCCGGCTTACCGTCGAAAAGATCATGCAGGATCCGAAGTGGATCGGCACTTCCCCTTCAGACCCCTACTGGAGCCAGGATGGAAAATACCTGTTCTTTTCCTGGAACCCGGATAAAGCCCTCAGCGACTCTGTCTATTACATTACCAAAGAGGACCGGCATCCCCAAAAGGCATCTTATGCCTTTCAACAAGCCAATGTCTCCGCGGGCGCCGTATCCTACAATAAAGCACGTACCACCTATATCTATAGCAAGGATGGAGATATCTTCGAAGTGGATGTCAAAACAGGGAAAGAAACCAGGATCACCAATACCGTCGACAAAGAGAGTGACCTTACCTTCTCCTTCCACGACCACAAGATCGTCTACACCCGCAACTCCAATTTATTTGCCTGGGACATCGCCACCGGCCAGACAGAACAGCTGACCAACTTCCTGCGAACGGCCGAACCTCCCAAAGATGATAAAAAGGAATCTCTCAATAGCCAGGAAAAATGGCTCCGGGACGATCAGCTACAACAATTCGACGTGCTGAAAACCCGCAAATTCAAAAAAGACCGGGCTGATTCCATCCAGAAAGCACGCCAGCCCCATGCATTAAAAAATATCTATATCGACGACAAGACGCTGAATGACCTCACGATTAGCCCTGACGGACGGTTCATCACTTACCGGCTTATCCGCCGGCCCACGGGCGCCCACAATACCATCGTGCCCAGCTATGTCACCGAATCCGGCTTTACCCAGGACATCCCGGGCAGGTCCAAAGTAGGCGCCCCTCAGGGTAGCGTAAGCTTTTTTGTTTTTGACAGGGAAAAAGATACGGTCATCGCCATAACGGCCGACGAGATCCCCGGCATTACCGATCTTCCGGACTATGTAAAAGATTATCCGGCGCCGGCCGGCGAAAAAGCCAGAGCCGGGAAAGATACCGCATCCCTCCCGAAAAAGGGTGCCGTCAAACCCAGAGGCGTCATCATCAACGGGCCTGATTGGTCGGAGCAGGGGACTCATGCCGTGGTAGACATCCGTTCGCAGGACAATAAAGATCGGTGGCTGATGCTGCTGGACGCCTCCACCGGCAAGTTAACACTGCTGGACCGGCAGCGGGACGAAGCCTGGATCGCCGGTCCCGGCATCGGATATAGCTTTGGAGGCGGCAATTCCGGATGGATCAACGAAAACACCTATTGGTACCAGAGCGAGGCCAGCGGCTACTCTCATCTCTATAAAGCAGATGTGAATACGGGCGAGAAGACGGCCCTCACCAGCGGACACTACGAAATACAACGCGCCTCACTTTCAAAAGACAAGCGACATTTTTATATCACCACCAATGAGGTCGATCCCGGGGAACAGCAATTCTATCAGCTGCCGCTCTCGGGTGGCAAGGCCGAACGCATCACTACCCTCACAGGAGCCAATCAGGTGGTCCTGTCACCGGATGAAAAGCAACTGGCCGTACTTTATTCCTATACGAACAAACCCTGGGAACTCTATCTGCAGGATAACAAGCCGGGCAGTCATCCGCAGCAGATCACCTTCCAGGCTATGAGCGACTCCTTCCGGGCTTACCCCTGGCGGGATCCTGCCCTCATCACTTTCACGGCAAGGGACGGGGCCATCGTCCACGCCAGGCTCTATCGCGCTGCCGGTAGCACATCCAGCCATCCTGCCGTCATCTTTGTTCATGGCGCCGGGTATCTGCAGAATGCCCATAAATGGTGGAGCAGCTATTTCCGCGAATATATGTTCAACAACCTGCTGGCCGATAACGGGTATACCGTACTGGATATCGACTACCGGGGCAGCGCGGGTTATGGAAGGGATTGGCGCACCGGTATCTACCGCCATATGGGAGGAAAAGATCTTTCCGATCAGGTAGACGGGGTCAGGTACCTGGTAGAACACGAAGGGGTGGACCCCAAAAAGGTAGGGCTCTACGGAGGTTCCTATGGAGGCTTCATCACGCTGATGGCCCTGTTCACCGAGCCGGATGTATTTGCCGCCGGAGCCGGACTCCGCAGCGTGACCGACTGGGCCCACTACAACCATGGCTATACCTCCGATATATTAAACGAGCCTTATAATGACAGTCTGGCCTATCGCAGAAGCTCCCCCATCTATTTCGCCGAAGGCCTGAAAGGGCATTTGCTGATGTGTCATGGTATGGTAGACGAGAACGTCCATTTTCAGGACATCGTGCGGCTGACACAAAGACTGATCGAGTTGGGTAAGAATAACTGGGAGTTGGCCGTGTATCCCCTGGAAGATCATGGATTTGTGGAGCCCAGCAGCTGGACGGATGAGTACAAAAGAATTTTCCGTTTATTTGAGACCTACCTTAAACCTTAACGGGCAGCATCGGTCTAAAAAGTGCAATTGTTAAAGGGTTGTAATCCGGAGCGACAACCTCCCTATTACAGGATTTTATTCGTAACTTTCATAGGTCCGGTAATACCAAAAGCCGGGTCCGTATCAGGGCACTTTTTAAAAGAACGCATATGAACACGAAGAGAAAATTACTCATCACATTAGTCTCCTTATTTTTAATAGGCTCGACTGGTTTTGCCCAACGGGGCGGACGCGGTGGAGGAGGTGGCGGAGGACGCAGCGGGGGTTTCAGCGGTGGCGGAGGGGTCCGAAGCTCCGGGTTTAGCGGCGGCGGAGGCGTAAGAAGTAGTGGCTTTAGCGGTGGCGGAATGCGCAGCTCCGGTTATACCGGCGGTGTGAGAAGCGCCGGCGTAGGCGCCCGGGGCGTGACAGGTTATGGGGTCCGTGGGGTGAATGGCCAGCGCTTACAAGCCAGCGGGTACCGCAGTCCCGGTTATAGGGGTCCCAGCGGGAATTATGGGGGACATGGCTATTATGGCGGCGGACGGGGATATTACGGACGCGGCGGCTATTATGGTGGAAGATATTATGGCGGTTGGGGTTATGGTGGCTGGGGCTGGGGCCTTGGTCTGGGAATAGGATTCGGATATCCCTGGGGTTATGGCTACGGATATCCTTATGGGTATGGCTATCCCTATGGATATGGCTATCCTTATGGCGGTTATCCTTATTATGCCAACCCACCGGTTGAGGTGCAGGATCCCTATCAGGACTCTTATGATGATCCGGAAGATCCCTATGGCGATCGGGACCAGCAGCAGGCAGCGCCTCAGCAAAGGCAGCCGGTATACAACGGCAACAATCCTCCTCCGCCCCCTGCCAATAACTATGAGAATGATACTACCCTCTCCAACCATCCGGGTACCAATCAAAATTCTTCCTATACCCCCTCTTCCTCACAGGGAGATAAAGTATGGGTAAAGGCACACTGGAAACATACCAACGACGGATGGATCTGGATCGAAGGGTATTGGAAAAGCAACTATAACTAAATGTCTATTTTACACGTATTCATAGAAGCCCTCAAAAGAGGGCTTTTTTCATTACGTGGAAATATTTCTCTAATATTGTCCGTTATTATATATAGTTAAAAATATTCTATGTGTGGAATTGTCGCTTACATAGGTCCTCGTGAAGCATATCCAATTATTCTCAAGGGCCTCAAACGCCTGGAATACCGGGGTTATGACAGTTCCGGAGTAGCCCTGCTTAATAATCAGCTACAAGTCTATAAAAAAAAGGGAAAGGTTGCCGAGTTGGAAGAAAGCCTGGTCGGAAAAGACCTGCATGCCCACGCCGGCATTGGTCATACCCGATGGGCCACCCACGGTGAACCAAGCGACCGGAATGCACACCCCCACAGCTCTGCCAGCGGCAAGCTGGCGATGATCCACAATGGTATTATCGAAAATTATACCCAGCTTAAAAATGAGCTGATCAAAAAAGGATATGCATTCAAGAGCGACACGGACACCGAAGTGTTGCTCAACTTCATTGAGGACATTCAAAAGAACAATAACTGCGGACTGGAAGAAGCTGTCCGCATCGCCCTGAAACGAGTCGTAGGCGCCTATGTCATCGTACTACTGGACCGTGACCAGCCCGACACCATCATCGCCGCCCGGAAAGGCAGCCCCCTCGTGATCGGGATTGGCAAGGGCGAACACTTCCTGGCCTCCGACGCCTCCCCCATGATAGAATACACCAAAGAAGTGGTGTATGTCAACGACTATGAGCTGGCCATCCTCAAAGCCGATGAGCTGATCCTCAAGAATCTCGGCAATGAAAAACTAACCCCCTTTGTACAAAAGCTGGACATGGAAATGACGGCCATTGAAAAAGGCGGTTATGACCATTTCATGCTCAAAGAAATTTTTGAACAGCCCGATACTATCTTCGATTGTTTGCGTGGTCGCCTCGATGCGGAAAAAGGCACGATCACCATGGCAGGCATCCAGCAGAATATCGAGCAGTTGAAGAATGCGCCCCGCATAATTATGATCGCCTGCGGCACCAGTTGGCACGCCGGCCTGGTAGCTGAATATATTTTCGAAGAGCTTTGCCGCATTCCTGTCGAGGTGGAATATGCCTCTGAATTCCGGTACCGTAACCCGGTGATCCATAAAGGAGACGTCATCATTGCGATCTCCCAGAGCGGGGAGACAGCCGATACCATTGTCGCCATCGAAAAAGCAAAAGAGCACGGCGCTTTTATCCTGGGAGTGGTAAATGTGGTGGGCTCCTCTATCGCCCGCATCTCCCATGCTGGCGCTTACACCCATGCAGGCCATGAGATCGGTGTGGCCAGCACCAAGGCCTTTACGGCGCAGTTGGCGGTGCTGACCATGATAGCCCTTAAGATCGCCCGGGAGAAAGGCACCATCGACCAGACCCGTTATATGCACCTGCTGGGCGAGCTGCATAACATCCCGGAAAAAGTAAAGGAAGTATTGAAAACCGATGCCGCTGTTCAGCAGCTGGCCCTGAAATACAGGGACGCGGGCGACGCGCTCTACCTGGGCCGCGGGTATAATTTCCCCGTAGCCCTGGAAGGCGCCCTGAAATTAAAAGAGATCTCCTATATCCACGCGGAAGGTTATCCGGCCGCTGAAATGAAACACGGCCCCATAGCCCTCGTCGACGAACACCTGCCTGTCGTATTCGTTGCTACAAAAGATACCTACTACGAAAAGATAGTCAGCAATATCCAGGAGATCAAGGCCCGAAAAGGAAAAGTAGTGGCCATGATCAGCAAGGGCGACGATATCATCAGCAAAATGGCGGACGACTTCATCACCATCCCCGAAGCAGATGAACTGGTGGCCCCCATGTTAAGTGTCATCCCCCTGCAACTGCTGGCTTACCATATCGGCGTGGCCAAAGGCCTCGACGTGGACAAGCCGAGGAACCTCGCCAAAAGCGTCACCGTAGAATAGCATCATCTATAAAATTTGCCATGAACGAGATCAAAAAAAGCCCGATCAATTCTCTAGGTTATAATTTTATTGACAGCCGCTATCTCCCCAAAGGCAAAGACGAATATTATCTACGGAACCTTCAGAACCGGAATGGCATCAGTTACCGCCGGTTGACAGCTTACGAGATAGAAGTGCTGGTACGCAACCGCAATACCTCCGCCGACTGGAATCATATCCTCGTATCGGACGCCTTCACACCCGAGCTGGTGCAGAACTGTAAATTCTTTGGCCTGGTGCGTATCGGCAGGCTGGACCCATATTACCTGGAATTTCACAACTTACGCCGCCCGGTAGGCCTGTATAACAGTACGATCATCAGCTGTGACCTGGGCGATAATGTATGCGTCGACAATACGAATTACCTCTCTCATTATATCATCGGCAACGACGTAATGATCGTCAACACCAATGAGCTCGCGACCACCGATCATTCCAAATTCGGAAACGGCATCCTGAAAGAAGGGGAAGAAGAATCCATCCGCATCTGGATGGAAGTTTGCAATGAGAACGGAGGCCGCAGCATCATACCCTTTAATGGAATGCTGCCCGGCGATGCCTGGCTGTGGAGCCGTCACCGCGACGACGAAACCTTACAGAACAAGTTCAAGGAGTTTACGGAAAAAAAATTCGACAACCGCCGTGGGTATTATGGTAAGATCGGAGACCGCACCGTCATCAAAAATTGTAAGATCATCAAAGACGTATGGATCGGCAGCGATGCCTATCTGAAAGGGGCCAATAAATTGAAAAACCTTACCATCAACTCTTCCCCGGAAGCGAAATCCCAGATCGGGGAAGGATGCGAGCTGGTGAATGGTATCGTAGGATTTGGCTGCCGGGTCTTCTACGGCGTGAAAGCCGTTCGTTTCTTCATGGCATCCCATTCCCAGCTAAAATATGGGGCCCGGCTGATCAACTCCTACCTGGGTAATAATGCCACTATTTCCTGCTGCGAAGTGTTGAACTCCCTTATTTTTCCCGCGCATGAACAACACCATAATAATTCCTTTTTATGTGCGGCCCTCGTAATGGGGCAGAGTAATATGGCGGCAGGGGCCACCATCGGCTCCAATCACAACTCCCGAAGTCCGGACGGTGAGATCATAGCCGGACGGGGCTTCTGGCCGGGACTCTCTGTCAGCCTGAAACACAATTCACGTTTTGCCTCCTTTACTATCCTTGCCAAAGGCGCCTATCCGGCAGAACTGGATATCCCTATCCCTTTCTCCCTGGTGAGCAATGATGAACATAAAGATGAACTGGTCATCATGCCCGCTTACTGGTTCCTTCATAATATGTACGCGCTGGCGCGTAACGCCTGGAAATACCCTGACAGGGACCGGCGCATCGAGAAGACCCAATTGCTCGAATACGATTTCCTGGCCCCGGATACCGTGGGAGAAATGATCGGAGCCCTTACCCTCCTGCAGCGTTTCACCGGGCAGGCCGCCTGCCGTCTTTCCGGGAAGATCAAGCAGCACTTTACGCAAAAGGAGCTGACCCGGATGGACGAAGAGATCCTGGAGATCGGGCGCGTCCTGCTGGAAGAAGGCTCCCAGGACAAAGTGGACGAGCTGGAAATCCTCGCAGAAGGATGGGAAAACAACGACCGGAAAGTAAAATTGATCAAAGTACACCAGGCATACGCTCTCTTCCGGGAACTCATCGCCTTCCATGCCGCTAACCAACTGTTATCCCTCACGCGTGACAAAAAGATCACTACCTACGAGTCGTTGCTGGAAGTCCTGCCAGGCAGTCTGCCGCTAACCAAATGGACCAATGTCGGCGGGCAGTTGATCCGCGACAGCGAATTACAGAAACTACTACAGCAGATCCGGGGAGGTAAGATCCGCGAATGGGAGCAGGTACATGCATTCTATCTCCGCCAGGGAGAAAACTATGCCCTGGATAAACTAACCCACGCGCTGGCCGCCCTTAAAGAAGTGTCAGGGTTCTCCCTGAAACGGGCAGGGAAAGAAGGGCTGAAAAGTTTGTTGCAGCAGGCCGTACGTACCAAAGTATGGATGACGAAAGGCATTTATGATTCCAGAGCCAAAGACTACACGAACCCCTTCCGGAAAATGGTGTACGACTCCCCCGAAGAAATGAATGCCGTTGTAGGCCCCCTGGCCAGTAACAGTTTTATCCGGCAGGAGAAGGCAGCGCTGAGAAAATATCAACAGGAAGTGGAAGCCCTGGCCCAAAAATTCAAACTATAAACTCTCCTTAATTGGGCGCACATCCTTTCTCGCCGTCGTATCGGTAGAAGGGCGAAGGGTATCGGCAGCAGCCCTGGCAGCGGAATCTACCGTACTCGTGCCTGAGGATGCGGATGGTTCCCCGGAATTATTGCAGGCGATGGCGCCGCCCGTTATCACCAGCAGGAAGATGAATAGTTTTTGCATAAGATTATTTTTTACGGAAGAACAACCTGATCGGCACCCCTTTGAAGTTGAAATTTTCCCTCAATTTATTCTCCAGGTAATTCTTATACGGCTGCTTGACGTCATCCGGATAATTACAGAAAAAGGCGAAAGAAGGTACATGGGTCGGCAGTTGGGTGATGTATTTTATTTTCAGCGGATGCCCCCTGACAACAGGAGGATGGTAGGCTTCCACCGCTTTTAACATCACTTCATTCAGCTCGGAGGTGGTCACTTTCCTTAGCCTGTTCTCGTACACTTCCAGGGCGGCTTCGATGGCTTTAAAAATACGGGTCTTCTCCGTGACGGAAATAAAGAGGATGGGCAGGTCCGTAAAGGGAGCAAACTTATTCTTCAGCTCCTTTTCGTATTCCTTAGCCGTATTGGTTTCCTTGCTGACCAGGTCCCATTTGTTGACCAGCACTACAATCCCCTTCCCTTTTTTGACGGCCAGGCTGAAAATACTCAGATCCTGTGCCGTGATACCTTTGGACGCATCGAGCAGCAACATACACACATCCGCCTCATCCATCGCCCGGATAGCCCGGATCACCGAATAGAATTCCAGGTCTTCATGTACCTTATTCTTCCGGCGGATACCCGCCGTATCGATGAGAACAAAATCTTTTTGGAACAAATTGTACCGCGTATGAATAGTATCTCTGGTAGTGCCGGCGATATCGCTTACGATGGTACGCTCCTGCCCCACCAGGGCATTTAATAGGGAAGACTTCCCTACATTCGGCTGCCCGATAATGGCAAACTTCGGCAGGTTGGCGTCTTCCGGATCTGTATCTTCTTCGATCCGGCCGGCAAGATCATCCAGCAACTCTCCTGTACCGCTGCCGGACATGGAAGAAATGAAAAAGATATTGTCAAATCCAAGGCTATAAAACTCCGCCGCTTCCAGCAGACGGTCACTGTTATCCACTTTATTGACAGCCAGCAGCACCGGTTTGGTAGTGCGCCGCAATACATCCGCCATCGCCTCATCGAGGGTAGTGATCCCGGTGGAGGCATCTACCATAAAGATGAGAGCATTCGCCTCTTCCAGGGCAATCAAGACCTGTTTGCGGATCTCCACTTCAAATACGTCTTCACTCTCCGGGACGAATCCACCGGTGTCGATCAGATTGAACGACTTCCCAATCCATTCCGCAACCCCATACTGCCGGTCACGGGTCACCCCGCTGACATCATCTACAATCGCTTTGCGCTGTTCCAGCAACCGGTTAAAAAAAGTACTCTTCCCCACATTCGGTCGGCCTACAATGGCCACGGTAAATCCACTCATAATTCATTTAGTTATAGCCGTATTCTTTTAAATAAAGATCCGTATCCCTCCATTTAGGCCTGACTTTTACAAACAACTCCAAAAAGACTTTCCGGTCGAGGAAGGCCTCGATGTCTTTACGGGCATCTGTCCCTAATTTCCGGATCATCTTGCCCCCCTCTCCTAAAATAATCCCTTTCTGAGACTCCCGCTGCACGATGATATCGGCCCGTATCTTCGTCAACGTCGTTTTTTCCTGAAATTCCTGTACCAGGACCGTAGCGTGGTATGGGATCTCATCCCCATAGAGAAAGAATATCTTTTCCCGGATCATTTCCCCCACAAAGAATTTAGTGGGAAGATCGGTGAGATCATCCCCTTCAAAAAAGGGATGGCCTTCCGGCAATAACCGTAGAACGGCATCCAGCAGTCCGGAGATATTGTTTTTCTTTAGGGCGGAGATGGCGATGATTTCCTTGCAATAAGTTTTCGTAGAGAAAAAGGTGGTAGCCTCTGCTATTTTTTCGGAAGCGACCTCATCTGTCTTATTGAGAATGACCAGCGCCGGTGACTTCAGACGCAGGGCCTGAAACAACTGGTCATTCTCCTCCCAGTTGTCTTTTACATCCACCAGCAGCAAAGCCAGGTCCGCATCCTCCAGGGAGCTTTTCACGACCTGCATCATTTTTTCATGCAGCTTATACCGGGGTTCGATAATACCCGGGGTATCCGAGAAGATGACCTGGTAATCCTTTTCCGTCAGGATACCCTTGATGCGATGCCGGGTAGTCTGCACCTTCGGGGATACAATAGCCAGTTTCTCCCCCATCAGGGCATTGAGCAGGGTGCTCTTGCCGGCGTTGGGTTTACCAAATATGGAGACGAATCCGACTTTCATGGTGCTAATTTAAAATATCTTTTTGGTCCGATGGCCTTCTTCATGGCTAGCTACTTTCTTTCCAACTGGCCGGTTGGTTTCGCGGCTGATGGTTTCCGGTTGGCAGGATGGCTAGTTCCTTTCGCGGCTGATGGCATTCCGGTCTCCGGATGGTTGAGCCTTACCGATGCCTGCGGCATCTAGCCGGGCCAATGTCTTTGACCCCGGCAAGGCATCGGCAGCAGCCCGCTACCAATAAAAAAACCCCGGCCGATGCCCTGCCGGGGTCCTTGGTTGCGAAGGCAGGGATCGAACCTGCGACCTTCGGGTTATGAGCCCGACGAGCTACCGCTGCTCTACTTCGCGATGTGGACGGCGAAATTACTACCATTTACACTCCCTACCAAATAAATATCAGAAAACCAGAATTTCCGTATCCGGTAGTTTAGTTTCCCGATTGCGTAAATGAATCCCCTCCGTTAACTTTTCTTTTGCAAAATGAAAAGAAATTTAACAGTTATCGCCATTCTTCTGATGGCAGTAACGAGGATTCAGGCTCAGATCCCTACCCAGAAGTACATTACCCCTGCCCAAAAACTGATGATCACCAGCGAGGATTCCCTCAATAACAATGCGGCGAAGAACAAAACAGTCATTTCCGGTTACGGCAGCGCCTTTTATCAACGGAATTTTAATCAGCAACAGTCCTCCATCACCCTGGAAAGGGCCGTCCTCTTCGTCGGCCATCAGTTCAACGAAAAAATAGCTTTCTTTTCAGAGCTGGAGCTGGAGAATGCCAAAGTAGCCGCCGGCGAGAGTGGCACCGGAGAGATCTCCATGGAACAGGCTTATCTGAAATTCAACTTAAACGCCCGCCAATACCTGGTAGCCGGTTTATTCGTACCCCGGATCGGCATTCTGAACGAAAATCACCTGCCTTCCAACTTCAACGGAGTAGAACGGCCCCAGGTGGAGACCCTCATCATCCCCGCTACCTGGAGGGAATTAGGAGTAGGCTTTTACGGCTCCTCCGACAAGCTGCCCCTTAACTACTCGGTAGCCCTGGTAAACGGGCTGAACAGCGCCGGTTTCGAACATGGTACGGGCATCATGGGCGGCCGGGCAGAAGGCAGCAGCGCCCTGGCCAACAACCTGGCCCTCACCGCCTCCGTACAATACTTATGGAAGGACTTCAAATTCCAGCTGGCCGGCTACATGGGCGGGACGGTAGGCCTGAACAAACGTAGTGCAGATAGCCTGGACGTAGGCCTGGAGACGGGCGCCTTTGGCACTCCCCTCTACCTGGGAGAATTCGATGTGCAATATGCAAAAAGTGGATTTGCCGCCAAGGCATTGGCCACCTATATCGCCTATCCCGGCGCCGATAAGATCTACAGCGCCTATGCAAAAAATGTCGCCAGCGGCATGTACGGAGCCTATGCGGAATTGGCCTATGACTGGCTGTATCCCCGGAAAAAGACGCAGCAGTTCATCACCTTTGCCCGTGTCGAGGCCCTGGACCTCAATTCAAAGATATCCACTATACAAAAATCCGAGGACCAGTATGACGGCACCTTAAAACAACTGCATGTCATAGCAGGTGTAGGTTATCTACCCATCCCCAACGTAGTGATAAAAGTGGATGTTCGCCTGCTGCACACCGGAGAGCAAAACCCGGCGCTGGTTATCAATCCGCCGCCGAATGCGTTGCCCTATAAACAAAACAACCAATTCCTGAATATCGGCGTCGGGTACTCCTTTTAAAAAGATATTTATGGAACGCAGAGAATTTATCAAGTCTTCCTGTAATAATCTATGTATGCTGCTGACGGCAGGGCTGGTCCTGCCCATGTTGCCCGGCTGCGGCCCGGCGGCATACCAGGTCATCCATACGGAGGTGAGCAATGACCTGATCACCATACCCCTTACCAGCTTTACCCAGTACCCGTTGCAGCTGGTAAGGCCCAAAGGATGGCTCTACGCCATCGCCGTTCGTAAAAAAGAAGATAATACCTATTCCGCCCTGTTGATGAAATGTACCCACCAGGACAATCAGCTAACCGCCTCCGGTAGCGGCTTCAGCTGTAGTCTTCACGGCAGCGCTTTTAATACGGAAGGCACGGTAACCAAGGGACCGGCGGAAAAGGCCCTGAAACAATATTCCGTCTCCGCAGACCAAACAAATTTAACTATACATCTTAAAGCATCGTAACATGAGTACACGCCTTTCGCTCCTTATCTCTTCGGCATTCCTGTGCAGTATGATCCTGGGTTCTTGCAGCAAATCCTCCGACTCCGGCAGTACGTTGCCTTTTACTACGGTAGAGACGGATGTCATGACCTCCTTCGTGAACAATACGGCCGTTCCACAATATACCAGCCTGGTCGCCGCCGGCTCAACGCTGAATACCAATATCACTACCCTCGTCGCCACTCCTTCTGACGCCAACCTGCAGGCGGCACAAGCTTCCTGGAAGGCTATGCGTACCATATGGGAAAGATGTGAGGGGTTCCTCATCGGGCCGGTTGAAGCGGGCGACTATGACCCCAACTCCGATACCTGGCCTACCGATTATCACCAGATGGACTCCCTGCTGGCCAGCAGCAACCCCCTGGGCATTAACGATGTAATGAATCTGCCTCAGACCCTCCGTGGTTATCACCCCATCGAATACCTCATCTTTGGTGAAGGCGGCACCCGTAAGGCCAGCGAACTGGACAGCCGCAAAAAACTCTATCTGTCCAGCCTCTCTTCTGACCTGCTGACCAATAACATTCAGCCGCTGCTAGCCAGTTGGACGGGCGCCAGCGGCTATTCCCAGACTATCCTTACAGCCGGCCCCAGCAACGCCACCTACTCCTCCAAACAGGCTTTCTTCCTCGACGTCGTCACCGACAACGGCATGGCGGGCATCTGTAATGAAGTGGGACAGCAGAATGAAGATGGTAAAATGTATAATCCCTATATCACCAAAGACTCCTCCCTGGCGGAATCTCCCTATTCCCATAACAGCCTTATCGACTTTAAGAACAACATCGTGGGAGCGCAACAGGTCTACCTGGGCCTGAACAGCGGAAAAGGCATCAAGGACCTGGTAGCGGCCAAAAATAAGGACCTGGACAATAAGATCCAGGCGGCCTTTACCGCGGCTGTCAACTCCTTCGACAATATCAGCGGCGCCGACAACATGCGGTTTGAGCTGGCAATCTTCAATCGTCGCAGTGCAATCCAGAGCACCATGGATCAGCTCAACAGCCTGCAGACCTTATTGGAGAATGACCTGGCCAATTTTATCAAACAGTACGTGAAAGATTAAAGCCGTGAAAAAAATATATGTCCTTATTGTATTAAGTGGACTGGTCATTGCCTGCAGCATGTGCAATAAGTCAGGCTCCTTCCCGGAAGACGGCTACGACGACCGTCTCAGCGGCGGCTCCTTTACCGTTCTCGATGCCTCCACACAGGCTTTTAAGCAAGCCATTGATGGCTTGTCGGAAAGACAGCAGCGGGTGCATACCATCGGGGACGGCACCTTCGACCAGGTATTCGTGGCGGCGCCAGCTCCCCATTTTGGCGGGCTGGGGCCCGTATTTAACAACCTTTCCTGTATCAATTGCCACCGCAATGACGGAGGAGGTTTCCCCAGCACCGGCAGCTCCAACTCCGGAATGCTGCTCCGGATCAGTGTCCCGGGCATGGATGAACATGGCGGCCCGCTGGCGGCTCCCGGTTTCGGAGGGCAGATCCAGGACCAGGCATTATTGGGAGCTGCCCCGGAAGCAAGCGCCTCCATCAGCTATACCGATCTCCCCGTCACCTATCCGGATGGTACGACCCTTACCCTGCGCAAACCCGCTTATGCATTACAAAACTCCTATATCGCCTTACCCGGTAGTTATATGTTGTCCCCCCGGCTGGCTCCCCGGCTGGTAGGACTGGGCCTCCTGGAAAACATTCCCGAGAGCACCATCCTTTCCTTTGTGGACGCCGGCGATCAGAATGGAGATGGCATTACCGGCCGGGCCAACTATGTATACGATGGCTATACCAAAAAAACGGAGATTGGAAGATTTGGTTTAAAAGCTAATACCTCTACCTTGCTCATGCAGGTGGCTACGGCCTACCAGCAGGATATGGGCGTCACCAGTTATGCCCAGCCGCAGGAGAGCGCTTATGGCCAGTCCCAGATGAGTGCAGTAGGCAAGGAAGATACCGGAGACGAGTTGGTAGACAGTCTCCTCAACTATGTAACCTTTTACGTGCAGACCCTCGCCGTACCGGCCCGCAGGAATGTGCTGGACAGTATCAATAAAAGGGGGTATACGCTATTCAACCAGATCAATTGTTCCGGTTGTCACCGGCCCACCATACAGACGGGTGTCAATGCCGCCATCAACTTAAGCAGCCAGCGCATCCATCCTTATACGGACCTATTGGTACACGATATGGGCGAAGGTCTGGCTGACAACAGGCCCGACTATCTGGCCACCGGAAAGGAATGGAGGACAACACCTTTATGGGGAATAGGACTACTGGCCAAGACCAACGGGGGAACCCCCTATTTCTTACACGATGGCCGGGCCCGGACGATAGAAGAAGCGATTGTATGGCATGACGGAGAGGCCGCTAAATCCAAACAGCAATTCATGCAGCTGAACAAGGCGGACAGAAATGCCTTGCTGCAGTTCCTGAATTCCTTGTAGACGGTTTGCTTTTCTTTTTAGACGTTCAGCTTTTCTTAGACACACTGCTGGCGCCGCTGGAATGCATTTCTTTGATAACGGCATCGCCTTTGTAATAAAGGCTGCTGGCGCCCGATGCATGTACGTTCAATTCTTTATTCACGGTGATGCGGATATCGGAAGCCCCGGACAGGTGGGCATTACAGCTTCCCGCCACCAGATCATATGCTTTTACGTCACTGGCGCCACTGGATTCAATGGTCACCAATCCATCTACCGAACCGGTGATATGGGCATCGCTGGCGCCACTCTGGTCCAGTTTGAGCTCGCCTACTTTGATAGCGCCTTTGAAATCACTGGCGCCGGAGAGATTGATATCCAGGTGGCTGCCGGAGATCACTCCATCCACATATACATCGCTGGCCCCCGACGCGGTCAGCTTATCCAGGGTAGTAAACGATATATAAGCCTTCATTTTTTTATTACCGCTGCTCCAGGTAAAGCCCTTATTATCCAGCCAGATCTTCAGGATCCCGTCCACTACTTCCGTACGGATGCGGTCCCGCCACTTGATCTCCGCAGCGCTGACAGCCACGGTCTCCTGATCGCCCTGGCTTAAATAAACATCGATGGCATTCGACACATTGATGCCATGAAACCCTTTGACAGGCCTCACTTCCACATTGGGGTCGTTGATGACGGTCTTTTGCGCCAGTACGGATACCAGCGACAAGCTACCGATCAGGAGGAAAAGTATTCGTTTCATAATTTAGCATTTAGGTTCATTACCGGAAATACGAACCGGTTATCTTCTGGAGATGCTGCCGCCACTGCTGGTATGGACCTCTGAAATGACGCCCGTCCCCTGGTAGTTGACATGTCCTCCGCTGTGCGCGGAAGCGGACATGGTCTTTTGCACGGAAATATCCACCCTTCCGCCACTGCTGACACGCACATCGCACTCATCTGCTTGCAGGTCAAAGCCATTCAGCGAACTTCCGCTGCTGGCCCCCGCTTTCAGATGGGATGCCTTTCCCGAGATGGTAGAACGGGCCCCGCTGCCCTCATCCACCCGCAGATCTTCCGCCTCTACTTTTCCCGTAAATATAGAACCACTTGAAAGGTCCATATTCAAGGTAGTGGTCTTCAGCGTGCCGTCCACCACTACCTGTGCCCCGGAAGAAGCATGTAACCCATCGAGCAGGGTGCAGGAGACATAGGCTTTCAGCTCTTTTCTATGATGGTCGTTCCAGTTCCAGTTTTCGTTGTCATAATAGATGCTGAGCACGCCGTTACTCACCACCGTACGGATGCGGTCACGGTACTCCGGGTCCGCCGCACTGACCGCCACGGCTGTTTCATTGCCTTGTGTAAGGTACAGGTGAATGCCTGTAGCCACTTTCAGGGCATGAAAGCTGCCTACCGAACGTACCTGCGCATTCGGGTCTTTTATGATCGTCTGCTGAGCGGTGAGGGCCGAAAATACTAAACAGGCGGCCAGGGCGAAAATCAGTTTTTGCATATAAATGGGTTTGTCTTTGTTATCCTTTTTTAGTAATGTCACTGGATCCGCTGGCGTGATGATCTTTTAACAAGGCCTGGCCTTTGTAATACACATCGCTGCCGCCACTGGCGTTGATCGATAGCTCTTTATTCGCCGTGATCTGTACGTCGCTGCCCCCGCTGGCGTCTACACGGCACTCCCCGGATACCAGGTCATACCCGTGAAAATCACTTCCGCCACTGGCATGTACGGACAATTTCGTCGCCTCTCCACCCAGATAGACATCCGATCCGCCACTTTGAACGATAGACAGTTCGCCTATCGTCATTTTCCCTTTCAGGTCACTTCCCCCTGAAAGGTTTAGGTCCAGTTTGTCGGTCCGGATCCCATTCTCTATGTATACATCCGAACCTCCGGAAGCGCCTAATGCGTCCAGCTGCTTAAAAGAGATATAGGCCTTTAATTTTTTATCCCCCCGGGATCCCCAATGCCATCCCTCCGTATCCATGTAGACTTTCAACACCCCATTTTCTACTTCCGTTTTGATCCGGTCCCTGGTTTCGAGGTCGGCGGCGCTGACGGCTACGGCTTCATCACCCTGGCTGAGATAGAGGTCTATGCCTCCGGAAATGCGGATCGCGTGAAACCCTTTTACCTCGCGCCGCTGAGCGTGGTCGTCCCGGATAATCTTGTCATTCTGAGCAGAGGAAGAAAGGCAGACTGCGGCAAGGGCCGCCAATAGTACAACGTTTTTCATAACCAGCTATTTTTTAGAAAAAGACCCCGTTACAGGAATTATGTTGCATGTGGGACGAACCAGGCAAATTAAATGTTACAAAAAGGCTAAAAAATACATTTATCTTTGTGCCGGATTCCTCGGGGTGCTGTCCCACCAGTAATGGGATGGCTGAGAAAATACCCGTAGAACCTGATCAGGGTAATGCCTGCGCAGGGAAGGTAACG
>DATJJD010000057.1:0-4697 GCA_035492545.1 Puia sp.
TTCAAACATACGGGCGGGGAATAATTTATCGTGATAACCCTGTACCTCGACATGTACCAGGATCCATTCCTCTTTGCCATCCCGCTGATACACCTTTACTAATTTGTCGACATAACGTGTTTGCGATGGTTTATCCGGTTCGGGATACATTTCGCTGAGCTGTCGAGTAGATAAGGACATTTCAGCCCAAACCTCTCACAAAACCGGACGTGCGCGTCTCCACGCATCCGGCTTTTCATTGTCAACGTCATGGGAGCACACCGTTTGCCCAGTGTTCAAAGAGAGCAGGCTCCTTCTCATAAATGGACCTAAGCCATTTACCTGCCTGCCATCTGCTCCTCTTAAACCTTTTGAACTTCCGTCTGACCCAGGACATCAGCATCCCATTGACAAGTTGAAGTTTTAGCTTCAATATCGATGGGTAGAACTTACCATAACTTTGGAGCCAGCCCCTAATTTTGGGGTTTAGCTCTTCTGCCAGGTCTTTGAGGTTCTTAAAGGTGCTTGCGAATGCTCCACACTCCTTCAGATTCTTCCGAATGGACTGGATTGATTTCTTGCTTACCGCTGGCAGAAAGCTGGTAAAGAATTCTCCTTTCTTGTCCATTGCTCCTCTCTTTCTGAAGGTATAACCAAGAAAATCAAACTCCTGATGTTCACTCTGCCTTGAAAGTTTGCTCGCTCGACAATCCACGACCTTCGTCTTTTCTGTGTGAAGCGTGAGACCGCATTGTTTGAACCTTTCCTTAAGTCTCTGCTTGATCCAATAGCCCTGCTTCTCAGACCTACAATGCACTATACAGTCATCTGCGTATCGTTCGAATGGCATATCCGGAATATTCCGTTTCATCCATTCATCGAAGCAGTAATGCAGAAACAGGTTCGCCAGCAGCGGCGAGATAACAGAGCCTTGCGGGGTCCCTTTAACTTTTTCCACCATCGTCCCATCCGGCTGTTTCACAGGAGCTTTTAGCCATCTTTCTATGTATAGAAGATGCCATTTGCAGCCCGTGTGCTTACGCACAGCCTTCATAAGTAGATCATGCGGAATGTCCTCAAAAAAGGATTTAATGTCCAAATCCAGTGCCCAGTAGTAATCCCAGCACCGCTCCCTTGTTTTCCTGAGCGCATCTTCTGTGCTTCGGTGGGGACGATAGCCATAGGAGTCTTCATGAAACACTGGCTCCAACATTATCTCCAGTTCCCTTTTTACCACTGCCTGGGCAATCCGGTCTTCGACCGATGGTATGCCAAGTGGACGCTTGCCCCCGTCCTTTTTAGCTATCTCCAACAACCGAACTGGTTGTGGAAAGTAGCTACCGGAACTCAGTCGGTTCCAAAGCCTGTAGAGGTTACCCTGAAGATTTACTTCGTATGCTTCCAGCGATACTTCGTCAACCCCATGGCTCCCTTTATTGGCCTTTACCGCCTTGTAGGCAAGCACTACCCGGTCAAACCTCATCTCAAATGGTTTACGTTTTGTTTGTGACTGCATGTCTTCTTCCTCCTTTTGAGAGTTGTTACTACTGTCCAAACTTGACAACGCCGGGCCCTTCGCTCTGCGGCCACTACGCCGCTTCATCACTACTACGACCCGGTCCGCCACCATTCCCGGATATCGGCTACTTCGGCCTTGGGATTGGTCCCCTTGTGCCTTTTGCCTTAGCATTCCGAAAATGATTTCACACGTTCCATGCATTAGCCTGCTTCAGGGTCACGCCACTTATACCCCGGATGCCATAAGGACAGTAGACAGGTTGCCTCCTTATTTATCCCAGCGCGACAAAGGGACGCCGGTTTTGACATCACTTATTCCTTAACGAGGCCTCTTCAGTAGTTCATTTTCATTCGTCTCCCTGAAACTCACCTGACGCTTTTAGGCGCCTTTGACTATGTTGCTCACGACCATATCCGTTAAGACGCAGCCGCACATAGTGGTTTAAAGCCTGTACCTGCATACCGACTTTGACGGGCCTACCGTCATCTAATACATAGCATCAAAGAACTTAACCAAAGAACTTTGTTCGTGTCGCACCCTTGTCCAGAAATTGAAAACCTCGTTCCATATCCAACACCTGGTCAACTTCCGGGAATATAAACCTCAGCAGATCATCAAAAATCTCTTCCAACATGCCCTTCCAAAGAAGGTCGTTCTTCCGTCTCATAGGGTAAAATTAACCTAAGGTCAAGGCGGGGCGCTAATTTATTTATGGAAGCCTATATTGAAATCCCAGGTAATAAACGGCCTTATCCGTCTGCTTCATCACGGTGATGCGATCACTTCTTTCCTGACCAGGGATCAGCCCGGACGAAAAGTCCGGGTTGTTTTTTAGCAGATCGACCGTGGTGACGGTATTGAACAGGTTATTGACTTTGGCAAAGAGCTTCGTGTGTTTGCCTATTCTTTTTTCGAGGGAAGCGTCCAGCATAGTAGATCCCCGCTGCCAGTAATCGAGGCCATACCATCCTGACACTGAGTAGATACGCCTGCCCGTATAGATGCCGGATACCCGGGCATTCCAGCCTCCATGCCGATCCTGGAAGAGCAGGCTCAGATTAGCCAGGTGAGGGGACTGGCCCTGGAGGGGTCTGGACTCATTTTTGGTCACGGTGATAATATCGCTGGCCGTATTGGCGGGATCAGACCGGGTCTTGAATTTTGTTGCCTGGGTTATCCGTGACCAGGTATACGTGTATTCAGCCTGGAAGCCTAATTTTCCGAAATATTTTGTACAGGAGAGTTCGCATCCGTAATCATTAGCAGCGGCGGCATTCTTCATCTGGGCCGTGAGCTGTCCTGCCGGGGTATAACCCAAGCCCTGGTCAGGGATGGGATACAGTTCATCATTGGCGTTCAATAGTGTCTTCTCATAAGGGTCGGTAATATGTTTGTAGAACAGGCCGGTTTGCAAGAGGTCCAGGCCGCCGGGATACCATTCGTATCTTATATCCATATTATCGGCCCGGGCCCTTTTGAGAAAGGGATTGCCTGCCTCGCTGTAGTCCTCGTATTGTACGGAATAGAAGGTAACATCATATAAGGCTGGCCGGGAGATGCTGCGGTACCAGGAAGCCCGAAGCTGTTCTTTCTCCGTCAGGTTGTATTTGAAATGGACGGAGGGCAGGAAATCATGATAACGGATAGAACCTTCTTTGCCAAAGCTGACCGTGGGATCCACCGAGGACACAAACTGCTGAAACGTATTCTCATAGCGGAGGCCGGCGATCCATTCTGTTCGCCGTCCTTTTAGCGTAGCTTCCACGTATCCGGCCCCGATGTATTCCTGTGCCGTATAGGTATTGGGGTTGGCGACGGCGCCCAGGGGATTCTGGGGTCCATTATTGTTGGTCCATACGGCATGATAGATATCCACGAAGGGTTGTCCCGCGGTACTGGTGATGGCCGGCTGAAAGATGTAGCTGTTATAAAAATTATCCCGGTCTTTTCTCCGGAAGAGCCCACCGGCCCCCAGGGTGAGGTCCCGGCCCTTTACCGATAGATGGTAGGCTGTGTGCAGGTAGACAGAAAGGTCTTTTTCCTTGTTGTGCAGCCAGATCCGGGTCAATGGATCCAATAAAAAAGGGCTCTGTGTCACTTCGCCATTGGAACCCAGTATACGGGCCGTGCCGGCGGACAGCTGAGACCAATCGGGGTAGAGGCCGGAAGCTACCGACCAGGCAGCCGTCCATTTGAGAGACCAGCGAGGTCCTAATTCATGGTTGCCCCGAAGGCTGGCGCTATAGATATCCTGCAAATGGAGGCGGGACCGGTCGGACAGGGTGATCCTTCCCGTTCCGGGTCCGGAGCGGCCCTGGGAGAGGCTGGTATCGATCATATGGCGGCTTTCAATATCTTTCTGGCTGGCATAAAACTGATACAGTCCGATGGAATTCCGGGGGTTGAAAACATAGTCCAGGGTGGCGTGAAGACTTTTACGAATGAGGTTGGTGTAATATTGATTGCGGTAAAAATCAGTAAGTCCCGGGGCATTGTTTACCTGCGGCTCGTTGTTCTGGGGGATAAAGATATCCGGCGAGCCTCTTTTGATATCCTGGTAATCCGCGGCGACCAGGAGCCCTAACTTCTTATCGAAGAACCGGCGTCCCCAGGTAAGGTTACTCAAAAGGTCCGGCAGGGGGTGAGTATCCCGGAAGGAGAGATTGTCTTTTGTAAAGTCGCTGCCGGTGGCCTGGTAGGCCGGTCCATGTGTCTCATAAGGCGATGATCGTTGTACTACCCCGCTGTTAAAAGAAAGAAAAGGCTGGTCGAGGAAGGTCTGGTTATATCCGCTCATCAGTCTGAACCGAAATAAGGATTCCGGCGGTGCGTCCCGCATGACCATATTCACCACTCCCCCGATGGCATCCCCTTCCATTTCCGGCGTCAGGCTCTTGTATACTTCCACCCGCTGGACCATATCGGCCGGGAAAATGGAAAGCGGGATATAACGGCTGCGGTCACCCGGGCTGGGTATTTTGATGCCATTTACCAGCGTGTAATTGTATTTTGGGTCCATGCCCCGTATGATGGTATGGCTGGATTGTCCTGAATTATCCGTCGTGACGGAAAGACCGTTAACGCGGCGGGTAACGTCGGCTATGGTGAGGTCGGTGGACCGTTCGATCGTCTCTTCTGAAACGATGTCCAGGATCTGGCCTGATCTTTTTTGCAGCTGAAGGGCTGTCCTGTTGGAGCC
>DATJJD010000058.1:0-28518 GCA_035492545.1 Puia sp.
TAAGCAGGACCTGTTGATTGACCATGCCGTTCAGCTGATTCAACAAAACAGCGGACTGGTCCGGATAAAAGACCTGGCCGCCTCTTTACATATCAGCCAGGACCCTTTCGAGAAAAGGTTCCGCATGCTGGTCGGTTCCACCCCCAAACAATATGCTTCCATTATCCGTTTGCGGAACCTGATCAAAAAATATCCCTCCTATTCCTCTTTAACGGCAGCCTCTTATGAAGCGGGTTATTTTGATCAGTCTCATTTTATAAAAGACTTCCGGCTGTTTACGGGCGAGGCCCCCAAAGATTTCTTCCAATCTGCCCGGTTCTGGTAAATCAATGACTTTTTACAATTTCCCCCACCCCCCTGCGGGTACCTTTGGCTAAAAAGAAGAACGTATGTCACACAATCACAACAACCAGGAAATTGTAAGGGGAGTGTATGAATCAGCCCTCAACAAAAGGAACATGGGATTATTACAGGATCTGATATCTCCCGACTTTGTAGGGATCCGCGGGCTGAAAGGGGCAGCCGGTTTTGAAGAGCCGGTGGCCGGCCTGATAAGATCTTTTCCCGACATCCAGTGGAAGATAGAGGACCTGATCGGGGAGGGAAATAAGGTCTCCATCAGATGGCAATGGGAAGGTACGTTTACCGGGGCCCCCTTCACCACGTATGCCCCCACCGGCAAAAAGGTGACCAATGATGGAATGGCCATTTTTGAATTGAAAGATGGCAAGATCATCGGCGCCCAGGTCCTGACAGACCGGCTGGGCTTCTTACAACAAGTGGAAGTGTTGCCGGTCGACCTGACCACCCTGCCTGGCAGGAAACCCCAGCCGTAAAGAAGGGCGGTTTACCGGGCGGCGCCTGGCAATACTTTTTTGTCCCGCGCCTCCTGGAGATATACACTGATGAAACAAAGAATGATCCCCAGCGCTATCATACTAAGTCCCAGGTAATAGTCATAATAAAAGAACCCGTAAAGGACCATTTTTTTCTCGAACTCAAATCCGACAAGACAGAGGATATTGCTGATGCTGTATAACAGCATGCCCCCGGCCAACCAGAACATAGGGTGACGGGATAACCGGAAATCTCTTTTATCCAGCAACATATCGACATAAGTGCAACAAGCCGACAAGAGTATAAAGAAAAAACAACCGGTAGATACCGTTGTATTGAGATAAAAGAATAACGGTCTCAGCGTATACCCGATCAGCAGCAAGGGTATGATCGCGATGATCAGCCCAATGTTGATCCGTTTAATGATCTGGTGAGTGGACGCTTTATAAAATATATATAGGATCAGCGCACATTCCACAGGGGCGGCGGCATTTGCGATCCAATGATTGCTCTTGAACAGCATCGACGACCAAAGATAAGAGACCAGCGTCACCGAAAAATCCAGACAGGCTAACATCAATAGAAGGCGATATTGAATTGGCCAGCTTTTTCGAACCAGCACACATCCCAGGTAAACAGACGCTAATCCAAAAAAAAAGTACACAAAGATCATAGCCGATTACACGCGTTTGGGCAAAAATAGCCAAATGGCCAGTAATATGGCCTGAATTTTACCCTTAGAAAGCAGATTTTCCCGCGACGTTTTAACATATCTTTATCATTCCAAAACCCCTCTCTTCAAAATCAGCTAGTGAAGATACCGGGAATTATCGTGTATACTTTACCGATAGAGTTGAGAGGGAGGACCGGACATGTCCTTTCGCATATAAATACTTTCGCATATGAATACCAAACGTCGGCCTTATCATTTACCACACGGATATTCCACCTTTCAATCCATCCTCCGATCCTACCGCTTCCTCAGCAACCCCATAAAATTTGTCTCCCAGAGCATGGCCAAATTCTCCGGAACCTATTCGGTAGCTACGACGGCGGGGCATAACCTTATCCTGACCCAGGATCCGGCCTTCATCAACTATGTACTGAAGGAAAATCACACTAACTATTTCAAATCCTCCATCACCGCCGAAAAGGCAGCCAAATATTTCGGGAAAGGATTTCTCTTCTCCAACGGAGATGACTGGCTCGTACACCGGCGACTGGTACAACCGGGCTTCCACCGGGAAAAGATACAGGGCCTTTACCAGATCATTATCGACACCATTGAAAAATCCCTTTCTGCCTTCTCCACGGGGGACAACATCGATATCTATCCCATGGTGTATCAACTTACCTTTCACGTCGTCATCAATTCATTATTCACCATCGACCTGTCCCCCCAAACGATGACCGAGTTAAGCCAGTCATTTACGGAGGTGCAGGATTTTTATATCAAGGAGATCAACCAACCCATCCGGCAACTCTTTTATCCTATTACCGGGGCGGAGAAGGTCAATCTCAAAAAGGTAAAAAAAATGAGGGACATCCTGAAGGACATCATCGATCAGCGGCGAAAGGCCACGACCCCTTTCAACGACCTGCTGGATATGCTGCTCAATGCCCGCTATGAAGACAGCGGCCTGCCCATACCGGAAGAGCAGCTGATCGATCAGGTCCTGACCCTCATTTTTGCCGGTCACGAGACAGTCGCCAATACCCTGTCGTGGTTATTGTATGCCCTTTCCTCCGAGCCTGCCGTAATGGAGAAAATAGAGACGATCACTGCGACCCGATCTATTCAGGACAGCGTAAAAGATGAATATCTTACCGCCGTCATCAATGAAAGCATGCGTTTGTACCCCGCCGTCTGGATCGCAGACAGGGTCGCCCTGAAAGACGATCGGTTCGGGGACTATACCTACCCCAGGGGCACCATTATTCTAACCTTCTTCTATGGTTTGCACCGGAGCAAAGAGTATTGGACCGACGAGTCTGATTTCCGCCCCGAAAGATTCCTGACGGATAATACAAAAGAAGGGGCAAAGGAAAAAAGATCAAAAAGCTTTTTCCCATTCGGCGCCGGCCCCCGGCTATGTATCGGCAACAACTTCGCGATGGCGGAGATGAGTTTCTTCTGTTACGCTTTTTTCAAAAAGTTCCGGATAAGCCCCACCGGGCAGGTTCCCAAAAAGAAACCGCTGATCACCGTGCGGCCCGACAAAGTTATTTTGAACGTCCAGCGCCGCTGACAAACTTCCCCACCCCTAATATTTCAGCAGCCGCAGCTCCTGCCGGCTGTCCCCCATCCGTATCACCACCGTATATACTCCCGGGCGCAGGGAGGCAGTGCGGAAAGGAATGGTATTATTTCCCGCACTCATCCACACCTCTTTGGTCAGCAATACCTGACCGCCCATGTTGACCACATAGACGGCTGCCTTCCCCGCCGATGGGGAGGAATACAATACCTCCACTTGATCGCCCGCAGGATTGGGGATCAGCTTCGCCCGGGTAACACCCGAAGCTGGGTCAGTGGTCAACTTTGACGGGCTGGCCGTATCGGGCTGGCCAGCTCTCCGCGATCCTCCCGGGGGATTACTCACCCCGAAATTTACCTGGATCGTATGGCTGATCGTCAGTTGCGCCGAATTATCCGGCGTCTGTACCCCTCCCACGAGGGAGGCGCAATTCTTACCTTCTATCATAAAGGCATTGATCACCGTATCGGTCGCCAGCTCGTTGGCCGGAAAACCAGCCGATCCCAGGTAACTGAGTTGCGTATTGTTAGCCCAGACATGATAGGTCCGGGGTAATACCGTGTAGGTAGTCGCTCCCCGGAGATAGGTCTGCTGCCGGCTGGTGTTATTACAATAGAGCTCCATGGCATAGCTGCCACCCTTCTGGAAAATTCCCCTGTTCAACTGCCGGTAGTTGCTGACCATATTTGCACCCGACACAATCTTTTCCCTGCATTTAAAATTCACCAGGGTCGGGTTGTCCGAATTGATCTGCCACTTCAGGGCCCCGAAGACCTCGGGGTCGTTGGTGGAGTTGTTCTGGGTAGGCAGTCCGCTGCCGCCATTGAATATAGTAGTGGCCGTGCCCTGGCGGCCGATGGCAAGGCTCCATTCCACGGAATCGGTCGTGCTGTTATTCAGGTTCATCGTGAAGAAAAAGCTGGCTACCGGCGTTGCATTGGCGATGCTGTAGCCGGAGAACTTACCGATCTGCGAAGTCGCGGAGGCTGTCATCCGCAGGTTCTTCGGAGAGTCTACCAGGTCAAACCGGGGAGTGCCTGCGCTGCCGATGCTTACCCGCATGGTTCCCGAAGTCGGGTTGGCCAGGTAGCGGTCCAGGCTCAGCGCGCCCGGAGAGAAAGAAGTTTTGGCATTCCCGCTGAAGCTAACGGTATCCCGGGCCCCTTTGTCGATGGTATACACCCAGTTGGAATCCGCCGGAGACGTCCAGACTCCCGGCAGGGAAGGATCAGCGCCCTGCCGCACCAGGACCAGGGTAGCCGGGAATCCGTCCTGCAGCGTAAATCCCGCCGTCAGGCTATCTCCCGCCTGGGCGACGGCAGCGCCGGTCGCATTGGCCGCGATATTCCAGGCACCCTTCACCGTTACCGAGATAGTGCTGGCCGTCGAATGCCAGTAGCTCACGGCATCCGTCACTGTATTAAGGTCCGGAGTGGCGATGGTAAGGGTCAGCGTATCGCCGCTCTCCCGCGCGCCCAGCAGGGCCGGTGCGGAAATATTTTTTACATAACCGATATTTACATTCGACAAAGGCCGGAAGAATACATAGGCATCCAAGTGCGAAGACAGGTATCGGACGGCATGCACCGTATCCGTTTGCGCCAGTACTTTATAGACGTTGCCCTGCGCCAGCTGGGCGGCCAGCGACTGCATGTTCGCAGGCGTGGTATTGGGTACCGACACATACTGGTAACGGGCGGCCGTGGGAGAGTTCCCATGGTTGATCCAGGCCTTGCTGGCATTTGCACTATGGAGTGTCAATCCCGAAGGGTCATCCTGATCCGGCGTGGACTGCAGGCCGCGGAATATCGTGAGGCTGTCATTGCCCTTCGCTACAAAAAATCCCGTCTTTTGGCCGTTGACCACCCAAAGGCTGGTATCGGTCGCATACGTTGTGTTCATGGTGCCGGTGACAGGTGATGAAGATCCGATATAGATGGTAGGGTTAGTGCTGGTACTATCTACGATGGCCTGGAAGAGATTCGTCTCCACGCGGTTGCTGCCCGTCGTGACGCCGATCCCCGAACCCAGGCTCACCAGCAGGGTATCGAAGGCAAATACGGATTTTCGAAAATGCAGCCCGCTGCCCGTATAGTTGGCCGTTACAGTATCCTGGCGGAAGTCCATCCCGAAGACCCCATCTCTACCCAACGCCAGGCCTCCGGCAAAACTACCCAGCTGATGTTCCTCCATCTTATCCGGCAGCGGGTTCAGGCTGGCATTGGATAAATACACGGTGGTAGCCCCCGGCACAACATTCCAATCCCAGCCGTCGCCGCTCTTCTTATACCCCGTAACTGTCAGGCTGCCGCCATACAGGACCTCCAGGGCCCCATAGCTTTGATAGCGGCCATAGCGGTTCTCCGCCGGATAGATCTCCGCCCCGAATAGCCGGTCGGTGAATCCCCGCATACCTGCTACCCAGCCGTTCTTCCGGAATACCCCAAGCTGCGCATAGTTAAAAGCGTAATAGCCATCCATATCCGCCGGACTCACTCCATAGTGATTGGAGCCATAGATATAATTATACACTGCCGCCATGGCCGGGTCCGGATTGACACCCAGGCCCAGCACATCCCCGCCGATGGCCACCAGTTTGATGAATTCGCCGCTATCCACGGGTACGGATGTCTGAAAAGGGGTCCTGCCGCAATCGGAATTGGGGAAGATGGTGCCTTTGGAAGTTTCCAGGAAGAGGGTCCGGATGGCTCCGCTCATGTTATTATAAGCCGTGGGGCTCACTTTGAACGAGGTGCCTTTTACAGCGTAGGCGCAGTCGATCCAGGTGTTGAAGGCATGCATATACGTGAGATGATGCGCCTGGTGATGGAAGCCTGTTCCGTCCGGCTTGATGCCATCCCTTCCTCCCTGGCCGGCCAGCGTATTCTGTTCCAGGAATCGGCGCAGGGACTTGAGGTCCCGAACGGCTCCGTTAGCGGAAGTATCGTCACAAGCCAGCTCGTAGAGGAAAGGGGTCTTCAGATATAAGTAGTCGACATTGAGACCAGGTGTGACGGTAGCCGCATAGATCTTCCCATATTCATTCGACCATTTCAGCATCCGGATCACCTGCTGCCGCATTGCAGCCGGGTAGAGGGACAGGGCTTCCAGGAATCCAATGGGGAAACTGCCGGTATTGCCATAGTCGTTCGTCAGCAGCACATTCCTGCCCCCTTCGGCCAGCCCCTGGTCCAGCAGATATTCGGTAAATAATAGCAGTTTGCTTTTTGCATCCGTATCGCCACCTGCGACATAAGCCCGGGCCAGGGTTCCGCAGTACTTCGATATCAGCACCAGGCTATCGGGATCATAGATGGTGATGTTAAGCAATGGCCGGCCGGTAATACTGCTGTCGGCATTGCGGCTGATCGAACACCCCGTCACATAACTCTTTGCCGCCGACAGGAATGAAGTATTAACGGTATCCAATACCCGACCATAAACCGCACGCACGGATGAAAGGCCGGTCAGATCGGCCGCCACAGCCGCCGTATCCGGGATGTCCGGCGTGTTGAGCCAGCTTTCCAGGCCATTGCCACCCGGGCCGTCTTCCGGGTTGAGGGCAAAGTGCTGGTGGTCGAGCGCAAAATGCGGACCGGGGGTACGGGCCTGGCCATATCCTGTAAACCACATTTCATCCAGCCATATCTTTCCCGATGTCCCGGGAACAGCGGGCCGGTAGATGATCCGGAAGCCATTGAGGGCAAATGACGACAGGGAGTTGCCGTAATTATAATCATCCAGCAGATTGCGATGGTATTCCCGCCAGCCCTGATAATTCAGGAGCAGATGTCCCTCTCTTTGCACGGTATTGCTGTTGTCCAGGAACTGTACGATCAGGGTGTCCTGACCGGCGACTGGACTGTAGACAAAAAAGTGGGAGGAGGAAGAAAGGTAAGAAGAGGGAATGCCCAGGCCCGTGGCGCGAAGGGTGTCCCCGCCGCCGGCCGCCCATTTCAGGGCATGTGCGCCGCCTTTCAGATGTTCGCTGCTCAAAGACAGGGAAGAAGACCCGCCGGCCGTCCAGTTGCCGGGTATGCTGTCATTAAAGTCCACGGTGTTCTGGATAGCCTGTGCCGACGCCAGACAGGACGAGACTGCACAAAGTGCAGCTAATAGGATTCGGTTCATAGTTATAGTCAGTTAGGATGGCTAAATATACAACAGAAGAAAGTTCTTTTTTCTAAGTGCTAAGTACTAGCCACCTGGTCCAGGCGATAACGGTAATGGATAGGATTCGCGTATTATACGCCTACGGTATTGACGCTGGTGCTGCCGTCAACAGTTGCGGTCTCGCCGATGGGTTGTTTGTGAAAGAATTTCTTCTGGAATAAAAGGATGGCGATGACTCCTACGGAGATGGAGGCATCGGCTATATTGAAGACGGGACTGAAGAACTCGAATTCATCGCCTCCCACAAAAGGCATCCATTGCGGATAGTGGGTTTTTATCAGGGGAAAATACAACATGTCTACCACCCGCCCGTGAAGGAAGCTGGTATATCCCGTATGCGGGAATATTTTCGCTACATGATCGAAGGTGCTCTCTTCAAAGATGAGACCATAGAACATACTGTCCAGCAGGTTGCCCAGGGCGCCGGCAAAGATCAGGGCTGCACAGATAATGAATCCCCGATGATATTTCCGTTTGATCACTGTATGAATATAATACACGCCGAATACCACGGCGACGAGGCGGAAGAGGGTCAATGCTATTTTTCCCAGGGCGCCCCCGAATTTCCAGCCCCAGGCCATCCCTTCATTCTCCACAAAATAGATCTGCGCCTTATCGCCTGCTAATTTTATTCCATTATCATATTTGGACACGGGCTCCCGGTAGATCTCCAGGGGATGACTAAGGGGCATATGGGTTTTTACCCAGATCTTCAGGGACTGATCCGCCACGATGATGAGCAGCACTACCAGGAATACATTTCTTGCCTTCACTATTGTAAAATTAATGCGCCGGAAATTCGCTTTTAAAAAATTTAGCGAAACCCGGCAATTATCTAATGTCTGTCCTTCGGACGATCCGCTTCCAGCGTCTCAATTATTGGGATCAAATATACTTCAAATTCCTTGCCCCGCCCCGTTATTCCTCGAAATAGACCCTTTTTACCCGCTGGGAAACACCGGTGAGGATCTCGTAGGGTATTGTCTGAGCCCAATGGGCCAATTGATTGACAGATAGCTCTTTGCCAAAGACTATTACTTCATCCCCTTCCCTGATGTCCGGGATGCCGGTAATATCTATCATGGTCATATCCATACAGACGCTGCCGATGACGGGCGCCAGCCTTCCTTTTACCCACATCTTCCCCGCCCCGTTGCCCAGGCTGCGCGGGTAGCCATCCGCGTACCCGATGCGGACTGTCGCAATCAGCGTGTGCGGCCCGGCTATTCCCTTGCGATTGTATCCCACGGTGTCTCCCTCGTGAAGGTGTTTGATCTGTGCGATCGTCGACTTCAGCGTGGAGACTTCCTGCAGGTCCAGCCGGTGAGAGTCGGCGCTGTCGATGCCATAGAGCCCGATCCCCAGACGCACCATGTCCAGCTGTAAGGACGGATGACGGAGGATGGCCGCGGAATTGGCAATATGCCGGAGAAAGGGATAGTGAATGGATTCCCGCAGTTTGGCTACTGCCTCCAGGTAGGACGCCCCCTGGTGACGGGAAAAAGGGTCCTGTTGGGCCTCTTCACTGGCGGCCAGGTGACTGAACACACTCTGGATCTTAAAAGCCGAATGCTGAAGGGCGGGCCCCAGCTCTTCCATCTCTTTCAGGGGGAAGCCCAGGCGGTTCATGCCCGTCTCCAATTCGATGTGCACCGGGAATTGCAGCAGCCCTTCTTTCTTCAGCCATTTGTCAAAGCTGCGCAGCAGGGAGAAAGAATAGATCACCGGCTCCAGGTTATATTGCACCAGGGAATCAAAAGAGCTGTTTTCCGTGTTCATCACCATGATCGGCATACGGATCCCCGCCTTCCGCAACACCACTCCCTCGTCCGCATAAGCGACACCCAGATAATCCACGCCGTGGAATTGCAGCAGGTTGGCGATCTCATAGCTGCCGCTGCCGTAGGCAAATGCTTTTACCATGGCCATCATCTTCGTGGCGGGCTGTAACAGCTGCCGGTATTGGCGGAGATTGTGGGCCATGGCGTTGAGGTTGATCTCCAGCACCGTCTGGTGTATCTGTTCGGAGAGCAGCTGGTCTATCTCTTCAAATTCGAAGATCCGGGCTCCTTTGATGAGGATGGTCTCGTCCCGGAAATGCAGGTGGTGAAAGTCTTTTTTAAACTGGTCTACCGAAGGGTAGAAGCTGGTCTCGCCCGGGAATTCTCTCCTGATACTATCCGCCTGCGCGCTGATCCGGCTGCCGACGCCCACCAGCCTGTCTACCTGCTTCTGGCGGAGAGCGCGGGCTATTTCGGCATATAAGGCGGACTCTTCAAGGCCGCTCTCCAGGAAGTCCGACAGGATGACGGTCCGCCGGTTATGCTGTTGCTGCTGGGATAAAAAGTCCAGGGCGATGGAGAGGGAGCTGAGGTCCGCGCTGTAGCTATCGTTGATGATGCTGCAGTGGTTGATCCCGCTCTTTAATTCCAATCGCATGGCGATGGGGGATAACCGTTGGACCTTCTCGCGGATCCGTTCCACGGGCTGTCCGAAGTGTAAAAGGACTGCCACACAATGCAGCACGTTCTCCAGGGAGGCCTCGTCGGTAAAAGGGGCCGTAAAAGAGAAGGTCTGGCCTTCATAGCGGGCAGTGATGGTCGTCGCGCCCCCTGTTATCTCGGCGGGGTTGCTATTCATGGGGGCGCCGGTTTTATCCGTTGCGAACCCGCCGGTTGTTGTGGAGAGGATGACCAGCGTCGCGTCGCCGGCCCGGCCCCAGGAAAAAAGCCGGGGTTTGCCGGTCGTCTTGTCGGCCCTCGCGCCTGCCATGCTGCCGGCCCCCGCCAGCCCAATCCTCGCGCCGGTCGTCGCCGTATTTTCGGCCCCCAGCCCCGTGCCTGCCGCGTTACCTGTCCCCGCGCCTACCGTCGACCCGGAATCTGCCGGATCAGCCAGGTCCGTTGCCCGTGCGGCCAGCCACTCAGCCAGGGCCTCTTCTGTTTCCGGCTGGTCTTTACAATAGATGATCAGTTGGGAATGGTCGAACAGCTGCAGTTTCTCCCGCGCTTTTTCCATCCGGCTGTCGAAGCCTTCGCTATGCGCCTCTCCGATATTGGTGAATAGTCCGATGGTGGGCCGGAGGATGGCTGACAGCCGCCGCATTTCTCCCCGGCGGGAGATACCTGCTTCGAAGATCGCCAGCTCATGGGCTTCATTCAGTTGCCAAACGCTGAGGGGAACCCCTATCTGGGAATTATAACTTTTGGGACTCCGGACGATATGAAATTCGTCTTCCAGCAGCTGGTTGAGCCATTCTTTAACGATGGTTTTTCCATTGCTGCCGGTGATACCGATCACGGGAAGGGAGAACTGCCGGCGGTGCCAGGCAGCCAGCTGTTGCAGTGCCGCCAGCGAGTCTTTGACCAGGATAATATTTGCATCGGGAAAGGCGACTGCTGTTACCTCTTCCTGCACGACAAAATTCCGGACTCCCCGCCGGTACAGCTCTTCGATAAAAAAGCTGCCCTCCCGCCGGGGCCCTTTCAGGGAAAAGAAAAGAGAAGTCTCGGGGAAGATAAGGCGGCGGCTGTCCAATAACAGCTGTTCCACCGGGTCATTCCTCCGGAACTGCAGGAAAACTCCCTGCACGATGTCCTTGATGTGCTCCATCGCATATTTCACCGTCAGCTATTTATCAGGTTATTCGGCGGCTTTCCCTTTTGTTGAATACATGGAATACAGGATAGCGGTCGTTATACAAACGAGTATCACCAGCAAAGACACATATACCGGCAGAAAAAAATCTACGATCTCCGCCAGCATCTTCAGCCCCACGAAGACCAGCACCACGGCGATGCCCTGTTGCAGGTGCGCAAACCGGGCCACCGCTCCCCGTAAAAGGAAGAACAGCGACCGCAGGCCCAGCACGGCAAATATATTCGAGGTATAAATAACGACCTTTTCCCGGGTGATGCCGAATACCGCTGGTATGGAGTCCACGGCGAACAGGATATCCGTCGTGGCCAGCAGCACCACCACGACAAACAGCGTGGTGAATAGTTTTTTGCCGTCTTTACGGATGGTCATCTTCCCTTCCCCATCGCTGCCTGTCAACGGCAGCAGGCGTTTCAGGAATTTATACACGCGATTGTCCTCCACGTCCATGGCATCTTCCTCTTTGGCCCTGAACATGCTGATCCCCGTGTACACCAGGATACCCCCGAAGATATACAGCAGCCAATGGAATTTTGTTACCAGGGCGATGCCTACCGTGATAAAAATGATCCGCAGGATGATGGCCATCAGGATCCCGATCAGCAGCACCCGGCCATAATAGGCCGGTTTGACCCGGAAGAACGAAAAGATGAGGATAAAAACAAAGATATTGTCTACACTGAGGCTCCATTCCATCAGGTAGGCGCTAAGGTATTCCAGGGCCATCTTATGACCATTCTCATACCAGAGAAAGGCAAAAAAAGCCAGGGCCAGACCCACCCAAAAGGCCGTCTGAAACAGCGCTTTTTTGATAGAGACGGTAGCTCCTTTCTTGCTCAGCAAACCCAGGTCAAATATCACCGCCAGCAGCAAAACAATTCCAAAGGTTAAATACGTTATCTCCGAACGATCCATATACCTGATTGATAGCCAAAGGTACGAACCCCCTGCTATTTCAATGCCCTCCCTTTTACCTATTTCAGGTCATTTAACAGTTTGGGAGCATTGATATACAAAATACTGTCCCGGTGTAATACTGTGCTGTCCGCCCATGACTCCGGGGTCAGCCGGTTGGTCTGGCCGGCCGTTTTCTGATCCGTCGATCCCGGCTGTCCGGCTTCACGGGTTGCCGCATCCTTCGGGCTTGCCTGGCTGCCGGCTGCCTTCCACTCTTCCATAGTAGCGTATTGGCTTACTTTCAGCGCGGCCGCCTGCTGCCGGTTGCCCGTCAGCTCATACACCAGTTGTTTCAGCAAAGGTTCAGGCGTCCAATCCTTATTGGTCGACGGCATGCCAAACTCATCTTTAAAGCTGCCGATCCCCAGGCTATGCTCGAATCCATGGTCGCTGGCGCGAATGAACACCACTTCCCGGGTACGATCCGTATAACCTTCCCGAACTGCGGTCCTGATGGCCTGGTATTCTTTTGTCAGCGGATCCGCCAGGTATACTTTATAGTGATAGGCCCCGGCGACCAGCATGACCCCGATGAGGACAAAAACGATCGCCATCCGGAGGGAGGGTATCAGCAGCAACACGGTATCCGCCAGCATGAGGAAAACCATTACGCTCAGCACCAGCATGGTACGATAGGGACCAAAACTCTCCTGCGCTATCAGCAAGGGGAGATAGCCCAGGATCCAGAAAGCCAGCATGCCCAGCAGGTAGCGGATGCGCCCGCCGGTCTTCGGCCGTTGGTCCTTGTCCACGGCCTGGCTCCGCCGGCTCTTATAAAAAGTCAGCACTACCCACGCCAGGAACAGCACCGGGAATACGGCCTGCGAAAGAATACTCCGGGCATCAAAAAAAGCATTCCCGTTAAAAGCCTGGTTCAGGGGAAAGGAGAAGAAAAAAGAAAGCCGGTCCAGCGGTTTGAAGGCCAGCTCTGTCCTGTCGGCAGCCACTACTCCCGATGCCTTCAGCCAGTATGAAAAGAGTCCGAAATAGACTACCAGGATAACAAAATAATAGACCAGCCCAACGATGACCGGCTTGCTGAGCTTACCGTCCTTCCGGGTGAGGAAGAGAAAATAGAAAGGCAATAACAGGAAAGGATAAGGAGATTGGTAAAAGAACAGCGCCGCCACTCCCAGTCCTATGACACATAACGAGGTCAGGGTAGCAATCTTAACGGGCGCCCCTTCTTTCAGCCCCTCCCCGGTTGAAGCCCCCACCGCCTCATATAATATCCAGCCCGCCGCCAGGCTGAGCAGGGTAGGAATAAAGATCTCCGTACAGACGGCCCAGCCTATACAGATGGTCGTGGAAAGGGAGGCGGCCACAAAACCTACCGTAGCATAGATCAGCGCATCACTGATCTCCATTCCTTTCTGCTGCCACCGGCGCAGCATAAGGAAAAGAAAGATGAGGGTGAGCACACATTCCCCCAGCGATAGCAGACGTATGTATTTGACATTCGCCGCTGTTCCGCCGGCTTCAAAAAGCCATTGTTCCAGCCATCCCGTCAAGGCCCTGCCTTCCGTATGGAAGAGCGTAAAGACCGTGTGGTGATCTGCCTGATGCCAGAGCATAAAAGCTTCGTCGGTGAATAAATAATCCGAATGAAGGATCTGGTAGGCTATGAAAAGAAAATAAAGGAATAACATTCTCCAGAAGAGATTACGGTAGGTCAGGTTGGGTTTCATGCAGTGAAAATAAAACAAGCATTTTAATGCCTTCCTCCCCCAACGGCACACCTATGCACTGATTCGACACGGTCATGGAAAGAATCCACACGAAATCATCCAATTTTGACATATATAGGAAATATTCATAATTTCGCGCCATAATTATACCATGAAAACATCCATCTCTGTACTCAGCCTTGTTATCCTCTCTATTATAGCCAGTCAATGCAAGAGCGGATTGGTCACCATGTCCAATAGCTGCTATGATCTTATCAATAGCGGCCAGTCTCAGAACAAAGCGGGGAATTTCAGCGCCGCACTGGATAATTTCAACAAAGTGCTGCAAAAATGCGATGCCTATGATGCAAAGGAAAAGGCATATGCCGGCAAGGCCGCGGCCCTGAATGGTCTGCAGCAATACAACGATGCACTGGCCGCTGCCAGTGCCGGGCTGAAGATCAATACTGCCAGCCTGGATAACCTTTTTGAAAAGGCCAATGCGGAGCTGGCCCTGGGCATGACCGATCAGGCGAAGGCAGACCTCAATGCCATTACAGCCCTTACAGGAAAAAACCGCAACGTCCCCCAGCGGGCTACTATTTATGCAAAAATTGCCGAGACCGAGATGAAGCAGCAGTTGTATACGGACGCCCTGCAACATATCGGCCAGGCCATTTTCATGGACAACAGCAACCTGAACTTTTACGTGCAACGGGGAGACATCAATGTAGCAGCGGGAAATTTGTCTACTGCTATCGGCAATTATGATGAGGCGATCGCAAAAGGAAAAAGTGACGCAGATACCTGGAAGGCCAGGACCATCACCCTGATCAAATTATACCAGAAGAAATATGGTACGGACAATGCCGACCTCCTTCGAAAAAAGATCGACAATACGGACAGGCAAGCGCTTTGCAATAGTATCCGGGCCTCCCAGGAGGCGGGTATGAAGGATATCAACATCGACCTGGTCCAGGCTTCCATTTGTCGCTAACCTAAAAAACACCATCATGAGCAAACACCAAAGAATCATCTTAATTCCGGCGGTCATCGCTGTCCTGTTAACGAACTGTAAGAGCGCCAACAATACACAAAAGGGAACGGGCATTGGCGTTGCGGCAGGTGCAACCGCCGGGGCCCTGATCGGGGGAGGAGGTAAAAGCTCCGTTTTCGGCGCCCTGATCGGAGCTGCCGTGGGCGGAGGAGCGGGTTATCTCATCGGCCATCATATGGACAAACAGGCACAGGAGATCAAACAGGCGGTACCGGATGCGCAGGTACAACGGGTCGGCGAAGGGATCAATATGACCTTCAACTCTGGCTTGCTTTTTATGATCAACTCCAGCGCCTTAAGTGAAGCGGCTAAGGTGAACCTTGAAAAAGTGGCCGGCGTCTTTATAAAATATCCGGAGACGAATATCCTTATCGAAGGGCATACGGACAATACGGGCTCAGCTGAATACAACATGGAACTATCGAAGAAAAGGGCTTATTCCGTCAGTGAATTCCTCCAGTCCAAAGGCGTCTCCACCAGCCGTATGGATATTAAATGGTATGGAGAGACCCAGCCGAAAGTTCCCAATACGACGGATGCCAACCGGTCGCTCAACCGTCGGGTGGAAGTAGGCATCAGCGCCAATGAACAAATGAAACAGGAGGCGCAACAGGGGAAGTTGAATTAAGCGGGCAAGACCGGCCGGCGGCGGTCCCACCGTTCGCTGGCCGGCGGCTCTACGCCTGCTGAAATTTTCTTTTCCTCGCTAACTGGTACCCGTATCCGCCAACCACTACCAGCAGCAGGGGCAATACGATGTTGATGAATTGCCAGAAAGTGCGCCCCTCCTCCACTTTGGCCGGGTCCAGCAGCCGCAGGGTATAGTCTTTGGAACGGGTCTCCAGGATGCGGGAAGGGTTCACCAGGTATTCAACGCAATTCTGTATAAAATCTTCGTTGGCAAACGTGTAATTATTATCCTTGTTCAACCCCATGGGCAGCGGTCCCTCCCGGGTCACCTCATTCATGACGATGTCCGCGTCCCCGATGACGATGACTCCTGAAGAGCCTTGGGCCGCCGGCAGAAAAGGTTGTTTGTAATAGTTGGCCAGGCTATCGGCAGTAGCCGTCCCGATACGGTTGGCGAAGAGGGAGCTGAATTTCCCTTCCAGCAGCCAGGCTACGGGGATATGGGGTTTGGAAAATAGCTGCCGGTCGCTGGCCTGCTTCATGCTCTCAAAAGAGATGAGGGCCGGCGTGCTGATCGTTCTCCCGTTATCGCTGCTCTGCAGCAGCACGGTCTTTTCGATCCCGGGGGCCTTTACCGTATCCACTGAATTGGCAAACCTGGAATAGACGGGATCCAGGTTTTTGGAAATGGGATGGCTAAGGCTGCCGTTCAGCAGGGGAAAATAGGGCCAGGGCAGCAGTTCGATCTGCGGTTTGTCGCCCTGCATGCCTACTACCAGGTTGAGCGAGGCGCATTGCAGGTCTTCCACCAGGTCCTGGTTCACCCGCACGCCATAGCGGAAGAAAAGATCTTCCAGCTCCAGTCCCCGGTCATAAGCGGTGACTTCATGGTCCTGGCGGAGGCTGTCCATCTCAGCGTGCAGCTGGTCGATGGCCCAGATCAGTTTGCCTCCATGCATAACATATTGGTCCAGGGTCAATTTCTCCCGGTCGGTAAACTTCTCCGTAGGTTTTACGATGACCAGGGCATCGTACTCGTGGGGGATCAGCGCGACGCTGTCCAACCGCAGCACTCCGAACCGGTAGCTCGCCCGCAGGTCCTGGATAAGGTTGTAAACCCGGAAATCCAGGGGTTCTCCATTGCCCAGTACATACCCGATGGCGGGCGTTTGTTTACGGGTGATCTTATCGATCGCACTGCCGAACTTATATTCCAGTAATGTTTCCGCATTGGTATACAGCTGTTCTTCCGGCTGTCCTTCGCGGCCTACCTGTACTCCTTTCAGCAGGTCCACCGGGTAGATCTTGTCTTTATATTTCAGGATGGCACCCGGGATGACGATGCGCTGGCTCTGCTCCTCCCCTTTTTTGGACTGAGCCACCTGGGTCTTCGGCTGGATGCCTATTTTCCGGAGGGAGTCCAGAAATACAACCTTTGCCGAATCATCCAGGGTGGTGAGGGGGTCGATGGTGCGCACCCGGATCTTTCCGTCACAATATTCATTAAACTCCTGCAGTAGTTCGAGGCTGTTCTTTGACAACTGGCGGATCCCTGCTTTCAGGTCTCCCTGTAAGAAAAAGTCCACTTCGACCTCGTCGTCCAGCTTGCTCAGCAGGGTACGGGTAGCAGGGCTTAGGGTATATCTTTTTTCCTGGGTGAGGTCCAGCCGGTAATGAAAATGGCCCGCTGCCAGGTTGATCAGGACCAGCAGGACGATGAGGGCCAGCCATCCGTATTTTGAGGAGAATAGTCTTTTCATATATATGCTACAATATGCTACCGTTTGGCCAGGCGCTTCGCCAGGTTGCGGCTGGTCAGGCTTAAAAATAAAAATATCACACTTAAAAAATAGACCAGGTCCCGGGTATCGATGACACCCCGGCTGATGCTGCGATAGTGAAAGTCGATCCCTATCATCTCTATATAATAGTCGGCTCCTGCCGCAAAAACAGGCAGTTGACTGACGGCGCCGAATCCGCTGTAGAGGAGGAAGCAGGCAAAGGCCGCCCCGATAAAAGCCACTACGGCATTGCCGGTGAAGCTGCTGCAGCAGATGCCGATGGCGGTGAATACAGAGGAAAGGAAAAAGAGGCCGATATAACTGCCGATGGTGGCGCCGGTGTCGATGCCGCCCTGCCCGGAAAGACGTTGTATGGATATAAAATAGAGGAGGGTAGGCAGCAGGGCCACTACCACTACGATGAGACTGGCCAGGTATTTTCCTCCCACCAACTGCACCCGGCTCAGGGGAGTAGTCTGTAAGATCTCGAAGGTACCCATGCGGAATTCATCGGCCAGGCTGCGCATGGTGATGGCGGGGATCAGCAGCAAAAGGATCCAGGGGGCCAGTTCAAAGAATTTGTCGAGGGTGGCATAGCCAAAAGCCAGGATATCCGTACCGGGAAATACAAATAAAAGGAGCCCGTTGAGTAACAGGAAAACGATAATGGCGATATAACCGGTAAGACTACTAAAAAATTGACGGAGTTCTTTTTTGCAAACTGCCCACATAAATACGAAAATAAGCGTTATAATTTTTCCTGCATGCGTATAACGTTTTATTTGATCGATTAATGTTGCCGTCGTTTATTATTCAGGCTCTGTTAAATATATTATAAATAACTAAATGTGGAAAAATACTTAAATTTGATGAGCGGAAAAATGCACTCGAATGAAAGGAATACTTATATTCGCATGCTCGTATAGAAATAACCATCCTGTCAAAAAAATATTAGGTTCAGGTACAAAGAAATTTAACCGAAACCAACTGCATGAAAGATCCGCCCCTCCAAGGCGGGTTTTTTAATTTAAGCCAGTCCCAATACCGCTTCGCGGGTTAGCCCTTCCATTCAGGTCTCTTTTTTTTCTTTCCGGAGGACGCCTTTTCACCGATAAAAAGAATTTTTATTTAGGGGGCCGTAAAACATTATAAATTTATTATATATTCATATAATAAATTTATTAATATAATTAAATCTACCCACTCACCTCTTCTATTCGCCTTATAATCATCCCTTTATTACTCCTGCTCTTTTCTCTTCCAGGTATTGTTCCCATAGAGGACTCAGCCCTCTAAGTCGGATTACCGCCGATTTTAGCTCTTTTATAGCATAATTTACCTCTTCTTCCGTAGTCCAGCGTCCCAGACCAACCCGTAAGGAGCTATGCGCCAATGCATCATCCAGTCCCAGCGCCTTCAGCACATAACTAGGTTCCAGGGAAGCCGAAGTACAGGCCGACCCCGAAGACAGGGCTATTGACTTATTGACCGCCGTGATCAGGCCTTCCGCATCCACATACCGGAAAGAGAAATTGGTGGTATGGGGGAGACGATGGCGCCGGCTGCCATTGATGCAGGACTGTTCTATTTCCAGCAGTGCGTTTTCCAGCTTATCCCGCAGCGCAGCGATACGCAGGTTATCCGCCTCCATCTCCAACCGGCATAACTCAGCCGCCTTCCCAAAACCCACAATCGCAGGGACATTCAGCGTGCCGCTGCGCATCCCCCGCTCATGGCCGCCCCCATCCATCTGCGCAGAGAGCCTTACCCGGGGGTTTTTCCGGCGCACATACAGGGCGCCCACCCCCTTCGGGCCATAGATCTTATGCGCGCTCAGGGCCAACAGGTCGATGCCGTCCCGGTTGACATCTACCCCCACTTTCCCCACTGCTTGCGCCCCATCCGTAAAGAAGAGGACCCCATGCTGCCGGGCGATGCGGCTGATCTCCCCAATGGGCTGGATCACGCCGATCTCATTATTGGCGTACATAATGGAGATGAGGATGGTAGTGGGCCGGATGGCAGCCTCTAATTCGGAGAGGTCGATCAACCCCTCCCGGTCAACCGGCAGATACGTGACTTCCCCGCCCATTTTCTCGATGTGGTGACAGGTATCCAGCACCGCCTTATGTTCCGTCGCAGCCGTAATGATATGATTGCCCTTACCGGCATAGAGTTCGAATACCCCTTTGATCGCCAGGTTATCCGCCTCTGTGGCCCCGGAAGTAAAAATGATCTCTTTGGGTTCGGCGCCGATGAGCTTCGCTATCTGCTCCCGGGCATACTCCACCGCCTCCTCCCCTTCCCACCCGAAGGAATGGGTACGACTGGCCGCGTTGCCGAATTTCTCCGTGAAATAGGGCAGCATGGCTTCCACTACCCGTGGATCGCAGGGGGTGGTGGAGTTATAGTCCAGATAGATAGGGAGCTTGAGCATACTACAAAATTAGCCCTATTTTTACAAAAACTCCCGCATGCAGAAAGTCGAGCACATCGGCATCGCCGTCAAAGACCTGGACCTTTCCATCCCCTTATTCGAACAACTCCTCAACGCCCCCTGCTATAAGACAGAACAAGTCGACAGCGAACAGGTCACCACCGCCTTCTTTCAAAAAGGAAACACCAAGATCGAATTGCTGCAGGGTACAGCCCCTGATAGCGTCATCGCCCGCTATATAGAAAAAAAGGGAGAAGGCATGCATCATATCGCCTTCGAGGTAGCCGACATCCATGCGGAAATGCAACGGCTCTCCGCAGCCGGATTTACCCTGCTCAGCGACACTCCGAAGCCAGGGGCCGATAACAAGCTCATCTGTTTTCTGCACCCTAAAGGCACCAATGGGGTGCTGATAGAATTGTGTATGGAGAGAAAGGACTTAAAATCATAGTCCGTCCACTTGCAAAGTGATATCGCAGATAGGATCCAACCCTATCGGTTACTCCGCACAGACAATCTTACCAACCGCAATTTTTGTCTTGGCGAACATCCGGTCCTCCTTACCTGTCAGGTACAATGTATTGCTGAGGATGGCCCCCAGTCTGGGCATGGAAGTAGGAATATCTCTATTGCTGTAAAGCACTTTACGGGTGTATTTGCCGCTGGCCATGTCCAGGTCCAGGAGGAAACAGGAGGTTTTACCAAAGGAGGCCACCTTCTTGATTCTCTTGCCCGGTTGTAGTATATCCGCGTTTTTATCCGCATCATTAAAGAAGATATGCAGCGTGTTTCTGCCGGCCAGGCAGCTGAAACCCGAATAAAAGGGCATATTGTTGTCCGGCTCGAAGAAGCTGTACGCATAGGCGCCCGGAGCAATCGAAGGTCCCGATCTTCCAACGGGTATCGATTCGGTCTGGCTTTTCGGCAGCACGTGCAGCCAGTCGATATTACCGGCGCCCGAAACCTTACCCATGTAGATATCCCCACAATCGTAGCGCATATAGGTGGTAGTAGACCAGGATCCGTTGGCATTACCTCCGTATCCGGGCGTATAGGTAGAGCTGGTCACCATCCGGCGGCTGTACTTTTCCGCGAGAATGACAAGGCCATTGTCCGGGGTCACGTACACATTCCGGAAGATCAGGTCCGCCGCGAGGCCATCCTCGTCGTCGTCCTTGTCCTTCTTTTTAGTTTTCTTATCATCGTCATCTTCCTCTACTTCCGTGATAAGGGAGGTATTCAGTTCTTTTTTAGCCGTCAGCAGGATATTTCCGGTGGCCGGGTCTATCCGCTGCACCAGCATTCCATTGATCTCTTTCTTCTTCTTCTCATTGCTGTAGAAAGCTGCCAGCACCAGTTCATTCTTCAGGGAGATCATTTTCCCCGTGATGAGGTATTTGCCGTCGATGTCCGTCACCAGCTCCTTTTTCATAGTCCCCGCTTCGTCGTAGATACGGATATTATAATTCCTGAACAGGAGGTTCTTATCCTTCTTCTTTTTCCCTTCCTCATATTCATAAATACGGCCTACCAGGATGGCATTACCTGAGGGGGTGTATACAAAGTCCTGTACCTGGAAGGTCTTGGGGTCGAATTCATTGGAAATATTCAGGGGCTTTCCTACGGGATGCAGGTTGGCATCCATCATCTTTATCTCGTACCGGTTCTCGGTCTTGCCCGTATAAGTCCCTGTCAGCACCACCCGGGAACTGTCACTGTTCAGCGTTATATTATAATCTATCTTCTCTTTTTTATCAATCTTTTCCCAGGCATAGATCTGCTGCCAGTCGCCTTTGAGGTTGCCGGAATTCTTATCGATCTCGGCGGCATACAGATAGAGGGAGTTTTCTTTTTTAGAGTAGTCGGTGGCAAAGAGATAGAGTTTGTCCCGGATGAGGAAGAGCCGGTCGTATTCTTTTCCTCTTAATTCCTTATCAAAATCATTCCGGTACTGTTCGGCCATCGAGGCATCCAGTTTCACCAGCGTGCCGGATCTCCGCAGTGTATAGCCCAGGACGAAATAACTTTTCATCGCCTCGTGGGATTCCACCAGGTAGACACCCGACTTATCGGCATAGAGGACGGAGAGGTCGGTGCTGCCTTTATGCAGCTTAAACTCTTCTCCCCAGGAGACTTTCGCCTGGGCGTTAACGGAGGCTGCGCTGATGACAACAAGGATCAAGGCCATAAAAGGGGTAAAATAACGCTGCATGGATCTTGATTTAATGTATTACGAACGGAGCGACATAACTCTGAGCCGTCTGCAGGTCCGTCGCCCGGGTAAAATAAGTGCCGGTTGATAGTTTCCGCTGGAAGTTGAGCCGGCCGGTGTTGGTGCTGCTATAATAATTCCGCTGTACCAGGCTGCCATCCGCAGAGAGGATGTCAACCTGCCAACCCTGACCGCTGGAAGGGAATACCAGGTTGAGATAATCGCTGGGCGGATTGGGATAGATAGAGAACCCTGAGGCTGTGCCGGTGTTGAGGTCGATGGTCCGTACGGGAGAATAGCCGGATTCTCCGTTGATATTGATCTGCCGGACCCTGAAAAATAATTTTCCCCTCGTCCCCTGTTGAATGGAGTAATGATCGGAATAGGTAGCATCCGCGCTGGACGGGTCCGAAGGCAGGGTGGCAAAAGCAGTGAAATTAACTCCGTCGGTGCTGACTTCCACATTATACTTGCGGCCCGCCTCCTCATTCTCCACCATCCAGTTGAGGACGGCCGTCTGATCGTTCTCCCGGGTAGCTGTAAACGTAATAATATTGGAGGAGAGGGAAGTCGGCTGACAAAAAGTATAGGTAACGGAAAAAGTAAAATTATCGGTGACAATCGGGTTATTCGTCACGACCGTAGGCACAAAGTTGACATAGGTAGCGGTGGTATAGTGAAACGCTATCCCACCCGTACCTTGAAAATCGTTCAGGCTCGGATCGGAATTATCGATAGAATAATTGATGATATTATAGTTATTAAAGACAGAAACCCCCGAATAGGTCTTGGTATCCGTGGGACTGCCCGCTACACCCAGGTTAGTATGGGGTAAATTGGAGCTGCCGTTTCCTCCCGTGATGTCGACTCCGTTCATGGTGACATCATCACTGCGCCCCACAGCGGGGTTAAAAGATTGTGTAGTGGTGCCGCCATTTTGAAACGTCACCGTTGCCGTGGTAGTAAGATATACATTGACGGATGCACCGATCAGCGTGTACCCGGAGGAAGAAAAATATTGTGGAAGAGAAATATCGTAAGCGTCGCTGCCACTTCCCGAAAGCGTGGAAGAGTAGGTAACAGTTTGGACGCCAAAGCCACTGGGGCATTGCGCAACAGATTCACGCGGCACTAAGAATGAAGCACCGATCAACAGTTTTAACAAGGTAGTGGCCCACCCGGATAATTGGATTCTACGCGGCCTCATAGGAACAAATTAAAATTGGATTAAATGTATTCCCGTCAAGGATTCCAGGAAATATAATCCTTTCCGTGAATACGCATTAATGTCTGTGAACTTCGGCCTAGGAAGGGCCTCGTTCACAGCCGGGTTCCACCCGGCTTGGATAAGTATATAACTACAATCGGATGGTTTTTATTTTATTTCTCCTAAGTATGTTTACTATTTTAATCTGGTGTTAACAGGAAGGCTGGTAGAAAATATACGATAAAGGGTTACTAATGAATAAATAAGGAAAGTATATGATGTAATTCAGCGTTTGACGAATCTTTGTATGTACCGTTGATCTCCCCGCAAATCCATCGCTTGCACAAAATAAACCCCTGCGGGTAATCTGTGTTTAAAATCTATATGTATATTATTGGATGACAAATAATTGCCATTTTGTATACTTCTGCCATCCGGAGCAATGAGCTCTATTCGCCAGCCCGCTCCGGAGCCCAAACCCGGATCAACGGTCACCTCTATAAAATCATCGGCAGGACTGGGATAGACGGTCAGGCCCCGGCCTTCTGTATTCCCCCTTACCGTCACCTCTTTTATCGTTGAATAGCTACTGTCGCCGGCTTCGGTGATCAATAGACGATAATACCATTTCCCCGTCCCTTCTCCCGGAAGAAGGTCATTATAGGTGTAGTCGGCCGGACCGCCGGTCGCCGGAGCCCCGTCGCTGCCTGCTGCCGGCACGATGCCTATCGTCGTAAAATGCTGTCCATCCCGGCTCCGCTGCACCTGGTATTGCCGGTCTTTCTGCTCGCCGGCAACAGACCAGGCTACCTGTATGGTAGCAGGGCCTTGCAGCCTCGCTGAAAAATGGGTCAGGTCCGTAGCCAGCACCCCTCCCGACCGGCAGTAGAGGTAGGTAAGGGAGAAAACGACTGTATCCTGGACGGCAGCGCTATAATAATAGCTGGAATTATTATTGGTATGAAGGGTCGAATACGTAGCGGGTGAATAGGAAAAGCTGACGTTGCCAGGTCCCAGGAAGGGGGCGGTGTTGTCCGAAATACTATCCGTGTTGACGTAATTATCCAGGAAAAGGAAGGGACCTTCCGACACCTCAGCTCCGGCATCCATTGGAAAAACTCCTATCTTTTGCTCCGTAATATTATCATAGTCATGGTTCATGGCCACGCTGCTGATCAGGTCTTCCCGGCCTACCCATAAGGAATAGGTGCTGGGGGTGACATCCCTGTTCTTCATAGTAAATTTATAATGGGCCGACACCCGGGCATTTATCTTTACGGAGGCCAGCAATCCATCATCAAGGCTCCATTTCGGGAATTGCACCTGGTAGTTGCCATAGCCGATGCCGGTGAGGACGGTATCATAAGACCGGGTAGCCATATTGTTCAGGCACTGGGAAAAGGAAGTAAAATGCAGCATCCATCCTACGCACATCGTCAGGCAGGCTGTTTTCCGGAAGGAAGGATGGTGGATACTCATGGGTTCATCAGGATATTGGATCAGGCTATTAACTCCCAATGCCTGCTATTTATTTTGTATATAATAAAAAAGCCCTGTCTGACGACAAGGCTTTTTTATTATATAAGTCTCTTTACTGCCGGGAAATAAAGACTTTGCTGATCTGCTGTGATCCATCTGCGCCAATGACCTGGACCAGGTAATTGCCCTGGGGATAGCTGCTCACAGGGAGGGATACCGTCATCCCGCCGGTGTTATTCACTTTCTTTTCGACCAGTAGCTGTCCGGCCTGGCTGATCAGGCGAATGCTGAGGTTGCCCGTTGCATTGTCGTTACCGCTCAGGGAGATATTGACATAATCTTTGGCGGGGTTGGGGAAGATGCTGACGCTGCCGATGAGGCCGTTACGGACCGTGCGGATCTCGGAATACGTGGATGCGCCGTCGCGGTCGACGGATTGGAGACGATATTCGTTGGTCCCGGCAGCCGGGTTGACATCGCTAAAGGAATAATGGGCAGCCGTGGAAGAGTTACCCCGGGCGGCTACTGTTCCCAGTGACTGCCAGTGAGCACCTGCGTCTGCACTGTGGAGGATCGCAAAATGGTCGGAGTTGACTTCCTGGTCTGTTGTCCAGGTGAGGTCTACTTGTTTGCCGTCCAGCGCTGCATCAAACTGGGATAAGATGACCGGGAGGGCGCCATCTCCGGACAGCGTTTTTACACCGGACATGGTTTGTGTGGTAACCATACCCTGGTCAGCTACCGTGGTACCCGAAAAAGCGGCGTGACCAGTCCCTACTTTTTTATAATAGTTAACGGGATTGCTGGGGAACGTGGTAAAGATGCCGTCATAATCGCTGGTTCCACCGGAGCCGTCCAAGGTGGCGGTGGTGCTGGCCAGAACAATGTTGCTCACGGGATTAATGCCATCGTTCAGGACGATGACGTTGTTGGCGGAGGTAAAGTCGGTAACACCGGCACCGGAGCCGACAACCTTCAGTATCGCCGCATCCGTAGAATTGGCCGCCCCGATGATGAGGGTGGAGGATTGTTCCAGCACGACATGAAGGTTAAGGTTGACGGTGACGCCGGGATTGATGATGATCTTACAATTTTTGCAATCAGCGGATGGTTCGCCGTTAGGGTCCCAGGCATTGATTCCGGAAGTCACATGCCAGTCTTTGCTGCGCACCGCGGTATAAGTGCCACCGGTGTACGTTTGGGCCGAAGCCGAGTTGATCAAAAGGGTAACAGCGAGCGAGAGGGTTGTTAAAGAGTAAATTTTTTTCATGTTCACAAATGTTAAAATAATTGAATGTGGTTCAGACGCGTCAGCGAACAAATATTCGCTGAATTGCGCTTCAGGGCTCTCTGGAATTTAGCCCATCAGCGCAATCGGCTAATGATGGGACTTCGTCCAGCGAACCAAGTTTCGCTTGGGTAAACCATAGTCAAGTGGATTCAATGCAGGTTTCGAAAAGGTGAATTGGATCAGGGGGAGACAAGGCAAGCCTATCAGCATTTGCCGGCGTCAATGAGAGTTTTAAAAAAAAGGAATATTGGGTACTGCTGCGTCGGGAATAGACGCTTTTCGTGGATGGAGGTAATAGTGGATAAAAGTAGAAATAAAACTACTACTTTGCAAGAAAAGCTATAAATAAATTTGTAAAACGGAGGCTGGCTCCTCCGGTCAGACCGTTTCTTCTCCCGTGTCTATCTTATTGAGTCCCAGCTTATCAAGGGCTAACTGGGCTGCTATCTGGCTGGCGTCTTTTTTATTATAGGCTTTCCCCTGGGCTAACAGGGCCCCGTCAACGACGGCTCCAACGGTAAACAGTCTGCGCCCTCCTTCCAGTCTCTCGTCGAGGGTTTCGAATTCCAGGTTCTTTCCATTCTTATTGGCCCAGCCGTAGAGTTTGTTTTTGTGGTTGATCTCCAGGTTTTCCAGGTCGTCCAGGAACAGGTAGGGTTGGATGATCCTTTCGATTACCCATTGACGGGTCTTGTCAAAACCTTTGTCCAGGTAGATGGCGCCGACGATGGCTTCCAGGGTATTGCCGAAGATCTGGCTCATCTTCAGGCTGCTGTCGAATTTGTTGAAATTGCTGATCTTCTTCAGGCCCATCTTGATGGCGATGTCATTGAGCTGGTTGCGGTTCACCATCTTGCTCCGCATCTCCGTGAGAAAACCTTCTTCTTTATAGGGATATTTTTTGAAGAGGAAGTCGGCGATGATGGCGCTGAGGATGGCATCCCCCAGGTATTCCAGTCTTTCGTTGTTCTCATCCGACCCATCCTTTACGGACCGGTGGGTGAGGGCTGTCTGATATAACACTGCCTTGCCCGGGGTAAACCCCAGCACATTACGAAGCTGCCTTTTAAAAGAGGCGACCGCGGCATCGCCCTTTATGATACGTTGCAGGATTCCCACACTAACAATCTACAATTTTTTTCGATCCGATAAAAAATAAATAAGATCTCTGCCGGCAAACTTGCAAAGACAAAACACAAGGGAGTATTCCCCAGCGGATTATCCCGGCAGCAGATGCAGGTCAGCAGGTAGCCCGGTTCTTAAGCCTGGTACTTTTTTACGATAACGCAGGCATTATGGCCGCCAAATCCAAAAGTGTTGCTTAAGGCTGCCCGGACTTTCTTTTGTTGTGGTTTCAGGAAGGTGAAGTTAAGCCGCGGATCCAGGTCGGGGTCGTCCGTCAGGTGATTGATCGTGGGCGGGATCTCGTCATGTAAGACGCTCATCACGCACGCGATAGCTTCGATCACCCCCGCCGCACCCAGGCAATGGCCTGTCATGGACTTGGTAGAGCTGATGTTCACCGAATAAGCATACTCTCCAAAAACATCCATGATAGCTTTTACCTCGGCGCTGTCGCCCAGGGGGGTAGAAGTGCCATGTGTATTAATATAATCGATGTCTTCCGGTTTCATACCGGCATCGCGTAAGGCAGCGAACATAACGTTCTTGGCGCCCAGTCCTTCCGGATGGGGAGCCGTTATATGATGTGCGTCAGCCGTAGCGCCGCAACCGGCAATCTCGCAATAGATCCGTGCGCCCCGGGCTTTGGCATGTTCCAGTTCTTCCAGGACCAGGGCCCCGGCGCCTTCTCCCATCACAAATCCATCCCGGTCCTTATCATAAGGACGGCTGGCTGTTTTCGGATCGTCATTCCGCTCGCTGAGCGCCTTCATAGCATTGAAACCGCCTACACCGGCCTCGCTGACAACGGCTTCGGAGCCGCCGCTGAGGATGATGTCGGCCATGCCCAGACGTATCAGGTTAAAAGCCTCCATGATAGCATTGGTTGAAGAGGCGCAGGCGCTTACCACGGCAAAGTTCGGGCCGCGAAAGCCATGTCGCATAGAGATATGGCCCGCGGCAATGTCCAGGATCATCTTGGGAATGAAAAAAGGATTGAAACGGGGTGTCCCATCTCCTTTGGCGAAATTGATCACTTCTTCCTGGAAGGTTATCAGACCGCCGATACCGCTGGCAAATACGACCCCGATGCGATCGGGGTTCATCGTATTCTTATCGATACCGGAATCTCTTACGGCTTCATCGCTGGCAGCCAGGGCAATCTGGGTAAACCGATCTACTTTACGGGCCTCCTTCTTTTCCAGGTGCTGCAGCGGATCGAAATTCTTCAGTTCGCAGGCAAACCTGGTCTTGAATTTAGAAGCATCGAATAGGGTAATCAGATCGGCACCGGATACCCCCTCTAGCAGTCCTTTCCAGTAATCGTTCAAATTATTCCCTATCGGTGTTAACGCACCGATACCTGTAACAACAACTCTTTTCAATTGCATATAGGACAATATAGGACTTCCCAGGTAGTTTAAGGATAAATCCGCCTCCTAAGCCAGGTTGCTTGAAAAGGCGGATCCAACGAATTTATTGCAGCCAACCGGAGTTCTGTGCTTATTTAGCGTGCTCTTCCAGGTAAGCAATTGCCTGACCTACAGTAGTGATAGTCTCAGCCTGTTCGTCCGGAATGGAGATATTGAACTCTTTTTCAAACTCCATGATCAATTCAACGGTGTCCAGAGAGTCGGCACCCAGATCATTAGTGAAGGAAGCTTCATTAGTCACCTCGGCCTCTTCTACGCCTAACTTATCAACGATGATCTTTTTAACCCTTGTAGCGATGTCTGACATTTTTGTAAATTTT
>DATJJD010000059.1:0-27787 GCA_035492545.1 Puia sp.
CTATAAGGACGTTTACATGCTGATTTATGATCCCAATGGCAACCAGGTAGGAGTTCCTATTCTTCTTCCATCTACCGCCACGCCCGGTGCGGGTCTTATCAGCACCTGGTCGAGCGCCTTCTTTGGGCCCAATATCGGAGGGAGTCCCAGTGCGGGCTATACCCCTCTTACTTTTGCCCCGTCCATGAACGGAGATTATACCGTCAGTTTCTATCGCAGCAGCAGCGGCGGCGCCAAACATGATGTCCAGGAGTCCATGCTCTCCAAATATTTTGATATGACAGTTGCACAAACCGTCGCCGGCGTTACTACTACTTATAAGGGCCGCGTACACTGTAATGAGTGGGCCTTTTCCGTTTATAACCCTTCCAGTAGCGACATTCAGGACCCCCTTTCTTCCAGTAACGCCTCGTTTTATACCTATACCCCCGACTCTGTCGTTGTAAAAGTATATTTCCCGGCAACGGGGTTTCAGCCTCTTACCTTTATCGTAGCCTTCAACAGCTTTGGGGTGATAAATGGCGGCAACTGGCCGCAGGACCGTAGGTCCATCGTATTGCAACAGTTGGTGCCCCCTTACCTTTCCGGCGGTTACGACGTATTCCTGAACCAGCCTGACGCGACCCTCTGGCCACCCTGTGTATTGCCACAGGCGCCTTCGCTGGTGACGCCCACTATTGCGGGCTGTCCACCGGGGCCCTATAATGTCCGGTTTAAGGCGCCGCAGCCCGGGGACTACTATATCTTATTTGACCTCAACGGTACGAGTGGCTACCAGGCTAACTCAGCCGACCGGTTTATCGAACTGATCAACCAGACTCCCGGTATCATCAACTATGTCTGGGATGGTAAGGATGGCCTGGGTAACCCTGTGCCAGCCAATACTTCGTTCCCGATAACCTTCTCTTTCCGGAAGGGCCGTATCAATATTCCTATTTATGACGCGGAATTGAATGTAAATGGATTTAGCGTGGATGGTGTAGCGCCTGTACTCTCCCTTAAAACGCAGTTGTATTGGGATGACTCCAAGATAGTCAGCGTGGGGAATGATTGCACTACGGGTACCAACGGCTATTCCGCCAATAACAACAACTACACCGGCATTGGGTATGATAATTCCATAGTAGGACAGAAAGCCCCCGCCCATGCCTGGAATGGGGACGGCAACCAGTATCTGACCGTTCCGGCTCCTGCGGTTGTATATGGAGGCACCCGTAACGACAAGGACAACGTCCAGTGTAATGACTTCGGGAATGCCCGTCTGATCAATACCTGGGCCTGGGGGATCGATGACACGGTCACACAGACCCTCACCCTGACCTGTATCAGTGTTAAGGGTAAAGTATGGGATGACGCCGACGGCAGCGCCGGAGGATCTTTTTCCAATACGATACCAACCAATGCTGAGGTGGGTACCAGTGCCGGCAACCTGCTCTATGCTAACCTGATCGACCCCATCTCGGGCACGGTACTGGCGTCTGCGCCTGTTAATGCCGACGGCACTTATACCCTGAACAACTGTCCGCAGAATGCAACGGGCATGCAGGTGGTGATCTCTACCACGGCGGGGACCTTTGGCAGTTCCGTAGCAGCCCTTCTTCCGTCGAACTGGACCAATACATCTCCCCTTGCCCGTAGCTTTGACACCTATACCAGCAATATTACCGGCATAGACTTCGGTATCGAACAACTGCCGAATGCCACCTTACAGAACTATTATATCGCGGTTCCGACGGTAGGCTCATCCGTAACCCTCAATGGGTTTAGCACCATCACCAGCCCCGGGCCATTGGCCGGTGCTGACCCGGAAGACGGTACGATGGGCTCCGGTAAGAAAGCCGTGATCACCCAGATACCTTCCAATGAAGAGCTCTATTACAATAACGTCCTGGTGACCAACAATACCGTGATCCCCAATTATAGCCCTGCCTTGCTAAGAGTTAAATTTATTAATATCAACGTCATGTCCACGGCCTTTACTTATGCCTGGATGGATGCTGCGGGCAAACAGGGATCCGCCAATACGTATACCATCAATATGGCTACCGTACTGGCAACCAGCCTAACCTCCTTCACCGGAAGGAATGCGGATGCAGGCAATGTGCTCAACTGGACGGGCACCAATGAGACCAATGGTGTTTATTTCACCGTCGAGCGGTCTTCGGACGGAAGCTCCTTCACCCCTATTGGACGTGTGGACGGAGTGGGCAACGGTGCTACGGCCAATCATTCTTTCACGGATACGCACCCGATAGCGGGCCTGACGAACTATTACAGGCTGGTCATGTCGGACCTCAGCGGAGGCGCATCCTATAGTAATGTCATCAACATCGGACCTGCAGGCGGCAGCGCTGTCGTCGAAGTAGCTCCCAATCCTTTCCAGGATGTTATCAACGTCAACCTTAACCTTACCCAGCCGGAAAAGATCTCCCTGCGGCTGCTGGATAGTAAAGGCATGCTGCTGAGACAGACGGAATATGGAGGATTTAAAGGAGCCAATACCCTGCAGCTCGGTTCACTGGGATCTCTTCCCGTCTCGATATATTTTATACAGATCGTATTGCCGGACCAGGTGTTTGTGCGAAAGGTATTCAATCGGTAATCAACAATCAATCGGATGCAGCAACGCTGAGCACTTAGCCTCTGCATCCGATTGATTAATGATGGGCCTTCGGCCAGCGGACCTTGTCCCGCTATGTCGCCCGGAGGTCTTGCTCAAGACCGGGTTTCTATCCGGTCTGACTGACCCATGAGCCATCGTTTTTTGTACAATCATTAATCCAAACCCAACCCGGATCTTATGAAAACCTTGTTGCCGGTCATTGGCCTCCTGTTGGCAGGACACACCTTTGCCCAGACCAACCCAACTGTGCTTTCAACCGAAGTGGCAAATATCCTGGCAGGAAATTATACCCCCTCCAGTTATGCTGCCACCTCCGTGATCACCAATCCATCTATCGTTGCGGCCGGGCTCGCCACGGGAATATCCCCGGACTCCCTGAAAGCCGACCTGTTTGCCCTGCGAAGTTTCCAAAACAGGAACCTGTTCTCCGATACCAATTCAACCACCAGGGGTATCGGCGCTGCCCGCCGCTGGGTCTTTAACAAATTCGTCCAGTATAGTAAAGCTAATGACAACAGGTTACGGGTAGCCTATCTGCAATTTGACTATTCTCCCAGCGATTACGGTTGTACCGTTACGCCTTCGATCACCAAACATAGCGACGTTTTAGCCGTGTTGCCCGGCAGCCAGACCTCAAATAAATCACTGATCATTGTGGAAGGCCATATCGATAGCCGCAACGGCAATAACTGTGATGTCTTAGGGAATGCCTTTGGCATCGGGGATAATGCGACAGGCACGGCGCTGGTCATGGAACTGGCCAGGGTCATGAGTAAATATACCTTCCGTAACACCATCGTTTTTTGCGTCAACACCGGGGAAGAGCAGGGGCTCATCGGAGCCAAGGCGTTCGCCAATTACCTCAATAGCCAGACTCCCCGCATCCGTATAAAAGCCGTTAATAACAATGACGTCTCCGGGGGCATCTTCTGCGGGCATACCGCCTCCGCTCCCGGCTGCCCCGGGTATGGGAATATCGACAGCACACACCTGAGGATCTTTTCCAAAGGCGATTTTAATTCGCCGTACAAACAATGGGCCCGCTATATCAAGCTGGAGTACAAGGAAATGCAAAGCAGCCTGGCGCAGGTGCCGACCAACCTCCAGATCATGGAAGATGAGGACAGGACGGGGAGGGGAGGAGACCACCAGGCATTCTCTGCCCTTAACTATACGGCCGTCCGGCTCACTCAGGCCAACGAGGATGGCAACGCCGCAGCCGGCACCATTGACCGCCAGCACAGTATCAGGGATAGCCTGGGCCTGGACAAGAATAATGACGGCATCGAGGATTCCCTGTACGTCGACGTCGACTATCTCGCCCGAAATGCCGTGGTCAACGCCAATTCCCTGGCCATGGTGGCCCTGGGCCCTGATACCATTACGCTAAAACCTTCCCTGGTCACGGCCAACAAGGTCCGGGTACAATTTTCAGCAGCCACTCCCCAGGCCTACCGGGTAGCCGTCCGTTCGGCTACCAATGATTGGGATAGCGTCTACACCATCACGGGCACGACCGTCGATACCATCGATGTCCCCTACGGCACCAATACTACTTTCTATATCAGCGCCGCGGCGATGGATATCAACAATACAGAGAGCCAGTTCTCTACGGAGTATACCATTTCCACCACCCTGGTGCCTCTTTACCTGGCGCCGGATTCAACGGCGCCGATCCCTTCGCCTCCTGATTACTATGGAATTCAGCTGATGCCCAACAGGCCCAACCCCTTTGATGAATCGACGATGATCGCCATCACGTCAGGCACCGATATCTTTGCGGACAGGACATCGTTGCTTATCAGCACCCTGGATGGACGTATCGCCCAGCGCATACAGGTACCCCTGAAGAAAGGACTTAATGAAATAATATACAATCATGGATTTGGAATGGCGCCGGGCATTTATATCTGCTCCCTGATCATTGACGGATTGCCCGTGCAAAGTACAAAAATGGTATTCCGGGCGCCCTAGGCCCTTTCAGGGTCTAAATCCAAGCTACCTGCTTTCGGTCAGTTAATGCTCTACACCAGCAGACTCGATCAGCGAGCCCCGGCCTCCGGGGCTTCGCTTATTGGGGGAGAAGCCAGCCGGCAGCCGGCGGGGACATCCCAATGATATCCTGCCGCCTGCCGGCTTTCTATGATGTTCGGTTATATAATAATTCGCTGTTCAGATCCCGGATCTTCCTTTCCATCCGGGCCATTTTACGAAGGAGTTTTTTACTTTTCAGGGCGCCCCCTACCCAGAAGCCGAGCGCGAACAAAATTATGCCGGTAATCAATACTTGCAGAAGACCCAATTGGAAAGCCTGAAAAGAAGAGTAAATAGTTTCCATAGGTGATATTTTAAATAAAACGAAGACGTAAAATACACATTAAAAGTTAAAAAAGAAAAAGCCTGTAAATGATTAATCTACAGGCTTTTGTACTTTCCTTTTTGTTGCCCGACAAGGGCTCGAACCTCGACATACAGATCCAGAATCTGTCGTACTACCATTATACTATCGGGCAATGGGACGGCAAATGTAGTAAATTTTTCAGATTTGCCCTTCTATCCAGTCGGTAAAATCTTCCACGGTATAAAAAAATTCATCCGGCTCCAGCTCTTTCAGCCTGTCAGGTTCAGCGGTTTCGGCCCATGCGGCGGCAATGACCGCCACCCCCACCTTCCGGCTGGCCTCGATATCGCTGGGGGCGTCCCCTACATAGATCACCTCCTCCCGGGATAGGTCCGCCCATTTGTGCAGCACCGCTTCGATGCCCTCCGGCTTCCGGGGACCATGGGGCGCCCCCGTCTCTATGACCTCAAAAAAAGGCAGCAGGCCGAATTGTTCCAGGGAAACCATCGTACTATGTTTCCCTTTCCCGGTCACCATTGCGATGCGAATACCCCTTTCCCGGAGGAGCTTCAGTAATTCCCGGATGCCGGCAAATGGCCGGGGACAGATGCCGTGATGGGCCTTATATAAACGCAGGTAATCCGAAACTCCCTGTTCATAATGATCGGGCGCCAACGCCCTGATGGTCCCTTCTTCCGAGGGGCCAAAGGTGGCGATGATCTCTTCATCGGTTAGAGGGCGCTGTATCAGCGGTGAGACGGCTTCCCGGAACGCCCGGATGCACAGCGGTAAGGTATTGGCTAAAGTGCCGTCAAGATCGAAGATGACTCCCTTGATTTTCTGCATGGATCGGGATAAGTTTGATCATCCCGAAATTATGCAATAAACTCCTACATTCGCTTATTCACCACCAGACCAAATACCGGATATATGAATAGCATCGGCATGATCCTGGGTGTCGGCGCTGCCTTCGCCATAGGGGCGCTGGTTGCATGGCTTAAAGGTCAGCGCGATGCCGTCGCCACGATCACCGGCCTGCAGGCCCGGCTTGAGATAGCACAAGCTTCCGCTGCGGAGCAAAAAGAGCAGGCGGTAGCCTTGCAACAGCAACTGACTCTTACCAAAGAGGAGAATGCAACCCTGCGGGCCAACCATCAGGCCGTTGTTCAACGTCTGTCGGAGCAGCAGAAATTTGTGGAACAGACTCAGCAAAATCTGAAGGATGCCTTTGGCGCCCTCTCCACCGACGCACTGAAACGAAATACGGAGACCTTTGCCGCCCTGTCCAAACCCCTGTCCGACAGCCTTTCGAAAATGGATGAAAAGATAAATGCCCTTGAAACAAAAAGGGAGGGCGCTTACAGTCAGGTACATACGCTGCTGGATCAGATGAGACTGAGCACAGCCGCCCTGGATAAGGAGACCCGCAGCCTGGTACATGCGTTGAAGACCAGCACCAGCCGGGGGCGGTATGGAGAAATTGCCCTTCGCCGCCTGGTGGAATTTTCTGGCATGCTGGAACACTGCGACTTTGAAGAACAGGTGAGTACGGAGACGGACACCGGTCGTTTACGCCCTGATATGATCATCCGGCTTCCGGAAAGAAGGCGGGTGGTGGTGGATAGTAAAGTGCCCCTGGCCGCCTATCTGGAGATATTTGAAACGGAAGATCCATCCCTGCAAAAGGCGCTGCTGGACAGGCATGTAGTAGCCATTAAGACCCACCTGAAACAACTGGGGAGCAAGGCCTATTGGGACCAGTTCCCCGATGCGCCTGATTTCGTCGTCCTGTTTATGCAAATCGAGAGCAGCTTTGGCGCGGCCCTGCAGGTCTGGCCGGGTATGATAGAAGAGGCCCTCAGCCACCGGATCATTATCGCCACCCCCACTACCCTGATCACCATCCTTCGCAGCATCGGCTATAGCTGGAGCCAGCTCAGCACGATAGAGAACATCGAAGCGATCCGGGACGCTGCCGTGGAATTATACGAGCGCAGCGCTACGCTGATGGAGCACCTGGCTAACATCGGACGGGGACTCACCGGCACGATCGGGCATTATAACAAGGCGGTAGGCAGCCTGGAAGCAGGTTTCCTGCCGCAGGGAAGGAAGATCCACCAGCTGGCATCGGGGTTTACGAAAAAGGCGATGCCCGAGATGCCTCCCGTGGAAGTGACTGCCCGGGATATTGTGGCGACGCCGCCGGCCACCATCCCGCCCGCGCCAAGGCCATAAAAGGCTATTTCGCCACCTTTATATACTTCTTTTTGTATTCATGCAGCTCCGTGATGATGCGGGCGGGGTTCTTCCACTCAAAGAGATGGATCAGCCATAGCGTAAAGCGCAGGGTGCCTTTAAAATGTAACAGCGTATCGCCCAGCGTGTGAATATCCTTGTCGCGGGCTTCGATAAAAAGTGAATAATCCGTTCCCGTTAGCTTACTGAGATCCTCCGCAAAACACCAGGCTCCATCCCGGGCATTGCTGACGCTGAATTGAATAAGGATGGATGCGGTGTTGGCCGAATGCAGGCCGATCAGGGAGATGAGGGGTGACATCCGGTTGATCTCATTGAGCACTTCATAGGTGAGAGAGCCGATAATGATATTGATGCTGTCGAAATCCTTCTCGATGTCCTGCAGGTTCTGGCCCTGCATGGTCTCTACGGCCGCAATGCCCAGGTCGAGATTGATATGGGCATTCATTCCTAAGAGCAGGTGTTGCAGCACCAGCGCGGACCGGTCTTTCGTGGCATCCAGGGCCGTCTTCCAGGAGGTCGTTATGGGAGCACCCGATCTCCACTTTTCCAACGCATCCAGGTAGCGGTTGGCGAAAAGCACGTCCAGCTTCTCCATCCGGGCGCTGTTCACAAACTCATTTTTGACGATGCCCTCTTTCACCCGGGCGGTTACCTTGTAGTAAAGGGAAGCAAAAAAACCCGCCCGGTCATTGGCCTGCCGGCTATCGGTTATTATTTTTTCTAACTGGTTCAGGACCTCGTCAATAGTGGTGGCTGCCATCATTTCGGTAATAAATATACATCATCCCTCCGCCACGGGTGGAAAATTGTCTACACTTTTGCGCATCCACCGGCGGAAAAGCCCTGTTTTTCAGCTCCTATCATTTTTGGCAAGGTTTTCCGTACCAAAAGAGTATAAAGACATTTATTTCATAGATCCAGGGGTGCAAGGCAGCGGCTTTCCTTAAACGGAAGGCTGCTTTTTTTATGCCCCAATTGGGCGGAGCCCAATGAGTACTTTCCCGAGCCAAGCGAAGGGAACGACCTAGGCGGACCGTGTCGAAGCAGGTCCAACGAAGGTCTGCCCAAAGCCGAAAGTACAGACAATATGCTTTGCTGATAAAAAATTACTTTTTGTTCAATTTTTTATCAGCACTACCATCCCGCTTTTTCGGATATTTGAGGAAACTTAGAACATATGAACCTCCTATCCGGCGAACATTTACTAGTCAGCTCCAACGACGATAAGATCATCCTCACCGATCAGCGCATTCACATGAGAGATAAGATCTGGGGGAGATCTTACCAGATCACCATCTTCCTCGAAGACATCAGCTCCATCGAACATCTTTACCGGAACAATATTCTCTATATCATTTTAGCCATGCTGTCGTTCTTCCTGTCCGTCATCAGTATCAACAGCGGGGCCGGCATCCCTGCTATTTACGCCTGTTTTATCGTAGGAGGCATTTTCCTCTCCCTCTGGCTGGGATCCCGGCAGCGCCTGATAAAGATTTCTTCCAAAGGAGGAGGCGCCCTCTGTTTTATTATAGAAGGAATGGACGAGACCTATATCGAAGATTTTCTGCACAAAGTACAGGAAGCCAAGTCTAACAGGCTGAAAGAGCTTCCGGGGAAGTAAAGGATCCCGGCAGTCAGCACTGGCAGTCAGCACCGCCGGCGAACAATACCCGCCGAAGTTCAGCATCCGCCGGCAGTCGACTCTCTACCTCCGCTCATCATACACCCCGAACTCGGCTATCGCAGGCGGCGTATCAAACTGATCGATCAGGATGCGCACCTTACCTCCCCATACCCTATCAAAACGGTGGATCTTCACCCTGCCTTTATTGCTCCCGGAAAACAGCGGCTTCCAGGACCCGTTCTGAAAATATTCCAACCGGTACCGGCTGATATTCGCCTTGTCTTCCGTAATGACGATGGCATTAAAGGCTTTGTCCTTATCGAACACAACCTCATACCAGGGCGACTTCACTGTGGGATTGGACTGCCAGGAAGTATGAAAATTATCGTCATTGCCAAAATCCATTATCCACATGTCATCGCTCCAACTGGCATTCGCCGGCTGCTTCTTCGCAAGGTTGGAAGCAATAATGGGCGCCGGCCCTTCGGGTAACGGGCTCACGGGCCCTTCGTTCTTCCACTGTTTGCCGATGGCCTCCAGGGCTGTCAGGGCATTGGCATCGATGAGCCCATCCCGGTTGGGCGCTACATTTAAAATGAAGTTATCATAGATCTTATTATAAGGGATGATATCTTCCTTCACCAGCATGGCCGGGTCTTTCACGGGTGTAGCAGGAAAATCTTTCTTCCAGAACCAGGCGGCATTCAGCGGAAGACAGGACAGCGCGGGCAACGTATTGCCTTCCTTGGAAATATGCTGACCGGCTCCCTGCTCATACGACTTGATATCCGTATACATCAACGCCTCGGGGGGATACTTTGCGGAATTGAGATCCATCACCAGGCAGTTGGGCTGCAGGGATTTGATCAGCGTGTAGATCTCTTCAAAAGGGACCTCATCATAGGAGATCCGGGACCAGGGGGCATCCCATCCGTCGATGATCAACGCCGTGATCTCCCCGTAGTTCGACAGCAGCTCCGTCAGCTGCGCCTTGATCATCCCGATATGCTGCCGGGTGATATGCCCGGGTCGTAACTTATGATGTGTATCGAGGATAGAATAATATAAAAAAGTCTTCAAGCCCTGCGCCCGGAAGGCATTCACATACTCCCGCACCACATCCCGCTTCAGGGGGCTGTGCATGACATTATAATCCGTCGTCTTCGTGTCCCAGATACAAAAGCCGCTGTGATGTTTGGTCGTAAGACAGCCATAGGACATATTGGCCGATTTGGCAGCCCTGGCCCACTGCGCACAATCCAGCTTCTTCGGATCAAACAGTGCAGGGGAAGCATCAGGATCGGCCCAGTCCTGGTCCATGAATGTGGGGATATTAAAATGAATGAACATGCCGAACCGCAGATCGACAAACTGTTGTTGTAAGGCATGCAGCCCGCCCGGAGAGGGATACACCACCTGCGCGGAGAGCCCCCGCGTCATTAACAAAAAAATTACAAGTCCGAACCCTATTTTATAATTCCTTTTCATGGGGCGTAAATTATTAATAAAACTTTTGCTAAAACAATTTAAAGTCTGTTAACAATCCGTTTGAACTCCGTTGACAAGTTAGCAGAACCCCTTGGTTTAACTTAGCCTTAACAGAAAACTATAATGTCATTGGACCAGGCCAAAGCCTCGTCCATAGCCGGGCTCACCCGGTCATGAGAAAAACCGGCTGATTGGCTGCAGGGCCAAACGGTCCGGCTGCGTCTTGCTTTTACATTCCATATATATAACCAAAAACTACTGTTATGACAAGACCCCCTCAGGTCACCTTATTCGGGAAACTTTTTTTTCCCCTGCTGCTGCTGCTCTACGGTTCCATCCGGGCATTCCCGCAAACACCCGAGCCCGAGTCTGCTCCCGGCACCTTAAATATCTCCGGACTTGTTAAAGATGCAGGAGACAGCAAACCTTTAAGCGGCGTCTCTATCGAAATTTCCGGCTCAAAAAGAGGGACCATCTCCAATGAGGACGGGAAGTTCAACATCAAGGCAGCCATCGGCAATACCCTTGTTTTCAGAATGATAGGCTACGAGCCAAAAGAATACAAGGTCAAAGGCGCCGCCGGCGGCCTGATCATTACCCTGAAACAGGATCCCAAAGGTTTGAAAGATGTGGTTATCATCGGCTATCAGACCCTGGCCCGCCGCAAGGTCAGTGCGGCGGTAACGTCCCTAGATCCCAAGACCATTGCGGACATACCCACTCCCACTTTTGACGGACTACTGCAGGGCCGTGTGGCGGGCTTGAACGTCCAGAATTACTCCGGTGAACCGGGGGTGAGCAGCACGGTCGTACTAAGGGGTAACACCAATGTCAGCCGGACGATCAACAACGACCAGACCTCCGCAGCCGGGAAGTTAAGTATTGCCCGGGCCGTCAGCGGTCCCTTATATGTCATCGACGGTGTCCCCCAGACTACCGATGACATCGCTGCCCTCAACTATGGCAATGGCACCAACACGGACGTGCTGGCGGGCATTCCTATCGGCGACATCGAGAGCATCGATATCTTAAAGGATGCCAGCGCTGCTGCCATCTATGGGTCCCGGGGCGCCAGCGGGGTCATCATCATCAAAACAAAAAGAGGCGTTGCCGGCAGGACCCGGGTTAATTTCAGCTCCTTTTATGGTTTTACCGAACGGCCCACCCTGGACAAAGTCTATATCGGCGCGGAAGAAATAAGGGCCAAACTCGCCCTGATCAACCATTACGGGCCGTATAACGATCTGAACAACCTGCCACAGATCCTCACTGACACGCTGAACCCCGCTTTTAACAATGCCAATGATTACCGGGGCGGTATGTTCCAGAACGGTCTCGTAAGTAACTACGACCTTTCCGTTACCGGCGGTACGGAGAACGTCAATTACCGGTATGGCCTGAACTATTATGATGAAGATGGGATCGTAAAAAAATCCGGCTTTAAAAGATATAGCTTCAACTCCAATGTCGGGGTGAAGGTAAGTTCAAGGGTCAATATCAATACCCAGATCCGCTACTCCCGGCTTAGCCGTCCCCGGTCCCTCAGCGATCTCAGCGGAGGCTTCGGCCCTTTCAACGGAGGTTATTATGCTTCCAGTCCCATGCCCAGCTCTACGTTGTATCTCTCTCCCTCCAGCCAGGAGTTCATCTTTGGCAATTCGAATAATCAGACGGACGATAACGTCAACAACAGCCTGACGATCAGCCCCAACATCGAATGGAAGATCTCCGATAAATGGCAATTCAATACCATCATCTCCTACCAGCTATCGAACAGCAGGAGGGATACCTATACACCGGGTAAATACCGGCAGAGCGGCGCCGGTTACGCGCTGAGCTTTACGGACCAATCCTCGAACTACCTGATGAGCAATACGCTCCAGTATACCACTACCCTGGGGAAAGAGAATCACCTTAATTTCCTATTGGGGCAGAATACGGAGTTCCACCAGTACCGGGCTACGGACGCAGAGGCCGACGGCATCCCCAATGACCAGATCAACATCGTCACTGTCCTGAACAGGAACAACTCTACGGCCTATTCGGACCTGATCGAGAGCGGGATCCAATCCGGATTCTTTCGCGTCAACTATGACTACAAAGGAAAATACCTGTTGTCGGGTGTGTTCAATGCCGATGCCTCCTCCAAGTTCGGAAGCAATAGCAGGGTTGGTTACTTCCCCTCTGTCTCGGCGGGCTGGATCATCAGTGACGAACCCTTTTTAAAAGGGTCCGCGGACTGGTTGACGATGTTAAAGCTCAGGGGCAGCTATGGTATCACCGGCAGACAGCCGGATGATGGCAGCAATTATCTGTCCTACAATACCTATAACATCGGCGCCGGAGGTTTTGCGGGAAGCAACAGCCCCCAGACAGGCCAGAACACTTCCTTTACCTACGACGGGATCCCCGCCATCTCTCCTAATTTCAATGGAGGATTGGCTAATAAGAACCTGACCTGGGAACATTCGAAGGAAGCCAATGTCGGGGTAGACCTTACCATCTTGAATGGCCGCTTCAACCTGGTGACCGATCTTTATATACGCAATACCAGCCAGGGCATCTTCTCGCTGGTACTGCCAACTACGACGGGTTTTTCCACCATCACCACCAATGCCATCGGGACCCGAAATACCGGGATCGAAGTGCAGCTGACCGCCCATTACTTTAAACCCTCCAGCAAGTTTCAGTGGGAGACGGATTTCAACTTTGCTTACAATAAGAATATGGTCACTTCGCTGCCCAATGGCGGAAGGGATATCGTCGTCAACCAGGGCGCCACCAATTTCCTGTTGAGACAAGGTCATCCCATCAATCAATTCTATCTCTTCAAACAGACGGGGATCTATAAGACCGATGCCGATGTGCCCGTCAACCCCATTACCGGCAGCGTCCTGAACTTCTATGGCTATCCTTTCCGGGGCGGCGACCCGATCTGGCAGGATACCAACGGCGATGGGGTGCTGGACCAGAATGACTATGTACCTGCGGGAGACCCTAACCCGACGATGACGGGAGGTTTCAGCAACATCTTCAGCTATAAGAATTTCAGCCTTTCCATCTTCTGTACCTATACGCTGGGAAGGAAGATCTATAATGATTACCTCGTTGGCCGGCTGTCCGGACTGGTGCCCACCAATGACGGCAATTCCAATCTCCTGCATGCCATTGCCAACAATGCTTTTCCCGACCTCAGCGGCATCAACTACTGGAAGAACCCCGGCGACAATGCCGAGTATCCTTCGTTGAGCTCCTTTAGCGGGACCCGGTATAAGTATGCGGCCGTCAGCTCCCAGTGGGTAGAGAATGGGGAATACCTGCGGATCAAAACGGTGACCCTTTCCTATGTCGTGAACCCCAGGGTCCTGCAGTCGGTACATGTGAGCCGTTGCCGGATCTACGGAATGGTGGATAACCTCCACATATTCCAGAAGGCTCTTTTGCCGGATGCGGAACAGGTGGACCCCTTCGGCGTGTACAACGGGAATGGATATCCCATACCAAAGAAATTCACCCTCGGACTGGACCTGAGCTTTTAACCATGTTTTACTTAAACTATTATCAGGATTATGAACAAGTATCATTATAAAAGAATTCCGGCCATCACCCTTTGTGTGGTGATGCTGATCATCGGCAACTCCTGCAGCAAGGTGCTGGACCTGCAGCCGCATGACTCCACCTTTACCCAGGCGTATTTCCAGACAGGGCAGGATGCCAATACGGCCATTGCCGGCGCCTATGCCCTTTTGCGGAGTGTGCTGCTGAATAACTATTCGTGGCATGTCTACGGCGACCTGCCGGCAGGCGAGCTGGCGGTCAACGGCGGTTATGACGCCTTTAATCAACCTATCTGCAGCGGACAGTTCATCGGTTTGAACGTAGGGTCCTGGGAATGGAACTGGCAGAATTATTATCAGCTGATGCAGCAGATCAACCTGATCATCAATAAAGTTCCCGGCATTCCTATCGAGTCGTTTACCAACCGGGACCTCAAACAGCAGATTATCGGAGAGGCTTATTTCCTCCGGGCTTACACTTACTTCTATATGTCGAGAATCTGGGGGGACGTTCCGTTGAAACTGGAACCCGACCTGGATATCAGCCAGTCCGTCAATATCCCCCGCACGCCGGCCGCCACCGTGCTGGCACAATGTCTGGCCGATTGCCAGACCGCGGAAAGCAATCTCGTATTCGGCTACTCCGACGCCTCCATGGTCGCCGTCAGGGCCAATAAGGGAAGTGTCCTGGCGCTGGAAGCCCATATCCAGGCCTGGAAAGGGGACTATGCCTCCTGTGAGAAGACGGCCGACACCCTGATCAAACAGGGAGGGTACTCGCTGGTGGATTCTTCCCAATACAAGCAGGTCTTTATCGGGAAATCCGCCGAAGGCATCTTCGAGATCAATATCGATTACGGGCAGAATGAAGGCATTGCCGCGAATGGCGGTGGCTACCTTCCCACCCTGGCGGCGCCCTTCATCGCCAAACAGCCCAATGTCTACTGGCCGTTGAATCAGACCTATGTCAACCGTCTTTATACTGACTCGGGCGATATCCGGTATGCGAAGTTCTTCTACCAGGCCCAGTCCGGATCAGGGCAAACCATCAAATACGCCAACATTACGTATGCGGATGGATCTGCGCAGAACGATCCCCGGATCTCCAACAACCTCAACATCTTCCGCCTGGCCGATATCATTCTGCTGCGGGCAGAGGCGCTGAACAAACTGGGCAGGGACGTGGAAGCCGTACCCCTGCTGGACCAGGTGAGGGAACGGGCCGGTGTGCCCGACTACCAGGGCAATGGCGGCGATGACCTGGCCACGGAGATCCTGGAGGAGCGGCTGCGGGAACTTTTCTTTGAAGGCCAGTCCTATTATGACCTGGTGCGGACGAAACAGCTGACGAACTATAACCCGAATTTTCTTTCTTCCCAGTTCATGGATGGCTCTCCCAATGGCGGTTGGCTCTGGCCTGTCGACCCGGGCATGTTCAAAGATGACTTTACCCTGGTGCAGACACCCTATTGGAAAGGAAAACTATAACGACAAAACTATTTAATATGAAAAGGCATGTATTATCATTGGTGGTGACTGTTGTGTTACTGGCCACCTTTTTTTCCTGTAAGAAGAGCGAGACCATCGGCGGCAGTCATTTCACTGCAACGGTCAACATGAGCACCTACGACTATCTCAAGACCAATCACCTCTTCGATACGTTGGTGATCATGATCGATAAGATGGGATTAAAGGATGAAGTAAATAATAGCGGAACCTTCTTTGCCGTCACCAACTTTACGATGCGCAATTATGTGCAGGCCCGGCAAACGGTGGAACAGGTGATCCGCAACGATGAGAACCTGGTGTATACCTTCGATTCGCTGGACCTCTCCTCCCTGAAGGACTCGCTGAGGAGCTATATGTTTCCCAACCATATCACCCGGGACAGCCTGACGCAGCTGGGGAGATTATATAAGGCCAACAATGGGGAAACCCGTCTTATCCAGCTGATCCCCACCACGGATTACACCAACCAGAATGTTTTTATTACGGACCCTGAATATGTGTATCTGACAAAGATCCTTCCCCTGCCGGGAAGTCCCGTTCCCACGGACTCTACGGGCCTGACGCAGCTACAACCCGAACAGTTGCTGCAGACGCTGTGCCAGACCTCAGGGATCCTGACGACTACGGGCGTGCTGCATGTGCTGAATAACGGCCACATGTTCAATTATTACAATGACCAAAAATAATTTTCACCCGTCAACTTTATTATCATGAAGTCAACCTATAAATACTTTGGACTTTTCCTGGCGACCGGCTCCCTGCTGGCGGCCTGCTCAAAAGTGCCCAGCGGCTATCTGAGCGAACAGATCCGCTACCCGGACAATCCCATCCAGATCCAAAAAGGAATGGTGGTGGAAACCAATCCCATCGATAACGATGGCTCCAGCGGGCCCGTCACGTACGAACTGCTCGACATCCGCGATGCGACGACCCATCAGCATGCGGACTCGGTCTATAAGAACCAGGGCCGCTATGTCTTTATCGCCCAGTTCGACCCTACTACCGATACGACCGTGGCGCTGCTCAACTCCAAGCGTAAGCTGATCCAGGCGCCCTGTTTTGACTTCAACGCACATACGGGGGCTTTTGATTTCTACGGTACTACGGTGAATGTACCTTCGGGAACTTATGAATATGATGTAAAAGCCTCCAATGAGTCGGGCAGTAAGATCTATAAGAACATCGCCACCTTCACCCTTTACGATGGCCTGCCTTATGAGATCGACGCGGGCGGCGGCGCCTGGTTCCAGGATGGAACGACGGCCAACGGAGATATCGGGCAGCCCCTGGTGACGATACAAAGAATCAGTACCGACGGGGACCGTGTGATCCTGAAGATCGTCGACAAGAACGGCACTCCCTGGAACCCGGCCAACAATGAATTCATCTCAAGGGGTGACCGAAGTGATTTTAAGACCTTCGCCCGGTTCCACCCCCTCATTGTTACGGACACTTCCCTGGCCTGCGACTTTGAGGTGACGCCTTTCCCCCTCGTACAGGGAGCTCAGGGATACACCATTTATTATCGTATCCCCAGCCAGTTCGCCCGGCTCGATCCCGGATTGGCGCCGACCAGTGCCCGGATCTATAGCGTCAACCCCCGTTTCACCTTCCGCATTTACCAGGATGGCACTTACCTGGTGACGGTACAGGTAAAGAATGCCACCAGAGATCCGATATAAAAAGAAAGGGGGCTCCTACAGGAGCCCCCTTTCTTTTTATATAGCCGGATTTTTGCCATAATCGATCCAGAGCTCATCCACCGACTTACCCGTTAATTTCACCCAGAGAGCGGGTTGATAGGTACCGGCACGAAGGGCTTTATCCAACTTGTCGACCAGCTCTTTATTATAATGCTGTTCTACCCAAAACAGGAACCGGGCTGTTACCCGATAGGCATTCGTATAATGTTGCGTAGGCCGGTATTCGGGAAGGGTCCACTGGCTTCTGAGATTATTAACCCCGTACACGTAACGGACATAGTCGGCGATGCCTTCCGTCAACCAGCCCGGGTTATGTCTGCGGTAGTCCTGCACGATGTGCATCACCTCATGGGTAACGACATCGATATCTTCCGGGTGGCTCTTTAACCAGGCGGGATTATAACGCGCCACCCCGCCGCCGGTCTCGGCAACACCGGTATAGGTGGGGTCGATAAAAAAGGTTACCCGGGTCAGGGTCTGCCGGTTGAACCGGTCCGCTTCCTGCGGATACACGGTGAAGAAGGCATCGATCATCCGCTGCCGGGTCACCGTATCGAAATTCGGATCCTCATTGATGACCACGAGGGTATATTTTCCCCGGGTGATGCTGTCCTTAGTATTGTAATGCCCCGCCGTCTCCTGGGCAAAGGCTTGTGTGGAAGAGGCAAAAACGAGGCCTCCTGCGATCAGTTTTACCAGTCTTGTTTTCATGAATTGAAGGTATTCACCGTCTCTTCGGGATGTTGTCAATGGACTTCAAACAGATTGTTAACGAATATTAAACGTATGGTATATTTTTTGATATGAAAGAGAATGGGAATAACTTCCATCTGCGCATTTTCCTAACTGCTTAAACTACTTACAGTGAAGTATCCCATTACTGCACATAAAATTATTGCTATCACAGGTTTCCTCGTGCTGTCTTCCGTGCAATTCTTTCTCTTGTATAATACCTATGAGCTGAAAAATGAGCACTATTACCTGTCGGAGCTCAGTATTATCAATACGGAATATTCCCGGGCGATCCGCAATGACAAGGTCATGCCCGGGGGGCAGAAGATCTTCGACCATTATATTGATGCCAATATGCATCGGCTGGAAGGGGGCTTTCTCCACAACCCCCGCGAATTCGCCCTATTGGGGCAACGACTCTGCGACAGCGCCTTTCAGGACCTTAGAAAGGCCAACAACCTCGATAGCCTGCTGGGTGTTATCATAAAACGGCATGGCCTCAGCAGAAATCTCGAATACGGCCTCTTTGTCCAGTCGGTAGAAATAGCTTTTCAGCGCGACAAATTCATTCCCCTTTATAAGCCTGCCTCCCGGGAGCCTTATGGCGCCCGCATCGGAGGGACCCTGAAAGACATCAACAGCCACAATCTGGCAACGGCCCTTACCGTCAGCAGCAGCGTCGACTATAGTTATGGAACGACCTTTACTCTTCATGCGGACATTAAGAACAGGAAAATGACCATCCTGAAACTGATGATGCCTACTTTCCTCCTTTCCCTTTTATCTGTTTCGGCCGTAGTCCTGCTGTTCTTTATCACCTTCCGCAACTGGATCAAACAGAAGAAGCTCTCCGAAATGAAATCCGACTTCATCAACAGCATCACCCATGAATTTCATACGCCCCTGGCAGCTATCATTGTAGCGAACAAGACCATGCAGAATGAAAAGATCATTGCCAGCCCGGAAAGCTTACTGCCCTTGACGGAAGTCGTGCAAAGACAGGCAGATAGATTGAAGACCCTCATCAGCCAGGTGCTGGAGATCACCACCATGAATAAAATATCCCTGAATAAAGAAGAATATTCCCTGCACCACCTGCTGGATGAAATCCTGCTGGACTACCGGCTCAAACTGACCGGGGCCAACGTCCGGTTGATGCTGCATAAGGACGCCCAATGGGATACGGTCCTGCTGGACAAATTCTGGTTCGCCACCATCCTGCTGAACATTTTTGACAACGCTGTAAAATATAACAACAGCGTCGCCAAAGAAATAACCGTCACGACCTTCAACGACAAAAAAGGCACGAACCTTGCGATTTCCGATAACGGGATAGGAATGACCCGGGAGATACAGAAGCATGTTTTCGAGAAATTTTACCGGAATATGCAAAATGCCAACGGACAGGTAAAGGGCCTGGGGCTGGGTCTGTTTTATGTCCGGCAGGCGATAACCGCCCACAATTGGAAGATCGAGCTGGAAAGTATGGAAGGCAAGGGAAGTACCTTTGTGATTGGCATACCTTTTTAAAAGCACCTGCTATGAAGCCAAAAATACTATTAGTGGAAGATGAGATCGATCTGGGCAACGTGGTGAAACAATACCTGGAGATATCAGACTTCGAAGTAGACTGGGCCCTGGACGGGAAAATGGCTTTGGAACAATTAAAAGGCCGGCACGCAAAATATCAGATTGCCCTCATAGATGTCTCCATGCCTGAAATGGATGGCTTTGAACTGGCCGAAAATATGGTGAAGGGAGGGCTGAACCTGCCCTTTCTCTTTTTAACCGCCCGTAATGAGCGGCGCGACCGCCTCCACGGCCTTCGCATAGGCGCCGATGATTACATCAGTAAGCCCTTCGATGTAGACGAGCTGGTCCTGCGAATAAGGAATATCATTAAAAGAAATACAGGCGTCGAAACCGTACATCGCTCTCTCATCATCATGGGAGACGTACAGTTCTCCAAGGATTCGCTGAAGCTGGTCATCGCCGGAAGAAAAGAAATTGTATTGACACCCCGGGAGGCCGAGCTGCTGGACTATCTCTTCCGAAATGAGAACCGGATCCTGAAAAGAGAGGAGATCCTTACCCAGCTATGGGGAGAAAATGATTACTTCCTCGGCCGAAGCCTGGACGTCTTTATTTCCCGGCTGCGCAAACACCTGAATGTATCCAGCTGCATCAGCATCGATAATGTCTATGGAGTGGGCTTTGTCTTTAATACCCGTCGGACTTCCTGAAAAAAAAGCCCCCCATCCGGAGATGGAGAGCCTCTTATGAGGAAAGGGTCTTTTACATCGGCGCGATAGGGCTGCTGCCATTCAAATAGGGCCATATACCTGGCGTCGGAACGCTGACACCCTTGGTGCTGCCCCGTATGCCCGCATCCGCGCCAAAATAATACAGGGGCCAGCCTTTATATACCAGCTGCGGCTTCCCGAATACCGTGATCATATCAAACTGTGTTTTATCCAGGAAGGAAGGGATCTTCTTAATCACCGCATTCGAATCGATGGGCCAGATGGAATTGTTGCTGAAATCGGACTTGGTGAATGTATTCATCTTGTTCCTGTCGGGGCTGAAAGAGTACAAGGTCTTGCCATAGGCATCGGTAAGATATTGCGTCACTTCCTGGCCGGGCTTCAGCGTGTGATCATACTGCACCCCATCCTTTCCCACCAGTTGTATATTGGCCAGCATGACCGTATAGTCGGGCTTGGCGACGAACCAAACGTTTGCAACATTGTCGCCTTTTATATCTCCGGCTTTAAGGTCATTCTGGAAATAGTAAAGGGGCCATCCCTTATAAGTGGTCTGTTTGGCGCCATCCGTACGGGTGATGGTTCCGAAATCACTTGCGTTCAAAGCCGTATCCAGCGTGGGGTTTTCCTTATAGAAAACTGGCCAGGCCGTCACACACCCACCGGTACAGCCTGAGTTTCCATTAGCGTCGATCGAGAAAAAATAAAGCGTTCGTCCGGCACTGTCCGTCATCACACTCCCAAAATTGGCATCCTGTTTCACCTGGATGTTTTTTGCAGGCGTGGAAGGATTGCTGTTATAATTGTTATCTTTTTTACAGGCCCAGTTGGCGCACACTACTGCCAGGACAGCCATAGCAACGGCTGCTTTGCGTTGGTTAAATTTCATAAATGTTAAGTTGAGAAATTTTTTAGAAGTTCGTCTGCAGTGAAAACGGTGAATGGAATTGACCGGTTGGCTGAAGGGGGGAAAAAAATAAAATTTATGAAACCTGTGATTTTTTTGACCTTTCCACGAATAATAATAGACAGAAGCTATTCAGACCAATGGATACACCCCCATCTAAACCGGAATTTCTACAACTGATACGTGACAATCAGAGAGTTATATACAAGATCTGTCATCTGTATTGTAACAACGCTACGGATAGGGAGGACCTGGCGCAGGAGATCATCTATCAATTGTGGAAGTCCGGCAACAGCTATTACGGTGAGCGATCATCACCAGGATATTGCCGATACGACAGAAGATCGCGAGGGCCTGGAAGAAAATATTAGACACCTGCAAAAATTCATTGCGGGACTGAAAGAGCTGGACAAGGCGATCGTGTTATTATACGCCGAGATCGTGGGTATCAGGATCGTATACGTTTTATTGCTGGCCCTGCTGGTATACGGCAACCATGGGAAAAATATCTTTTTCTCCGTTTCTATGGGTACGATCGCCCTTATTACCACGATAGCCATTGTGGTCTATATTAAACATATCGTTATCATAAAACAGATAAACTACAGTGACAGCATCACCAACACACAGGAAAGGCTGTCAGCCTTACAGTCTTCCACCATCGACATTGGTCGCATCCTCTGGCTCCAGCTGCCTTTTTGGTCTACTTTTTTCTGGAATACCGAATGGATGATGAAAGACATAAAATTCTGGCTGATCGCCTTTCCTGTCACGTTAGTGCTTGCCGGCCTGGCCATCTGGCTATACCGGAATATTTCCCTGAAGAATAGTCACCGGAAATGGTTTAAGATCTTATTCAGCAGCCGGGAGTGGACTTCTGTGATAAAGGCCATGGAGTTTATGAAAGAGATAGAAGCGTTTAAAGCGAATTTATAAATCGCTGTTCATACCACTCAACGGATAAATCCACATCCTTTTTTGTCAGCCCGTGCCCGGCCGGTAGATTATAGTTCGTCACCCTGAAGCCGGCATTTTGCAGGATGTCCACATAACGCTGTGTATCGGCGGGGTCGATGGTGGGGTCGGCGTTGCCATTGCTCATGAAGACGGGTACTTTATTATTAGTTACGCCACCCCCTATGATTTTAAATGGCTGCATGGGCCGGTATAAAATGGCCCCCGCCAAGAAATCGGGATGTATGATCAGCGTGCTACCGGCAATATTGGCCCCATTGGAATACCCCAGCGCGATGACCTTGCCGGCATCGAATTTCTCTTTCACGGCCAGCTCCTGGACAAAAGCCACCAGCTCGTGGGTCCGGAAGAGCAGGTCCTGCTCATCAAAGACCCCCATGCCCAGGCGTTTGAAAAATCGGGGCATGCCGCCTTCCAGTACATTGCCGCGAAGACTGAGGATATTGATGCCGGGCCCGAATTCTTTCGCCAGCGGTAACAGGTCCCTCTCGTCCCCGCCGGTTCCGTGCAGCAGCAACAGCGTATAAGCTGTTGCGTCGCCGGAGGGTTGATAAATATATTTTAATGGTTGAAAGTTCATGTTGCTAAATTTTTAATTCTTAATCCAACGGTACCAGGTGCGCCTCGATCTTCTTACGCTGAGGCTCATACTGGGCCGGCAGCTTCAAATTTTTTCCCAGCTCTTCCAACGGCTCGTCGACCGTGAAACCGGGGTTTTCCGTGGCGATCTCGAACAGCACCCCGCCTGGTTCCCGGAAATACAGGGAATGGAAATAATTACGGTCGATCTGGGGGGTGATATGAAAGCCCAGCTGGACGATCTTTTCCCGGAATGCCATCTGCGTGGCATCGTCTTTCACCCGGAAGGCGATGTGGTGTACCGTACCCCCGGCGCCAATCCCCCTGTTCTCATGCGGCAGCTCTACCAGGTCGATGATATTGGCCGTATGGATGGCATCGGTGGCATAACGATAGCGGTTGCCTTCTTGCCCAATTAACCGATAGCCAAAGATATCTGTCAGCACTGCGGCCGTGGGTTTTATATTGTTCAGCGTCAGCGTCGCATTGTAGAAGCCCCGGGTGGCTACTGCCGCGGTGACTTCCGCCGTTTCATAAGGCTTCCGGTCATCTGCCACAGGAGGGATGACGAGTTCCAGCTTCAGCCCATCCGGGTCCAGGAAAGTGAGGTACTTTTCTCCGAACCGTTCGGCCGGTTTATTGTAGATCACATTGTGTTCTTCAAACCGTCGGATCCAAAAGTCAAAACTTCCCTCCGGAACGGCATACCCTATCTCCGTCGCCATACCGGCTCCCCTTTTGCCCTGCCGCACCGAACTTCCCCAGGGGAAGAAAGTGAGGATGGTGCCCGGACTGCCCTGTTCATCGCCAAAATAGAAATGGTAGGTTTGCGGGTCATCGAAGTTGACCGTTCTTTTAATAAAGCGCAGTCCCAGGACCTTCGTATAGAAATCGAAATTGCGTTTGGCATCGCCGGCTATAGCCGTTATATGGTGGATGCCTGTTATTGTATTTTCCATAATTGTTAAGTTGAGGATGTAAAATTGCCTTTTTCCGCTAACCTGACCATTGAACTAGGACAAGAACCGGCCGGCCGGCACCTCTGGCGGGGAAACTATTTTTTCGTCAGTCTGGTCCTCACTTTACTGAGAAATTCCGGGGAAAAGCCCAGATAGGAAGCAATATAATGCTGAGCCACCCGCTGGGGAATGGTGGGGTAACGCTCCAGGAAATCCAGGTATTTTTCCACGGCTGTGGTGGCGATGGTCTGGAAGAGCCGCTCCTGCAGCCGGGAGAGATTCCGTTGCACCATCAGGCGAAACATCCTTTCAAAACAGGGCGCCCCCCTGAGCAGGGCCTCCTTACCATCCGGTGTAAGTGTCAGTATCTCACAGTCTTCCAGCGTCTCGATAAACATACGGCTGGGCTTTTGCTCATGAAAGCTGGCGATGTCGCTGACCCACCAGTCTTCGATGGCAAACTGCAAAATGACCTCGGTCCCCGTCTCATTGATATAATAGGTGCGGATACAACCGGCATTGATATAAGCCTCGAATTTGCAGACCTCCCCTTCCTGCAGGAGAAAGGTCTTTTTGGGCACCTTTTTATATTGTAACAGGTCGTTGAACAGCTTGCCCTCTTCGGGAGTAAAGGAGATGTACCGGGCTGCGTAGCGATTGATGGCTTCAAACATATGCTTAAAGGTACTTCATTATCCGTCTTTGGACGTGCCCCCGGGCGGCGGGCAGAGCCACGGCTCCGGGGGCGGCGGGAGGGGTATCTTTTTGAGTTGTATATGCAATTAGGTAGTTGGGCCCCGTTTAGAAAATTAGGGAGTTGTATATACAACTGGAAATGAGATGCCCGCCCTCCCCGGAAGCATTCATTTTCAATCGTTGTAGAGGCAATGTAGTGGCTGAAAAATAGTATTTAGCTCAACTTTATCCGATCATTGCAGGACCAAACACTTGTAAAACTATGGCTATACACCTTCCCACCCAGTCTCTCGGCAGGCACATTGCAAGGCAGCTAACCGTCTTTTTTGTCCTGTGTCTTTGTCTCTCCGCCGTTAACGCCCAAAACAAAACTCCCAAATTCAAAGTCATCGCCTTTTACACCGGTAGAGAAGACCTGGCCCATATCAGCTTTATGCATGAGGCTAATAAATGGTTCCCCGAAATGGCGGCTAAATATAATTTCACCTATGATTCGACCAACGACTGGAGCAAGATGAACCCCGAATTCCTCTCTCATTACCAGGTGGTGCTATTCCTCGACACCCGCCCGGACTCCGCCAACCAGCGGGAGGCCTTCCGGAAATACATGGAAAACGGCGGCGCCTGGATGGGCTTCCATTTTGCCGGTTTTGCCCTCACCCCCTCGGCCTTCAACCAGGACTGGGACTGGTATCATAACGAATTCCTCGGATCAGGCTCCTACAAGAGCAACACCTGGCGACCTACCTCTGCCGTGTTACGGGTAGAAGACCCTCACCATCCCGTGACCCGCCATCTGCCAAAGACCTTCAAGTCCGCTCCCAACGAATGGTACCGGTGGACCAACGACCTGCGGACCAACCCCGACATCGACATTCTACTGGCCATCGACTCGTCCAGCTTCCCCCTCGGCACCGGCCCCAAACTCTACGAGATCTGGCACAGCGGCTACTATCCCGTCGTCTGGACGAACAAGAAATATAAAATGGTGTATATGAATATGGGGCATAATGATATGGCCTATGAGGACAAGACCAACCGCACCCTGTCCTATACCTTTGCCAACGAATTGGAATGCAAACTGATCCTGGAAAGCCTTTTATGGCTGGGCAACGGGAAACCCCCAGCGGCAAAATAGCGGGTGGCCTTTCGTGGATGAAAAAAGTTATCCGGGAAAAAAAATGGGCGAACTTTACCCCATGGAAAGCAATAGCTCCTTAAGGAATGACTTTCGGCAGGAACTCACCAACATTCTTACTTACTGGGAAAAATATACTGTGGACACGGAGGAGGGGGGATTTTATGGCAGGCTGACGGAAGACGATCAGGTGGTAGCCGGCGCCGTAAAGGGATCGGTGTTGAATGCCAGGATCCTCTGGAGTTTCTCCGCAGCCTATCATCTGACCGGCGTCCCCCGCTACCGGGAGTTAGCAGAAAGAAGCCTGCGTTATATCAAAGATTATTTCATGGATCCCGAATTTGGCGGCGTTTACTGGTCTGTCAGTAGTAAGGGACTGCCCATGGATACCAAGAAGCAGGTATATGCGCTGGCCTTTACCATCTATGGCCTGTCGGAATATTCCAGGGCTACCGGTGACGCAGTTTCCCTGGAATGGGCAAAAGGGCTTTACCAGGACATTGAAAAACATAGTTATGACCTTCGTAAAGGAGGTTATCTGGAAGCCCTCACCCGTGAATGGAACGAGATAGCAGACCTGCGGCTGAGTGACAAAGACGCTAACGAGAAAAAGACGATGAACACCCACCTCCATGTCCTCGAAGCCTATACGAATCTGTACCGTATCTGGCCGGACAAAGAGCTGGCCGGTAAGATCAGGGAGCTTATCGGGGTCTTCATCCGTCCTATCATTGACCCAAAGACGGGGCATCTGGTCCTGTTCTTTACGGAAGACTGGGAACGGAGATCAGACATCATTTCCTATGGCCATGACATCGAAGCCTCCTGGTTACTGGCTGAGGCGGCCGAAGTCCTGGAGGACCCACCACTCCTGCAGCGGGTACAGGATCTGTCCGTAAAGATCGCCCTTGCCTCCACGGGAGGACTCCGTCCGGACGGTAGTATGATCTATGAATTCGATCGCACGCAAAATCATAGGATCGAAGAAAGACACTGGTGGGTGCAGGCCGAGGCGATGGTAGGCTTCCTTCATGCCTGGAAATTGACGGGGGAATCACATTTCTACAAAAAATTCCGGGCGTTATGGGATTTTACCCGGGAACAGATCATTGACCGGCTCCACGGAGAATGGTTCTGGGGTGTGAAGGGGGACGGGTCCCTGATGAAGGGGGAGGATAAAGCCGGCTTCTGGAAATGTCCCTATCATAATAGCCGGGCCTGTATAGAAATAATCAGGAGGCTGGAAGACTGAGTTCCCCTATCTTCGCCCTGACGCAATCTCCTTTCTGGCATGACAAAGTATATTCTCTTTATGGTATATGGCCGCATGGACGTATTCCATGAATGTAAATTTTCTCTATTACGGCTGCTGACCATTTATGAGAAAGGGGACGCCCACCTGCCGGAAGTCATCATCTATACCGATAAGCCCGATGAGTTCTCGTTGTTCCGGGACCAATTGGTCTTACATATCCGGGAAATTACGGCGCCACAGATACGGACATGGAGGGGATCTATCGACTTCATCTTCCGGCCCAAAATAGAAATGCTGCTGGACTGTGTCAGCCACTATAGGGGGGCCTTACTCTATGCGGACTCCGATACCTATTGCCTGCAGCCGCTGGAACCCTTATATGACCTGATGTCCGACACCAGGGTCATCCTTCACAAATGCGAGGGCTCCATCGGTCGGCCTTCCAACCTGCACATAAAAAAATGGAGGAGCTTTCTCAGCCGGCAGAAAAGCAGCGGGCTTTCAGAGGCCCTGGAGATGAACATGTGGAATGCCGGTACGATCGGCTTCACTCCTGTGAATGCTCCTCTTTTACAGGAGGTGTTGAGGACCACGGACGAAGTGCACCGGAAATTTCCCAAACATACCGTCGAACAATTCGCTTTCTGCTATATTTTTCAGCGACATCACCTGCACATCGAAGCCGCCGAACCTTTTCTGTTTCATTACTGGAACCTGAAGGAGTTCAGGGTAGTGCTGCAACGATTCTTTCAAAAATACGAAGGGGCGCCGCTCTCCGTGCTGATGGAGAACAGCGCCCGGATCTTACCGGAAAATATCCTCCCGGATAAACTGTCGTATGGGAAAATTTCTTCCCTGAGGCGAAGGGTAAGGCGAATGCTAAAAAAAGAATGGAAGATCGATCCGTATCTGGAATGGCTCGAATGAAGGCATTAATTTTTGATAACAAATACGAATGAAAAATATTTTTTATACTGGTAAGGCGCTCATCCTGATGACGCTGTTGTGCTCCGGCTACCTCATCGCCGCCCCTGTCTCCGACTCCCCCGTGATCTACATCAACCAGGTAGGCTTCGACAGCCGCGGCCCCAAAATAGCTATCCTGCAGACCTCCACCTCTTTTGAAAGGAGTGCCTTCCTGCTTATCAATGCCCTGTCCGGCGACACCGTTTATGCGG
>DATJJD010000060.1:0-114228 GCA_035492545.1 Puia sp.
AAAGTGCAAAAGAAAAGAAGATTTTACCCGTACGTTCATCCGACAGGTATAACTTGTTAAAATCATCATCCATGAAAGAATAGGTAAAAGCTTGCCCTCCCATGGATTGATAGCGTTCTTTAATCTGCGCGATCAGCCGGGGAATATTCCTGGTATTGATCCGAAAAGAGACGGCGCGGCTATCGGCTGCAAGGTGGAATACAATGGGCTCGATCTTATTGTGCAGCGTCCCGGCATTAAAGTCTTTTACAACCCCAAGTATACGAAATTCTTTCACCGGGTTAGGGCCGGTGTAGAGAGATTTATTGATGGGGTCCGTATAACCTAATAAACGGACGCCCGTCTCATTGATCAGAACACAGGAAGAGTCGGTCGGCATTGCGGGAGAAAAATTTCTGCCTCTGATTACCTTCATGCCCAGTAAGGGAATATAATTGGCTTCGATTTTCCAACTCCCAAGTAGAACGGTTTCACTGGCTTTCGCGGTTACATTATTAAAGTATCCCCTGGAATCATAATATGTCTTATTCGGCAGGTCGCTTGTCATCGTGCCGCCGGAAATCCCGGGTAGTTTCTCCACGTCTTCTTTAAATGCCTTGGCTTCTATGCTGAGTGTATTGGTGTTATGGATTGTCAGTACCTGGTCGCGGTTAAAGCCTAAGTCCCTGCTGCGGATATAACCAAGCTGGTTGTAAATAACCAGGGTGCCGATAATCAGGGCAATAGCAGCGGAGAACTGGAAAACGATCAGGCTGTTCCGGAGCCGGCTGCTTTTAAAGCCTGTGGACAATCGACCTTTTAACACCTGAATAGGTTGAAAAACCGATAGGTAAAGAGCAGGGTAGCTGCCAGCCAATAATCCAACGATCAGGGGGCTCACCAAAAGGGCACAGGCGATCCATTTTTTCCCCAGCACAGTAAGAACAATATGTTTGCCGGACAACTGATTAAAATAGGGGAGCAGGAGGGCCGCTATAAGGATAGCCAGCAGCAGGGCTATAAAACTGGTCAATATCGATTCAGTCAGAAATTGCCCCATCAGATTCTCTCGGGAAGCCCCCAGCACCTTCCGGACTCCTACTTCCCGCGAACGGTCAGCGCTACGGGCCGTCGACAGATTCATAAAGTTTGAGCACGCGATCAGCAATAGGAAGACAGCAATGATCATGAAAATATAGACATGCTGGATATTACCGTTGGGTTCGAATTCGCCCGTGACATTGGAATATAAATGGATACGGGTCAGCGGTATCGAATAAAATTTCCAATAATCTCCCTTTTTCGCCATATCCGTAAGACTGCTATGCATTTCATTCTGCAATTGGGCAGCAACGTATTTCGTTACCGTGGCTGCCAGCATTTTATCAATATCGTGACTGGTAACGCCCGGCTTTGCTAGCAGGTAGGTAGCAGAAAAAAATTTACCCATCGCCCGCCTCCATTGAATTTCTTCTCGGACATGGACCTAATGAAATCGAAGTGGAAATGGGATTGGGCCGGCATATCTTTAATGACCCCGGTGATCTTATAGGTGGTAGTATCATCTGCTACCAGGGTCTTGCCCAATATATCTGTACCGGAAAAGTATTTCTTCGCGATATGCTCGGAAATGACCATGGTATAAGGCTCGACGAGGGCCGTATGAGGGTTGCCTGCGATCATGGGCAAACTGAATACATCGAATAAGGTGGAGTCGGCAAATACGGCATTGGATTCCATGATTTTCTCCGCCCCCATCCTTACCCGCATTTCTCCCCGGTCCTGGTAGCGTATTCTAACGGCTTTCTCAATCTGCGGGTAATCCATTACCAGGGCAGGCCCCATAGGAGCAGGCCCAAAGTTGCTGGTAATACCATTTCCGTTTAAATGAATATTCGATACGACACGATAGATCCGATCGGCTTTCTCATTATAGCGGTCGTAGCTGAATTCATCCAGTACGAACAGGCTGATCAGCAGACAAACCGCCAGCCCTATTGCCAGCCCGAAAATGTTGAGGATAGAAAAACTCCAGTCTTTCCGGAGATTATGAAGTGCGACCCTGAAATAGCTCCTGAGCATGCTAATGGTTTGAATGATTCTCCGGGTAGCCTGAGGCGTCCGAAATAAATAAGACGCTCAGGAGCAGATATTCCATAAAAAATTCTACCCCACCGGCCCCGCGCCGCCCTCAAAAATCATAACCAAATTCCCAACCCCTGTCCCGGGCCATATAGACACAAATCCGCTCCGCGAGAGCGGAGATGGTCAATGAAGGGTTTATAGCCAGCGGCCTGGGGACAATGGACCCATCGCTAACATACAACCCTTCATATACGGCATTGCCCGTTGCCCCGGAGAAGACCTGCCCCTTATGATTAATAGCACCCTGGGAGGCATCCTCTCCCATGATACACCCGCCCAGGGGATGAACAGTAACCAGCCGGCTGGAAAACAAGGGAGTCCAAACGGGGTTTTTAGTATAGACGCCTCCCAAGGACTTAGTCAGGGCCAGCAGTTGATCATTTACTTTATTATAGACCGGCTGCCCCCCCACACCGGGCCATACTACCCGGAGACGATCGTCCTCCAACACCATCTTCCCGTTGCCATCGTCATTAGTCATCACGAGATAGACCAGCGTGTGATTGGCCGCCCCATGATAAACTCCTTTGAGGCCAGTATCCAGTTCTCTTTCCCTCTTTCTCACCCAGCCCGACAGCCCTGTATTGGTCGGCTTGCCCTCCAGTTTGGAGGCCAGCGACACCATCGCATAATATACATTCCCCAGCATACCCGGCGTGGAACCTTCTTCAACGACCATACCCTGCCGGCTGTCAACCGGATCCCGGAGATCGATGATGCTGCAGATACCAGGTCCTACCGGGTCATTGGCATCAGGTATTTTTTTGCCATACCCGATGGCGTTAGCCCGGTCATCGGCATTATAGCTAAAAGCCAGGAAGTCGCCATTGCCCGTAAAACGGGCGCCTGCCATATCCGAACAGGCCAGCCCATTCTGTTTGGACCGTAAAAGCAGTTCTGTGCTTCCCAACGTGCCTCCCGCCAGCACTACCACCCCCGCCGTGATAAAAGAAGTGGGGGCATCCAGTTTTTCCTCGCCGGTGGTGAGCAGGTTGTAATGCACCTTCCACTGCTGATCCACCTTCTCCACATAGCGGACATTTACCTGCGTATAGATCTCCGCACCATGATGATGGGCATCTGGCAGGTAATTCATGATCAGGGTATTTTTTGCGCTGTAATTGCAGCCGGAACAACAATCCCCGCAACCGTTACAGGGTTTCTGATCCACCCCGACATGATTGGGACCGTTAACATCAAAATTGACATAGATAGGAGTAAGCTTCCAATGATCGGACAACCCGGTTTTTTCCGCCGCCGTCTTCAGGGATAAAGTTTTGGCCGGCAGGGCTGGATGTAATGCCGGAAGGGGAGTGGTTTTCAACATGTCATGCACCCTGCCGACAGCTTTCTGCAAAGTAGGCAGGTCATCGCGTAATGCCTGCGGCCAGCAGGGGTCGGCCCATACATTTTCCTGCGGCTCCATCCCGACGCTGGCATTGATCAGCGACCCTCCCCCCAGTCCGCAGCCCTTGATCACCGTAATATCCGGGTTGACCCGGACATCAAACAATCCTGTCTTATTCCCTACATGCAAGTGCGGAGCATCGATCTGTGTCTCCTCCGTGGAACCCTTGGTATCATTCGGGTATTCCCCGGGCAGCATCTCCCGGCCCCTTTCAAGCAGGCACACTTGCTTCCCGGCCCTGGCCATCCGGGACGCGGTAATCGAACCTCCATAGCCGGAGCCGATGACGATGACATCATAAAAAGGTTTTATCGCAGCAATGGGAGAGGAGAGTCTTTCCATATGCAATCGGTATTGTTTTTAGCGGCTGCTTCGATAAATTACATCTTTTTATTTAAATTCCGGTATGAAACCTACCGCCTTCCTGGCTTACCTTATCTGTTTGGGCTTCTGTGGTAACAGCAGCCTCCCTACTGCTGCACAATCGCAGGCCGTTCCCGTCGCTCAATCGCCGGCCATTCAACCTCCGGTCGCCTCCACTGTCCCCGCCGCCGTCCCCCAATCGCAGGCCGTCCCCGTCGCCCTCCCCCCTCAACCGCTGGCCGCCGCCCAACCCAACTTCACCGGACCGTTGCCCATCGACCCCCGGCAGATCACCATCGCCCGCGACAGCTTCGGGGTGCCCCATATCTTCGCCCCCACAGACCCGGAAGTAGCCTATGGGCTCGCCTGGGCACAGGCCGAAGATGACTTCAACACCCTGCAGTTGGTAATCTTGCTTGGAAAAGCCAGGCTGGGCACAGCCCTGGGCAAAAAAGGCGCAGCAGCGGACTATACCATCCAGCTCCTGCGTTGCCGCCAGCTGGTGGACGACCAGTGGAATACGCTCAGCCCTGATTTCTCGGCGCTGGTAAAGGGATACGTCGAAGGGGCGAATGCCTATGCCAGGGCGCATCCGTCAGCAATAAAATATAAAGCAGCCTTTCCTTTTGATGAAAAAGAATACCTGGCGGGAGTCGTTCTTTCCATCAACATCTTTTGTGAGGTGGGCACGGTCCTTTCACAAATCCTCGGTGGCAAAATTGCTACTATTCCCGGCTTCAGCTCCGGCGCACCCGGTGATGCCCACGGCCCGCAGGGCTCCAATGCCTTTGCATTCCATCCTTCCCGCACTACTACCGGTGAAGCCTATCTGGCTATTAATGCCCATCAGCCCAACGAAGGCCCCACGGCCTTTTATGAGGCGCATGTGCAGAGTGATCAGGGATGGAATATGCTGGGAGGGACATTCCCCGGCGGTTGTCTCATCTTCCACGGCACGAATGAGAACCTGGGATGGGCGCATACGGTTAACAGCCAGGACAAGGTCGATGTATTTCAGCTGCAGATGAATCCCGATAATGACCGTCAGTACAAATTCGACGACCAATGGCTGGACCTGGAAGAAAAGAAGATTCACCTTCATGTCAAAGGCATCCCCATTGCCATCGGCAAAAAAATATACTGGAGTAAATATGGCGCCACCGTAAAAACCAAACAGGGAGTATTTTCCCTCCGCACTCCGGCCAATATGAGGGCGTTGGAAGAATGGTACCGGATGAACAAAGCAAGGAACTTTACAGAATTCTACCAGGCGCTCAGCATGACCAGCCTGCCTATGTTCAATATCGTATATGCCGACCGGTATGATACCATTTTTTACATCAGCAACGGCAAGATACCCCGGCGTAACCCCGACCCGAAATACAACTGGGCCAGCACGGTCCCGGGTAATACTTCCGCCACCCTCTGGACGGAATTTAAACCGGTGACGGAATTACCACAATATATCAATCCCCCTTCCGGTTATTTATTCAATACCAACCATTCTCCTTTTTTAGCCACCGATCCGAAATACAACCTGGATAGCCGAAAATTCGATCCTAAGGACGGATACGAATTGTATAATAACAATCGCAGCCTGCGGGTGATGGAAATATTAAAAGGATTCGACAAAATGGACTATGCCGCTTTTAAACGCCTTAAATTCGACCAGCAGCTGCCGGCCCATCTCAAATACATCTATGGCATCGATACCATCTTAAAAATGGATCCGGCAGACTTCCCAACCCTGAAAGAGACCATCACCCGCCTTCAGCAATGGGATCATAAGACGGACGCCGGCAGCCAGGGCGCTGCTATATTTATGCTGATGTATAATTATGTGGCGCAGAAACTAAAAGGCACCCCGCCCCGGCAGCTGACAAAAACGGAATGCCTGGAGACCTTACAATATGTTCACGATTATATGATCCGGTATTTCGGCACCATCGATCTGACCTTGGGTGACATACAAAAACTGGTACGGGGCGATGACGCCCGCCCGGCCTGGGGACTGCCCGATGTCCTCTCCGCCGCCTATACGGAACCCTACAAGAAAGGATTGAGAAAAGTGATCTCCGGCGATGCCTATATCTGTTTCGTACGTTACCCCAAAAATGGCCTGCCCATCATCGAATCTGTCAATACCTTCGGGGCCTCCTCCCATCCTGACTCCCCACATTATAAAGACCAGATGGACCTCTTTCAGCGCCAACAAACCAAACCCATGACCCTGGACAAACAACAGGTATTACGCACGGCGGAAAGGATCTATCACCCGGGCTGAGTTCCGCCCAGCGCCTCCCGCTTCACCACGGCCGCCGTCTTGTGCTCCCCGGTATGACTCCATCCGGGCGGCATAAAGAGATACAGGATCTTATTTTTCAGCCCCGGCGCATGCACGACATCCCTCCACAAACAGACAAACTCTCCAAAATACATATCGACGAAACTCCTGCTGTTCACCTTCCGGGTGATCCCATATTCAATTTTGACCTCCGGCTGCTCGTCCTGGTAAGTTTTAAAAGCCCGGTCCCAGATATTCAACAGGTTGCAAAAATTAGTGTCCATATACAGGGGATTACGGGCATGATGCACCCGGTGATGCGAAGGCGTTAAAATGACCCGGTTCATAAACCCCATCCTGCCATCCTTCATAATATTTTCTCCCACATGGATAAAAGCTCCCCAGGTCCCATCGATAGCCATGATGAGGAAAAGGAGGGGAGGACTCACACCTGCTATGATACAGATCGAGGTCCGGATCACATCTGCATAAGGGGCTTCCAGGAAAAAATGCATATACGTAATGGACAAATTCATCGTCTGCGGGGCATGATGCGTGGAATGCAGACACCAGAACAACCTCACCTTATGCCCGCCATAATGGTAAACAAAATGGGCAAACTCCCAGACAACATATCCATAGATTAGCCAATACCAGGTAAAGGTCGTTTGAAACGGCGCGTGTTTCTCCAACAGCCCGATGCAAAAGGCGACTGCCGCTATGGAGAGGAATCGGGAGATGAACCGGTTCGTTACGAAAATAAAAAAAGGCATCCGGTAGTCTTCGATCCGAAACCGTTTATACACCAGTGCCCGGATGATCTCGATAAAAAGCAGCAAGGGAATTACCGGCGATATGGCGCCCAGTACTCCATGCAGCGTAAGTAAGGAATGGTAATCCCCCGTTTGATACATCTTCAGCAACGCCCCGATGCCGGAGAAATTAATAAGCTCGTCTTTCAGTGTATGCAGGAAATTCATGGCCATAAATTACAAATTAAAAATGACAGTTGACAGGCCCTTGTAACCATGAATGAAACAAGGGGTCCCGCCAACTGTCATTGATTTATTACGCCCTCATGCCGGCCTCAGACCTTCAGCCCCAGCCCGGCCCTCACAGGCCTTTAGAATCCCGGATTATTTGGCAATAGGTTCGGATTTACGTCTGTCTCTTGCTTCGGCACCGGGAAGAGCAGCTGGCTGTTCGTAAAAGTGGCTCCCCACACCGTCTTATGCCCCACAAAGTCATCCCAATTTCCTGTCACATCATTATGCACTTTCTGCGTGCGCAGCATATCGAACCACATCTTGTTTTCAAAACACAGCTCAAAATAACGCTGCAACCAGACCTCATGCTCGAAATCTGTCTGGGACAAAACCCCGATGGGGGCCAAACCTGCCCTTGCCCGGATCAGATTCACATAACTGATGGCATCGCTGTTGGGCGCACCTTCTGCCCGATTGGAGGCCTCAGCATATAGCAGGTATATGTCCGCCAGCCGGTAGACCGTATAGTTCAGATCGGACTTGGCCGTATTCCTCACCGCCGTCGAGTCGAACCATTTATAGATATAATGGGCTTTGAATGTTACGATATCGGTGGACTTGATACTCTGGTATTTGGTATAAAAGAACTCCTTTTCCAGCAGCCGCCTGTCACCCGCCGGGAAAGAGGCAATGAATTGGTCTGTAGGATACACCGACCCATATTCGTCCGAATACTTCGAAATACCCGAATAGTTGGGAATGGTCAGCGCCGTCAGGGGATTATTCGCTGTAAGGGATATGTTATTGGTGGTAGAGTTGGACAGACCGCCCGAGAACTGCAGCTGGAAAATGAATTCCTGCGTATTCTTGTTGGCAGGAATAGTCATATCATGATAATCTGCAAAGAGGCTATAACCCCCATTGGTGATGACGGCCTTGCTGCGTTTGGCCGACTCGGCATAATACTGATCGCCGCCCTTGATCGGATTACCGGCATAGGTGAGATAAACGTCCGCCAAAAGTGATTCCACGGCGCCCATCGACACCAGCCCCGTATTATCCCGCCAGGGCAGGGTAGAGGCCTCGGCTGTCAATAGATCAGGAATGATCACGCTGTCATAGATGCTCTTTGCCGGATTGCGGGGTACTTTCAGGTTCAGGTCTTTGGGCACGCTGGTAACCATCGGTACGGCGCCATACATCCGGACGAGAAAGAAATAATAAAGGGCACGCAAGGTGTGCGCCTCGGCCAGCATATTCTTTTTCACCGAATCCGACACCACGGCCGAGCTGACACCTGCCAGGCTCTCCAGCGCCAGGTTGCAGGCGCCGATGCCCATATACATCTGCTGCCACCAGGTATCTACGTAAAAAGAGGTGGTATTATAGCTCAGATTCTGAAAATTGATAAAGCCCGTCTGGCCAAGATCGCTGTTCGACTTGCCCGTCATAAACTCCATCAGGTTCCAGACATTACCGCCATAAGAAGAAGGCTGTCCCTGTAGAAGCCCCTCCAGTTTATAGTAAGCCCCATTCACCAGTGCCCTTGCCTCCTTGGTGTTGGTGATGGTAAAACCGGGACTTAAAAAATTAGTCGGCTTCTCCTCCAAAAATTTTTTACAGGATCCCAGCACCAGGATCAAAAATCCAATACTTATATATTTAATAGGTTTCATCTTTTAAGTAGTTTAAGTAATTAAAATCCTACCGTCAGACCCAGATTCCAGACCCGGGGGCGGGGATAAGAGAAAAAGTCCAGGTTCTGCGAAAAGGCATTGTTCGACCCATAGGTGGAGTTGAAGGTATCCACTTCCGGATCATACCCTGTATACTTCGTGTGCAGGAACAGGTTCTGCACGCTGGCCGCCAGCCTCACCTTGCTCAGCTTCAGCTTGCGAACCGTCATCTCTGGCACCGTATAACCCAGCGTGAAATTCTGACCACGGATAAAACTTCCGTCCTCTACCCACCAGGTGTCGAAATGCGAGTCCTGCGCAAATTTGTAATTGCGGACCTGCGACACCATCGTGTTCTGATGATCCGGCGTCCAGGCGCCCAGCACGGTAGCCAGACTGTTGGCGATCGTCTGCCGGTCTTCGCTGGAATGTTTGAAGGTGGCGGCCGTGTTGACACCTTGTACGAAACGGATGTCGAAAGAAAAATCCCAGCCTCTGTACTCCAGCGTACTGCTGATCGTGCCGGTCCATTTTGGATAGGCTTGCCCTATGACACTGTAATAAGGGCTTCCATCCTTGTTGTAGATATACTTCCGGTCCCCGGGTTTGAGATTGTGCGTGGCGGCATCTGCAGCCTCATCCGTGCTATAGGTCCCAAGGCGCGTCATACCATAGAAGCTTCCGATCGGCTTACCGACCCGCAGCACATTGGTCTGGCCCAAAAAATTCGGACCGGGAAAGATATCCGCATTCCCGTCATTCAGCTTGATGATCTTATTCTTATTGGTGGCAAAAATGAAATTGGTGCTCCAGGTGAGGTCATGGGTCTTCACATTCACCGTATTCAGACTAACCTCTATACCACTGTTCCGGACCGAACCGATATTTTCATACACGTTGTTGATCTGCATGCCGGCCGACCAGGGAATAGGCGCCTGTAACAACAGGTCCCTGGTGGTGCGGTTGTAATAATCGAGATTCAGGTTTATCCGGCTCTTGAACAGGCCTAACTCCAGACCTCCATCCACCTGCTCCGACTTTTCCCATTTCAGGTTCTTGTTGCCGATATAGTAGGGTAACAACGTGGATTGATTGGTACCGCTTAATATCACGGACCCGGGCGCTATCTGCCCCTTGGACTGTCCGTAGCCGATCTCGGAATTACCCGTAAATCCGTAACTGCCACGGATCTTGAGATAGCTGATCGTTTCGCTGTGTTTCAAAAACTCCTCTTCCGACATACGCCAGGCAGCGCCTATCGACGGGAAAAAAGCAAATTGGTTGTTTGCCCCGAAGCGTGAGTTGCCATCATATCTGCCGGTGGCGGTGAATAAATATTTGTCGTCGATATTATAGGTCAGCCGCGCGTAATAAGAATTCATCTGCCAGGCAGGATTGGCCAGCGATTGGGTATTGGACCGGACCGAACCGGCCTGCAGCGCCGTCCACTGGAAATTATCGTCGATGAAATTCTGCGCTTCCGCATCCACCCACTCCTGTTTGTATTTTTGCCAGCTGGCTCCCACCAGGGCCGTTAGTTTCTGACGGTCATTGATCTTTTTATTCCAGGTCAGGTAATTCTCCGACTGCCAGAAATAATTGTAATAAGAGTTGATATGCGCCTCACCCCCCTGATCCTGGGAAAGGTGCGGCAGGTCCTGGGCAGAATAAAAATTATTCTTCTGCCCGCTCAGATAATACCCGAAATCGGACTTGAAATCCAGCTCCTTGGTAAGGTGGATGGTGAAATAGGCATCCCCCAGCGCCTGCAGGGTATTATTCAGTGTGTACCTGCTTTGAGAAATATGCACGGGATTGGGCCCTCCCTCCAGCCCGGCAATGTCGTTATTGCCGGCCCAGCTTCCGTCCGGATATTTAATGGGCACGATGGGCACCTCTTCCGTCACCATCCTGGGCACGTTCAGCGACCCGTTCCCATCCGATACCATTCGCTGGGTGCTCTGGATGACAGAGATATAGCCTCCGAACTTCAGCCAGTTATTTACTTCATTATCCAGGGTCAGCTTGGCCGAATAACGTTTGAACCAGCTATTGACCATCAACCCGTTCTGGTCCAGGTAACCGATAGAGGCGCTATACAACGACTTGTCGCTGCCGCCCTGTATATTGATAAAATGATCATGGGAATAAGCCGGTTTGTACGTCTCCTTCTCCCAGTTGGTATTATACAGCGGTTTGTCATTGCCATCAAATAGCTTGGGCAGGCTGGCATGGTTCAGCGCCTGGGGGGGCGTCCACACGCCACCCAAAGGATCGAACTTCTGTCCGTTGGCGAAGGCCAGGTTATATACTTGCACAAACTGCTGGGAGTTCAGGGTTTTTAGGTGACGGGACAACGTGCTGACATTGACGTCTCCGTCATAAGTGACCCGGGTATCACCCCGGCGGCCCCGTTTGGTGCTCACCATAATGACCCCATTGGCGCCCCGGGCCCCGTAAATAGCCGTGGAAGAGGCATCCTTCAATACTTCAAGGGATGATATCTCATGAGGATTCAGGGTATTGATATCCACACCCGTCACCCCGTCTACGACATACAAGGGGTCCAGGCTGGAATTGATCGAACCGATACCCCGGACCCGCACCTTAGCCCCCTGGCCCGGCGCATTGCTGTTGATCATGACATCCACCCCGGCTATCTTACCTTCCAGGGCCTGGGTGACATTTGGTACCGGCCTGTCCGTCAGCTGTTCCCCCTTAAGACTGGCGACGGCGCCGGTGAGATCCGATTTTTTCGCCGTACCATATCCGATCACGACCACATCGTTCAACCCGGCAATTACCTCTTTCAACTGTACCGTAATGACGGACTGACTGCCCACGGACAAGGTCCGGGTCTGGTAACCGACAGAAGAAAACTGCAATGTAACCCCTTCATCCGCAACGGATAACTTGAACTTGCCCTCTGCGTCCGTCGTAGTCCCGTTGGCACTCCCTTTGACTGTCACAGAGACCCCCGAAAGAGGATCTCCCTTCTCATTGGTCACCGTACCGGTGACCGTATGCACCTTGACCTCTAACTCCGCAACCTCGGGAGCAAGATATCCCGGCCATCCCTTAGTAGGCTCCGGCCTGGAAATGCTGCCCCGGCGATAGGAAATTACAATGGTATTGCCTACCTGCTCATATTGCAAAAGGGTATTCTGAAGAAGGGACTCCAGCACATTATGGACCGACCGGCCCTTACAGACCAGGTTCAGGTTAGGGACCCTCCGGATCTCTTTCTTATTATAGGCAAAAGTGAAAGACGTGAGCTTCTGGATCTTATCCAGGGCAGCGACCAACGGTTCATCCCTCAGTTCCAGGCTGATAAAGACCTTGTTGATGTCCTGCCCCCGGGCATCCCTGGCGCTTATCAACTGGACGCTGCACAGAAAGATAAGGATAATAAAAAAACTGATACGCATACAGGTTTGCAATCGTTTTTTGGTTTGAATAAGCAGTTTCCGGCGCCTTTCCCGGGGAAAGGATCGCCCAAACGCTGACAATAAAGAAAATGTCATAGTTTTGATTGTTTTAAATGATGAGAACTTGTTTAAGACAGGATACCTTCTTTTTAAGCGAAAAGGTATTTTTATAACCTGCTTCGGGTTCCAGCCGGAGCGGGTTTTTTAATGAATGAATTATTTACAGCCTTCCCCGTTTAATTCAATATGACTGCCAATCATCCGGTAATCCATATTGTTGATCTTCGATAATACCTTGATCACCTGCTCCAGCGGCTCCCCTCCGGTAAAGGTGGCCGTTACGTTACAGTTTTCCAATGCAGGATTCGTGAGGGTTATCGTCACGTGGAATCGCTGCTCCAACTCCAGCACCGCCTCTTTCATGCTGGCATCATTGAACAGGAGATAGGGCTTCTTCCAGGCGATCACCTCCCCCGCATCTACCTTTGTTTTTTTGAGTTTGTTGTGGACCTGGTCGACGGTGATCTGTTCATTGCGCCGGAGAATGCCGAAATCCCCCTTGCCATTGTCCACCCGCACTTTACCTTTCGTCACGGTAATGACAATATCCTTGTCATGTTCGTCGATATTGAAGGCCGTGCCTAATACGGTCGTTGTTATATTCCTCGTATGTACGATGAAAGGCCTCGCATCATGTCTTATATCGAAATAGGCTTCCCCGTTCAGCTCCACTTCCCGCGTTCGCCCGGTAAATACGGAGTCAAAATGTATACGGGCGCCCTTATGGAGCAATACCTTGCTGCCATCAGATAAAGTAAGGCACTGATCTGTCGGCGGTGCAGCGGCAGCATTGGCTAAAGGCGCAGGCGAGTGGTGGACGGGACGAAGAAAATAATAATGATAGGTAAAAAAAGAAGCAAGCACTGCGACCAGGATAGCCGCAGCATAGCGTAGATAAAGATAACGGTTCGGTAGGCTGTGTTGGTGAACGACAGGGGGCTGCCGGCTGATAATATACTCGAGGATCTTGTTGGCTGTGGTATTCTCCTGCTTATAAAGAGGAAGATCCTGCGCCCAGGTCTCTTCGATCAGCCTTTTGACGGCTTCATCGTTTTCACCATGACGCAACAGTTCAAATAATTCGTCTTTTTCCTGCTGTGTAGCCTTTTTTTCATAGTACCTGAAAAAAAGATAAGCCAGTCGATTGGATGGTTCCATCATGGTAGTTATCGTTATATACCTTACACTTTACCCGTCAACAGGATACTTTCTTTCACGAAGATCTGATAGGTAAAGCACAGGCCTCACTATTGAAGACTGAAAAATGAAGAAGTAGGAGTATAGAAAAAATAAAAAAAAATACAACCTCCGGACGCTGGCCGGAAAGGGTCAGCTAAATCAATAGCTAAAAAAAAGGCGCAGCAATAAACAGAAGACCAGCATTCCATCCGAATGAAAATGAAGGGTATCTTTTAAGGTCTTCAGCGCATGCACCAGGTGAGTTTTTACGGTATTACGGGAGATATTCAGACGGCTGGCGATCTCGGCATGTTTCATCCCCTGATGACGGCTCATGGTAAAAATTAATTTCTGCTGGGGGGAAAGATGGCTCAATGCCTCTTGCAGCATTAGCTCATTCTCTTTAGTAAGCAGTTGATCTTCAACGGTATCGGTGTCCGCGTCCAGAAGGTTCGCCATCTGTTTGCGGGCTGAATCCTCTTTTGCTAAAAGTTTCAGCGTATCGAAAACCTGGTTTCTGGCAATAATAAACAGCCAGGAGTCAAACCGGAGAATATGCCGCACCTTGTCACGACTCAGCCACACCTTTAAAAAAACATCCTGTACCAGTTCATCCGCCAGGCCCTTGCTCCCGAAAAGATGATAAGCATAGGAATAGATTCTTTGCCGGTAATGGTGGAACAGCACCCCAAAAGCCTTCTCATCGCCTTCAGACACACGGACAAGCAAGTCAGTCTCGTTGGATAAAGGTTGGGTTCTTATGGCAATATTTCTCGTAGTCGGTTCAACCATTGTTTGGCAGGTTGTTTGGTAGCACTCATCAAAATTATTTTAATTTCAGCACCCGCCAAATTTATTTGAGCACATTCGCACTTATATCATGGCACGTTGGTTGCTTACTCCTGTTCCGGCGAACCATAAGCCGGAACATTCCGGTGGGCAGGCATGCCCCCCTGTTGGTTTACCCGTACGGGCCGCTAAGTATATAATCAGTATATCCTAAAATAGTAGTAGCTTCCCCGCTCAATTTTTTAATAACAACTTCCTGATTCAACAAATGACATTCACTCCCAGCCCGGACGCCGGCAAATGGCCGCGGGATCTTACCCCGCCCCTTGCAGATATCATACCTCATCAGCGCACCATCCACGGAGACACGGTAAGTGATAACTATTACTGGATGATCGATTATTTTAAAAAAGGGCCTGACAGTGACCGGGTGATTAATTATCTGAAGGCGGAAAATGCTTACCTGGACGCTATGATGAGCGGAACAAAGGAATTCCAGGAAAAATTGTTCCACGAAATGAAAGCCCGGATCAAAGAAAAAGATGAATCGGTGCCAGTCTATAAGAACGGTTATTATTATTACTCCCGCAGCGAAGAAGGTCAACAATACTTTAAATACTGCAGGAAAAAAGAGACCCTGGAGGCAGCGGAAGAAATTTTACTGGACGTGGATGAAATGGCGAAGGGACATCCCTATTATGCCGTGACAGGACTTAAGATCAGTGAAGACAATACATTACTGGCTTTTGGAGTAGACACCGTTTCGCGCCGCCAATACACCATTTATATAAAAGACCTGGCCACCGGGGAGCTCTATAAAGAATCGATCCCCTCCACCAGCGGCAATCTGGTCTGGGCTAATGACAACAAGACCATTTTCTATACAGAGAATAATCCTGTCACCCTGCTGACAGAGAAGATCCGGCGGCACCGGCTGGGTACAGACCCGGGCGGAGATGACACCGTATACGAAGAGAAAGATAATTCCAATTATATCGGAGTGAGGAAATCCAAATCAGGGAAATTTATCTTCATCGTTTCGTCGGGAACCATGTCTTCAGAGGCACGTTTTATCGATGCCGGTAAACCCGAGGCTGAATTTGCACTCTTCCAGCCCCGGTTAAAAGACGTCCTGTACCAGGTAGACCACCAGAATGATAAATTCTATATCATCACCAACTGGGACGCCAAAAACTTCCGGTTACTGGAATGTCCCCTTGACCGTACGGATAGAAGTCATTGGAGAGAAGTGATCCCCCACCGGAACGATGTCCTGCTGGAAGACCTGGAGGTCTTTTCAGACTACCTGGTCATCACCGAACGTAAGAATGGCCTGCTTCAGCTCCGTATCCGCAGCCTCGTCACCGGCCCCCGGTTTGGCCAGGAACATTATCTTGATTTCGGAGAGCCGGCCTATGCAGCTTCCACAGGGGCCAACCCGGACTACCATAGCCATACCCTTCGCTATGGCTATACCTCCCTCACCACCCCCAACTCTACCTATGACTATACCATGGATACCAAAGAGAAGAAACTGCTCAAGCAGCAGGAAGTGGTAGGGGGATACGACCCGCTGGGCTATACCACGGAAAGACTCTACGCGACGGCCAAAGACGGCGCGGTTATTCCCATCTCCCTGGTATACCGCAACGGATTTAAAAAAGACGCAACGGCTCCTCTGTTATTATATGCCTATGGCTCCTATGGGCACAGCATGGATGCCAGCTTTAGCAGCACCCGTCTCAGCCTCCTGGACCGGGGTTTTGTATTCGCCATAGCCCATATACGGGGAGGCCAGGAAATGGGAAGGTACTGGTACGAAGATGGGAAAATGCTGAAAAAGATCAACACCTTTACTGACTTTATCGATTGCGGGGAATATCTCCTGGCGCAGCAATACACGGGGAAAGGACACCTGTATGCCCAGGGCGGCAGCGCGGGCGGGCTCCTGATGGGGGCCGTGGCGAATATGCGGGCCGATCTCTGGCAGGGCCTGGTAGCCCAGGTCCCCTTTGTGGATGTGGTCAACACGATGCTGGATGACAGTATTCCCCTCACCACCAACGAATACGACGAATGGGGCAACCCCGCCAAAGAAGAAGCCTATAATTATATGAAATCCTACTCTCCCTATGAGAACGTAGAGGCAAAGGATTACCCGAATATCCTGGTGACCACCGGCCTGCACGACAGTCAGGTCCAGTACTTTGAACCGGCCAAATGGGTTGCCAAGCTAAGGGCCATGAAGACAGATCACAACGTTCTGTTATTGCAGACCGAGATGAACTATGGACATGGGGGAGCTTCCGGCCGTTTCGACTACCTGAAAGACATAGCCCTGGTCTACGCCTTTCTGTTCACGCTCGAAGGTATCAGGGAGTAGCAACCGCAATAGCATAGGCCGTTCCGTTAGCGCCCGGAAGGGTAGCAGCAACTCCATTTAGCCCTGCCCATTCCCCTGCGCCCGCGCTTTCGTCATCACATCCTTCCATTGAAGCAACTCGGGGTATTTCTTGGCCGTATCCCCAGGCCGCGCCGCCAGCATCTCCATAGCCGCACCCTCAAAGGACTGCCGCATAGGCTCCGTGTCCGGCGCCGTATCAATCTTATCCCCCAGGGCGCTGCTGACCATGATTTTCTGCTGGGGTGGGGCAGGGGCCACGCGGGTCAGCGTTGTATCCAGAGCCGCAGAAAGACTGCTGATGCCATCCCTGCGCCGCTCTTCCACCGTGGCGGAATAAGGTTGGCCGGGAGTGAATTTCTCGGCCAGCAACTGCAGCACCGACGTATGATCCAGTAGTTGATGACACACCTGCCCCGGTTTGACGAAGGGAGAAATGATCAGACCAGGGACCCGGGGGCCCAGGCTGGTAAAGGAATAGGGATCATCTCCCTTTGTCGTATAACCGATGGACGGCGGGGGAACATGATCATAGAAACCTCCGTGTTCATCGCTGAAAACCACCATCAGGGTATTACCCCAGCGGGCAGGATTGGCAATCACCGCCTCATAAGTCCTCCTCAGAAAATCCTCCCCCCAACCAATGGCCAGGGGCGCATGATTGTCATTGGGATGGTCCGGACCCAGATGCGGACTGTCCAGGTAAGAAGGCTCTACCACGATCACCTGGGGAAAACTTGCATCCGGCTCTTGCTGGAAATCTTTATAGAGATTTTCATAATCACTGAAATGGTCACCCAGCACATGATCCCAAAGAGAAGGGTATAAGATGAAAAAAGATAACCCGTCATGATAGACCCGCCAGCGGACACCCGCCTTATTCATCCAGTCGAAGATATTGCCGTCTGCGGAGATCAACTGTAGCTTGGTACGATAAATGGAGCTGTCTCCGCACAGCGCCATTGTCCGGTTGGGCTGGGTGCTGCTGGGAAAAGGACAATGCCACCGGTCACATACACAGTAATTATTCGCCAGGAAATGAGTGATAGGTACCTGCTCCGCTTTAAAGAAACCCATCGCATCATTCTGGGGATTGGGACTCCTCCCCGTTTTATTGGCATAGGCCTCTACAAACCCGTTCATTTGAAACTGCTTCCGGATATCCGACCAGGCCAGTTGAGTGGACACTTCGTTATATTCATGCGGCAGGTCATCCGTAAGGTCCGTGTCCACCTTAAATTGAAAAGGAATATACCCATCTCCTTTGTATAAATTCTCGTATTGGCTAAGGTCCTGCTTCAGGCCGTCCACTCCGGGATTGAAATGGTCAAAGCTTAAATGCCCCAGCATATGGTCGAACGATCGGTTCTCGAACTGCAGGATCACGATGGTTTTTATCGCATCTAACATCATCGGTTATTTACTGTTTTTTATAAAGGAGTTTTGTTCGGAGACGCAGGGTGGCAGGAGCAATAGTGGGATCTCTTTTCTCCGCATCGGTCAGCAGGCTCCGGATCTCCCAGGGGCCACTGTTGCTGACTCCCCGGAAGGTAACACTATCCACGTCCTGCACCAGCGCCGTTTTCCCGGCATGTGTTATCAGCAGGGGCCTGCCGGAGGCGGAAGCTACGTCGCCCAGCAGAAAATGATCTCCCCATCTCGTTATATTCTTCTCCCCGGCAGCTATCAGCGTATCCCCGTGAAGCGCACTGACAACAAAGACGATGGTGTCCACCGATTCCGGGGGCAGCACGACCACCTGTATGAATTGCCTCGCTTCTTTGCCGTTCTTTTGCGCGACCAGGGTTAGCTCCAGGTATAACTCCGGCCCACCCGTTTTGCCGCCGCCTCCATTACCCCCACCCGCAACATTTTCATGGATCAGCAGCGTCGGTTTCCCCGACACCTCCCAATTTACTTTTATCGAATCGGCCGCGGTCACCGTTTGTGCATCTACTTTAAAAGCATGTATGGAAGGGCCGCAGGACACGCAACCAAGAGAAAGCCAAAAAAGCAGGTGGGTGGGCATCCGAAGGCCATACCTTGGCAAGAAGGGGGGAATAAACCCAAAATAGCGCATATGACAGGTTGTAATTAGGGAATTATAAATTGTAAATAGGGAGGATATATGAATGTATCAATAAGTATCCGTTATTCATAATCTCACCCCGCCGAAAATTTTTTTCTCAAAAAACTAATGAATTAGTTGCAAAACTAATCGATTAGTAGTAGCTTTATTTTCAAATGAGGTTATCATGCAGAAACTAGCCAAACGGGAAGAACAGATCATGCAGGCTTGCTGGCGCCTGGAAAAAGCCTTTATAAAAGACATCATCGCGGAACTGCCCGAGCCCAAACCGCATTATAACTCAGTCGCCACCATGGTGCGTATCCTGGAAGAGAAAGGATTTCTGGATCATGAGACTTTCGGCAACACCTTCCGGTATTATCCCGTTGTCTCCAAAGACCAGTATCAGAAACATGCTTTTGACGATATGGTAAAGTTGTATTTTAACAACTCCTATCCCCGCATGCTGGCCTATTTCGCCAAAGAACAAAAAATATCGAAAGAAGAAATAAATGAAATATTGGAGATCATTAAATCCCAGAAGAAATGATACCTTATATCTTCCACGTCACCGTCATCATCACGGCCTGTTTCTTATTCTATAAGCTGCTCCTGCAGAAAGAAACTTTCTTCCGGCTCAATCGCTGGACCCTGCTGACCTGTGTAGGGATTTCGTTTACCCTGCCTCTGCTGCCCGTTCCCCGGCAATGGAGCTGGCGCAGCACCGACGGCCTGGCGCGTTTCCTGCAGATAACGACCGCCGCTCCCGATACAAAAGCCTCGCAAGGCCCCCAAACTTCCCAAGGCGCAAAGGCCTCCCCCGTTACCACGCAAACGACTGCAAGTACCGCACAACCCTCCGGCGCACAAAACACCGGTCCTGCGCCCATTATACCAACGGGCCCTTCCATTACCGATTCACGGACTGCCAACCCCTCGGCCCATGTACAGCCAAAAATAGCTGCCAACCCTGCCCAGCCATCGCCCGGCTCTTCGCCCAGCCCAACCCTGATCCTCTATTGGCTCTATCTGTTCGGAGTAAGTGTCTTTGGCGGCAACCTTCTTTTACAGATCATCGTGCTGTTATACCAGTCCTATACCCGGCCGGTAGTACAGGATGGACCCTTCCGGATCGTAGAGACCACCGGCGACCGGGCGCCCTGTTCCTTCGGACATAATATATTTATAAACCCTTCAAAATATGACTGGGAAACCTATAACCAGATCCTGCTACATGAAAAGATCCATGCCAGCGGACGACATACGATCGATATCCTGCTGGCGGAAATACTTATCGTTTGGCAGTGGTTCAACCCCTTTGCCTGGCTCTATCGGAAAGAAGTAGAGAACAACCTTGAATTCCTCACGGACCATTCCCTCCTTCAGACCCATTCAGTAGAACCCTCCGTCTATCAGCTAAGCCTGCTGAAAGTAGCCGCCCCCAACCTGCCCTATAACATCACTACTAATTACAATCAATCACTTTTAAAACGACGTATTATCATGATGAACAGCAAACGATCCTCCCTGCATACCATCTGGAAATATTTCTTTTTACTGCCCCTGCTCACCTGCCTGGTATGCGCATTCAATAAACCGATAGCCTCCGGCCAGTCTAATAACATTGAACTGACCCGGTCTTCCGGCCCGTTTACAACTTCCGGCCAGGGAACTTCTTCGATGACCTCCGATACCTCGGCTCATCCCGACAGAAAAGAAGGCTCCTGGTTTGCCACCACCAAAGGAGACAAACTCTGCTTTGAATTAAAAGGTGACAACGACGACCATTCCTGGTCAAATAATACCTGCATCCTGAAGAGCGAACTTACCCCCCGGCCCGGAGTAGGTAAAACGGAATTCCGGCTGGTGCGCGAGGCGGGTGTGATCACCTTCACAGGCCAGTTCGATGGCGAACAGGGTTATGGCCATTATTCTTTCAAACAGGATGAGAACTATGCGCGGACAGTCCACCAGAAAGGCTTTACATCGCTGACAGAGGATGACATGCTGGTCTTCTTCCTGCTCAATATAAAGAACGACTACATAGACATGCTGCAGCACAATGGCTACCCGCACGTATCCAAAAATAACCTCATTGCCATGTCCGCCATGCACATCGATCTGCCCTTTATCCAGTCCTGGAAGTCGATGGGATATACGGACATTTCTGAAAATGATATCATCGCGGTGAAGGCCATGCACATCGATAAAGACTATGTAGAAGACCTGCGTACGGCCGGTTATGCTAATATGAAAATCAGCGACCTGCTCGCTTTCAAGGCACAAGGCATCGACGGAGAGTATGTGTCAAGACTGAACAAGGCGCAAGGTGCAGGTGCCCCTGCTTCACCCGCCGTCGCCACATCCCCGGCAACAGCCGCTTCTCCGGGAGCCGCCGCTGCATCCCCCGTCCCACGGGTCTCTCCCCAGGTCAGGGCCGCCGCCCATGCAAATGCCCCCGTACCAGCCGCCCCAACCCCGGGCGCTCCCGCTGTAACAGCTCCCGTCGTAACTCCTATCCCTGCGGGTGACATCATTGCCTTTAAATCTCTTGACATCGACTCCCCCTATCTCGCCTCCCTGAAAGCGGCAGGATATGACAACATTTCAATGGAGAACCTCATCACCTTGCGTTCCATGGGCATCACGCCGGACTTCATTAACTCCTTCCGTAACATCGGCTTTAAAGACATATCCGCCGAACAACTGCCGGCCCTCAAATCCTTAGGCATCACTCCCGACTTCGTCAAGTCATTCCGGGAGATCGGCTACAAGGATATCTCGCTCGATCAGTTGCCGGCCCTCAAGTCGCTGGGCATCACCCCGGACTTTGTAAAATCATTCCGCAGCATAGGGTTTAATAATATCTCCCTGGATCAATTGCCGGCTCTCAAATCCATGGGAGTCACCGCCGCTTATGTGACGGAAATGAAGGGAAAAGGATTCGTTTCCGATGATCTGAACAAATACATTCAATTAAAAAGCGCCTTTCAATAATAATATAAATATTCCCTCCGGGTATAGAAAAATAAAAAATCATACCTTGGCGGGTTATGGAAAAGGAAACACCACAATCTCCTCAGCATCCTTCCCCCCAGGAGGTGCTGGACATGATGCTGCGCAAGGACAAATTCTCCCAATGGCTGGGACTTCAGGTGGATGAGATAGGACCCGGCTACTGCCGGTTATATTACACCGTAAAAGAAGATATGCTGAATGGGTTTTCCTGCATCCATGGCGGTATCCTCTTCTCTGCCGCGGATTCCGCCTTCGCATTTGCCTGTAACTCCCATGGCCGGATTACCGTGGCGCTGGAGGTCTCCATCTCCTTTACCCGGCCGGCGACAACAGGGGAAAAGCTGACAGTGGAAGCAAAGGAATTATATCTTGGGAACAAAACTGGGCTTTATGATATCCGGACCACCAACGAGAAAGGAGAACTGGTAGCGCTTTTCAAAGGCACCGCTTACCGCACCTCGCAGGAAGTAAAATGAAACCCTCCCGCATCGACCAGGGTTCCCGTATGGATCGGTCCCCTCACTTGCCGTATCGATCGGCGTCCCGCATCGACCCGCCCGCCGGGACGGGCCGCCGGCCTCAGCTCACCGTCTTCCCATCCTTTCTAAACTCCCGGCGGATCCCCGCCAGGATATCCTGACGCTGGATCACCGAACTCCCTTTCTTCAAGGCTTTCAGCGAACAATAACGGGTGACATTGATGATCGATCCTCCCGTCAGCTCATACTTAGCCGCTATCTCTTGCAGATTTACCCCCTCCTCCAATACGGATTTATCCGAAAAAGACTGTCGCCATAACTTCTCCCGCTCCCGGGGGCCAGGCATGGGAAAATAGATCATCGATTGGAATCTCCGGGTAAAGGCCTCATCCAGATTAGCGCGCAGATTCGTAGCCAGGATCACCACTCCCGGGTAATCCTCGATACGTTGCAACAGGTAAGACACTTCCTGGTTGGCATAACGGTCATTGGCGCCGGAGGCAGATACCCTTTTGCTAAAAAGAGAATCCGCTTCGTCAAAGAACAGGATCCAGTTCTTCTGACTGGCCTGATCGAATACACCTGCGAGATTCTTCTCCGTCTCGCCAATATATTTAGACACCACCATCGACAGATCGATCCGGTACACATCCAGCCCGGCGGTCTTCCCGAGTAACGTAGCCGTCAACGTCTTTCCCGTACCGGGAGGACCATATAACAACGCCCTGTACCCGGGCCGGATCTTCTTATGCATATTCCACTCCCCAAGCAGGATGTCCCCAAATTCCAGCCAGTCCCGGATCTCCAGCACTTCTTCCATCGTATGGTCCTCCAGTACCAGCTCCTCCCAGTTGAGCTCGGTATGGATGGCCTTCGCAGGAAAATGGATCCCGAAATCCGGCTTTTGCGTAGTACCCCGGGTAAAGATCCCCAGGTATTCCGGAGAAAGCTGCAGCGACCCGCTCAAAAAAGGCTCCTCCCGGTTAGGATTCACCAGCCGCAGAATATTTTGCTTCCTGAAAAAATGATCCTCGCTGAAAAGAGTCAGCAGACGAAGTCTTTTTTCCAGGTCCCCCGCCGCAAGGACAAAAGCCGCCGTCTCCCCCGTAGGGATGAACCCTCCGTGATGCTGCCCCCGGATCCCCCCGAACTCCGTAAACCCCCGGTCATAAGCAGCATTTTTAGTAAAAAAAACATCCAGCAGATGCGGCTGTATATGCGGCGCCAGCGACAACAAAAGGACCAGCCGTTCCGGGTACGTCAGCTCCCGTCGCCGCACAAACGCTGCATAGGGGGAGTCATCCCCATCCAACCCCGGCGGAGACACCTCATCTATTTCCCCGTAAAGACAATCCTGGCCCCAGTATAATTTCATTCGGGTATCGATGACCAGGGCCAGCCATTGCAGCTCCGCATAAAGACAGGCCGCATTCTTTTTGATTGCGTTCAGCTCCATTCCGTATAGATTATTTTTTTCATCCACGATAATCTGATCATACCAAGTCCCCAGGGCAAGGTCTGTAACAGCACATCGTAAGCCCGCTGCTCCACACGCAACTTCCATCCCTCCCCGGTTTCCGTCAGCGCCCCCTGCCTTTGCAGGAAAGAAGCCCTTATCCCCTCATTCGAAGTATTCTTCAATTTCTCCCATTGCACCCGAAGGACATTCAACAATTCGACAGAGACCTCTTTCTCCTGCTCCGTAAAAGACAAGTGGAGAGGAACCGGTTCATCGACCGGGAGCCCGCAGAGGATTTTGTTCAGCGCCAATTCCTGCTCCGGGTGCTCTTCCATCCCATCTGCCAGGTATTGCAGGAGATGCACGGCTTTGAATTGCGCCGCTTCTCCGGTAAACCCTTCCGGCCCCAACAGCCCCAGCCGGCTGAAATAAGTGCTGAGAAAGGGATGCAGCAACACCAGTCCCGCATTTTCAATATAGATGGTTCCTTCCATGATTCCATCAGGACGCCTTTCTCCTTCTTCCCGGGCCTCCCATTCCTTCACCTCTTTTTTCCTGCCCGGCTCCAGGTACGATTCCTCCCATGCTCCCCGATCCTCCCATCCTTCCTCTTCGTCTCTTCCTTCCCATTCTTCCCGCCCCGGCACTTCTTCTTCCGACTGTTCCGGTTTCTCCCATTCCTCCACCCGCCCGGTTGCTGTTATCGACAGGTCTTGCACCGCCGCCCCTTCGGCCGCTTCCTGCAAAGCCGTCAACAAGGCAAAAGACCGGGAAAATTCCTTTTCCCTTTTTGCCGCCCTCCATAAAGCCAGCGCCAGCACAGAAGGATAGAGACCCGTCCACCCGGCCAGCCTGAGAAGAACCCTGCGCACAAAAACAGCTTCCTCCCATCGAATAAAATTCCCTTTCATACCGGTATCCCACAGCGCTTGTAATAACAGGACCCGCTGTTCGGTTTCACTCCTTATCCGTAAGGCGCCTTCCTTCCCCGTGAGAGACAACATTGCATGATAGTGCCGGACGGCCAATTCCCCTCCAGGTAAGGATTGTATACTCTCCAACACCCCTCCGGCTGACAACAGCGAGAGCAGCCGCTCTCGCCTGACCGCCGATCCTCCCGTCCAGTGCAATAGAGACAGGATGCTCCGCGGCGCCCGTTTCATCAACTCCTTCCATATCCCCTCCGGTGATCCTGCCTCATCAGCACCCCACCAGGGTAGTCGCCCATAATAGATCCAGTACCGCAGAAGATCCCGCGACCGGATCTCCCATAACACCGGCTCATTTCTCTCCATCTCCTGCTTCTTTTCCATCACCGGTCTCTCCCGGTTTTCTATCTCTCCTTTCTCCCCGTTTCGCCTTTCCAACTTCTCTTGCTTCTCCCGGATTTCAATCTCCTTCTTCCGCAATTCCGTTTCCCTTTGCCTCTCCAGTGCTGTTATCGTTCGTTTTTCCGCTTCTTCCTTAATCCGCAATTTTTCTTCTGCGCGCCATCGCTCTTCCTGCTCCACCCTCTCTTGTCTCTCCTTGGTTTCTTTTCCTTTGTCAACACCGGCCGACTTCTCCTCCTCTTCCAGCAGGAGTCTCAGTAAAGGTAGGAAAGAGTCTCCTCCGGATAAAGGTTCCCGCTCCCAGCCCTGCAACAGGCTGACCAGCAGATCCCGGTAATGAATATTAAAATGCCGGGCCATGCCCCGTATATTGCTCTGCAAAAAAGTCTTGGTATTGAATACTGACCCCCTTTCAGACAGGAGGAAACTCAGCACCACCCCCCGGATCGCCTTCCCGAAATCCTTATACTCCGTATTCACCAGGGGGCGTTGTTGCTGTAAAATGGGCAAACTTTCCAGGTATCGGTTGATCAACGGCGCACCCGAAGGCTCCAGCAACACTATCAGTGAATGAACGACCTTCTCGTCCATATTTTCCGCGATCCTCAGGGGGATTGCCGGAAGATCGTAAAAAGAACGCATCATATCTTTAACGAAGACGGGCATACGCTGAATGATCACGGTGAAGATCCCGGATAGCTCCGTCGCATGGAGAGAGGCAGCCGGAAAAGGCAGACTACCATAGAGCAGATAGTATCGTATCAGCTCCTGTTTTAAATCTTTCCCCTTCGCCTCCTGCTGCTTTGCCTCCGGCAAAAGCCCCTGCTCCGAAGCCAGATCCTTTAAGATCCGGGGTAAGGCCCCCGTTAATTGAAAGACGGGGTCATCGGTCGGCAGGACAGCCGCAAACAAACCCAGCAGTTGCCGGTAATCCCTGTTAAAATGGTTGGCCATCTGGTGCAGGGTGCTCCGGACAAATTCCCTGCGGTTGAATTGATTGCCTTTGTCTATCAGCAGGTAGCTTAAAATGAATAGCCAGACAGCTCGCTCGAAAGAGGGCAGCTCTGCGGGCATGACCCTTTTTAATTTCTGTACTTTGCTTAAGGAGCCGTGATAGGCTAGCATGAATACAGCCTGGCCGGGTTCCAGGAGTTTCAGCAGGGAATGTATCGCCTCCTCCGGAAATTGATAGACCAGCCGCTGCCGGACGCTGAGGGATTGCCCCACCCGCCGGATCAGGGACTCTAAAGAGTCCGGTTTCCCCCGGAATAACCGGTTCATCACAGCAGGAGGCTCATTGAGCAGCTTCCCGCTGGCCCACCAGGGCAACACTCCCTTTACCAGGAAATATTCCAGGAGTTCCAGGCAGGTGAGAAGGAACACAGTCTCCTGTTCATCGCCCGCTCCCGATGTTATAGGGCGGATAGTGGTTATCCGGGCCAACAGCTCTTTTTCAAGGATCCCGGCAAATCGTTCGATGAAATGCTCCTCAAAGTGGTCATAAGGCAGGATCCCCATGTCCAGTTGGAGCTGGTCGATCTTTATCAGGCTCCCCGGCCCTGCCACCTTCCCGAATACTTCTTCCATGATATCCCGCAACCCATCCGCCATCCGGCTTACCCTGTTCTGTAACTCTACCGCCCGGACACGCTGGCATCCTTCGATCTCAAAGACCTCGTATTGAATAATATGGTTTTGTGCTGTATCCATAAGGATCATACCACCCTGAAAGAGGGGAGGTGGATAAGATCGATTAGTTTCTCGGTTTGTTCGCAACTGTCCAGGTTGCCTTCCCGGCTTGTAAACAAGTCCCGCCAGTCAAAATAGAGCTGCTCGAATTTTTGCATTTCCGAAATACCCAGCCAGAGAAAATGCAGTCGGAGATGTGCCGGCCCGTGCCGCTGGAAAAGTTCCTCCGTGAACATCCTGAAATTTTTACTTTGAAATCGTGCCGGCCAGGCAGGCAACGCCACCGTCATCCTGAAATTGAAAAAATCCTCCCGCAACATGGAATGCCCCCATCGCCGGGTGAACATCTCCCACTGGGGGAAAAATCGTTTCCCCTTGGGCTGGTATTGCTGCAGTACCTGCCGCACACGCTCCGGATCCTGCTCAAAATGACATAAGTCGGCCAGCCGTTCCATATCTGTAGTTTTTCCCGATCCCGCCAATTTCAACATCTTCTGTATCGTGTTCTCCCTTTCCGCAAAGCTTGTCCAGTCCTTATGCCGGGCTACCCGGTCCTTTTCCCGGGCATACAACCCCCACCCGAACGAAGCCCCCGTCAGGGTCGGCCTTAGCAGCACATGCTCTACCAAATGAAAACCCTCCGATTCCAGGCTTATCTGCTTCAGGGAATAAGTCATGGTATCGATCAACTTCGCCGCCTCGTCCCGGCTTTGCCCTTGTGCGATCACTTTCCATTCCTGCTCCTCCGGTTCTTTATACAACACCTGCACCTTCCCCTCGTCATGTACCTGGGGTACGATCCTGTAATTGGCCGGATCTATTCCATAACGGAACAGGGTGATCGTTTGATTCTCCAGCCTGATAGCTCCTGCCCCGGCGCTGGCCTTACCCGGGTCTTCCCTTGGCCTCGGCGCATCCGGACGGAAGCTGCCGGCCGTGGCGCGGGGCCTCCCCGGCTCACCGAGAGTTATATTTTTTTGATGAAAAACCTCCATCAGCGACCTGCTCTCCCGCAAAGGAATATGCAACAGCATCAACATTCTTTTCTCAAATCCTACGCTCGTCATCTTAGCGCCCTCTGCGAGGGAATAATCAAAGGCCCGGGCCCGGCCATGCGATAACTCCGGTATATTTTGGAGAAGAGCGGCCTTCCATTTTAGCAGCGTATCGAATTTTTTGTTGTCCCCGGCATCCCCGTATAAATGATCATACAAAGTAACAGGGTACTCGTCCAGGGCCTCGTTAAACCGGGCCAGTAGATGATCATAAACGGCGTTTTTCCTTTTCTGATAGACTTCCTCCGGTTCCATGGCTTCCTGCAGCACCTGCGCATAGCCATCCTTTAGCAGATCCGTCACCCCCGGTACCCCCGACAGGGGCTGGGAATAATAAGAGTGAGGACTTTCGCTCTCTACCCGGATAGAAAAAAAATCAGACAGATGCGCCAACTGTGAGAGATAGTTAGCCATTATTTGTTCGAATAAAAGCAGGTACCCTTTCAACTGCAGCGCTTTTGCCCGCCGTGACACATCGGTGCGGGGCAGTCCCTCCGCGCCGATCCCATAGATCAAAGGAAAATGGTCTTGTATGGAATAATATTTCTCTATCTCCCCGGGATTGAGTTGCAACGGCGCGCTGCCCGGAATGTCTTCCGGCGATGGCGACTCTATGGGTAAGGGCCTAACGTCGGAAAGGACCATCCTTTGTTGCCGCAACCTTTTTTGCCGGAAGGCCGGAAGCAAATCCTTTAAAACAGGTTCCCGGATCTGCAGTTCATACCGGTTCTTGTACAATTGGATACGACTGCCCCCCGGACTCCTGTCTAAAAGAGGGAAACGTAGGATATCCAGCAGTAAAGGAGCTTTATCCGTAAACCGGCCATCTGCCTTAATGGACAAATTCTTGACCAGCAGCACACCCTCTACCCGGGTAATGAGCTCGATCAGGTCCGCGGGGTCGATCTGACGTAGAGAGACGGTCAGCTCATTGTCCGGAATAAACCCTCTTTTCAACAGCACACCGGTATAGAGGCTTTCCGTCGTCCATCCCTGCCGCAATAATTCCTCTTCACTGCGTATCCGGACCTTGGCGTTAAAATACTCGCCCACCGTATCATAAATATCCGCGAGCACTTGCTCCGGGATCCATGGCTCATGAACTTCCACTTCGGCAAAGATCTGTACCATCACCGGTTGCATCAATACGACCTCCCGCAGACAATCTTCACAGATATTTCTTCGGGACACAAAGGCCTTTTTAATTTTGCCCTTTACGCTTTCAGCGCCGGCAGGGTCTTTTAGCAAACCAGCGGCTATCTCCTCATTAGCCTGCGCATAGATATAGTACAGTCCTTTTACATGGTCGCTGCTATAAGGCGAGACAATGGGCTCGATCCATACGTTCGAAACTTCTTCCACCTCATCTATTATTATTTTCCGGAAATCGGGAATGGTAATGGCGCTGGTAGGCAGGAACTGCCTTGCAGGGAAAAAAGCATTCTCCCACTCCCGGTGTTTCTCATGGCGCAGGGAAAGGATCTCAGACAGGGGGAACCCAGTCCGGTAAGAGAGGTCCGTAATGGCAAAGCACAATAACTCCAGGATCGTAACGCCGGGATCGTGCAGGTTATAATCCGTCCACGTTTCCCCCGTTAGCTCCTGCAGCAAATCGATACTATGCTGCCTGAGCCTCGAGAAATCCGAAGAAAGGCTTTTCTCCGCATGAGCATCTATCTGTAAAGGCTGGATCCGGGCCATAGTTGGTTGCTGGATTTTTTACGGCTTCCCCTGGTATATTGTATCCTGTGGTAAAAAATGCCGGTCTTCCCAAAGCTTGGTGACCTGGTAATAGATCGGTATGTCTTTCCCATCGCTGCCTTTCCCATAATGGCTCTTCGAACAGAGCTCCAACCGATAGCTGTGTTTGTCCCCTCTCCATCTCAGGGACAGTCTGTTCCAGCACCAGCCAAAATAGGCGCTGGTCTTTTTTATCTTCCCTCCCGAAGGCCCATAAGCACAAAGGGCTGTCGCGTGAAGAATGGCGAATTTCCCCTTGCCCTTCTTTCCTGCCCGCGCTATGATCTCATAGCCATTGCAGTTATTCAGGTTATCCAGACCCGGCAGTTTATGCCATACCCCATCTGCGGCCACCGTACCGGACTGATAGGTGCCGATCCTCCCTTCCATAGCCGCATACCCCCTTACCTGCATACCGTATAGATCACTGCTTTTCGTTCCGATGCCCAGCCTTCCCCCATGATGAAAGAAGAAGCTGTTCTCTTCCGCCTGCTTATCGTCGGCAGCGTCAGCAGATTTACCGTCGACAGGTTTCAAACATGGTTTGAATTGCATGCTGGCCTCATCCTGACCATTATATCCGATAGAGAAGAAAGGGGTGGACGCGTCCGCATTGTTATATAAGGTCATCAACCGGTTGTCTGCCGGAGAAGGAGACAAATGCAGACCTTCCTCGTCTTTGTAAAATCCATCATCAACCTTGTTGATAGTAGACTCGATCAGAAACTCGAAATGATTTTCAGAAGGGATGCTCCCATTTTGAAAAAACTTTTTCAGTTCCGCCCTCCCATGATTTTTTTTTACGTCTTTAGGGTCCATAATGAAATAATTAAAGATGATGGTTGATGGTTAAAGTAAATCTTTCTTGCCAGGGATCCGGCCGCAGGACATCATCCGCAGACCCCGTGGTACCTCCCGCCCATTCCTCCTGGTCCTTTTCCTCTGGTTCTTTCCTGCTGTCCTCCGGGGGCGACGCTACCCGGGCTGCCGGGCTCTCCACGGATTCACCCTTTTGCCCCGATTGAAAAAATTCATCCCCGACCGACAAATTTCCGATGCCAAACGGAGGTGGAGAAATATACCCTTTATGGTTCAGGACGTTGATCCAATGCTGCTGGACGGGGATCAGCACAGCCCCTGGAATAGACCCGCAAATGGATTCGACCGGCTGCCGGGAACTGTCGATCAGCTTGGCTTTGTACTTGCCGGTATAAATATCCTGGACCTTAAAAAAATGCGCGACGGAGAAGCCGGTGACATAACTGATATAAGGGAGGTTACGGATAGCATTCAGGATATCGGTTATATAGATCTTCCCCCCGATGACCATACTCGTGCCCTCTTCATAAAGCCAGGGACAGAGATATCGACGGATATCCTCATGTAGCCGGTTAAGCAAAAGACCATAATCGCTGCTATCCGAATTACGGAAAAGAACGGAACAGGCTATTTTCACCCGCTCATAGACCGGGTTACCTACTTCAATACGCACAAAAGGTGACAATACCCGGAAAAGAAACTCCTTTATCCTGAAAAGGACATCCAGGCTGACATGCGGCTGATCGGATATGAAACGGCCGTTCTCCTTTTCTTTGGGGATCACGATCACCTGGACATTGATGCCCGGAAGGATCAGCCGCTCCTGGCTCCCGATCCCAAAACATTTCACCAGGTAGATCCCGGGAAACTCCTTCAGGATAAATTGCTCGATATCACGGACGCTGAGCGGTCGGTGCTTATGACGTAGCCGCTCGCTCACCCGGACATAATAATCCTGGCGTGTCTCTGCAGGCTGCCCGCCAAAAGAAGGGAACAACTGCCAAACGCTCTTTATGGCCGGTAACCTCTTCTTCAGATCCTTTATACTTCCCGGCGGAAGCCGCAATTCCCCGGGATCTTCCTCACCCGGATCCAGGATCCTCTCTGCCAGTACGCCATGCGTATAGATGGCGACAGCCCGTGCAAGCGAGCTTTTCCCGCCTGCGGCAGAAGCCCTCAGCCAGCAAAGCGCCGGATCCAGGATGGTATTCCCCGGCTGGATGGAAGAAGGGACCAGCAACCGCAGGATGCCGGAATGGATAAGATTATTGGTAGAGTCCGAAAGGATCTCTTTTGTATCCATGACCACCCACCGGTTCTCCCGCAGATAGCTCCAGGTAAGAGTGGCCGGAGAATGGGCCGAATGATGAAATTTCTTTTCTTCCAGTTGGAACAACAAGGAGATCTCCTGGTTAGGCGCCACATCTTTAAACCCGATGTATAGATGGTTCAGACCGCCGAACTGCGGCATGAAAGGATAAGCATACTGATCGTTTTCAGGGTATAGCTCATCATACCCGAAGGGGTATTGGTGCAGAAGCGTAAGGGTATTGCCGGGATCTTCCCCGGGAGCGATATTGTCCGATAACGGAACGGAATTTTCCAGCGTATAGTCCAGGGAGATAGATTTCACCACAGGCGTAAAAGGTTGGTTGGGCAGCCGTAACTTACGGGCGGCCCGGCTGGCGTAATGCCGCAGGAGATCCGGATATTCGCGATGACCAAAGGCTTCGGCAGGGGAGAGGAGCTCCAACCGGATAGCGCCATCCTTGAAAATAAGCTCCTGGACACCCGACTCCTTTTCCAGTAAAAGGTCATTGGTGAATTCGATTTTCTTCATATCCACACTCCGCAGACAGGTGACACCTTGCAGGTGAATGCTCCCTTCATCATTTGCGGCCGTACTGAACAAGGGAAATACCTGTCTTTGCCCGACTGGTGGTTCCACACGCGACCCGGCCACGCTCCCCAGGCTCACCGTAAAAGCCTCATTGCGCAATCCTCCGGAATACCCTTCATAATAGCCGGTAAATCCATTCTCATCGCGGGGCAGGTTAAGCCATTCGATCCGGATAGAAAAATCCTTTGTATACCGGTTGAATATATTGGTGTTCTTCAGGTCCAGATAAGAACCGACGGAAGGCAGCGGACCAAAGATCTGGAACGGACTGGCAGGGCTCAGAACCCCGATATTATTTTGCAATTTGACAGAACGCACCTCCCGGGCGGAAGTGGAGATATTGACCCGTTCGATCTGTAACCCTTTGAAAAAACTATAGGCATGATGCGCAGCGTTATTATTGATGAACAATCGGATCAGCGGCGTTTGGTATACATAGGCCCCCCGGTGGATCTCTTTTTTATAGGTGTGAAAGGGCTTGGAACCGGCATCGATCCCAAAACTAAGCTCTAGGGTATGGTTCTTGTTATAGTCCAGGCTACTGTCCCCGACTGGCCGCAGCCGGTATCTTCGGATAGGCTCCCATCCATCGGGGGCAGAATAATCGATAAGAAAGGCATCGGATAACAGCTCTGCATAGATCAACTCTTTGGGATTTTCTTTTGCCCCCGGGAACTGATCGATAAAACTGGCAAGGTTCAGGAAAGAAGCTGCCGTAAAAACGAACTGCAGGGTCACCGTCCTGCTGCCTTCCGGCAAATAAAAAAGCGGCGACCCGATCATTAGCCCGATCGTGGCATCTGTCATCGTCCTTTCCTTTTCTGACAGCTCAGTTTGGTCCTCGCCCAAAACCGGCCAGGAGTTTATGGGGGCTCCTTCCTTCAGGAATTCGGAGGGCTCCGGCCGGCTATAGCTGCCCTGATAGATCCTCGCCTCCCGGATACCGCCCCCTCCGATAGGAGTATCACTGATACAAATGGTCTTCAGGGATACGATCTTGGTTTGGGAAATCACAACGCCATCTTTTAGCGCGAAAAAAGATGGTTTCTCGCTGCCGGCGATACTGGCAGTCAACTGCGTCCCGGGCTCCAGCCGTAAAGGCGCTTTCAGAGAAGGATCCGGTTCGAAAAAAATAGCCACCTGGTCAGGTACGGCCGGTAGAGAAGACAGCCCCAGGATTTGTTGGTAATAAAAATCCAGGTGTTTTCGGGTTAGCCCATTCAGATCTTCCTGCAAATGGGTATAGAGATGTAGGAAATTCAGCAACATCCCAAGATGGGGAGGGTAAGCCTGTGAAAGCAGCTCGTTGGACTGCAGATGCTCTTCGGCTATTGTTTTCAGATAGAGCTGCCTTGCCTTGATGGACGAAAAAAGGGCATCGATGGCCTTCTCCGCATCTTCGGGAGGCTCCTGCTGCTTCCCTTTCCCGATCCCTCCCAGGAGGGTGAGAAGATCCTGTAACTCCCGCACACTATCACTGAGGACCCGCTCTATCTCCCGGAGAATACCCTGATTGTCGGATAACCCGGAAAAATGGTGCCGGAACAAGCTGATCTTTTTCTCCAGGGTTTTGAAAAGGACCCATAGCTCTTCCGAAAGATGTTGCTGTTCTTCCGGTTTCCGGGCATCACCCGTCCCGGTTCTCCATTGCTCATAGAGCTTTATCAGCGCAGAAATATCCAACCGGGAGAGGATAGCGATAACAAGATGCGTGTCCGATTCCAGGAAACTCCCCCAGTCTCCCGCTATTTGGCCCTCAGTATCGTAATAGTTGATCTGCCCTGCCAGCTCATGCAGAAAAGCCAGTAGATCCGGGATGTCGCGGTTATCCACAGACAGATTCTCCGGCAGCAGGGCAGGTATCAGCCTTGACGGCTGAGTCAGATGGTCATTAGTATTTAATAACTGGTAATTCATCTCTTATCCCGCTTTCGATATATTCGTACCCTCGATAAGATAAAATGGAAAGACGATATTGTGACGGGTATTCGTGCTGATAATGGCATAGTCCACACGAATATGCAGCTCCCCGGATAATTCCTCACTATATAGGATCTCCGCTTGCAGAAAATTGACCCTGGGCTCGAAATTCAACAGGGCATGGTAGACCAGGTGGTTCAGCCGGGCCACCAGGGAGGCATCCACTCTTTCGAAAAGGAGACTCTTTAGATCACAACCGAATTCCGGTTGCATCAGCCGCTCACCCGGAGATGTACCCAGAATGATCCGGATGCTTTGCTCGATATCCCCGGCATCGGATACCATCTGTACGCTTGCATTTGTTTTGTCGAAATACACCGGGAAACTCCACCCGGTGCCCAAAAAGGACCCTGCATTTATTTCCATAATAATTCTTCTTTACCCCCCGATCAGTACAGTAGGACAGCCCAGGGTAATATTGCCGCCATGAGCGGTGGTATCCCCCATTCTGACAGCAGGTTTTCCCCCGATCAGCACGGTAGCCGAACCCTTGATCAACGCGTCCGGCGGCCCCACGCACACCGCCATATCGCCTACAACGGCAGCCGGCATCTTACCGATAAGGACCGTAGGAACTCCCGGCCCGGAAATAGGGCCTCCCACATGTGGCACGGGAGGCAGGCCCGGTGTTACCATCGGACAGACATGCAGATCCGTTAACCTGGCAGCCATCATTCCCATAATTAAACGATTTAATTGATCATTACAATAGCGCCCTTTACTACCGTCTGGCCGGAAGCTGACAGCTCTGCGGAAGCATTGCCTTTCGCAGTATAACCCACCTGGGCGCTCTCATTGATATTCAACCCGGCAACACTGACATCCTGCTTTGCAGACAGGGACAATTTACCCGTGGCCTGCAGAGAAATATCCCCTTTTGCCTGTAACTGGATATTCCCGTCGCTATTCATATCAATCCCGCTGGAGCTCATCTTCACGGAATTGTTATTCGGATCTTTCAGCTCGATCGTCTTATCTTCATCGCTTAGGGTGATCTTGTTGCCTCCGGGCGTTTCTATAAGGATAATCTTTTTCTCGTCGTCAAAACTTATTTTCAGCTTGCTTTTAGTGGTCAGCGTCTTGATATAATTGTTGTTGTCGGAGGGAGTATTTAAAGGCGGCTTCGCATTACTGTACAAGGAACCCAATACGACCGGGTACCGGGGATCACTCTCCAGGAAACCTACGACCACCTCATCTCCCGGTTCCGGCAGAAACCCTGCACCCGCCCCTGAAGTAGCATAGAAATTGGATTGTCTGGCCCATACCGGTTCCGCATTCTGTGCATTGGAAGGCAGTTGGATAGCGATCCTGTTCTGCGACGCAGGGTCCTCGGACAGCGTTTTCACCGTAGCAACCTGTAGCCCTTGTATCGCCGGTAATTGCCCCATGGCCGGGAAATAGGAAAATCCTTTCTTCTCATGGGCAGGGGAGGGGTCAAGGCCGAATTTTACAAGAGTTGTCCATTGCCCACTGTCCAGCGTATGCGTCACCCCCGACACATAGGCATTCCCATTATATCGTTCCCCCACACCCGCCAGTTCGATCAGCGTACCGGTCTTTACATCAGCACTCCCCTGGAAACTCACCTGCCCTTTCAATCCACTCATACGCATACGGAGGAGACTGCTGTCAGCCCAGGTCTTTAGATCCTCCGACGACATGGGAGTAATAGAACTTAGCGCCAGCGTTTGCTGTTTGGGTAATTTCCCTCCCAGGCTTTTGGCATTCATATTACCCTGTGCATTGATAGTGGGCTCGGCGGCCGTAGCTTTTAAAAGATCCTGGTTTTTTATATCCCAGGCAGAAGCGCTAAGCCCCGAAGGCTGTTTCTCCGCATTCAACTCGGCATTAAAGGAAATGATCGAACTCCCGAATTCCACCCGCAATACCGCCTTGCTGTCAAAAACAGGCTTGCCGATCTTTACCTTCTCACCATCCATCGTGATGATATAACCGCAAAAATCCGCCCTGCATAAAATGAGATCCCAGTCCGTAGCCAGTTTCTGGAACAACAGCTCCTGTTGCGTACTGGTAGCTTCTACACTGCAATCGATGCCGTAGTTGGAGAAAATACTCTTCATGATATCGCTGTCCGTCTTGTTCAGAAACTCTTCCTCCGTTTTCGAAAAGCTCATACCCACCGCTTTATGCTTGCAGATCACGGAAAGTGTATATCCATCCGCGTCGAGTTGTAGCCCTTGCTTTACGATAATGCCGGTGAATATTGGTTTTTCATCTTCTCCTACATAGCCGGCTGTGATGGACAGCTCATTACCCGGAATAAGATCATTGCTGTCACTGATAGGAAAACTGCTATTCTCCTCGTCGCCGTCGATCATCGTGATCTCAGCATAGGATATCTTATTTATTTCATGATGGATATCGACGGTCAACACCGGGTAAAAGTCCTTTATGGGTTTTCCGTTTACCTTTATAGTATACAGTAGAGTAACATCCTCAATATCGATAGGGGACTTGACAGGCATAACTACTTTTTAATGGATGGGAATTTGATGGCATCCCCCGGTTTGATAGCCCAACAGCTACTAAGACCATTCGCTCTGGCTACTTTGAGATAGTGCGATGGGTCTTTGTAAATATGATAGGTCATCAGGGGAAGCGTATCGCCCGCCCGGACACTTTTTAAATGGGTAAGGTCGGGAGAGCTCTTTGCTGCTTCCTTCGCCTTTGTTTTATAATCTTTACTCTCCGTCAGGGTAACGTCAAGGGTCGCTCTCAGGGCTTTACCATCAGGCGTAAATAAGGTGTACTTGACATTGGCCTTGGAACAGATGCCTGTGAACTTCAGGCTCCCCCAGGATACCAGCAAATAATAAGGACGATGTAATTTTCCTTTGAAACCATAGACCATGTCCATGAATTTGTCGATATAATCATCCACATTACTATACTGGGAGCCCAGCGGCACAACCCCCGTACCATCCACGATAAAACTGAGGTTCAGGTCATTTTGCCCGATGCCTTTAAATATCATGGTGGTATCTGGCGCATTTTTCTCCTTACTGGGTTCATAGATGGGATTGAAGGTCCGCTGATAGGAGGCCGGATTGATCACGGCATCCATCTCTCCCCGCTTTGCTCCGGTGCATTCCGCGTCATCGAATGCCTGTATCTTCAATTTAACCGGGTTAGCCATGTTTATCGTTCTGGTGAATTGGTAAGCTTTAATAAAATTTTATCCAGGCATTCTTTCACGATCCTGTTCTTAAGGTCCTGCAATGCCGCAGGGTCCGCGCTCACTGGCCGGATATTCTCTTCTACCGTTACTTTGATCAGTAGTTCCCGGATCTCTATTGGCATACGTTCAGACCACTTTCGTGAAATAATCAAAAGACAATTCAAGGGTCTCCACCACCAGGGCGTTTTCCTGTGACTTGAACTCGGATATCCTTAAGGATACAGGATAGGCATTGGAGAAACTCCAGGACACCAGGGGTTTGCCCGTTGCATCCAGCAGCTTCACTACCACCATCTTCGGAACGAATTTGAACCTTTCCACGCTGGTACGCACCCAGTTGATCAACGACGAACCTTTCAACATCCCCCGCTTCAGGACCAGGTTTTCATATTTAGGGGCAGTAGGGAGACGGTGGACAAAGCGGTTCTCACCACCCTCCACCACCTCCTCCGTTCCGAATTTTACGTTCAGCCCGCTTACTTCCTGGAAACTCCCTTCATTGACCCCCATGATGCCTTCCACAAAGACATCGAAAGAGAAGCCCACAGGAGGATAATACCCGCCTTCATTATCCGGCATGACTCCTCCTCTTTATTTGGTCAGTTTCAATCCCTCATAGGCAAGCTCGATGCTCTCCACCGCTACTTCATTACTATCGGCTTTCATATCCGTTACCGTTATCTTGGTGGGAAAGGCATTCGACAACGTCCAGGTCATGGCGACCCCATTTTTCTCGTCCAGGAGGCTGATAGTGATGCTCGACCTTTTATAGGTATTCATCGTAATGGCATTATACTTATCCCATAATGCCTTATCCCCTTTAAAGACCCCTTTCTTAAGGGTGACATTGCCGAACTTCTGAAGCCCGGGCATCTTCACGGTGGAATATACCTTGCTGTTGCCGCCCCGGTATTCTATTACCTGCGTTTCGGAAGAAAGCCCCGTCACTTCCTGGAACACGAGTTCCGTACTATCCCATTTTACCTGGAAAGAGAATTTGACCATCGGCCAGGTGGTCTGTGCTTGTTGTGATCCATCATCTGCCATGATTATACGATTTAGAAGTTAAAGAATGGTTGTGTTGCTCACCAGCCCCCTTTTTGGCGCCTGGCTTGCTTTTGTTTAATCCTGCATGCTTACGACTGCTGCTGCAGCTGCTGGAAGGTGATGACAATGAATTCAGCCGGGTGGACGATGGCGACTTTCACCGTAATACGCATAATGCCATCCAGGATATCATTGGGGGTCATCGTAGCCCCCAGCCCGATCTGTACATCATACGCTACCTCCGGAGCGGCTCCAGCCAGGGCGCCCTGTTTCCAAAGATTATTCAGGAAATTGGAGATCATGCTCTTGATAGTGATCCAGGTACCTGCATCGTTCGGCTCGAATACATAGGCCCGGGTAGCCAGCTTCAGCGACTGCTCGATCATGATCAGCGTCCTCCTTACGTTGATATACCGCCAATCCTGGCTATTACCATCCAGGGTCCTGCCGCCCCACACCAGGGTGCCGATACCGGGGAATGGCCGGATGACATTGATGGACTTCCCACCCATGACATCCACATTCAGCGACTCCTGCTCCCGGTCGGATACATTCAGCGATGGTGCGTCTACCAGGCTCAGCGATACATTGGCAGGCGCTTTCCAGACTCCCCGGGTATTGTCGACCATCGTATAGATGCCTGCCATCGCTCCGCTGGGAGGCAGCTCATTCAACTGAGACCTGATCTCCTCCAGGATTTGCGTATAGATGGGACTGGCCGCGATTAAAGACTGGTGAAAATTTTTGATCTCATCTGGAGTAGGGGTTGTCTTTTTTGAAAACTCAGAGACGATCTTCTGGATGTTGCCATTATTTTTTGTGATCAATGGGTCATTCTTGGGATTGGGCGCCACCAGACCCGTCGCCAGGTCGAGAGAGGAGTCTATGTTCCGGTAATCCAGTTCATCCGCTTGTACTACTGCTGTTTTCAGCCAGGGATAATAAGCCGTTCCATAATTTAAAAAATTGGAGCCTATCCCGGTGCGGAACTTTTCCACCAGATCATCGGTGACGTCAGTAGGAAGCTGCTTTCTCAGATCGAAGATACAGACCCGGCTTTGTACGTCGCTACAGTGTTTCAGGGCTGCCGTATACACTGTATTATAAGCTCCTTCTCCCAATACGATGGCGTCAGGCATCACAATCATCGTTGGCTCGAATTCTTTTACCAGCAGGTCGAACACCGTCGTCGTTCCCAGATAGTCATCGGATTTGACATTGAGAGTAGTCTGATCTTCATAAGTGCCTACCGAAAGGATGTAACAGGAGCTCCCTCCGTTTGCATAGAACAAACGAATACTGTTATAGAAATAGGCGGTATTCTTATCGTTGATCTTGATCGCATCCAGGCTGATACCTCCGCCCGCCACCGGTGGAGTGACAGTGGGAGTAGCTGCTCCTCCCGTAGCGGCCGGCGTCCCCGCTGCTGGTGCCGTAGCCTCACTTCCCGCTGCCGCCGCAGCAGCACCCGCGCCAGCTTCACCTGCCGGCGCCACCGGAGCACCCGCCGGCGCTGCCGTGGTGTCTGTCGTTGCCGGAGCCCCCGCTCCCGCGTCAGTGGCCGGCGCAGTCCCCGTTGCCCCGGCGGCACTCGCCGGCGCCCCACCGCCAACCGTGAATTTGGGCTTAAATCCCTTCCCGAAGATCTCTACATACTCCGCGAAAGAATTGATCTTGGTGGGTTTCCTCAACAGTGATTTCCCGTTTCGCAGGGCTTTTTCCGTATACCCTATGAATACAGGCACGGCCGTTTCAACGGCTACCGCGGAATTGGGAAAGGCGTTCTCCTCCTGGATATACACGCCCGGGGTTTTGTAGCTAGTTGCCATAATGTAAAATTTATTTAGTATATAAAAATTTCAGAAAAATACGCGGTTGTCTTCTTCGTTCCGTCCCCAGCCTGACTTTCAGCCCCCACCGGACCCGCGGCTTCCGCATCTCCGGCCAGGCCGCGGCCCCGGCCCCGGCTCGCCGGAGTACGTACATCCGAAAGGATACCAGGATCAGCCCGGGGTAGGGCAGACACCACCACTTTGTACTTGCCGGAGTCCTCTTCAAAATTCTCTACCAACTGAAATAATTGGTTTTCCGCTGCCAGGAAGGAGATAGGCGTTTCAGAGACAAAGGAGAGGGCTTTACGGTTATCCGGCAGAAGAATGGGAGTAGGCCCGGCGAACACCTGTTTCGTAACGGGGTCCAGGATGGCCGGTTTATTCAACTCCTGCAGATGCTTGCTCACCACGATGTAATTCCAGTATACCGATCGTACAGGCCACCGGGCCTCGTATGAATCTTTTAATTTGGGATTCAATACCAGCTGTAACCATCCGAACGGCCGACCGGAAAAATGCCGCGGCAATTTTCCAAAAACCACCCGGTCATCATCCGTGATAAAATCCCCTTTATGCAACACTCCGGAGCTCTCCGATCCCGGACGCTCTTCTCCCGCCGGAGAGACATTGCTGAGATAAAAGTAGGCTCGCGTGAGTACCCCCTCACCCAGATCGGTATAAAAGTAAAAATCCGGATCATTCAGGGTAAGTTGGAACAAAAGAGGCAAACCTTCCTGGACAACATCATTCTTCTCCCGCACACCGCCCGCCCACAAAGTATCGAAGAGCAGCCGGAATCCATCGGCGTCCTCCCGGAACAAGAGGCCGTTGCTCATCAATACCAGCTGCGTATCGGCAGTGGGCCCGGTGGATATCCTGTCAAACTTCCTGTTGAAAAAAAATGCGTGTTTATACGCGACCCTGACCAACAACTCGTACCTGCTTTCCATGATCCTTTATTTGAGGGGGACATTTTCATTCGTTATTCCGGCAACAACAGGCCTGAACTCCCGTATCACCGAATCATCGAATACCAGCATTCTTACCTTGTAGTAGACCGATGGCATATATTTGGCGCCTAGCGTGGCCCATACATTATTCAGCCTTTCGGTACTGAGGTTCTCCATCTCAAAGATCAATTTCTCGATATTGTCTCCCATTTTTGGGGTATTTGATTTCGTGAATACGTTTTTGTTCTGAAGATAACTGATGATGAAAGACAAAAACCGCAGCGCTTCCGGATAATTACTCCCTCCGAAATACGCTGAAAAAAGGACATACAAGTTAATATTCATCGCAGGAGGAGCATGTACGCCTGTTTTCACACCTTCCCGGACTGCATTGCTTTTGCCGAAATTTTCCCTTTCAATATTGATAAGTGTCAGAAGTATTTTGTTTTCTCCGGAGGCGGCAATACTGCCGTCCTGGTTGATTATGCCGGAAAGAATGACCTTGTCTTCATTGATCTTTAATTTAGCGCTGAAATATTCGTTTATTTCTTCGGTTATACATAATAAGGCGTCGTATATCATCCTTAATAAAATTAAATGATAATACTGCATGCAATTTCCCCATTGCATTTTTAATACAACCTCTCAGAGCCTTTTAGAAATTTAATTTCGGAAGGGAGTAATTCTTCAGATACGTGTAAACCAGGTGTTTCCGTGGGTTTTTCCGCTGTCTCACGAATGCCTTTACAGTAGCGGATAGGGGCGAATTAGAAAAACAAGGTAGATAAATCTTTTCGACAATTCAAAAAAAATAAAAAAAATAAATTGATATATTTATTTAGCCTTAACCCATGGGTATGCCAAGAGTACTAATATTTTCCACTTATATTTTTTTTACTTTTTTCCATTGTTTTGCAGCGCAGGCGGTGATAAAAACTAACGGTACATGCCCCCGATGTTTTATCTCGTCCTGCAACTCATTCGATATTTCTTATATAAAGATTACTTGCGATACCATACCTGCCCCGCCCCCGGAGAAAAAAAGTATATTGAAAAAGATCGGCGATTTTTTTAAGTTCCGGAAAAATGCGGATGCGAGATGGGTGGCGAGAGTTAAAAGGGTCATAGATACGCTTGGTCTGGTAGCGGCCATATCCGCCGAAAAGGACAGCATCCTCCGCATTCATAAATTGACAAGTAACTTCACCGATAGCGAGAGAGTTTACTATCAAACCTTACTTGTACTCCTGAATAACATTGATAAGGCCTCGTCCTCCATAGCGGCAAAGAGCCGGAATGGCCCGCCACCCGGCAGCAAGCCCGCCGATAGCACATTCTCCCCGGTAATGGATGATGACATGCAGACCTTGATCGACAAAATAGTGGACCGCACACCCCGGACGGAAGAACCCGATACAACGATGTCATCAAAGGCAGCCTGGCTTGCCGCCCTGAGCCGGATAGAAAGCACCCGGACCTATTCCGACACCATTGGAGATACCCTGAGACGATATAGGATAGGGCTAAAGAAAAAATTGCAGATCTATGGATTCCATAATGCGACCTCCAATGCAAAATATAATGGCTACCGTTTTGACCGTATCAGCACGCTGGTATATAACTCCCTGATCATCGAACCTAACGGTGTTATAAAACCGAGAGGGTGGGATACAGCCAGGGTGCTTAAAGATGCAGAAGCCGCCGGAGTGGGCATTGTTGCCAATTTTATGATGCAGAATAAAGGGAATATTGCAGCCTTCCTGGGCAATAGCAAAGCTCGCAGTGATTTCATCCAACTGGCAGTGCCTCTCCTTAAAAAGTACAAGACTACGGGAGTTAATATTGTATTCGACGGACTTCAGCCGGGAAATGCGGGGGACTTTGTAAGCTTCATCGCAGAACTGAGGAACAGCAAAGGTTTTGGGGACTCCCTGTACCAGATTTTTATCACATTGCCCATTGCAGACAGGTCGCATTGTTTTGACCTTACCTCCCTCGATAAACTGACGGATTTTTTTATCATCAATTTCTCCGCCGATCCGGAACATCCACCTATTGGCAGCGGGCCGGTATTCCCGCTGAGCGGCGGACAGGACAATAGCATCCGGACGCGCCTTTCAGCATTGACAAATACCGGTTTGAAACAAAGTAAATTGATCGTAGGCATTCCTTATTTCGGAGCAGAATGGAAAGTGTCCGGAACCACCGGCGCCGGCCGCTTCCTGCAATACCTGGCTTATGAGGATATCCGGTCGAAAAACGCAGAATGGAAGGCTTCTACAGACATTTCGACGGGAGCCATTGTTATGGATTCACCCCCACTGGGAGGTAAGGAGAAAGATTCGATTTACCGGATATGGACAGATGATGATAATACCCTGGGAAAGAAATATGGCTTCATCCTGGACAGCAAACTGAATGGGATTGCTATCAGCACCCTGGGATACGATGCCGGTTATGGAGAACTTTGGGATGAACTGGCATATAAATTCCTGGAGCCGGACACGATCCCTTTGCGGTATGCCCTGCTCCCGCTTCCACCCAGGCCGGGTTTCTTCAAGAAGCTCTTCGAAAAACTCTATCTCTATAATTATATTGTTCAGCATCCTTGCGAACGTTGCTTTGATAACATCCAGGATTCTGCCACGTCCGCAAGAGTATATGAATACCTCGATGAGCTCAACGTGGACTCGCTGATCATAGTGCGGCAAAGAAAAGACCCAAATTATAATATGCCCAGCCGGTTCAAGTTTATTAATGAGGAATTGACGACTTTAACGATCTATATTAGCCTGAGCCTGATTTTTATTACCCTGGTCACTGCTTTTTTTTATTTCTATAAAATTAAGACGGCCGGCGATGAATGGGAATGGAAAAGGCCCATAGGCATATCTTTGGGCATTATGATCGTATTGACGGCGCTGTTCATATTTACCTGGGCTTTTTGTGACAAGAATAGGGGAGTCTTCGCCGAAAAAAAAGAAAACCACTACAATGGCATAACCGTGAAGGTTCATCGCGATCTGCCGATCGAGACCGCGCACGCCGGATCTTTCCAGACAGTGTCTTCTTATTGTGATGATGCGTTGATTAGGAGTAAATGTATAGATATTCCGTTATTCTATTTCTTATCTATACTTATTGTGTCCATGGGTATAGGCTACTGCGTTAACTTGCTTTATCATACAGTGATTAATAATGATGATAATCCCTAGTCCCCCTTCCGATTTTATCCCGCACGATTCTAATTATAAGCTTATCTGAAAAATAGGACCGCAAAAAGACTGCCAGATCGCTATTTTTGCTTATTCATTAAATGGAATAGTAGCTATGACAATAAGGCCGGTTCAACAGGAATTTTCGCAGTTATCACCTCAGGCATCCTCCCTAAATCAGCTATCTCCCGGCAGGATAAGAATAATGGTAGGCATCTTTTTCTTTGTTTCCGGTTTCGGATTCTCCACCTGGGCATCCAGGATTCCCACCATCCAGCAGAAATTACATCTGAATGAGGCTCAGCTGGGGGCAGTCCTGTTGGCAATGCCGATTGGCCTGATGCTCACCTTGCCCGTCACCGGGACGCTGCTCAGCCGTTTTGACAGCCGCCGCATTATGCTTATCGGCGCCTTATCATTTAACATTATGTTGTGTGGAATAGGATTTGCTGCCCGCACCTGGGAATTGGCCTTGGCCCTATTCTGTTTCGGGGTCTCCCGCAACCTGATGAACATTTCCGCCAATGCTCAGTCGATTGGCGTGCAGGCCTTATACGACCGGTCAATCATCGCCCGTTTTCATGGGATCTGGAGCCTGGCCGGGTTCGGCGGAGCAGCCCTTGGCTCGCTGATGGTATCTTTGAGTATTAGCCCCGGCTGGCATTTTTTCATCGTTGGTGGCTTACTGGTAATACTTTGTCTCTATGCCTTTCCCGGAAGCCTGCCGCAGCAGCCCCACGCGCGGGAACGCCGCCCCCTCTTTGCCCTGCCTGACAAGGCTTTGGCAAAATATGGATTGATCTCATTTGCCTCCATGGCCTGTGAAGGGACCATGTATGACTGGAGCGGGATCTATTTTCGTAAGGCAGTACATACCTCGGGAAAGGTCGCTACCCTGGGATTTGTGGTCTATATGGTGGCAATGACCCTGGGGCGCCTGACGGGCGACAAGCTGGCCAACCGGTTTGGAATAAAAAATATGCTCACCTATAGCGGCGTCCTCATCTGCGCCGGCCTGCTCCTGGCAACCTTGCTGCCCTTCCCATTAGTGGCTGGCCTGGGTTTTATGCTTACCGGCTTCGGGGTTTCCTGCGTGATACCGATGGTATTCAGCATGGCCGGCCGCTCAGCCGGCATGAGCAGCGGGTCGGCCATCGCAGCAGTTTCGACCGTAGGTTATTTCGGATTCCTCCTCGTCCCCCCACTGGTGGGCTCTGTGGCAGAAATAGCCGGGCTTCGCTGGTCTTTTGCCATGATAGCACTTTTCGGGGCCGCTATTACCGTGCTGGTGCAGCGTATTATCACTGATGAGAAACCTCTGGGACAATCCATCGACCCCGTTGCCTTATAGTCCATTCTCTTTTGGGTATACTTATAGATTTTGTCTATCAGTTTATAGAGAATGATGATCAAATCCTATGAGTTAGGGTTGTACATTTGCGCATCTGGTTGCATAATTACTATTGCAGCCCCCTTAAATACAACGGTTGCCCACCTGAGAAATCAGTTTCTTTACTTGTTAATCAACAAATTCAAATAGTATGTCCAACAGAATCTTATCAATTGGCGAAAAGTTTCCTGCATTCAGGAAAAAAGCAGTAGTATCTATCGAAAAAGGAAAAGAGTTTACGGAATTAACGCAGGAGTATGGCAGTGCGGAGGGTAAATGGACCGTAATGTTCTGGTGGCCTAAGGACTTCACGTTTGTTTGCCCCACAGAGATCGCCGAGTTCAACAAAAAGAACAGTGAATTCAGTGACAGGGATACGGTGCTGATCGGCGCCTCCACCGACTCCGAATTTGTACATGCAGCCTGGAGAAGGGACCATAGCGATCTGCGGGACCTGAAATTCCCTATGCTGGCGGATACCTCTAAATCGTTGGCGGAAGAATTAGGGATCCTGGATACAGAAGAAAAGATCGCTTATCGCGCTACCTTCATTATCGACCCCCAGGGCATCGTCCGTTGGGTAAGTGTATATGATCTTAATGTAGGACGCAGCGTACAGGAAGTGATCCGTGTGCTGGATGCATTACAAACGGATGAACTCTGCCCCTGTAACTGGAAGAAGGGAGAAGAAACACTGACAGAACAGCTGAGCCTGAACTAAAAAGAAAAAAAATGAGCGCAACTGCAACCATACAGAACGAGACTTTTCAGAACTTACTAAATGACCTGAACCTTACAGGCTACGAACCCTCTGCCAATGTGCAGGCATTGGTCGCGGCAGAATCGAGGTTTATCAAGGACCTGAAGATCAATGTAGGCAATGTACTTAACAATACACAATACCTGGAGAGAAAAGAGGCGCTGTTACTGGCATTAGCAGTAGCGGTTAACGAAAAATATACGCTATTACAGGATGCCTTCACCGGCCTGGCAAAAACGGCAGGGGCCACAGAGGCAGAGATTGCAGAGATTATCGCCTGCACTTCCCTGATGAATACCAATAATATATTTTACCGTTTCCGGCATTTTATACAAAAAGATTTTTACAACAACCAGCCTGCCGGCATCAAGATGAGCATCATGGCCAACCCGGTATTAGGCAAGGAATTCTTTGAACTGGTGAGCCTGGTTGTCTCGGCCATCAATGGATGTGAGATGTGTGTGAGTTCACATGAGAAGTCAGTACTGCAGCATGGTAGTTCGGAATCCAGGGTTTTTGAAGGAGTGAAGTTAGGAGCTATTATTAAAGGTCTTATTACGGTACTTTCCTGATCCCGGAAGGAATTGATAAATCGACGAATTGGTAAAACAAAAGGGGCGATACTTTCGCCCCTTTCTTCTTACTAACCAACCTCACCTTTGTCAATTTCCTCCTCCTTCTTATCCTTTTCAGGAAGAGGTGACCCCGCGTCTGGCAAAGATGAACCCATCATCATTATAACATATACCACTTTTTTCTTCTTTTTTTTGCTGCACACGTCTTGCTTTTTCTTAAAAGTCATTTTACTATTTTTAGTTGTTTAAAATGTATTTATTTTCGGCCCCCTTTTTTAGCCGCTGATTTTTTCACAGGTATTTCTACCTCTTCTTCTACTCCTTCCTCTACTCCTTCCTCTACCCCTTCTTCTATCCTTTCTTCAACACCTTCTTCTGACGCGATCGGTTCTTCTTCTTTCCGCTCTTCAGCTTCGGGGTCGCCAGGGTGTTCAGGGACCTCCTTCCTTACACGAGGACCTGGCTTTTTTGCCAGTTTCTGCATAGCCTTGGCTACTGAAGTGTAGATATTTATCGTTTTGAATTGCGGACACGCTTCGATAAACATCTTCTCCGCTTTATCGGCCTTCAGAAAATGCACTGGTTGGAGATTGCCTCTGTTTAGCGCTTTCAGCAATAAGGTCTTCGATTCCTCCAGCTGTAGCTCCCTGATGGGGTATTTCTCCAGCACTTTCTCCAGCTCATAACCATACTGTTTGCCAAACTGTCTCACTTTATAATTGTGGTTCATATCTATCTCCTCAAAATTCAATTGCAGCCAGGCATTGTACTTTTCTCCTTCTACATTGGTCAGATTTTTGTTCACGGCCCTTCCCTGTAAAAGATTGAACGCTTCCTTAAGGGTAATGCCCGTACCCTTGCTGATGTAAAACGTCTGCGTCCTGTCTGTTTCGGGATCGTCTCCTCTCCTCAATAGGGCCTCATATTTATTAAAGAAATACATGTCATACCGGTCGGACTTCCGGAAATGAAGGAGGGTTTCTAACTTATAGTCTTCATCATAGAAGGATTCCGTGTAGAGTTGAAACTCCGGAACTTCGTTGGCGATCCGCTCCTCCAGTTGCTCATTGAGGGCCGGCCTTTCCCCAAAACCCAGATACTTCAGACTATCCAAAAGAAAGAGCACCTTATCGTTATTCATAATAGTGAGATTAAAATGGTGAATAATTTTGATTCAAATCAGCCGGGACCTTAGCAGGGTGAAATTATACGCCTGTAACTGCAGGTGCCTTCCCCCGTTCTTTTCCAATACCTCGATGACCAGGTGTTGGTTGGAAGGCAGGGTGAACCGGGGCAGAACGATTACGGGAAGCTCCCGGCTTTTTCCCCGGATAATTGGCGCATTCCCATATACATAGATGGGCGCCAACCCCTTGACCTGCAGCTTGGTGTTCTTCTGCCAGTGATTGTCCGTTATATAAAAACGGATGCTGTCAACATCATAATCAAGATGAGAATGATTACAGAGAAAAAGTCGAAAGAACATCACCCCCTCCCGGATATAGATACCTTTCAATTGTAGGCTCATCCTGTAATTCCGGGTGTTTAAATAATAGATCCTTCGTTTGTCGTTCCCCAGTTTTTCACAACAGCCCTTCAGGACTTCTTCATCCACCTGCATTCCCTTCCCCGGAAAAGCAGAAGGAGGCGACGCCGGAGGAGGAACGGACATAACGGGAACAGGATTAAGAAACGCCTGATTCGGGGGACTGCCTGACTGAGCTAGCGCGCCGCTCACCAAGGCAATGAACAAACTTCCTGTCACAAAAACAAAGTTGTGTTTCATACATAGCCATTTTAAAGATTAAGAAATAGTGATTCACGAAAAGCTCCATTCATCCAGCTTCTTGCCATAGTAATGATAGATCCTGTCTCGTTAGACGAATGGAGCAGTATTCTTCCGCATTCCGCTCTATTACATTATTGATAGCTATCCGGAAAGCATATGCCTGTGGTATCCTCAGCACGGTATGTGGTATTAATAATTCCCGTAAATAAAAAAGCAGTTCCAGCTTTTCCGGCTTCTTAATAGCTTGTGCACGAATGCCGCTTACTAACTCTGTTTTTATCCTATCGGCAGCCTCGAAAAGATCATGCTCCGACACCTTTCTTGCTCGATCCGATCCCAGCATCTGCTGCACCCTCCCAACCCCGGCTCCCTTCTTCAGGAAGCTAAAAGCAACGGAATAGTTGTGCCAGCTGAATGATACTACCATAACTCGTTTTTTTCTCTCCTTACACTTTTCTTTTCGATCAAAAGAACTACTGCCCTTTGACAAAACAAAACTACAACGCATAACCGAAGAGAGAAAATAATTAAAAGATTTCTGAAAAGATTTCTCTTGATTGAAATCAGCCGGGACCCTTGATTCTACTCAATTCTACTCAATTCTTGATTGCACTAAATGAGACCTCTTGATCGTAATCAAGAAGGCTCTTGATTATACTCAATAATGGAAAATTAAGCTCACTGATTCTTCCGTTTCTCTCGCAGCAACCGACTCAGTGTCTCCTCCCGCAACCCTAAAAAAGAAGCCAGCTGCTTCTGTGGGATCCGATGCACAATGTCAGCCCGGTATTGGTAATAGCGGTCAAATCTTTCTTCCGGCTTCTTGGGATACAACACATATGACTTTAGATCGCTGTTTTTATGATAGTACTCCGTTATCTTCCTCCCGGTCCGCTCCAGGAAAGGGTGCTCTGCATATAGCTGCTCGAGGTCCTTATAAGAAATACTCAATACCCTCGTGTCTTCCAGCGCTACGATACTTCCCACGCTTTCCGACTGATCATAAAAACTGTTCTTGAAAATGGCCAGCTCACCTTCTCTCATAAACCACAACGTCTCCTTTCTGTCCTTAGTCCCTATGTAACACTGAACACACCCTGTTTCAATATAATGCATGTGCTCGCAGACCGTCCCTTTCCTTAGCAGATAATGCCCCTTCTCGAATACATTCAACTTCACCTTTTGGTCAAAATCATTCAGAAACTCCTCTGTCAGCATAGTAAAAGATGCCAGATAGGTTTTTAATAACCCCATCATTTGTTGTTTCGCGCTCATGATTAACTTTTTTATAGTTTGAAAATTGATTACAATACAATGCCCTCCCGGCCGCCACCGCCGGGTGCAGCTAATCATTCGCCTTGGATAATTTGATATTTCTAACTTAGAGAAAGTAGCTTTCGCGGAAATTACCTTTTCCCATTTTTTTTGTCAGGGAAATTCATTATAGCTGGAAAGGTCTATTTTGCATCCCCCGGGCCCCGGGACCCCAGACACGCAGGGATTTGCCCTTGTTTAAAATATAAAAATCATGACAACGGAAATTGGGACCTATTATGAAGAGCTGGCAGAAAAGCTGATCGTGAGAAATACCCGGCCTGCAGATGCCGTACAACTGGAAGAACTGCAGAAGATAGTATTCCCGACCCTTGCCGGCGACGAACTGATCAGGGCCGTACATTACCAACGCCATCTGGAGATTTTTCCGGAAGGGCAATTCGTCATTACCGATAAAGATAAAGTGATCGGAATGACCACTACCATGCGCACAAACTTCGACTTTGAAAACCATCATCATACCTTCAGGGAGACCATCGCCGGAGGTTGGCTCAGCAATCATGACCCCAACGGTGAATGGCTGTACGGTCTGGACCTGGGCGTGTTGCCGGCCTATCGCGGCCGGGGTCTGGCCAGATCCCTGTATCGGGCAAGACAGACCCTGGCGCGGACCCTGGGCCTGAAAGGGCAGTTGACCGTAGGCATGATGAGCGGTTATGGGGCAGTCAGCAACGACATCAGCAGCGAATTATACTATGAAGAGCTTAGACAAGGGCTGCGGACAGACCCCACGCTGACGCCCCAGATGAAGATCGGTTTTGTTCCGGTGGCCCTGTTGCCGGAATATCTCAACGACCCCGTCTGCGGAAATTATGGTGTCCTCATCAGGCTGGATATCGGTAAAGAGGTCTGACTCCATTCCCTGATGGGGGATTCCAGCCTATCTCTATGAAATATACCCACTTAGTTGTATTGCCCGGGAATAAGGATTTGGCTAGTTTTATATCTTCCTACGACACCTCTTTACTAAAACGAATGCGTATGAACAGTAAGATCCCTCTCACTGCGCGCTATGTGAAACAGCTCCTTCTTATAGCAGCCGTAGTGCTTGCACAAAGCTGCTACCACTACAGAGTGCTGAACACCAAAAGCGATCCTGCAACGGAATATGAGAAAAAGATTATGTGGTCTTATTGCTGGGGCCTGGTCAATAGCCCGCAGAATTTTGTGGTACCGAATTGCACGGCAAATAATGCCCTCGATGAAGTGCAGTTCAGCACTAAGTTTACCTATTCCCTGCTAACCATTGTTACATTGGGCATCGTATCTCCCGTGGAAGTAAAATGGAAATGCCACAAACCTCCCCAAAGGGTAGGAGGGATGTAACAGCTATTTTTCAACTTATTAACTGCATCAGTATGTCACAGGAACCCAGGATAACTCCTACCGACCTGAAAATATATACCAACCGGCATGACACCTTCAACCAGCCCATCGATTGCCTGTTCGATATCTATAACGGCGATACGGGGGATGTGCTCAATGATTACAATGCCACCACGGCAGCAGTCCAGGCATTCCTGGATAAAGCCATCCAAAACAACAAACGGGTCCGTTTCCTGGGAGGAGGATGGTCTTTTACAAAAGTGGCGGCCACAGAAGGATGGATCGTAAACACCAAAGGGTTGAACATGCTGCTTACGATCGGCGCAAACAGCATTTCCCCTCAATATAACGGCGACAAAGATCAGCTTCTTTTTGTCCAATGCGGCAATTCCATTCAGGAACTGGATAACTATCTGCAAGCCAATCAGAAGTCGCTCAAGACCCAGGCTGCCAGCAACGGACAGACCCTGATAGGGGCCGTGGCGACAGGTACCCATGGCGCCTCTATCGATGTGGGCGGCATCCAGGACTATGTAGTTGGCCTGCATATCATCGTCAGCCCCGACAAACATATCTGGCTCGAACGGGCCTCTCACCCCGTCGCCTCGGATTCCTTTATAGCCAGATTGAATACCCAACTGATCCGGGACGATGAATTATTTAATGCGGCACTGGTTAGCTTCGGAAGTTTTGGCTTCATACACGGCGCCATGATTGAGACCGATCCTATCTACCTGCTGGAAGGTTACCGGATCCTGATCCCCTTCGACGACAAACTGAAACAGGTAATGAACACACTCGATTTCTCCAACGCCGGTTTCCTGCCCTGCGGCACCGAACGCCCCTTTCATTTCCAGATCGTAGTGAACCAATATGACATACCTGCGGGAGCTTATATAACTATTATGTACAAACGGCCTTATACGCCGGATCACCAGCCCCCCGTCATCGACCATACCAAAGCTGGCCCTGGAGATGATCTCCCCACCTTCCTGGGTAAATTCACCGACGCCATCCCTGGCATTACACCCCTCATCGTCAGCAAAGTGGTAAAATCTCAATACGCTACATACTCCAAACTCATGGGCACCCTGGGTGAGATCTTTACCAATACCGAAGTACGGGGCCAGGTGATGAGCGCTGCCGTGGGCATCCCTATCAGTTATACCAACCAGGTAAACGATATCCTGATGAAAGTCAACGGGACGGATGGCCCTTTTGTAGGCATCTTCTCCTATCGCTACGTAAAAGGCTCCAAAGCCACTCTGGCTTTCACCAAATTTGACAACACCTGCGTCATGGAGCTGGATGCAGTAAAATCCGACGGAACAGATAAATTCTATGCAGCCGTATGGAAAGAAATGGATGCAGCGGGTATCCCCTACACCTTCCACTGGGGCAAGATCAATAGCCTGGACGCCACCAATCTGCCAAAAATGTACGGCCCCGGCCGCGCCAGCTGGATCAAGGCCCGCAATACCCTGCTGCCTCCCGGGTCTTTAAAATTATTCAACAACCAGCTCCTCACGGACTGGGGCCTCGACGGGGCCTCCTGATTATTTTTTTGGCGGTGATTTTTTTTCTCTAATTTTACTTATCCTTACTTTTCTCTATATCACGCATAATCATACCATACCTTACTATGAACTACAATTACAACGACGATACAAATCCCCCCAGTGAAGTAAGAGAGCCTCTGGCCGCATACGGCAAAAGCAGATTTACAGAAAAAGAATACCTGGAAATGGAACGGTCTTCCGTTCAAAGACACGAATATTTTCAGGGGGAGATTTTTGCGATGGCCGGCAGCTCGATCAGGCACAGTATTATATTCAAAAACATATACGGTGATCTGGCCTACCGGACAAAAGGCCAGCCATGCCAGCCTTTAGGAAGTGATACAAGGGTGCACATACCTGGAAACACATTGTATACCTACCCGGACATCTCCATCTTTTGTGGAGAGCTGATGTCAATGGTCGAAGACGATGATAATTTTACCGGCCCTTCCGTCCTTATCGAAATCCTTTCTCCCTCTACCCGCAATTATGACCGGGGCATCAAATTCAAGTTATACCAGGACATCCCCGCCCTGAAAGAATATATCCTGGTAGATTCTCAGGTCATCGGCGTAGAAGTTTTTCGCCTCAACGGTCAAGACTGCTGGGAGTTGGAAGTTTATGGAGAACTTACGTCTATAATGGAAATTAAGACCATTAACTTCAGCTTGTCTCTTCGTGAGATTTATGAAGGGACAGGCCTGCCGGCACCCGCCAATAGCTCTCTTCCCGGCTCTTATTTATCATAAGCCTCCGGCAACGGCCGGAACAAAGTAGACCCCTCGTTTGTTATCACAATAATTATATTCGATTTACGGGCTTACTCGTACTTTTATAATACGGTCACCCCTAAAAATTAATGGTATGACAGCAGGGAACAGTAACAGGCAGCGGATTATCATCATAGGCGCCGGCTTTGCCGGCCTGAGTCTGGCCCGGGATCTCAACGGATCGGATTACGAGGTATTTCTCATCGACAAGCATAACTACCATCAGTTCCAGCCCCTCATGTACCAGGTCGCCACAGCCCGCCTGGAACCGTCCAGCATCTCCTTTCCACTGCGAAAGGTATTTCAGCACTCGAAAAATGTCAACATCCGTATCGGAGATGTCCTCCGGGTGGACACCGATCATAAGATGGTCCATACCTCCGTGGGCGACCTGACCTATGATCACCTGGTCATCGCACTGGGATGCACCACCAATTACTTTGGGAATACCCGTATTCAGTCCCATTCCTTCCCCATGAAGTCAGTACCCCAGGCCATGGCCCTCCGCAACAAGATCCTGCAGACTTTTGAAGATACCATCGAGGCGGGACCGGATGAACTGCAATCCCTCCTGAATTTTGTGATAGTAGGGGGAGGACCCACTGGCGTTGAACTGGCCGGCGCCATGGCGGAAATGAAGAAGAACATACTACCGAAAGATTACCCCGAAACAGACTTCTCCCGGTTTACCATCTACCTGCTGGAAGGCTCCCCTCACACCCTCAATTCCATGAGTGATGCTTCCAAAATAAAATCACAGAAATACCTGGAAGACCTGGGTGTCAAAGTGCTTACCAACACAGTCGTCGAGGATTATGACGGCAATACGGTAAAATTGAAAGGCGGGCAAACCATAACCGCCAAAAACCTCATCTGGGCAGCCGGAGTGATAGCCAATACCCTGGAAGGGATTCCCGCCACCAGCATCGTCCGGGGCAATCGTCTGAAGACTAACCGTTATGGCGAAGTAGAAGGATTGGCGGGCGTCTATGCAGTGGGAGATATCGCCTGGATGACCACCCCGAAATACCCTAACGGACAGCCGCAACTGGCAAATGTCGCCATCTCACAGGCAAGCGCCCTCGCCAGAAACTTCAAAAAAATGGCAAAAGGACAGCCCCGCACGGAATTTGAATATAAGAACAAGGGCACCATGGCCACCGTGGGCAAACGAAAAGCCGTGGTCGATCTGCCGGGCTTCAGCTTCCAGGGCCGCCTGGCCTGGCTTACCTGGATGTTCGTTCACCTCATGCTGATCCTCAGCGTTAAAAATAAACTGTTTATTTTCCTCAACTGGATGATGAGCTATTTTGCCAATGATTCCACCCTCCGGCTGATGTTGAAGGCGGATACCGCGGGATAAAGATTCGGGAACAGTCCTTTTTTCCTTATTTTTGTTTCTGATCAATCCTTTTCTATGGCGGAAATCATTGTAGAATTAAAACACGCAAACATATACCAGGGCGATAATCTAATCCTGCAGGACGTTAACATTACGGTGAACAAGGGCGAATTTGCTTACCTGGTAGGTAAGACAGGCGCCGGGAAGTCCAGCTTGCTAAAGACCCTTTATGGAGATCTTCTCCTGAGGGAAGGAGAAGGCCAGGTTGCGGGTTTCAACCTACGGGAAATGGATTGGAAAAAAGTCCCTTACCTGCGCAGGACACTGGGAGTCGTCTTCCAGGACTTTCAATTGCTGACAGACCGGAATGTAAATGAAAACCTCAAATTCGTATTAAAAGCCACCGGCTGGAAGGACACCCGTTTAATGGATGAGAAGATCTCCGACGTACTGGATAAAGTAGGATTGAAATCCAAGGGTTTTAAAATGCCCTTTGAAATGAGTGGCGGCGAACAACAGCGTGTTGACATCGCAAGGGCCCTGCTCAATTCTCCCAAATTGATCCTCGCCGACGAACCGACCGGCAACCTGGACCCCGAGACTTCCGATGAGATTATGCAGCTCCTCTTCCAGATCTCCAGGGATTACGGAACCAGTATTATCATGGCTACCCATGACTACCGGGTCATCAATAAATTCCCCGCCCGCATGCTGAAGACCGAAAGGGGAAAAGTGATCGACAACGCCAGCATCTCTATCGACTGATCCGGCATGGACGTCTATCTGTCGACCCCAACCCAGGGTATTAATCCCGCCATATCCATTGAATAAGTTTCCGTGTATTTACGGCATTGTTGTAGAGTGGGGACAGCAACTCTTTTCTCGACCGGACAGCCGCCTCTGTAAAAGGCTCTGCATGCAGCCGGACGATCAGCTCCTTCATGTCCTCCGCATTACCCGCCACATGACAGGCGCCTTCCAAACCGGTAGACAATACGGCACTTTCATTTACGACAATATGCCTGCCATTGAACAAGGCATTTAGTAATTTCAGTTTTATACCCGTACAGTTAAAAGAAGGAAGAATATTTACCTGCGCCTTGACGATCAGGTCCTGGATCTCCTCTTCCGAAGGGTTGGCAATCAGGCAGACCTGCGAATATTGCTCAATAAGCCTGCTGAGACGGGCCGATGGGTCTTTTCCCGAAACGATCAGGGGCAACTCCAGGGAATGAAAAACGTTCTTTAACAGCCAGATCACCGCCTGCTCATTTTCAGCCACCGAAAGATTTCCATGATAGAGACAGAAACATCCGGTGCCTTCCTTGCTGCGGACCTCTTCGAAGGGAAGAAAGACCGGCAGAACACTGATATCCACAGCCCCGAATTCCTTTTGATATACTGATCTGTCTTTCTCCGATACGGCCAGGATGGGCACCCTTTCAGCTACCCGCTGTTCATAGCTCCGCAACAGATTGCTTTCATGCAGATAATACATTTTCTTCAGCAACGACTTTTCACAACGATACAACTGCCGGTAATACTGATGCTCCACATTATGCAGCCGCAGCAACACCCTGCGCCCCTCAAATCTTTTATCATTCAGCAGGTAGGTACAATGAATCCCTTCCAGGAGAACAGGGTAGTCGTCAAGTAACAAATTATCCAGTAGCCGGCCGCTCGACCGGGAACAGACGATATACGGCAGCCTGTGTGAAAACCCCTTATGTCCCTCGTGACGGGCATAATAATTTACATCCGCACAATATTCATGTAAGATGGCCTGCTCGCCTCTTCCATATTCAAAACAATGCAAATGGATCTTTATACCTGCCCCATGAAGACACCTGATCTTGTGAAAAAGATCGAATACCCCTCCGTAATCCACCGGATAGGGCACATCCATACATACGATATGTAAGTGATAGTCCACCAATCAGCCCAGTATTTTTTGATAAAACCGGATTAATTTTTTCTCCTCTTCCTGCCAGTTATACACGAGGCGTGCCTGTTTGCAATTCTCCCGGAACATATCATGAAGAACATCATTTTCCAGTAAATTGTTTATGGCTTCCGCTATCTTTTTTACGCTGAGATCCCCGATCAGCACGCCAATTGCATATTGATCATTGACCCGGCGATATTCGGGAAAGTCCATGGTCACCTGGGGAACGGCAGCATGCATATAGTCAAAAAATTTATTAGCAAGGGAATAAATTTGATTTAACCCATACGGCTCTACCAGGTTAATACCAATATAGGCCTTTCGCGTGATGGCTGCCAGGTCGGCCGGTTTGACCCTTCCCGCCAGGACCACCTTCTCCTCCAGTCCATATTGCCGGACCCATTCCCGGCACGCCTTCATCAGGTTACCTTCTCCGCAGATAAGCAGCCGGCTATCGATATGTTGCATGGCCGGTATGAGAAACTCAAGACCCCGCGCCTCATTCACCGCCCCCTGGTACAACAGGAACCGGCCTTCCATCGACCAGACATCTTCCCCCCCTCCAATACCATCCTCCAACAGGGGAAGATTACGGATGAGTCCATAGTCGACCTGATATCGTCGCCGGAATTCCTCTAAAATACTTTGACTGACAGTGTACCCATTAACATATTGCGGTACTGCCCATCTTTCCACCTTCATCCAGGCCTTTTGCACGGCTGGCCTGGATATCACCTCTTTCATTTCTGTAAACAACTCATGCGCATCATAGATCCGGACAGTCCTGCGCAACCTTGAAACGAACAGGCAGGGGAGGATCGTATCCAGGTCTATCGCACAAATCCCATCCGCCTTTGAAAAGAGCAGGTAAATAAAAAGCCGGATATTAAATTCGATGTACGACAGCTTCCCCCGGCTGAATACGCGGGAAAGCCTCTTTTGTTCGAATATTTCTTTAGTAAGAGGAAGGGAACCGGCTTGCCTTCTCCCCACCAGCACGACCGAAAAATGATGGGCCGCCAGCGACCGGCAGATTCGGATCATCCGTTGATCATACGTCAGGTCATTCGTGACGGTAAAGTAGATTCTCTTCACTAGGCCGAAAAGTGTATAAAAGGGCCAATATTAACTATTTCGAAGAAAATAATCATTATTTTTACGCTATTTTTGGGGGTAATTTTTAATATATTAATATTTATCCGTAATTTTGCCGGCTAAATAAGTTGAATATTAATTTGGATGTTTTTTTAAAAAATTTGAGATGCCTTATTTGACAAAAGAGAAGAAAGCGAGTTTCTTTACAGATTTTGGTGGAAATACCACTAACACCGGTTCTATTGAGGGCCAGATTGCTTTGTTGACAGAACGGATCAACCAGATCTCTCAGCACCTGCAAGCCAACAAAAAAGATTTTTCCACTCACCGTGGTCTGATGCAATTAGTAGGGAAAAGGAAGCGTCTGCTGACCTACCTTAGCAAGCACAACCTCCAGGGCTACCGCCAACTGATCGAAAAACTCGGACTTAGAAAATAATCATTATGTATATCTAAATTATTCCCAACTGACAACACGGTTGGGAATCGTTTTTTTATACCGTAAGGATTTACTCGTTTCACACACATTTTTTAACATAGAATTGCGGTCGTTGGTAACTTGTTCCCGCCTCAGTAGCCGTAATTCGTAAAGACGAACAGCTATATGCTTTCACAACCCATTAGTGTAACATTTGATATAGGTGGGGGCCGCATGGTCTCCATCGAGACCGGTAAGCTCGCGCGCCAGGCAGATGGCGCCGTTACCGTACGACAGGGTAATTGCATCATCCTGGCCACCGTGGTTGCCAATAAAGAACCTAAGGAAGGGCAGGATTTCTTCCCCCTCTCCGTTGACTACCAGGAAAAATTTGCTTCGGCCGGCCGTATCCCAGGCTCCTTTTTTAAACGGGAAGCCCGTTTGAACGATTATGAGATCCTGACAAGCCGCCTGATCGACCGCGCACTGCGTCCTCTGTTTCCCGAAGATTATTTATGTGAAGTACAGGTTCTCGTAACCCTGGTATCCAGCGACTACGAAGTGATGCCCGACGCCCTGGCCTGTCTCGCTGCCTCCGCAGCCCTGGCCGTATCCGATATTCCCATCAAGGAGATCATCAGCGAAGTGAGGATCGGCCGTGTTGACGGCAAATTCATCGTCAACCCCAGCCGTACCGAACTGGACACGGCAGACCTGGAGTTCATCATCGCCGCTACCGATAAGAACCTGATGATGGTGGAAGGAAAAGCAGGGGAATGCAGCGAAGAAGACCTGGTAAAAGCCCTGGAAATAGCACACGATGCTATCCGCATCCAGATCAAGGGACAGGAAGAATTGCGCGCAAAAGCAGGTGTAGCTGGCAAGAGAGACTACAAAAAGCCCGAACATAGCGAAGACATACAACAGAAAGTGATCGCTTTCGCCAAGGACAGAGTATATGAGATCTCCCGGAAAGGCAGCGCCAAACACGAACGCAGCGACGCCTACAGCCTGCTGAAAGACGAATTGATCGCCAGCCTGGGCGAAGAAGTGACCGATGCCGACAAGAAGTTCGCTAAAAAATACTACGAAGACCTGAAATGGGAAGTGGTACGGAATATGATCGTCGACGACCGGATCCGTCTGGATGGCCGCTCCCTCGATCAGGTCCGCCCCCTGCAAATGGAAATCGATCCCCTGCCCACCCCGCACGGCTCCGCCCTCTTCACAAGAGGAGAGACCCAGTCCCTGACCACCGTTACCCTGGGTACCCCCCTGGATGAAGTACTGGTCGAGAGCGCTGCCAAATCTTACGACTCGAAATTCTTCTTACATTATAATTTCCCTCCCTTCAGCACCGGTGAAGTGAAAATGATGCGCGGACAAAGCCGCCGGGAAGTAGGCCATGGCAACCTGGCTATGCGTTCCCTGAAACAGCTGATGCCGGGAAATGACTACCCCTACACCGTTCGGGTAGTGAGTGATATCCTGGAATCCAACGGCTCCTCTTCCATGGCGACGGTTTGCGCCGGTAGCCTGGCTCTGATGGACGCTGGTGTTCCCTTCCCCAAACACGTCAGCGGAGTAGCAATGGGCCTCATCACCCGCCCCTCCGATGGAAAATACGCTATCCTCACAGACATCCTGGGAGACGAAGACCACCTGGGCGACATGGACTTCAAAGTTACCGGCACCCGCCAGGGTATCTGCGGCGTTCAGATGGATATCAAAGTAGATGGCCTCAGCATGGATACCATGCGCGAAGCCCTCGAACAGGCCCGCAAAGGCCGCCTGCACATCCTCGACGCGATGTACCAGTGTATCGAAGGCCCCCGCCCCGAAGTGAAACCGCACGCCCCGAGAATGGAAAAACTGTTCATCGACAAGGAATTTATCGGCGCCGTGATCGGACCACAAGGGAAGATCATACAGGAGATACAAAGAGAGACAGGTACCACCATCAACCTGGAAGAAGTCGGCAATTTTGGAGAAGTCAGCATCTTCAGCCCCGCTAAGGAAGGTCTGGACAAAGCCGTTTCCTGGATCAAGGGCATCGTTGCCCAGCCGGAAGTTGGATCTGTCTACGAAGCCAAGGTCAAATCGGTAATGCCTTATGGGGCATTTGTCGAATTCATACCCGGCAAACAAGGCTTGCTCCACATCAGCGAAGTTTCTCACAAACGCCTGGAAACTATGGAAGGCGTATTGAAAGAAGGCGATATCGTAAAAGTAAAACTCATCGGCCTTGACCAAAAGACCGGTAAGTTCAAACTGAGCCGTAAAGTCCTGATGCCCAAGCCGGAAGGCGCCAAACCCGAAGGGGCAAGGCCGGAAGGTGCCAGGCAGAATCCCCAGCAATAAAAAGCTAATTGGATATACAAGGTCTGCAGCTCACCCTGCAGACCTTTTGTTTTATCCGGCCACCCCCACTAAAAAGTTCCCGCATGAACTATATACAAATCACTATTCCCGTAACCGGTGACGCCATTCGGGAAATGCTGATCGCCCGCCTCTCCGAATTTGAATACGAAGGCTTCGAAGAACAGGAGAGTAGCCTGCAGGCCTTTATCCCGGAAGAGAAATTCAATCCCACGGAATTGAAAGAGCTCCTCGCCCCCTGGGAACTGCCTTATACGCAGGACCGCCTGGGAGAAAGGAATTGGAATGAAGAATGGGAAAAGAACTTTCAACCAGTGGTGGTAGAGGAGTTTTGCGCCATCAGGGCTTCCTTTCATGCACCCATTGAAGGAGTAGAGCAGGAACTGGTGATCACGCCTAAAATGAGCTTTGGCACCGGCCATCATGCCACGACTTATATGATGGTGGCAGCCATGCGGCATTTGGATCTGAAAGACAAACAGGTGCTTGACTTCGGGACAGGTACCGGCGTCCTCGCCATCCTGGCGGAAAAGCTGGGCGCAGCCCGTGTGCTGGGCATTGATTACGATGATTGGAGCATAGAAAATGCCCTGGAAAATGTATCGGAAAACCACTGCAGGACCATCTCCATACAAAAGGCGGATACCACCCCGAAAGGACAGTTATTTGATATCATATTAGCAAATATTAATAAGCATGTTATTTTGCAGGAGCTGCACGCGATCGGACAACAATTGGAGAAAGAGGGCGTTATACTATTGAGTGGACTTTTGCATGAGGACTTTTCCGACATTGAAAAAGAGGCACTTAAAAGCGGACTGGTACTAAGGGAACGAATGGCGAGAGGCAACTGGATTTGTCTGAAATTGGGAAAAAGGACAAGCCTGGGATGAAGGAATGGAGTCTTTTTTTAAGTATATTTGTTATCCAACTTTAACTCAACCATCGATGAAGGAAGTTTTACTAATTCTTTCTGCTTACCTTATTGGCTCCATACCTACGGCTATTTGGGTAAGCAAATCTTTTTTTGGGATCGATATCCGGGAATATGGCAGCGGCAATGCTGGCGCAACCAATACTTTTCGGGTCTTAGGCTCCAGATGGGGGACTTTTGTGATGGCCATCGATGTGATCAAGGGCATCCTGGCTACCGGCTTATATATCCTTCTGCCTTATTACCTTCACGAAGAGACCGAAAGAACAAATTTCATGGTCGGATTGGGCCTTGCTGCGGTAGTAGGGCATATCTTTCCAATTTGGGCTGAATTCAGGGGAGGGAAGGGGGTTGCTACCCTGTTCGGGATGATCATCGCCATCCAGCCGTTGGCTGCCGTTTGTTGCGTGGCCGTTTTCCTGCTGGTTTTATACCTTACCCGGTTTGTTTCCCTCAGCTCCATCCTGGCCAGTGTGGCTTTTGCCGTTTTCATCCTATACATTTTTGACGCAAAGGAGACCCTTTACCGGGGATTTGCCATTGCCGTAGCCCTTATGGTCGTTCTTACCCACCAAAAGAATATAACCCGCTTGCTGAAGGGCAACGAGAATAAGGTCCCTATCCTTAAATATCGCGACCGGCGCCGTCAGCGGACCAAAGATGGTCCAGAGGTCCATCCCCCCAAAGAGAATGATTAGCCTTTTTTCGACCACACCCCCCACAAAAAGGGCTGATTAACGTGAAAACACCCTACGAGGAAAGAAATAATTGTTTTAATTTTGCCATCCGGCCATTGATAGCCTTTACCGGTTCTAGGACTGAAAACTAAAAATTCAGGAGATGTCCCAAACTTTACTGGAAAAATTGCAGCTAAACGAAGAAAGAAACCTTCTGATCCAGGGTTTACCCTCTTCCATTGAAAAGCAATTTGCAAAATTGGCATTTGCCAAGAATCTTACGCCACTGTTAAAGATTAAGAAAATAGACTTTGCGCTGGTATTCGTCTTTAACGAGCGCCAGCTATGCAGCGTGGTAGACGAAGTATTACCCGCCTTGAGTGATGAAGCCAAGTTCTGGGTCGCCTATCCTAAACTGGGCTCCAAAATAGCTACAACGCTTAACAGGGATTGTAGCTGGGAATGTATCACAGGGGCAGGCTACGAAGCGGTTCGCCAGGTAGCGCTCGATCATGTATGGACCGCCATCCGGTTCCGACGGGAAGATGCCCTGGTTGTCATGGAGAGAGTAGCCGTAAAAGAAGCCGTCCTCGAACAGGCCGGCGTCGATCAATTGACAAGGACCATTGAACCACCCGCCGACTTCGCACGCATTCTTCGCCGCAGTAAGACTGCAGCCCATTTTTTTGACAGCCTGTCTTTCACCAACAAAAAGGAATACGTGATCTGGATCTCCAGCGCAAAAAAGGAAGAGACACGTTCCCGGAGGCTGGAACTTGCCATCGACAAATTAAACGCCGGCAAAAAGAACCCAGCCGCCAAATAAAGCCTCAACTATCTATCGTTAGCCTTTTCTGCCTGCCTGATCTGCCGTCGCTCCCACGACTTCCGGTCGGGCCTACCCGTCTTCCCATGGCAACCTCCCGGGTACCGTCAGATTAAGGTTTCTGGGTATTTTTGGTCGAAATTACCCTAAAAATGGTGCTTCTTGTATCTTTGCTGTCCTCTGAGAGTAACAAAACAGCGTATACAACCATCCGGTATACGATCAACCATTAGCCAGGCAATAGTATCCGACAGGAGTCTTACCACTTTTTTACCAATTACACCCCTTTGTTGTAACGATATGCTTTTAAGTATTCCGAATGACAGTTTTTAGCAAGCAAACTCTCCTTACAGAATTATTGGACAGGATCGAACTCGCGAAGGCCAGTACCCAGCCCTTTCTGCGTTTGACGGATGAACAGCTTAACTTCAGGCCCGGCCCGGCCAAATGGAGTATAACGCAAATCTTCGGTCACCTGTATATTACCCATGATATCTACATCCGGCGCATACTCACCAGGATCACCCTGGCTCCCGATGTAAAAGACCGGCACTTTAACAGCAGCTGGCTGGGAGATTGGATCTATGAAAAGATTATGCCCAGAGCCGACGGCAGCGTATTTAAATTAAAAGCCCCGAAAGCCCATTGCCTTGCCGACCATGAACAAAATGGAAAAGAAGTCCTGCACAAGTTCCTCCAGCAATGCGATGCATTGGATGATATTTTACGCCACGTTGCTACCAAAGACCTGCAGCGCATCAAAATTCCCTTTTCTTTTACAAGGATATTACAGTTGAGATTGGGAGACAACCTCCGATACCTGGTAGCCCACAACGAAAGACATCTTTTGCAGGCCCATCGCGTGATGACCCTGCTGCCATAGGCGCCGTCCTCCCTATTTCACGATGACCGTTCCCAATGGCTGCATGAGATCCCTTTCCAGTTGTTTCAGGTGCATATGGGTTTGCAGCAACACAAGCTGCTCCTCGCTGGTATGGGGTTTCGCGAGATCCTGCTGGTTCTCCTCCATAAGACGTTTGATCTTCCGGAGCTTGAGATACCCTATCGTAGATAATACCTCCTCTTTATAAAGATCATCCCGGGTAGCTATCTTCCCTTCGAAATGATCCTTCCAGTTCTGACTGATCTCAAGGTGAAGGTCCATGATGGACACCGCCAGCGTGCTCAATTGCTGGTCTTCATGGTAGAGGAAGCTCTTGGTAGTGGGCTCCGTTCCCTCTTCATACCAGGCTTTATAGATATCCAGGATCTTTACCAGGTGCTTATTGTCGATCAGGTCGTAGATCTCAGCCGTCTCCGTAAAAATATAATCCGCCACGGAGCTGTTCTCATCCCAGGACCTCAGCCCGAAATCCAACAAGCTGCGGATCATCCCCCGCTCATATTGCTCATGTTTGAATAGCAGGCTGATGGTTTCCTCGTCCTCCGTCGGGGGAAATTCAGCATAGTTTTCGAAAGGCATCCCATCTTCCCCAAAAGGCACACCGACACCTGCTTCGCCCGCACCCAAACCTCCTGCTGACGCCCTCCCGGCCGCACCTGTCCCGCCATCTGCCCCCCTTCGCCCTCCGGCCCCGCTCCCGGCAGCGGCAGTCTTATTCTCCTGTTTCGTTACACGCTCCCGGATGAACTTATTGACCAGCGCATGGAGACCAGCCTCTTCGATTCGCAACAACTCCGCACATTGCCGGATATAATCCTGTTGTTTGGTAAAATCCTCCGCTTTGTTGATCTTGGCTATCGTTTCAGCGACCTGGTTGACGACAACGGCTTTTTTGTTGGTGTCCCCGGCCGCATCTTTTAGAGCTACCTCTAACTGAAAAAGAATAAAATCCTTCTTATTTGCCGCTATGAAGTCCCGGAAGGCTGCCGCCCCCAGCTTGCGTACATAACTATCAGGATCCTCCTTGTCGGGAATCAGCACCAGCTTCACATCCAGGCTTTCTTCCAGGGCCATGTCCAGGCCCCTCAGGGCTGCTTTGACACCGGCGCCGTCGCCATCATAAATGATCGTTAGGTGATTGGTATATTTTTTTATCAGCCGTAACTGATCGATGGTAAGAGAAGTACCCCCGCTGGCTACCACATTCTCAATACCCGCCTGGTGCAGAGAAACCACATCCGTATACCCTTCCACCAACAGACATTCATCCATCTTGTCGATCGCCTGCCGGGCCAGCCAGGACCCGTATAAGATTTTGCTCTTTACATAGATCTCGTTCTCAGGCGTATTAATGTATTTCGGCGCGCGGTCATTACTTTTGATAATGCGGGCCCCAAACCCGATCACCTTCCCCGACTGATTGTGGATAGGAAAAATGATGCGGCCCCGGTAATTATCCAGGGGACGCTCGTCACGCACCACCACCAGACCGCTCTTTTGCAGGTATTCAAGATTATATTGGGCGGCCAGCGCTGCCCTGGCAAAGGCATCCCGCTGCTCCGGGCTATAACCCAGCTGGAATTTTCGTATGATCTCCTCCCCGAACCCCCTTTCTTTCAAATAGCTGTACCCTACATCCTGGCCTTCCTCCGAATTGAACAAGGTCTCGCTGAAAAATTTCTGGGCAAAGCCATTGATGATATACAGACTTTCGGCTACCTGCTGCTGCTGCCGCACCTCGGAACTCACTTCTTTCTCCTCTATTTCGACATTATACTTGGCGGCCAGCCAACGCAGCGCCTCGGCATACGAATATTTTTCATGCTCCATCAGGAAACTGATGGTATTGCCGCTTCGCCCGCACCCAAAACATTTATAGATCTCCTTTACCGGAGATACGGTGAAAGAGGGACTCTTTTCATTATGAAATGGACATAATCCCAGGTAGTTGACACCCCGTTTCTTCAATCGCACAAAGCCCCCTACAATCTCTATTATATCGATGCGGCTTAAGATCTGTTGTATCGTCTGTGGTGAGATCATTTCGGGCGTAATTTACTGCAATTCAGGATAATTGCCTATCCGGGCCAACCGTATTTTATGTACAAAACAGAGTAGTTTTACCCATAATAATTACCCCGTTTATTCGCTTTATATTAAAACTATTTATCCTTTGAAGACTGACGTCTATTCTCTGCTATATGAATTGATGGTCAATTTGGCCATGGGCTCTTGCTTTATTCCATTTTTCTTATTGAGCTGGAAAAAAATGCGACAGGTAAAGGCCTACCGGTTTATTGGCTTGTATTGGCTTCTTTCGGGACTCATCAATATGATCGATCTGGATATTTTCAGTCGTGTTACCAGTGGCGCCAATGTCAAACAACGCTTGAACTGCTATTACGACCTGATGGATACCCCCCTTGCCTTATTGATCTTCGCCTATGCCGTCACAGGAAGCCAGCGAAAACAAATCCTCCGGGTGCTCCTGCTCTTTGTCGCAGGGGAATTAACACTCATGGAGTTCAAGGGATATAACACTACCACCAGCACCCAGATTATAGGAGTGGGACTTATGCTCACTCTGGCTTATACGATCACCGGCCTCGTACGATATATGAAGAAAATGGAGCATACTCCTTTCGAGAACTCCATGGCCTTTGTATATGCAGCCCTCATATTCGTCTACGGGAGTTATTTGATCCTCTATGTTTTTTCCCTTGTCCGTGACAATAGTAACAGCAATAGCAAAGACAGCTCCCTCGTCTATTACATCAGCATGTTGCTATCGGCCATCATCACTTCCCTGGGACTATGGGGCTACGGCATACGACGATCGCCGGTTGCCGCCCCCCCTTACTCCTCATCCTCTTCATAATTGTAAGTACCCTGGTTATCGTTGTAGATCGACTCCCACGCCCTTACCTTGTCATCTCCCAATAACTCAAGAATGTCGAAGATAGGATCTGTCTTCTTCTTCCATTCCACCAAAGTCGTATCGGCATATTTTGATACATACATGCAATGATCAGTTTCCATGTTCACTTTGATCAGTCCAACAGATCCTTCCTCTTTCTCCTGTATCAGGTAATAACAACCTTTCTCCAACAACGCATACGAATACATACAGCACCTTTTTTAAAAATAAAAAAATACAGAATAAATGGGTCGTAACAAGAATTAATGGGGAAGTAGTACTAAGTAGAATACAAATTTACGATTTTTAGGGATAGCAACCTGAAAGACGAACAAATCCTCCTTATGTTTACGAAGAGATAATCCTATTTGTTTGATAATCAATTTATTATGAAATTAATGCCCTTGGAGGCTTCACCCCGGACCCTATAAGAAAGGCCCCCCGGATATTTCCTGGGGGGCCTCATTTTTACCCCGGGGCGATCTTTATCTCTGGGAAAAGATAGACCCAGGCTTCGCATGACTCCTTACTCTCAGCTTCTTACCGCCTATTTTTCCAGTTTGATCTCACCCGCATCCGCCGCCTGACCGTCATTTACTACGATCCCTTCCTTAGCTGCGTTCTTGTAAGGCGGCTTGGCTTCGATAATGATCCTATAGGTGCCGGGCTTGGCGTTGGTGATCTCGTAAGCCCCATTAATAACTAACGCTTTTAGCGTATCAGTCGACGACTCGGCCCAGGCCCTCGTGGCCCCCTCTGTCGGTGTTACCGTTCCTTTGATCGAACCTGATTTGAGATTGCTGAAGGCAAACAGTCCTGCTACGGCAATAGTAACTGCCGCCATTTTGAAACCAGTGAATTTCATAATAGAGAATTTAAAGATTAACAATGATAGATTTCTGATATCCAAAAACACTTATCCAACTACGCATCAGGGAAGGGCGGTTAAGTACAGGTAGACAAGGACTGTGCCATAACTTTTTGGCAGGGGCAAATTTTGCTGGAGACCCTTTTGGGAAAGGGCGCTGATTGTGGAATTTATTCTACAAAATGGATATATCGATTATTAATTGACGTTAGATGTATTGCCCTCTCGAACCCTTTACCACAGGGCATTCCTGAGAAATAGGAAGTTGACTTGCCGCAAAAAGTGCGCGCTGGCCGGTCCATGTAATTTTTATTTTCTCTTAACATTTAACGTGCCGCTTACAGCGTTTTTGTGGGCACGACGGCGCCATTATCCAGCCTCAAATACTTGTCTATACAATCCGGTAATTCCTGCGCATAATGACTGACATAGATCAGCGTCGTACCAAATGCCCCGCACAGAAGGTTGATAAATTCCCTGAAATAGGCTGTCTGTTCCTCATCCAAACCCTGACAGGGCTCATCAAGGATCAGCATCGGAGGATTTTTGATCAGCGCCCGGGCCAGCAACACCATTCTTTGCTGGCCGGTAGACAACTCCGCCAGCCGTTTGGACCGGAGGGCCGTCAGGGATAATAATTTCATCCACGACAACACCCTGGCCTCCTGTTCTGCCGTAAGGGGACGGAACAACCCGATCGTGTCGAACAAACCACTGGCTATCACCTCAAAACAATTGGCGCTGTAATCAAAATACAAGTGCAGCTCCGGGGAGACAAAACCTATTTTTTGCTTGATATCCCAGATAGTCTCCCCCGTACCCCTTCTCCGGTCGAATAACCAGATCTCATTCGCATAGGCCTGGGGATTGTCTGCCGTGATCAGGCTGAGCAATGTCGATTTCCCCGCTCCATTCGGCCCGGAGACATTCCATCTTTCCCCTTTTTTCACCTCCCAGTTCACCGCCTTCAAAAGAGTCTTCTCTCCATAGATCACCGTTACATCCACCATTTTTACGGCGGTAGCAAACCCCCGCCCATCTCCCTCATCCGCAGCTCCTCCAACCCCGGCCCGCCCGCCAGGCAGAGCCTTGAGCTGAGCCAGGATGTCAGGATCCAGCTGTACCCCCGCCCCGGTTGCTGCAACGGGCTGAATCTGGCTCTTAGGACCCACAAACACCCATTTGCCCTCTTCCAGCCGCCCCACGTGGGTGATGGCTTCAGGAAGCTCCTGCATACCCGTCATGAGCAGCAGGATCTGAATGCCTTTTGCCGCCAGTCCATTGATAATTTCGTGCAACAGGGCCCTCCCGGCTACGTCCAACCCCAGGAAAGGGTTATCCAGGATCAATAACTCCGGATCTTCCAACAAGGCGATGGCCAGCTGCACCCGCTTGTTCTCTCCATTGGAAAGCTGGATCAGGGGCCGGGAAAGCAAGGCCCGGATATGCAGACTGTCCAGCCATTCTTCCCGGGCCGGGCCTTCCATCACCGTATATTCTGCTAATTCCTGCGCTACCGTAATGGTCTGGTCCGCATCCGAGGCATTAAATCGCTGCTGATAATACAGATCTGTAGCCCCCGGCCGGTTTTTAAACCGGTGCTGCTGCTCTACCAGGACGATGCGGTGACGACTCGCCGTCACGCCCTCTCCCTCCTCCTCTCCGGCAAAATAATACCCGATCCGGCCGGTATAAAAATGCCGGCCCGTCAATGTATGAGCCAACACCGTCTTACCGCTGCCTGAAGGACCAGTGATCGCCCATTGCTCGCCGCGATACATCGTAAGAGTAAGATTATCAAGGAGGTTCCTGCCTCCCATCTGTACGGATAATTTATCCAGGGATAAAAACTTCTCGGTCATTTTGCGAATGTAAGCACGAATTTTTATTCACACTGTGTATAAATCGTCACCGCCCTCTCTGCCCCCGTTTACCTATATTTGGGACTTGGTTTCCGGGATACCGCGAGAGATTTCGCGGCATTTTACGAAAGACTCTGGGGGAAAACACCTGGTCTTTTGCCGATAAATTATTGATTTTCAATAATTTTTGTTGGTGTGTATGGATTTCCTGTTAGTTTACGTTACTATTACTTTAGAAAATATTCAGAACGATCGTTCCCCTGCGGGAAAATATAAAAGGTCCTATGGCAGAAAAACAGAATTTATTCGAGTACACGGAAGATAGTATCAAAAGTCTCGATTGGCGGGAGCATATCCGTCTTCGGCCGGGTATGTATATTGGCAAGCTGGGAGATGGCAGCAGCCCCGATGATGGCGTCTATGTACTGATCAAAGAAGTCCTTGATAACTGTATCGACGAGCACATGATGGGCTACGGCAAACAGATCGAGATCACCATCGACCAGAAGACGGTCACCATCCGCGACTATGGCCGGGGAATCCCCCTGGGCAAAGTAGTCGATGTGGTCAGTAAGATCAACACCGGCGCCAAATACGACAGCAAAGCCTTTCAGAAATCCGTGGGCCTGAATGGCGTCGGTACCAAAGCCGTCAACGCCCTTAGCCAGTTTTTTAAAGTAACGGCTTTCAGGGAAGGAAAAGAAAAGACCGCCGAATTCGCCAAAGGCATATTGACGAAAGAACACAAAGAAGGCAAGACCAATGAGACCAATGGTACCCTCGTCACGTTTATCCCCGATGAGACCGTCTTCAAGAACTTCCATTACATCCACGAATACCTGGACAACCAGCTCTGGAACTATTGTTACCTGAATGCAGGACTGGTGATCCTGTTCAACGGGAAAAAATATGTTTCGAAGAATGGCCTCCTGGACCTGCTGCAACGCCGCACCAACGAGGACGAATTGCGGTATCCCATCATCCACCTCAAAGGGGAGGATATCGAGGTCGCCATCACCCATAACAACGATTATGGGGAAGAGATCTTCAGCTTTGTAAATGGTCAGTTCACCACCCAGGGCGGAACCCACCAGCAAGCCTTCCGCGAGGCATTCGTAAAAGTGATCCGCGACTTCTACAAAAAAGACTATGAGGCCTCGGATATCCGGCAAAGTATCGCCGCAGCCGTTTCCGTACGGGTCGTGGAACCGGTCTTCGAATCCCAGACCAAGACCAAACTGGGCAGCCAGTATATGTCGGAAGGCGGCCCGACCATGAAGAACTTCATCAATGATTTCCTGGCCAGGGAGCTCGATAACTACCTGCACAAAAATCCCACTGCTGCCGATGCCCTGAAGAAACGTATCGAACAGAGCGAAAGGGAAAGAAAAGAACTGGCCGGTATTAAAAAACTGGCGAACGAAAGGGCCAAAAAGGCCAACATGCACAATCGTAAACTCCGCGACTGTCGATACCACTTCAATGATGAACCCTCCGGCAAGGATAAGGACGCCGTCCTGCAAAAACAAAAAGAGAGCACCATCTTCATTACGGAAGGAGACTCGGCCAGCGGCAGCATCACCAAGGCCCGGGACGTGGAAAGACAGGCCGTATTCAGCCTGAGAGGTAAACCCCTGAACTGTTATGGACTTACCAAAAAAGTGGTCTATGAGAACGAAGAATTCAATTTATTGCAACATGCCCTGAATATTGAGGATGGCATTGAAGGACTACGCTATAACCAGATCATCTTCGCCACGGATGCCGATGTGGATGGAATGCACATTCGCCTTCTGCTGATGACCTTTTTCCTGCAGTTCTTTCCCGACCTGGTAAAGAACGGACATGTATATGTCTTGGAAACCCCCCTGTTCCGGGTACGCAACAAGCAGGAGACCATCTACTGCTACGACGAAACGGAAAAACAGGCAGCCGTAAAGAAATTGGGTAACAAGCCGGAGATCACCCGGTTCAAAGGATTGGGAGAAATTTCTCCCGAAGAGTTCGCCCGGTTTATAGGTCCCGACATGCGCAAGCAACCCGTCCTGGTCATGCCGGAAACGCACATCCAGCAGATCCTGGAATACTACATGGGTAAAAATACCCAGGAAAGACAGGAATTTATTATCAATAACCTGAAAGTAGAGCTGGACCTGGTAGAAGCAGAAAAAGCCAATTAATTATGATCCATATTGTTTTTCAACGTCCCGATACGGAAGCCTTAAAAAAATCCTTCGAACTCGAAGCCTCCCTCCAGGGAGACATCATCCAGATCGAAGACGATTTTGCTGTCGGCCCTCTGAAAGACATCTTTTCGACAGAAGGGTGGGAGACCCGTAGAGAGTGGTGGCGCAACGTTCTCGCAGGGGGAGACTATGACGGAAGAGTGGACAGCGGAGACGTGACCAATGACCGGGACACGGTGGCAGCCCTGATTGAAAGGCTTCGCAACGAACCCGAAGAGATTGTCTGGATCTGGGCCGCCCAGAACAAACACGATGTCTCCGGTTATTACTGGCTCATGAGCCAGCTAAAGGATTTTCAGGGAAGGATCCATATCCTCTATCTCAACAACCTGCCCTTCATCAATGAAAAAGGCCATATTTTCTACCCGGTGAACCTGTCCGAGATTCCAGCCAGGGAATTCATCAAGGCCCGGAAACTGGCCAGGCCGATCACCCTCAGCGAATTTGAGATCGATCCGGACGAATGGAGCAAGCTTTGCAACGAGGAGAAAGGCGTACGTATCCTGGAAGGGGGTAAGAAACTGTCCCAGTATGACTACAGCTACTATGATGAGGAATTGAAGAAATTCATTACAGGAGACTGGATAAAAGTGAACAAACTGATCAATCAGTTCCTTAGCAAGAGCAAACAGGCGACGGGAGACGCTTATCTGTTGTGGCGGTTGAAACAGCTCATCGCTTCCGGTGAGATCGAGGCGCAGGGTGAATTAAAGGGAATGAAGGATTTTGAGGTGAAAGGAAAAGGCGCCCCCATGACCGTGACAACAGAACCGGTAGCCTGATCAGAGCCGCCGCCGTTTAATCGAAAATCTCGCAATGAAAAATCTTATAAAATGGGAGGAAGCCGCCATGTTCGTATTGAGCATCAGTTTGTTTGCTCCCTTGCATTTCGCCTGGTGGTGGTGGCTGGTATGGATCCTGGCTCCGGACCTCAGCATGCTGGCCTATCTGGCCGGCAACAGGGTAGGGGCCATCGGTTATAACCTCGTACACCATAAGGCAGTAGCCATCGTTCTTTATTTGGCGGGAGTATATACCTATAATGAGACCCTCCAGTTCGCCGGACTGATCCTCTTTGGTCATTCCTGCATGGATAGGGGAATGGGCTATGGATTGAAATATTTCAGCGGGTTTCAGGACACCCATCTGGGTAAAATAGGGAAATCGGCAAAAGCATGAACATCAAGGCTATTCACCATATCGCGATCCTGGCCGCCAAAGATAACTATGAAAGGAGCAAGCAGTTCTATACATCGGTATTAGGCTTTAACGTCATTCGGGAAACCTACCGCAAAGAGCGGGACTCTTATAAACTGGACCTGGCCATCGCCGGGAAATACCAGATCGAGCTCTTCTCTTTTCCGGATTTTCGCGAAAGAGGCAGTCACCCGGAAGCCAAAGGCCTGCGTCACCTGGCTTTTGCCGTAGACAATGTAGAAGAAGCGGCAGCAGAATTGCGGGCCAAAGGCGTTCCGACAGAAGAGGTTCGCATCGACGAACTGACGGGGAAAAAATTTGTTTTCTTCACCGATCCCAATGGCCAGCCATTGGAATTGTATGAGGAACCCACAGCATCCCCGATCTGAAATTCAAATAAATAGTGCAGTATAAAAAAACATAGATGGCCAAAATTAAAATAGCTGACGATTTTCACGAAAACGAATCCGGTGTCACGGGACAATACAAGAACTGGTTCCTGGATTACGCTTCCTATGTGATCCTGGAAAGAGCCGTCCCGGCCGTAGAAGACGGCCTGAAACCAGTGCAGCGCCGCATCCTCCATGCCATGAAAGAAATGGACGACGGACGTTTCAATAAGGTAGCCAATATCATCGGGCAGAGTATGCAATACCATCCTCACGGAGACGCAAGTATTGGAGAGGCCCTGGTCAATATGGGGCAAAAAGACCTGCTCATAGAGACCCAGGGTAACTGGGGCGATGTCCGCACGGGCGATGACGCCGCCGCCGCCCGATATATAGAGGCCCGTCTCAGTAAATTCGCGCTGGAGGTAGCTTTCAACGCTAAAACAACCGAATGGCAGCTGAGCTATGACGGCCGCAAGAATGAACCTATAACCCTGCCCATGAAATTTCCCCTGCTCCTGGCGCAGGGAGCAGAAGGCATCGCCGTGGGACTGGCTACCAAGATCCTGCCCCACAATTTTTGCGAGCTGTGCGAGGCCGCCATGAAATATCTGAAAGGAAGAAAATTCGAGCTGTACCCCGACTTCCTGACAGGAGGTATGATCGACAGCACCAATTACAACGATGGCAAACGAGGCGGAAAGGTCCGCGTACGGGCACATATCGAAGAGTCGGATAAAAAGACACTGCTGATAAAAGACGTTCCTTATGGCGTGACCACTACCCAGTTGATCGACTCCATTATTAAGGCTAATGATCAGGGAAAGATTAAAATAAGAAAAGTGACGGATAACACCGCCGCTGAAGTAGAGATACAGGTCGACCTGGCGCCTGGCATTTCTCCGGACATCACCATCGATGCATTATATGCTTTTACAGACTGTGAGGTCAGCATCTCACCCAATGCCTGTGTCATCACGGATAAAAAACCCCAGTTCCTGGGCGTTCGCGAACTCCTCACCCTCTCCGTAGATCATACTAAGGAGCTGCTGAAGAAAGAGCTGGAGATCCGTTTGAGCGAACTGCAGGATAAATGGCATTATACCTCCCTGGAGAAAATATTCTTCGAGGAAAAGATCTATAAAGAGCTGGAAAAGAAACACGAGACCTGGGAAAAAGTGCTCACGGCCATCGCCAAAGGATTCGAGCCCTTTCGCAAACAGCTCAAACGGGATATCTCCCGCGAAGACGTCGTCAAACTTACTGAAAAGCCTGTCCGCCGCATCTATCGCCTCGACATCGACGAACTGAACGCCCAGATAAAGGCCCTGGAAGCCGACATGCGGCAGGTGAAACACGATCTGAATAACCTGGTGGACTTTACCGTGGCTTATTATGATAACCTCCTGAAGAAATACGGGAAAGGCCGCGAAAGAAAGACGGAGATCAAACTGTTTGAAGCCATCCAGGCCCAGCAGGTCGCTATCGCCAACGTAAAATTATACGTCAACCGCTCCGAAGGATTTATCGGGACGGGCCTGAAAAAAGACGAGTTTGTCGCTGACTGCTCCGACCTGGATGATATCATCGCTTTCACCAAAGGCGGTAAAATGAAAGTAGTAAAAGTTGCCGACAAGAGTTTCATAGGAAAAGACATCCTGCATGTAGCCGTTTTCCGGAAGAATGACGAACGCACCACCTACAACATGATCTACTCCGACGGGAAAACTGGCATCAGTTACGCCAAGCGTTTCAATGTCACCGGTATTACCCGCGACAAAGAATACGATCTCACCAAAGCGGAGGAAAAAGGCCGGGTGCATTATCTGACTGCCAATCCCAATGGGGAAGCAGAAGTAGTAAAGATTATCCTGAGCCCCAACAGCAGCGCCCGTATCAAAGAATTCGATTTTTACTTTGAGACCCTGGAAATCAAGAATCGCAGCAGCCTGGGCAACCAGGTGACTAAATACCCCATCCGGACGGTGAAATTCAAGGAGGCTGGCAAATCCACTCTCAGCGGCCGTAAGATCTGGTTCGACAGCACCTTCGGGCGTCTCAACACAGAAGAAAAGGGCGAGTACCTGGGCAGCTTCGAATCCGAAGAGCGGATTCTTGTTATCTATTCGGATGGCAATTATGAGATCACGGATACCGAGCTCACCCAGCGTTTCGACGCCGAAAAGATCGTCGAGATGCGGAAATTCAATCCGGAAAAAGTTATAACGGCGATCTACCTGGATAATGAAAAATTACAGTACAACGTCAAACGCTTCAAGATAGAAACTACCACCCTGCATAACAAATTCCTGTTCATCAAGGAAGGAGAGGGCAACCGGCTGGAGATCGTAACGACTCATCCCGAGCCCGTCGTCCTCATAAAATCCGGCCGTGGAGCCCAGGCAAAAACCCAGAAGATCAAGATAGCTGGTTTTGTAGAAGTGATGGGATGGAAAGCCGTGGGCAGTAAATTGTTCGACTTCAGCAAGAGCGTTGAATTCGATTGGGCCCATAAAGAAGAGGAAAAAGAGAAGCCGCCACAGACCGAACTGTTCTAAGTAATATCAGAAAAAGAAGCCCTAGGGCTTCTTCCCCCGGCAGGCTTTGCCTCCCGGGACTTTAGAGGAAAAGACGGCCAATTCTATTTTTAGTTTTGAATTGGCCGTCTTTTCCTTCTTAATTGTATCGTGGAATTTTCCGTTAAACTGCTGCTCAGGAACACCTCATACCGGTTCTTTCCATCCGTGATGACCATCAACGCGGTATTAGGCGGATATTTGCCAAGGTTCTCCGCAAACATGCTGACCTCCGTGTCCTCCAGGGTGCTGTCCAGACGGAGATAGAGGTTCATGGCTTTAGCGGCCAGCTCCTGGTGCATCAGCACTACCCGTTTATTGACAAATACCGAAATACTGTCCCCGTCAATTTCCCCGTTGTCATAAAAACTAAGGCGGACGGAATCCGACTCTACTTCCAATACCCGGTTCAACACTGTTTTTCTGCCGGCAAAAGACTCGGAGATCTTTTTGCTGTCATTTATTTCAGAGGAGGTAGGGGGTGGGGCAACCGCCACCGCCACAGCCATTGCAGCCGTGTCCGCAGGCCGGGCTGCCGTTGCCGTAGTGGTAGTATCGGGAACAGGTTTGGGAACGGCAGCTATCGCCGAATCAGCCACACGGGTCACCACAGGAGTATCCGGACGGGCAGGTATCGCCGTTGCCACCGCGGCTCCCGTCACAGGCTGCCCTTCTGTTACCGATGATTTTTTCGGAGTAGGCTCCCCAACTTTTGCCGGCAAAGCGGCCGCGGCGACAGCCTGGTCGGTTTTGGCAACATCGACGACATAATCATCGGCTTGCGGCTTCCAGACCTTCGAATTGGTAGGCCCTGCTTCCAGCAGGCTGTCCTGTTTGCGGTCGCTCCGGTCCAGGGTATAGTTCACCTTGAGGTCTGGACACATATATTTATATCGCTCGTCATGATAAAAGGCGCCTTTCAGGGAACTCTTCACCTTGGAATTAATAATAACGGCGATAAAATTAGTATTACAGTCGATGCTGTTTACCGTGGAGTTGGAATTGAAATAGATCACAGGGATATTCTGAATGATCACCTCCCTGGTTTTGGGATTATAACGCCCATGGACAAAAAAGCTCTGGTACTTGTCCCTGAAATAATAGCCGAATATGCCATCGACGCGGTTCCCCTTCTGTTTGAGCACCAATTCGGTCAGATAATTATTGTGCATACCGGCCAGCTCCACATCAGCTCTCCCATACCAGGAGCCGGTAACGGTTTGGGCGGATACGTTTTGTGCTGCTAACAGACAGAATATATATAATAATCTTTGCATCAGGTAGTAAGAGGGTGATACGAAGATAATATAACAAGCACATACCGCGAAATTCACCTCCCCGGGAAATTACTTGCTTCACCCTGACCTTATTGCAGACTAAACTGAAATTTTCGTGCCAGCTTTGAAGTAGATAGGACGATAGTATGCTGATACACAGGCATTTTGTCTTTTATGGGTATATTTAAGAGGATAGTTAGGGCGGATTGCCTGCCATTACGGTCTATTGAGGAATCTTTTGATCTCTTTTTGGGTATCCCGCGCCTTTAGTGTTTCCCGTTTGTCGTAGAGCTTCTTACCCTTGCCAAGGCCGATCTCCAGCTTGGCGTACCCTTTTTCATTAAAGAATATGCGTAAGGGGACAATGGTATAGCCTTTTTCCTTGATCTTATTCTCCAGTTTGCGCAGCTCCTTCCTGGTTAGGAGCAATTTTCTGTCATGGACGGCGATATGGTTGTTGGTGGTGCCAAACCGGTACTCGGCGATATGCATGTTCCGCAGCCACAGCTCTCCCTGGAAGAATACGCAAAAGCTGTCTACAAAATTCACTTTCCCATTCCGGATGGATTTCACCTCCGTTCCAACCAATACCATGCCCGCATCGTATTTATCCTCGATGAAATAGTCGTGATAGGCTGATCTGTTCTTTATCTCACTGCTCATAATAGTCTCTTATCCCTTTAACAAGGTCATCAGCGTGGCCAGCTTTTCCTTCAGCTCTTTCCGGTTGACGATAAAGTCGAGAAACCCATGTTCCAGCAAAAATTCGCTCCGTTGAAATCCTTCAGGTAAATCTTTTTTAATAGTTTCTTTGATGACACGGGGACCGGCAAACCCGATCAACGCTCCGGGTTCAGCAATATTCAGATCGCCCAGCATGCCGAAGGAGGCGGAAATCCCCCCGAATGAGGGATCCGTCAATAAGGATATATAAGGGATCTTCGCATCCGTCAGCTGTGATAACTTACCGGATACTTTCGCCAGTTGCATTAGTGAAAAGGCGCTTTCCATCATTCTGGCCCCGCCGGATTTGCAAATGATCAGCAGGGGGGCACGATGGGCCAGGCAATAATCCACTGCCCGGGAGATCCTTTCTCCCATCACACTTCCCAGCGAACCGCCGATGAACTCAAAATCCATACAGCCCACTACCATATGATGCTCTTTCACATCTCCTGCCGCCACGCGGATGGAATCGGTGATATCGGTTTTCGCCCAGGTCTCTTCCAGCCGTTTTTCGTATGACTTCAGATCCGTAAAATGGAGAAAATCCTTGGAACGGATGTTCTCATATAATACCTCATACTGGTTGTCATTGAACAGGATCTCAAAATATTCCGAGCTGCCGATCCGGTGATGGTGATTGCACTTGGGACACACAAATAAATTTTCCCTTAGCTCCGTGACCGTACAGATGTAATTGCAATTCGGACATTTGGTCCATAGCCCCTCAGGCGTTTCTTTTTTTTCAGCAGTACTTGTCAGAATACCTTTTTTGATGCGCCTGAACCAACCGCTCTTGCTCTCCTCGCTCTGCCCTTCATCTCCAGCCAGGTTTGCTTCAAAATCATCTTCTTGTTTCATGGATCTTAATTTTTATACCTCAGTAACAAAAGTTTCTTAATGTCTTTTTAATCTTTGCCAACGGATAACGACAATATATTTAATAACGGCATACTACACGAAACCTGATAAATTGACGTTTTTACACTATTCTTTTTTGTCCGCGGACCACCCGCTTTTAGCGATTTTCAGGCGGCTAATATACTAAACAACGGCGATTTCTAATGAAATTTGAGCGTATACACCCCGCGGCAGACTTTGGAGACCTTCTATTAACTGACGACTGTCAACGCTTTGGGGCTCAGCAACAAAAAAGTTAAAACAAAATAATTTTGTTAGCGTTCCTGTGCTAAATTTGCGCGGATAGCTCCATTCTCAATTTAGAAGTTTACTTATGAAATGGTCTGAATTCTTTACTTCTTCCGTAGGCAAAAAGTTCGTAATGGGTCTCACAGGGTTATTCCTGATCTCTTTTCTGGTAGTACATGTCGGCATCAATGCCTGCATTTGGGCGATGGATGGAGGGGAAATGTTTAACAAAGCAGCTCATTTCATGGGATCCACCGTCGTGATCCGGATCCTGGAAATAGGCTTGTTCGTTGGATTCTTCCTCCATATCATACAGGGACTGGTCCTGGAATTTCAGAATCGTAAAAAAAGAAGCGTGGGCTACCAGGTCCCCATGGGCAACAGCGGCAGCAAATGGTATTCCCGTTCTATGGGGCTGCTGGGCACCATCATCCTGATTTTCCTGATCATCCACTGGCGGCAGTTCTGGATACCCTCCCGGTTCCTGGATATGCCGGAGGTCACCTATAACGGCATTGCCATGCACGACCTGTTCAGCCTGATGAAAGAGACGTTCATCGAACCCTGGGTGGTCATCTTATATGTATTGGCCTGCGTTTCCCTGGCCTATCACCTGCTGCACGGCTTCCAGAGCGCCTTCCGGTCACTGGGTGTCCACAACAACCGCTATCTGCACCTGGTACAGTCCATCGCAGTTGGATTTGCCATCATTGTGCCGCTGGCATTCGCCATGATGCCGGTATCCATGTATTTTGAATGGGTAAAATAGCGCCAGTCCATAACCAACAGTTGAAAACATAAGTTGAATCAGCATTAATTATACATAATCGGTAGTCATGTTCAAATCAAATATTCCTGCGGGTAAATTAGATGAGAAATGGGAAGAATATAAAGGACACGTGAAACTGGTGAATCCCGCCAACAAACGCAACCTGGAAGTCATCATTATCGGGACCGGGCTGGCCGGCGCCTCCGCAGCCGCTTCCCTGGGTGAGCTGGGCTACAAGGTAAAGGCATTCTGCTTTCAGGACTCTCCTCGCCGGGCCCATAGCATCGCCGCCCAGGGAGGGATCAATGCCGCCAAGAATTACCAGAATGATGGGGACAGCACCTTCCGTCTGTTCTATGACACGATAAAAGGCGGGGACTACCGTTCCCGGGAGGCCAATGTACATCGCCTGGCGGAGGTCAGCGCCAATATCATCGACCAATGTGTTGCCCAGGGTGTTCCCTTTGCCCGTGAATACGGTGGCATGCTGAGCAATCGCTCTTTTGGAGGCGTACAGGTACAGCGTACCTTCTACGCCGCAGGACAGACAGGCCAGCAGCTGCTGATCGGAGCCTACCAGGCCCTGGAAAGACAGGTTGCCCTGGGGAATGTGGAGATGTATACCCGTCATGAAATGCTGGACGTCGTCGTCATCGACGGCAAAGCCCGGGGCATCATCGCCCGTAACCTGATCTCCGGCGAACTGGAAAGACATTTCGGTCATGCCGTTCTTCTGTGCAGCGGCGGTTATGGCAACGTCTTCTACCTCTCTACCAATGCCATGGGCAGCAATGTCACCGCTGCCTGGAAAGCACATAAAAAAGGCGCCTACTTCGGCAACCCCTGCTTCACACAGATTCACCCTACCTGCATACCCGTCACGGGAGACCATCAGTCCAAGCTGACCCTCATGTCGGAATCCCTGCGTAATGACGGCCGGATCTGGGTGCCAAAAGCAAAGAACGATACCCGCAAACCGGCCGATATCCCCGAAGGCGAAAGAGATTACTACCTGGAAAGAAGATACCCGGCCTTTGGTAACCTGGTGCCCCGCGACGTGGCTTCCCGGGCCGCCAAGGAAAGATGCGACGCGGGTTATGGCGTAGGCTCCTCCAAACAGGCTGTCTACCTCGACTATGCCTCGGCTATCGAACGCTATGGTAAGATAGAATGTCGCAAACACGGCATGGACAACCCCTCTGCCGAAGAGATCCGCCTTCACGGAGTAGACGTAGTGAAAGAGAAATATGGCAATCTCTTCGACATGTACAACAAGATCACCGGAGAAGACCCCTATACTACACCCATGCGCATCTATCCCGCCGTTCATTACACGATGGGTGGGCTTTGGGTAGACTATGAGCTGATGACCACCGTACCGGGACTCTATGCCCTGGGAGAGGCGAATTTCAGTGACCATGGGGCCAATCGCCTGGGCGCCTCTGCCCTGATGCAGGGATTGGCAGACGGCTACTTTGTCATCCCGTACACCATCGGCAACTACCTGGCCGACGAAATTCGCACGACTGCCATGCCCATCTCTCATCCCGCTTTTATAGAGGCGGAAAAGGCCGTATCCGACCGAATTCAACAGCTGAAAAATATCAACGGTAAACAGAGCGTGGAAAGTTTCCACAAACGCCTGGGAAAGATCATGTGGGATAAATGCGGGATGGCCCGTAACGAAGCAGGGTTGAAAGAAGCCATCCAGGAGATCAGGGCTCTCAAGAAGGAATTCTGGAGCGACCTGCGGGTCCCGGGGGATATCGATTCGTTTAACCCCGAGCTGGACAAGGCCGGCAGGGTTGCCGACTTTATCGAGCTGGGCGAACTCATGTGCCAGGATGCCCTCCAGCGCCGGGAAAGCTGCGGCGGCCATTTCCGGGAAGAAATGCAGACAGAGGAAGGGGAAGCCAAAAGGGACGATGACCAGTTCTGTTTTGTCGCCGCCTGGGAATTCAAAGGAGACAGCAGCTGGGAGCTTCACAAAGAGGCCCTGGAATTCGAAGTGGCCCATCCCACTCAACGTTCATACAAATAATTTGATCAATCTTAACTTACAATAGTTCAGCATGGAACACTATACGATGAATCTCACCCTGAAAGTCTGGAGACAAAAGAACAAGAAAGATAAAGGCAGTTTCCAGACCTATTCCGTCAGCGATATTTCTTCGGAAATGTCTTTCCTGGAAATGATCGATGTGCTTAACGAGCGGCTGGTAAATGAAGGAAAGGAAGAGCCCATTGCTTTCGACCATGACTGCCGGGAAGGGATCTGCGGCATGTGTTCAATGTATATTAACGGCAGACCGCACGGCCCCTGGGAGGGAACGACGACCTGCCAGCTGCATATGCGGGCTTTTAAGGACGGGGATACCATCGTGGTCGAGCCCTGGAGGGCCAACGCCTTCCCGGTGGTAAAAGACCTGGTGGTGGACCGCAGCGCCTTCGACCGCATCATCCAGGCCGGGGGCTATATTTCCGTCAATACGGGTAATGCCGTGGATGCCAATGCCCAACCTATTGAAAAGGACAAGGCCGACACCGCCTTCGCCTCCGCCGCCTGTATCGGCTGCGGAGCCTGCGTAGCCGCCTGTAAGAACAGCTCCGCCCTCTTATTCGTATCGGCCAAGGTCTCGCACCTGGCCCTGTTACCCCAGGGAGGGCCAGAACGTAAGACAAGGGTACGGGATATGATAGCCCAGATGGACAAAGAAGGCTTTGGCAGCTGTACGGCCACCGGCGCCTGCGAAGCCGTCTGCCCCAAAGAAATATCTATCACCAATATCGCCCGCCTGAACGGCGAATACGCGGTATCCGGCCTCACAGCCGATAAATAGAAGAAAAATAACCCCCGGCGGGGGGTATTTTTCTTCTATTGGCGCAATACATCGTACCTTTGCGCCTTCAATTATTTTACTACATGCTCAGAGTGAACAATGTGACCCTTTCGTTTGGAAAAAGGGTATTATTCGATGAAGTCAATCTTACTTTCAATAAAGGGAATTGTTACGGGGTCATCGGCGCCAATGGAGCCGGGAAATCCACTTTCCTGAAGATCCTGGCCGGCGAGATCGAACCTACCAAAGGGACCGTGGAAATGACCCCGGGTCAGCGTATGGCTGTATTGAACCAGAACCACTTTGCATTCGATGAAAGCACCGTTCTCCACACCGTCCTGATGGGTCACCAGAAAATGTGGACCGTCATGCAGGAAAGGGACACCATCTATGCCAAAGCCGACTTTACCGAAGAAGACGGCCTCCGCGCCGGCGAACTGGAAGGCGAATTTGGCGAAATGGGCGGTTATACGGCCGAAAGCGATGCCGCCGCCCTGCTGAGCGACCTGGGCGTAAAAGAATCCTTCCATGGTCTCCTAATGAAAGATATTGCCGGCGCCCTGAAAGTAAGGGTCCTGCTGGCCCAGGCCCTGTTCGGCAACCCGGACATCCTCATCCTGGACGAACCTACCAATGACCTGGACGTAGAAACCATCAACTGGCTGGAAAACTTCCTGGCCGATTATGAGAACATCGTCATCGTCGTATCCCATGACCGTCACTTCCTCGATTCAGTCTGTACCAACGTCGCCGACGTTGACCGTGGGAAAATAAAAATATATACCGGCAACTACACCTTCTGGTATGAATCCTCCCAGCTGGTAGCCCGGCAGATGTCCGACAAGAACAAGAAAACGGAAGACAAACGGGCCGCCCTGCTGGACTTCATAGCCCGTTTCTCGGCCAACGCCAGTAAATCCAAACAGGCGACTTCCCGAAAAAAAGCGCTGGAAAAGCTTACCATCGAAGAGATCGAACCTTCCAACCGCCGCTATCCCGGTATCATTTTCAAACAACTTCGGGAGGTCGGCAACCAGATCCTCAACATCGAGAAACTGGAAAAGAAAGCCGAAGATGGCCGCGTCCTGTTCTCCAACGTCACCTTCAGCGTCAACAAAGGAGATAAAATAGCCTTTGTCAGCAAAGACCACCTGGCCCTCACCAGCTTTTTTGATATCATTAATGGCGAATTGCCTGCCGACAAAGGCAAATACGAATGGGGCACCACCGTCACCAAAGCTTACCTGCCCAATGACAACACCCCCTTCTTCCAGCAGAAAGACATCAACCTCATGGACTGGCTGCGCCAATACGTACCACCCCATGTCACCGACGTGGACGAGCCCTTCCTCCGCGGCTTCCTGGGCAAAATGCTGTTCAGCGGCGACGAGGTCCTGAAAAAGACCAACGTCCTCAGCGGGGGAGAAAAAGTGCGCTGCATGCTGAGCCGGATGATGCTGCAGGACCCCAATGTGGTCATCCTGGACGAGCCTACCAACCACCTCGACCTGGAATCCATCCAGTCCTTCAACGAAAGCATGAGCACCTTCAAAGGCATCGTTCTGCTGACATCCCATGACCATACATTCCTGCAAACCGTGGCCAACCGCGTGATCGAGCTGACACCCGCCGGCATCATCGACAGGCTGATGTCCTTCGACGAATACCTGCAGGACGGACGTGTAAAACTATTGCGCGAAGAAATGTATCCGAAAGATACCCTGGTGCGGGTATAGACAAATCTGCATTTACCTTCCCAGCCGGTAACCGACCCCCAATTGGGCATTGAACAATCTATCGCCCACATTGAACTGGACGGAACCCGTAACCCGGTCACGTCTAAAGGACAAAGTCTGCTGAAAAATGACCCGGCCATATTGTGCGCTGTCATAACCCCGGTAATGGCTATTGCCATTTATAACGTCCTGGGACAGCATCAATTTATAACCGATCATCCCATGACGGGTCCTAAAAGCAAACTCCGTACTCACCCCCAGTACGCCTATCAGATTATTATTAAAAATAGAATTGGCAAGCGAATCCGGTACCGATTTTCGAAAGCGCTGATAATCGCCGAACTCCTTTTGCAACGTAAAGGAAGTCCCTATTACCCTCCACTCGCTGCCCCTGCCAAAAGGAAGCACAAAATTGATCCCTCCGCTGCCGCTGTACCCCCCAAAAAATTTATTGCCTGGATCAGGCGTATACAGCGTGGTCGTCCCTCCTCCATAAGGCTCATAACCGCTGTACTCGGCAACATCATAGGACCCCAAAGAACCGCTGAGGCCATAAAAGCCCTGGAAATCGCCAAAATTATGACTCCGGTAAACAGACCCGGTAAAGGAAAAGACATTATCCCGGAGATTATGATTGGCGCCCCCTCCGGTAAATACCCCGCTGACATACGTGGCGGATTTCAAGGAGTCTGACCGTAAAGGAATGGCATGATAGGTCTCGCTGCTACCGTGAAAAGGGCTTTGATAATACGCCCGATAAGTGCAACGGCTGAAAAGAAAAGCAACGGCCGGTAGCAGTATTAAAAAAGGAGTAGTTAGTTTTTGCATGGTATGTACTTGACAAGTTCACCCGGTAAAACAGAGGTTTCCTGACGTTAAGGTTTTGCAAAATAAGCCCCTGAAGGCAATATACCTCCGGCAGGTAGTTTATTGCGCGTAACTATTTGATTTTGTCCCATTTGATGCAATAAATACTAATTTTAAGCATTTTAAAGGAAATCATGGGTTGTTGATCCTAAGGCTGCTTATACTTATCCCGCTTTGGTGTGGTGGTTCCTTCGTAACGATGGCTCAACAGCCCCCGGTAAGACCCCTTACGCCCGATTCCTCTTATCACAGCCGCCCGGACAGCATCCGACCCGGCACCATCGGCCCTGACTCATCCCGACGGGACAGCATCCGACCTGGCACCATCAGCCCTGACCCATCCCGCCCGGACAGCATCCGACCCGGCACCATTGGCCCTGACTCATCCCGACGGGACACCGTCCGGCCTGGCACCATCGGCCCCGACTCATCCCGCCGGGACACCGTCCGACCGGATACCTCCCGACCCAACTCCGACACCCTGAAACCCCGCCCCGATACAGTCAGACCGGATTCGGCAAAAGCTAACCCTGACACCTCCAAATCCCGTTCAGACTCCACCCTTGCCTTTCCCCGGTCAACAGGTCCTCCCGGCTCCTCCGGCGCCCCAACCCCCCATAAAGCCGCTCCGGCCCCCTTCATCCAGGGCCAGAGACAGCCTTCCCGCCCCCCCCTGTCGAACCTCCACCGGAAATACATTCCCGTACGCACCGGCCAGATCCCCATCGACTCATTCAGCCTGGTGCCGGGCGCCTTCTTCGGTAAGGACATCCCCGATAGCACCTACACGCTTGACTGGGTAAATGCAACCCTGACCTGGAAACATCCACCCCCTCAGAGCGACAGCGTACTGTTCACTTACCGTACCTTCCCCTATAAGCTCAATGTAGTGGCCCGGCGGTTTAATTATGACAGTATTGAAAACTATTTCCTGGTGGGGCCCAAAACACTTACCGGCGGACCCGGTCAGGATCAGGATAATTTTTTCAGCTTTGGGAATATCAACTACAACGGGTCCTTTGGCCGTTCGATTACCTTTGGCAATAGCCAGGATGCCGTAGTGACCTCCAACCTCAATCTCCAGATCAGTGGCTACCTGGCCGACAGTATAGAGATCTCTGCCGCTATCACCGATAACAACATCCCTATTCAACCGGATGGAACCACCGCCGACCTGAATGAATTCGACAAAATATTCCTCCAGTTCAAAAAGAAAAATTGGGCCCTCACCATGGGGGATATCGACCTTCGGCAAAACCAGAACTATTTCCTGAACTTCTACAAACGGATGCAGGGCGCCTCCTTCGAGATGACCAACCCCATTTCCCAAAATGTCACCAACAAGACGCTGGTCAGCGCCGCCATCGCCAAAGGAAAATTCACCCGTAATATCTTCCAGGGACTGGAAGGTAACCAGGGACCTTATAAATTGCAAGGCGCCAATAACGAGCTCTATTTTATAGTCCTGGCCGGAACAGAAAAAGTATACATCGATGGTCAATTGATGCAAAGAGGAGAAGACCAGGATTATGTGATCAACTATAACACTGCGGAAATAACCTTTACCCCTAACCGCATGATCACCCAGGACGCCAGGATACAGGTTGAATTTGAATATGCCGACCGGAACTACCTCAATGTCAACTTATACCTGAATGATGAGGTCTCTATCAATAATAAACTAAAAGTCCGGCTGGCTCTCTTCAGCAACAGCGACTCCCGGAATTCCCCGATCAACCAGTCCCTCACTGCCGATCAGACTAAATTCCTCAATCGGCTGGGGGATAGCATTAACCACGCCTTCTACCCCGTAGCCAATATAGACACTTTTGCCGCCGGTAAGATCCTATATAAAAAGATCGATACGACCTATAAGAATGCAGCGGGTGTCGTGGTACACGACTCAGCCTATGTCTTTTCCACGGATCCGTCCACTACCCTGTACAATCTTTCCTTTGCCAACGTAGGACCGGGCTACGGTAACTATATTCCCGACCTCAATGGCGTGAACGGCAGCGTATTCCTTTGGGTGGCTCCGGTGAATGGCCAGATGCAGGGCTCCTATGAGGCAGCCCAGTTCCTGGTCACCCCCAAGACCCAGCGGATCATGACCGTCGGAGCGGACTATTCCGTAAATAAGCACACTTCGGTAAGCGCCGAAGTCGCCACCAGCCATTATGACGTCAATACCCTTTCCAATATCGACAAATCCAACGATGACGGATATGCGGCCAAATTCCAGTTTAGGAACAGCGCCGGCATCGGGGCCTCTGCCAAAGGCCTCCGGCTCAACTCCAACCTGGGTTATGAATATGTACAAGCCAACTTCCAACCCCTGGAGCGACTACGCCCGGTCGAATTCACCAGGGATTGGGGCCTGGGACTCTCCGTAAACCCCGCCGATGAAAAGATCTATACCGGCGGGCTGGAACTCGTCGACAAAAAATTAAACTCCCTGAAATATGACATCGCCCGGTACGAGAGGGGAGACGGATTTACCGGCATGCGCAACATACTCACCCACAAACAGGAGATCAAAGGCTGGAACATCCATGATCAGCTAAGTCTTACCACCAGCGACAGCGTCAACTTTAAAGGAACCTACTGGCGACCTTCCCTTGATATTTCCAAAAAGATGTCCTTCTTGAAGAACTATCTGCTGGGCGCAGGCTGGTCCCTGGAGCACAACGAGGACCGGGATAAAGGGGCAGACACCGTTACCGCCACCAGCTTCGCCTTCCAGACCTTCCAGGCCTACCTGAAATCTCCCGAGAAAAATCCCAATCACTGGGGGACCAGCTTTGCCACCCGTACCAACAGCTACCCCTATGGCAAGAACCTGGCACTGGGCGACCGTAGCCAGACGGTCAATCTCTTTGCCGATTTCACCCGCAATACCCACCATCAGTTTCATATCAATGCCACCTACCGCAACCTGCAAATTATAAATGCCCGCATAACCAACCAGACCGCTGATAACAGCATGCTGGGGAGGGCGGAGTATATCGTAAACGAATGGAAGGGACTTCTGAAAGGCAACCTGTTATATGAGGTGGGATCCGGACAGGAACAAAAAAAGAACTATTCCTACCTGCAGGTACCGGCTGGTACCGGGCAATATACCTGGATCGACGTCAATAAGGACGGGATCCAGCAGCTAAGCGAGTTCGTGCTGGCCCAATTCCAGGACCAGGCGACCTATATCCGGGTCTATACCCCAACCGATGAATATATCAAAGCCAATTATAATACCTTTAATTATAGTTTTACCATCAACCCGAAGGCGGTAGTCCATCCCGTTAAGAGTACCCCTGTTCTGAAATTTTTTGCCCGGATGACCCTGCAATCTTCCCTGCAGCTTACCCAAAAACAGCAGGCGAAGGGTTTTATCCAGCTCAACCCTTTCAAATCGCCCCTCGACGACACGTCCCTTATCACCCGGACGATGATCCTCGTCAATACCTTTTCTTTCAATCGTTCCGACCCACACTGGGGGTTCGACCTCAGCAATACCCGCAACGGATCGAAATCTCTCCTGACCTATGGATATGAAGCCAGACAGCTCACGGAATGGTCGCTTCGCACCCGGCTCAACCTGAACAAGTCCATCGCCCTCAACGCTACCTTCCGGCAGGGGAGCAACCAGTTACATAACACCGGAACCAACTTTGACAGCAGCAACTACCAGCTGCAGCAATTCTCCGCGGAGCCGGCACTTACCTATACCCGGGGCGGCAATTTCCGCATTGGCATGGGCTACAGGCTGAGCTATAAAATGAATACCCCGGAGCTGGGGGGACAGAAATATACTTCCGGGGCCCTTAATGCAGACTTTAAATATAATATTCTCCAAAGCACTTCCATTCAGTCCAAATTCACTTATAATCAAATTACCTATAGTAACAAGGATGGCAGCAATGCCAGCACTACCTCTTCCGTCTCTTATGTGATCCTGGAAGGCCTTTCACCGGGCAAGAACTACTTATGGAATATCGATCTCACCAAAAAATTAGGCAGTAGCCTGGAACTAAGCCTGCAATATGAAGGACGAAAGGCCGGGGATGCTAACATCGTTCATACGGGAAGGGCTTCCCTGAGGGCATTGCTATAAAATAAGAGAGCCGGGAACTAGTTCCCGGCTCTCTTATGGTATTTTTCAGAATATTAAATATCATTTACTATCCGAAGATGCCGCCTTTCTTCAAAGTGCTGGTGCCTTCTCCGATCTTGAAACCGTTATGATAGATTTCGATCTTATAGCTTCCTCTCTGGAATTCGCTGTTCTGTTTCCAGGCGAACTGAACGGATTTGCTCTTACCGGCTTCGAAGTCTACGGGTACCTTGGCAGTGTAAACCTTGTCTCCGTCTTCACGGCTGGTGAAAGTTCCTGAACCCAGGGCAGGTACAGAGATCGGCTTGCCATCAGGACCGGTGATGCATACATATACATCGGTCTGTCCTGTCTGAGCGATACGGTTGGCTACATCAAATCCGATCACCAGTTTATTTACCTTTCTGGCCGTGGTGGTTTCCTTGTCTTTACCATCTTTCCTTTCATGCATGGGAGTGATGGAAATATTGGAGGCATTCAGCGTAGAAGCAACGTCTACTTTCTTTTCCAGGTCCTGCTTGGCAGTAGCGGTCGTCTGCAGGTCCGTGGTCAGCTTTTCCTTGTCAGCAGTCAAAGCCGTCTTGTCGGCATTCAGCTGTTGATTTTCCTGGGTCAGCTGTGCTACCTGTTGCTCCAGGCCGCTGATCTTGTCATTCAGTTCCTTGATCAGATCTTCAGCTTTCTTCTTTTCAGCTTCTGTGATGTGCTGTTTGCTTAAGATGCTGCGGATCTGGCCTTTCAGTTTGGCTACCTGGCTCTGACCTTCGGCCAGTTGACCCTGTAACTTGTTATTGGTACCTGTTAAAGAATCTAACCTTACCAGGGCGTCATCGAAATTTTTCTGTAACTGACCTTTTTCATCGGTTACTTTGGAGATCTGTGCCTGCTGCTGCGTCTGCACCTGCTCCTGTTTGTTGTTATTCCAGAGCAGGTAACCCCAGGTTCCGAGGAAACCGGCTGCTAACAGTCCGATCACCAGGTTTTTGTAATCCTTTCTAGGGGGTTGACTCTGGGGAGTTGCTGAGGGATAGTTGGTTGTCGTGCTCATAATTATTGGTTTTCTAAAGTTATAAAATTCAGTTTCTACAGGAAGAACCGTTATTTTTTAAGTTCTGATCCTCCTAAGTCTAAAACCGTGCCAAAATCATTTTATTGTGTCCAGGCCTTGATTCTGATAGATTTATGTAATTTTGCCAAACTAAAAATAGTAGGATGTCCGTCGAAAAGATACTCGCAGACTGGAAAAAATTGAAATTTAAGCCGGTATATTGGCTGGAAGGAGAGGAGGAGTACTATATAGACAAACTGATGCAATATGCCGAACATCAGATCCTCTCAGAGGCGGATGCCGGCTTTAACCTCACCGTTTTTTATGGGAAAGACGCGGACTGGACGGCAGTGATCAACGCCTGTCGCCGCTATCCTATGTTTGCCGAGCGGCAGGTCGTCCTGCTAAAAGAGGCCCAGCAGATGCGGGACATCGACAAACTGGAAGCCTATATTGAGAAGCCATTGAACTCTACCGTTTTCGTCGTCTCCTATAAAGAAAAGAAAGTGGATGGCCGCAGCAAACTCGCCAAACTGCTGAAAGAAAAGGCAGAACTCTTCACGACGAAGAAAATGTATGACAACCAACTGCCGGACTGGACCAACGAACTGGTTCAATCCAAAGGATACTCCATTTCACAAAAAGCCCTTTTGCTATTGGTGGACCACATCGGCAACGACCTGAGCCGTATCGACAATGAGATAGAAAAATTATTGGTGAACCTGACAGGCCGGAACAATATCACGGAAGACGATATCGAACGTTATGTGGGAATCAGTAAGGAATATAATGTGTTCGAATTACAGGATGCCTTTGCCAAAAAGGATAGGGTCAAGGCTATCCGTATTATCCAGTATTTCGAGAGCAACCCCAAAGCCGCTCCCATCCAGCTCATCCTTCCCTCTCTTTATAACTTCTTCAGCAAGGCCTATATGACCTTTGGCCAGTCCTCCACCGATGAAAAGACCATTGCCGCCGCCATCGGGGTCAACTTTTATTTTGTAAAAGACTACATCACCGCCGTCCGGAATTACAAATATGAGGGCATCGAGAACGGCCTGCTGCTGCTCCACGCCTATAACCTGAAAAGTATCGGGGTCAACAGCACCGGCGCCGAAGACGCTTCTCTTCTGAAAGAGCTGGTGGTAAAGATTATGGCCTAGTCATCGCCTCCGTGGCCTGATCGGTCGCATAGCTATTATGGCCTGAGTGCTTCTATCGCATTTGCCTTATCCCTGGCCAGCTGCTCCTTCAATGCTTCGAGACCGGCAAACTTCTGTTCCGCCCGCAGATGCTTCTTCAGGAATACCCGCAGTGTCCGGCCATAGAGGTCGCCATTCCAGTCAAAAAGATTCACTTCGATCATATGCCGGGTGCCATCCACGGTAGGGCGCATCCCGATATTCATCATTCCTTTCAAACGACTAGCCTTACCCGCACCCAGGGGACTCTTGCCGGCCGCATCCACGTCGGTCATAGCGCCGGCCGCAGCCTCGGCGGCCGTATCGTCCCCTTCCACCACCTCCGCTTCCACCGCATAGACCCCATCTCCCGGAATCAGCTTCTCCGGGTCGGCAACCTGCAGGTTGGCCGTCGGATAACCTATCGTCCGGCCCAGCTTATTGCCCTCTACCACCCGGCCCGAAAAAAAGAAATCATACCCCAACAGCTGGTTTGCCGTGGCGATATCTGCTTTTCCGATGGCCTCCCGGATACGGGTCGAACTGACGGACACCGCATTCAGCAAATGCACAGGGATCTCTTCCAGGACAAATCCTTCCTGCTTGCTGAAATCCTCCAGCAGATGATAATCCCCTTGCCGGCCCTTGCCGAACTGGTGGTCATAACCGATGATAATGGTGTGAGGATGGAACTTTTCCAACAGGAATTCTTTTACATATTGCTCCGCCGTAAGCTGAGAGAAAGCCTCCGTAAAGGGGACGATCACCAGGTGATCCACTTTCTTCCAGGCCAGCAGCGCTATCTTTTCTTCCAGGGTATTGATCAGGCGTATGGGGGTAGTTGTACCTTTTACGATCTTACGGGGGTGGGGGTGAAAGGTGATGATCACCGTCTCTCCGTCGATACGTTCTGCTTCCTGCTGTAATTGTTCGAGGATCTGCTGATGACCGGTATGCACGCCGTCGAAAGTCCCGATCGTAATAACGGCACGGCGAAAAACAGGCAAATGGTCTATATCTCGGTATATATGCATGGTAAAAGAGGGGCCTTGGGGGGCCTGATTTGATTTGATGGGTGCAAAACTAACTGATTCATAGATAATTTCCCCGCTATCGGTTATCTTTGCGGCCTATGTCACTTTATGCGCAACGTGGGGTCTCCGCCCAGAAAGAAGAGGTTCATAAGGCTACCGAACGACTGGATAAAGGCCTCTATCCAAATGCTTTCTGTAAAATATATCCCGACTTCCTGGGCGGCGACCCCGCCTGGGTCAACCTCATGCATGCCGACGGGGCAGGGACCAAAAGTATCCTGGCCTACCTGTACTGGAAAGACACCGGCGATCTTTCCGTCTGGAAAGGCATCGCAAAAGACGCCATCGCGATGAACCTGGACGACCTGCTCTGCGTTGGGATCTATGACAACCTCCTGTTCTCCTCCACCATCGATCGTAATAAAAAGAATATCCCCGGAGACATTCTCGAAACCATCATCAATGGCTCTCAGGAATTCTTCGATGAATTGAAGGCCTTCGGCGTCAATATTCAATACCTGGGTGGAGAGACCGCCGACGTGGGAGATGTCGTTCGCACCATCGCCGTCAATGGCACGATGACCGCCCGCTGGCCCAAAGACAAGCTCGTTACCAATGATAAGATACAGGCAGGTGATGTCATTGTGGGATTCTCCAGCGCCGGACAGTCTACCTACGAGACGGCATACAACAGCGGCATCGGCAGCAACGGACTTACCAGCGCCCGGCATGATGTGTTGCATAAAACCTATGGCGCCCGCTTTCATGAATCTTATGATACCAGCCTCGACGAACACGTCGTGTACATCGGGCCTCACCGGATGACCGACCCGGTAGAGATACCCGGCTACCCCTCTCCGGCTGCCGGTCCGAATCCGTCCGGAACCGCAGGGGTTGCCGGTTCCAGGGGAGGCCCGGTCATGGACATAGGCCAGCTCCTCCTCAGCCCGACCCGCACCTATGCGCCACTCCTGAAACAATTGCTTACCCAACAATTCGGTCAGATCCACGGCCTCATCCACTGCAGCGGGGGCGGACAGACAAAATGTATGAAGTATCTGCCGGGTAATTTTAAAGTGATCAAGGATAACCTCTTCGAAGCCCCTCTTATCTTTAAACTGATCCAACAGGCTTCGGGCTCAGATAACCGGGAGATGTACCAGGTCTTTAACATGGGCCACCGCCTGGAGGTCTTCACCAGCGAAGCCGCTGCGGCAGACATGATCAGCGTGGGACAACAGTTCGGGATCGAGGCAAAAATAGTCGGCCGCGTAGAAGCGGCCGAACAAAAAAGTCTGGTATTAAAAGTAGGGGAGGAGGAAATTATCTATTGATCAAAAGGCAGGGGTAATTTCCGGAGCATTAGCCCCAAGCCTGCATCACTGCGCGGCTCCTTCATAATTTACGATCCCCTGTAATATGTTTTTGGCGACTTTATCCTGGTTTTCAGGGTTGGTAATAAAGGTCAGATCATCTGAATTATGCAGGTTCCCGCATTCTATCAGAATGGCCGGCATCTTGGTGGCTTTCAGTACGTGTACATTTTCCACCCGTTGCAATAGCTCCTGTGTGGCGAACATCTTCTTCATGGCTTCCACCATCGCCACGCCCAGCATCTGGCTCTTTTGGGGAAAGGCATTAGCGGAAGAAAGATACACCTGCATGCCACGGGCCGAATCCGGGGCATTATTGATATGGATGGATACAAACAAGTCCGCATGCTGCTCACTGGCAAAATCAGTGCGATAAAGCAACCCCTCTTCTTTGGTGGCCTTCCCCCCGGCCATGATGTCCGCATCGCGGGTAAGTAACACATTCACGTTATAGGTAGCGCTGAACTGCTTCACCTTCCGGGCAATGGCCAGTGTCAGGTCCTTTTCCTGGACTCCACCTGCGATAGTCCCCGGATCAAAACCTCCATGGCCGGCATCAATGACCACCGTCAGGTTTTTTTCCACCGGGTGGCGACCGGTGACACCATCCTTATGCAGCCGGAAGGCAAAGGCGCAGAATAAAAGGAACAGCAGGGGCAGGATCATAATACGGCTGAAATAGCCGGGCGGATTGGTTCTTGATTGTGTAAGCATGGTGATACGTCGTTTTAAATGAGTATTGAAAAAAGAGTTGGCGATAAGAGGATGGTGTGGGGTAATATGATGCCATACCAGCAATTCCGCATAGTCATGCCGGTCACTGCCTGCCACGGCATGGCGGTCAGCCAGGAATTCATGCGTGGCTTTTATTTCTTTGCGGATAAGATGAAAAAAGGGATTGCACCAGAAGACGATCCGAAGAACTTCCAGGTACAGGATATCTGCCGTATGCCCCTGCCTGACATGGTATAGCTCATGCTGGAATACCTGCCGGCTCTTTGTACTGCTCAGATCCAGCTGCCGGTTCCAGAAGATATGCCGGAAAAAAGAGAAGGGCGTTCCGGGCTCATCGGTTACATAGAATTGTATTTTCCCCAAACTCTCCCGGAAGGGTAGAGGCAGCTTTCGGGCATCGGCTGCCCGGGAATAGGACCGGCACAGCCTTCGGATATAAAATAACGACCGGATCAGACTGGCCAGAAAACCACTCATGATTACCATATACCCCCCCCAATAAAGGCTTGGTGCGCTAAAGGATCTGCTTCCGGTACCAGGAGAAAAGGCCGGGGCGACAGATTCTTCCCAATGACCGGTGGTGAGGACATTCAACACCCGGACAGGAGCAGAATTCCAGGCACCCCCGGGCCATCCCGGGATAGGAAGGTCCAGGAATGGCAGCACCAGAGAGATCAACGGGATTCCTAACAGGTAACAGCGGTTGTAGGCATGAAAAGGCGCATTCCGGAGACAGCACCAGTAATAACTATACAGCATACCTGAGATCAGGATCACCTTGCCCAGGTAGAGGAGGACTGGATTCATGGCTGGGAGTTTTTAGCGTTCCGGATCTGCTGCAAAAGGTCTTCCAGTTCCTGCAGGCTGAGTTTATTGTCACTGACGAACTGGGAGATCAGCTTGGCGGGAGACCCCTCAAAATAGCCCTTTACCAGCTGTTGGGCGCTTTTCTTGCCATACTCCGTTTTACTGATCCGGGGCTGATAGCAGTTGTTGCGGCCCTGCACCTCGTACTCTACATACCCTTTTTCCACCAGTATCTTTAAAAGGGTGGCAATGGTATTGGAATGGGGTTTTGGCTCAGGCGTCTGATCGATGATATCTTTCAGAAACCCTCTGCCCAGTTTCCAGAGCACCAGCATCACCTGCTCCTCTGCTTTTGTAAGTGGCTTATTTACATTCATTTTATTCCTGATTTATGGCATAACTATTTTCTTAGTTATAAGGCGAATTTATAACTAGTTTTTTAGTTGTCAAACTTTTCAAGGTTTTTTTTGGAAAAAAACGCAGATTTTTTTTCCAGCCTCGAACAAATCCTATTCACAAATGTTAATAAATAGCCAAAGTCAATGTCCGCGCATCATCCGCATCGGGTATAACTATACTGCAAAGGGGCATAACAGTTACCTTCCCGATTAAAAAGAATAAAAATGGGATTAAAAATTTTCACTTTTAATCCCCAACGCTATGAATTTCCATTTTCCATGACTACTTTTGCAGACGGTTCTGGACGGATTGACATTAAATTTCAAACATCTTTTTGTTTATAACATCTTTTTTGCATCTTTCCGTGAACTCTCACTGCCTTGCTATTGTTTATTGATTAGTACCCGACAATCATTTTGTCACCTTTTTATTTTTAGATATGAGGCAACTCAAAATTGCTACACAGATTACAAACCGTGACTCCCAGGCGGTTGAGAAGTATTTGCAGGAAATTTCCAAGATTCCCATGATCACTCCTGAAGAGGAAACGGTCCTGGCTCAACGGATTAAGATGGGCGATCAGAAGGCTTTGGACAAATTAGTCCAGGCTAACTTACGTTTTGTGGTTTCCGTAGCAAAACAATACCAACACCAGGGGTTGTCGCTGAGTGATTTGATCAACGAGGGCAACCTCGGCTTAATTAAAGCGGCTCAACGCTTTGATGAAACAAAAGGTTTCAAGTTTATCTCATACGCCGTTTGGTGGATTCGCCAGTCCATTTTACAGGCGTTGGCAGAGCAGGGCAGATTAGTCCGCCTGCCTCAAAACAAAATTGGCACCTACAACAAGGCTAACAAAGCCTACATGGCTTTCGAACAAGAACATGAAAGAGAGCCTAGTACGGAAGAATTAGCAGAATTACTGGAAATGAGCGAGACGGAGATCAACAACATCTTCCAAAGCAATACCCGTCACAGTTCACTCGACGCCCCGGTACACGAGGCGGAAGACGTGGCAATGGGCGATTTACTGGAAGGTGGTGATGAAACGGATGATGACGTGATGAAAGATTCACTGCGTGCCGAGATCCGCCGGGTACTGAAATCCCTCAGCCCCCGCGAAGCGGAGATCGTCAACGCCTATTTCGGCCTGGATGGCGAAAATGGGGTTACCATTGAACAGATAGGCCAGAAATATGATCTGACGAAAGAACGTATCCGCCAGATCAAGGAAAGGGCTATCAAGCGTTTGCAGAAAGCCCGCTACAGCAATGCCTTAAAAGCATACCTGGGTTAGGTTAACTACCCGGATTCGTCCGGGACCAGACCTTGCATTATATCCATCTACTGTATTTCTATTAAAAGTCCCCCGGTATATACATGCCGGGACTTTTTTTGCCCCTACGGCATCCGATGCAAACCCTCATATCTTACCTTCCAGCGTCCATCTTTGGGCCAACCCGGCAGCGGCCCACTCCCTTCATAGCCTGCACACATCAAAGCTATGGCACTCAATAAGGCGCCATTGCCGGGCAGGTATACCCGCAATCTTTCATCCTGGTAATTATGCCCATTGACCAGCCAGGTATTCTTGCCCACCGGCATCATCAGCGCCGCAATCGCCTTTTCCGGCAACCCCAACCGCGTGGCCGACATCGCTACCATGGGAAAATCCCAACCCCATGTATGCCCCCAGGTCCAGTGATCCCATACCCAGTCGAAAGTAGCATGCATCCGGGCGGTATCCATAACCGGTAAGACAGGCAACATACCCAGGGCGCAGAGGACGGCAGGATGGTCTGTCCTGTATACGGAATTCGTATACGAATCTGTCGCACTCTCGGCAAACAAATAGCGGTCTCCCTGTACCGGCAGAGGCGACAGCTCTTTCAGGACGGCATCCCACTTTTTTTCCGGCCCCAGCTTCAGTCGTTCCCGCCATAATTGCGCTGTAGACAAAGCCCAATACCAGTAGGCCAACTCGAAGGTGGGATTATAGGTGTCTTCCGGATGATAACATTCCTGTGCAGGGATCAATCCTTTACCAAGCACATAACGGCGCTGTATACGATCATAACAAGCATAAGAAGCCATGAAATCAGCCGTGGCCAGTACCAGGTCCCTGTATTTTTTCAGCGTCGCAGGATCCGGGTGCGCGCGGTAGCATAACTCGGCCAGATAGATAAAATGGGGCTGCTGCCATAGTAGGAACGCACCCACCGAGGAAGGGGTTTCCCTCCCTTCAGGATCCGTCATTTTTTGCCACCGAAGACCCGCATATCCCTGCCGCCTGGCAATACCATAGGCCGTGGAAGCCGCCCTGGCATACCAGGTCAGGCTCTTCTCCAGCAGATCGGTACGCCCCCATAAGGCAAAATGAACCCCATGCCACCAGTGCATCTCCAGGTGGGGACGGCCATACCAGCTATTATAAGTAAGACCCGTCTCCTGCGGTGGCTGATCCCCTGCACATTGGATCCGGGTAAGATATAACGAGGTTATGACCCTTCTCTCCAGTTCGGATGCCCGGGGATCCGTGCTGCCGGAAAGGTCGATCATGCCGCCCCGGGACCAGAACCGGGTCCACTCCCGGATACTGCTTTCGGCCGTAGCGGAAAAGGAAGGGAGGGGTAGCCTGCTGTCTTCCGGATCAAACCGTACTGTCAATTCAAAAACACCGGCCGCTCTTGGTATAAGGAGGAAATAATGCGGCTCCGCCTCTTTCACTACCGCATCGCCCGACCATCGCAGCGTGGTATAATAGCGGGTACTGTCCAGCGTATGCTGCAACAAAACTCCTTGCCGCCATTGCCGGACAATAGCAGATTGATGCAATAAGTTCTCTTTCCAGTTGTTGCCATTGTCTCCCCACTGACCCGTAGGGTAGGGGAACCTGATCCTGACCCTGAGCCTTCCCTGTTTCAGCAGGGAAGACCGTACCTGGACACTGACAGCATCCTGCCCCGGGTGCCCATAGGTCACCACCTCTACCGCTGTCCCTTCCAGGATGAACCGCGAGTGTAACTGCCCTGTCCACATATCCAGCTCCTGTCTGACAGCGGACAGGTCTTTCAGCATAGCCAGGCTTCCATCCTTTTTGATCAGCTCGAAGCCGATATTGCCGAGTTGCAACCGGTGAGGATTTGCCCGAAGGTAGTCTGCCGCATCCCGGGTACGGCCGGGCTCCTTCCATTGCACCGCATAGGCCCGGTCCCGGTCATTAAAGTGATAATCTTTAAAAACCTCCTCCAGCCGGTAACCCATGCGGTTGGGAAAGCTATGCCAGCCCCACTCCGACTCGGTGCCCAACGGCACCCCTCCGGCATATTCATCCGGATAGGACTGTAACCCCGTCACATCTGCCGTAAACGAAAAACCCCCATTGCCTACCGAAAGGGAAGACAAGGGATCCGCTTTTTCTACCCGGATCGTATGCCGTCTCACCACGGCCTTACGGTCGATGGGCTGGGCGCCGGCAATCGTAAGAAGAGATAATAATGTCAGCGTCGCTGTAATCGGCGGCCATCGTTGCATCCAATGATTCATGGGCAGTGATTTTGAAAGATCGCGCGGGTCAAAATAATTAATTTATTCCGGATCACCTGCCTGCTCAGTCCTGCCTGCCGGTTTCCCAAACCCCTGGCCGGATGAGTCCTCCGGGAACCGCATCATCTGCATTGAACTGGTCCTGAACATATTATTCACACTCCTTCCACTGGTCATATAAACGACATTCTCTTTGCTCTTTTAGCTTTATTTTTGTCATCTTTAAATTTTTGAATAGCATGGAGCCAATCGTTAGCGAGAAAGTACATTGTTTGATCATAGGTTCGGGGCCCGCAGGATATACGGCAGCCGTTTATGCTGCACGTGCCAATATGAAACCGGTTCTTTATCAGGGTATACAGCCAGGAGGGCAATTGACTATTACCACCGAGGTGGAGAACTATCCCGGATACCCCGATGGCGTCCAGGGACCCGAAATGATGGTTCATTTTGAAAAACAAGCTACCCGCATGGGGGCAGATATTCGTTTTGGATTAGCCACTAAAGTGGATTTCTCCACACGCCCGCTGAAAGTCTGGATCGATGAGGATAAACTGATGGAAGCCGATTCAGTCATCATCGCTACCGGAGCCTCCGCCAAATGGCTGGGCCTGGAAAGCGAACAGCGTCTGAACGGCTACGGAGTGAGCGCCTGTGCCGTATGCGACGGATTTTTCTTCCGTGGCAAGGAAGTCGCCATCATCGGTGCCGGAGATACGGCCGCCGAAGAAGCTTTATACCTGTCTAAAATGTGCTCCACCGTACACATGCTGATCCGTCGTGATAAAATGAGGGCTTCCCGCGTCATGCAGGAAAGGGTTCAGCAGACTCCCAACATCAAAATATACTGGAACAGCGAAGCCGATGAAGTATTGGGAGAAAGCCGGGTGGAAGGCCTGCGGATCAATAACACCAAGACAGGAGAAAAGACTACCATCCCTCTCAGCGGCTTTTTCGTGGCAATAGGCCACCAGCCCAATTCGGCCATCTTTTCCAACTTCCTGGAGCTGGACGAGGCCGGCTATATCAGGACCGTTCCCGGCACTTCAAAAACCAATGTGGAAGGCGTATTTGCAGCCGGTGACGTACAGGATAAAATATACCGGCAGGCAGTAACGGCTGCCGGCAGCGGTTGCATGGCAGCCCTGGATGCGGAAAGATATCTGACCGCCCGGGGACTGGCTTAGCAGCTCATTAAATTAAAATAGCACCATGGTCACAGTTCAGCTGCACAACCTGATCTTTTCGGGCAATCACGGCGTTTTCAAAGAAGAATTGGCGACGGGTAATACTTTTGAAGTACACCTGGACGTACATTATGACGAAAGAGAGCGGCCCTTCGAAAGCCTGGAGACTATCATCAATTATGTAACCCTCTTTTCCATTATCAAACAAAGGATGCACCAGCCTTCCCCCTTACTGGAAAAGATAGCCGACGAGATCATCCGGAAGATCAAGGAGCAATATCCTTTCATCCGGGAGATCACCCTGTCGATCTACAAATTGCAGGCCCCTATCGGGAATTTCCAGGGAAAAGCAGGCATCTCTCTCAATAAAAAATTTGAGGATTAAATTTTCTTCCCCTTCCACCGCCCGCTCCGGATATACAGGAAGGAAAAAATAAAGGTGCTGCACCAGTATACCCATTCTGACATCCACCCATAGAGAATGGAGAGGTTCCGGTATTCTAAAATATAATATACATAACCACAATAGAACACCATCGTGATCAACTCTATCAGCAGGTTGATCCGGGTATTGCCCGTGCCCGTAACGGCATTCAGCCATATGGTGGCAAAAGACATCATTATCAGAGCGGAAGAAATAAGCCGGATAACAGGGATAGCAGCCTCTATAAAAGCAGCATCCTGCCCGTATACGGACAAAAAGGCCCGGGGGAACAGATTTAGCAGGATCGCAACAAGAGTGGCGAAACCCACGCTGAGTTTCAGGATCTTGTGGATTAGCTCGATCACCCGGTCCTCCTTCCCCTGGCCGATAATATTACTCACCATGGCATTGGTCGTCGAGGCAAAAGCCCAGGTAAAGACCCCGAACAGCCCGAAAATATTGCGCATGGTATTACTGATCGCCAGCGCCTGTCGTCCATGGTGCTCTACGAGGATATAAAAGTATATCCAGCTGAGGATGGCAAGCGAGTATTGAAAGATCAGGGGAGAAGACTGCACCAGGATCAGCCGTATGTTCTTTAGATCGATCCCCCATGATTGATACAACTGCAATTCCCTGCTGACCCCCTTGGCATGGATCACCAGAAATACGACCAGCATGCCCGCCGCTTCAGCGATAATGGAGGCAAAGGCTGCGCCGTTGAAGCCCAGGGCAGGAAAGCCAAAATGACCAAAGATCAGCCCATAGTCCAGGAATATATTCACGACCGTCTCCGCCAGGGTGCCATAGACGAGGAACTTACTTTGGTTAGTGCCAACCAGCAGTGCATTACGCATCTGGTAAACGTACAGGAAAGGCAGTCCCCAGATGCGGATCCGGAGGAATTGCATGGCCTCTTCCAGGAGTGGCTTCGACCGCAGTGACAGCGACAGCAGGGGAGGGGCAATAAAATAGGTCAACAGGATACCAGCCAGTGCCAGCGCCAGGGCAATCAACATTCCCTGGGAAAAAAGCCTGCCGATCTCCCCGATCCTTCCTTCCCCCGCCCTCCGGGCTATCAATGCCTGAAGCCCGTTATTCAGACCCTGACCGACAACAGCAAACAGCAGGTAATAGACCCCCGTAATGCCAGCTGTAGAGAGGGCTTCCGCATTCCTGTCCAGGTGCCCTAAAAAAATATTGTTCGTGATAAAATTGATCTGCGGCACCAGGATGGCCAGGCTGATCGGCAAGGCCATGACGAGGACACCCCGGCTGCTGATGGCTACTTTATAGGACTTTGTTTGGTCGGAAATGGTCATTTTGGAAAAAGAGGGCAAGATAGTACAGTTAGCCCGGATTATCGCAAGGAACCCGCCGGGGCTCCCCCTCACTTTCGCAGTTTTGTAGTATTATTGCACAACTGACAATTATGACCAAACCAGCTTTCCAGATAGAAGCATCGGATATAAAAGACGCTGACCTCCTGCAGTCCCGCCTGCTGGTAGAGGTCAACACCAATTCATTTAGCTATGTTCTGCTCAATCAACGGAACATGAGCCCCCTGGTAGTAAAATATTTTCAGCTTGATCATCCGAAAGACAGGCTCCTGACGGAGGTCCTCCGCGAGATCCTGCAGGAAGAAGACATCCTCCGGCGACCGGTAAAAGAGACCCTGCTGGTCTACAATTTCCCCGAAAGCAGCCTGGTGCCGGAACCCTTATTCAGCATGGACACTAACAGGGAGATCATTGATACCATCCATGGCAATCTGCACAAAGGTTTGATCCTGACCGAAAAAATACCTTGGTGGGAACTCTTCAATGTATATCGTATTTCCCCGGACCTGCATCACCTGCTGCAGCATCAGTTCACGGCAGGAAAATACTGGCACTACTATAGCCTGCTCCTGAAAAGCTATAAAATGTTCGACTCCGTGGAAGACCAGGATAGTCTTAAAGTCATCTTCTACTCCGATAAAATGGTGGCGCTGGTCATCAAAAAAGGAGTGGTACACCTGATGCAGACTTTTTACTATCAGGATACCAAAGACGTTGCCTACCATTTGCTGAATTGCTGTCACCAACTGGATATCCAACAGGACAACGTCCGGTTGCTGGTAGGAGGCCTTATCGACCGGCAGTCGGCTCTCAGCACTGAATTGCATAAATATTTCCTGCAGATCAGCTTTGAGGAGATAGACGAGAGTATCAAGGTTACCGATGAACTGAAGGAATTACCCCTGCACTATTTTTCATCCATGTTGAAAATGGCAGTATGCGCATAATCGGAGGTGAATTAGGAGGAAGAAGGGTCAACCCCCCTTCCAAAATGCCCTATACGCGGCCTACGACCGATATAGCGAAAGAAGGACTTTTTAATATCCTCGAAAACAATCTGGACCTCCCGGAACTGAAGACCCTCGACCTCTTCGGAGGCACAGGTAGCATCAGCTATGAACTGGCATCCCGGGGTGTAAAGGACCTCACCGTGGTAGAAAAAGATCCGGCTATGTCAGCTTTTATTCAAAAGAGTGCGAAGGAACTGGGCCTGGAGAACTACAAAGTGATCCGCATGGATGTATTCCGCTTCCTGGAGCTCAACACGGACAAATTCGACTTCATCTTTGCAGGCCCCCCCTATGCCCTGACAAATATTGATGATATCCCCCGGCAGATCGTCGAACGACAGCTGCTGAAAGAAAAGGGATGGTTCGTCCTGGAACATACACCCCGCAATAATTACGAAGGAACCCCCTTATTCGTCACCCAGCGCAATTACGGCACGACGGTATTCTCTATCTTTGTAAATAAGGTGTAACCCTTTTTTTCATTCAACAACTCCGGCTATGCGACCCATTTTCATCACCGGCATCGGAACAGACGTTGGCAAGACCGTCGTCGCAGCCATCGTGACAGAAGCCCTGCAGGCTGCTTATTGGAAACCCGTGCAGGCCGGTTACTCCGAAGGCACGGACAGTGAATGGGTGGCCGAAAGGCTAAGCCATCCCCATGGCAGGATCCTGCCCGAGACTTACCGGCTTGCCCTGCCCGCCTCCCCTCATATCGCCGCCAGGCAGGAAGGGGTTAAGATAAGTTTGGACCGCATCTCCGCTTCCTCCAGGGCCACCTCCCCGGACTTCCTGGTGATCGAAGGCGCCGGAGGCTTACTGGTGCCCCTGAACGAAGAAGAATTCGTGCTCGATCTGATAAAGAAACTCGATGCGACCGTCCTGCTGGTAAGCCGCAACTACCTGGGCAGCATCAACCACTCCCTGCTTACCGCAGCCGTTTGCAAGTCCCATGGACTAAAAGTGGCCGGCTGGATCTTCAACGATCAATATCTGCATTATGAAGCTGAGATTGTCCGGTGGAGTGGCTTGCCATTCATCGCTTCCATCCCTCATCACGAAAACCCCGATACGGAATTTGTCCGGCGGCAGGCGGCAAAAATGAAAAACTTCCTGCTGGCGGCCCTGACCCAACAGGCCTGAGGACCGATTTCCCAAATTTAAGCTACCTTTACAGTAGGAGTATACTCCTAACCCGGACATTGCCGCCGGATATTAGAACAATTATGAATTTTAACTTTCCGCTGTTAAAGCCCATTCGCATCCTCCTGTTTCCTTTGTCCCTCGTTTATGGCCTGATCATCCGGATACGCAATTGGTGTTACGACAGAAAGATCTTTTCTTCCACCTCCTTCAACCTGCCTGTCATTTGTGTAGGCAACCTGGCCGTAGGTGGCACGGGCAAGTCTCCCATGGTGGAACTCCTGATCCGCACCCTGAAGGACCGCTACGCCATAGCTGTCCTGAGCCGGGGTTATAAACGTAAAACCCGGGGTTATGCCCTGGCGGGTCCCTCCTCCACCGCCCTGGACATCGGAGACGAGCCCATGCAGTTTCATAGCAAATTCCCCGAACTGACCATAGCCGTAGGAGAAGAGCGAATGGTCGCCATTCCCCAGCTGCTGCACGACCGGCCAGGCACCCGGGCCATCATCCTGGATGATGCCTTCCAGCACCGGGCTGTAAAGGCCGGCCTCAACATCCTGCTGACGGACTATTCCAACCTCTTCACCCGGGACTGGTGGTTGCCCAGCGGGGACCTCCGGGACTCCCCCAGCGGATATAAAAGAGCCGACGTGGTCATTGTCACCAAATGCCCGGAAGACCTGGCCGAGACCGAGCGCCGCTCCATCATCCATGAGATCGACCCCCTCCCGCACCAGCAGGTATTCTTTTCTTCCATTCAATATGGGCAACCCTACCATATCACCCGGGGAAAGACCCCTGACTCCGACGGGCAGGATAGGGGAGGATTCGAGCCCAACGCCAGTGGGTTCCATGTGAAGGAAACTGTCGATATCAACGACCAGATGGAGGTATTGCTGGTTACCGGCATCGCTAATCCCGCTCCTCTGAAAAAATGGCTGAACGAAAGATCGGGCGCCTATTATGAACTGGCGTACAGCGATCATCACATCTTTTCCATCGACGACCTGCACAACATCACCCGCCGGTTTAACGGCATTGCCGCCCCTGGCAAGATCATCCTTACCACGGAAAAAGACGCGGTACGCCTGGTAAAATTCCGGCAGGAACTGGAAGACCTGCCTTTTTACGTGCTGCCGATCGAACCCCGATTTTTATTCGGCGACCAGCCCCGTTTTACTGATATAATCGTTAAATTCATCACTGAATTTCCAATACAGAGACCTGATATCCTATAACATTTTAAAAAGAAGAAAATGAGCGAGAGCAAAAACAGAAACGAACACAAGAACAAACATAAGAAAAAGAAAAAGCCCGATCTCGATGGGACTAATTTATACAAAGGACGGTTGGATGTCACCCGCTCGGGAATGGGCTTTGTGATCGTAGAGGGCAGGGAACAGGATATCCTGATCCGTCCTTCCGATTTTAATACAGCCCTGCATGGAGACACCGTAAGGGTCCGGGTTCGTAACAACTCCGGCAAAAGCGGCCGCAGCCAGGGAGAAGTAGTGGAAGTCGTGGAAAGGAAACAAATGGAGTTCCTGGGTCATGTAGAGCTGAGCCAGTCCTTCGCTTTCTTTATCGCCGAGACGGACAAACCCATGCCGGATATTTATATACCCCTTCCCCAGCTCAATGGGGCCACCAACCATGACAAGGTCATCGTCCGGATCCTGGAATGGGAGAAAAATAAGAAACCCCAGGGAGAGGTCATACAAGTCCTGGATAAAGGCGATGCAAACGACCAGGCCATGAAGGAGATACTCCTGGAAAATGGCTTCCCGCTTTTCTTCCCGGAAGAAGTGACCGAAGAGTCCGAAAGACTGCCCGACCTCATAGCCGCCTCCGAAATAGAGAAACGGAAAGACATCCGGGGTATCCTCACCTTCACCATCGACCCGGTAGACGCAAAAGACTTTGATGATGCTATCTCCATCCGTACGTTGAAAAACGGCAGCCTGGAGATCGGTGTGCACATCGCCGACGTAAGCCATTACGTAGAGCCGGAGACGGCCCTGGATAAAGAAGCATACGGCCGGGCTACTTCCGTCTATCTCCCGGACCGCGTCAACCCCATGCTGCCAGAAAGGATCTCCAACGAGCTCTGCTCGCTCCGCCCTCATGAGGACAAGCTCACCTTCTCCACGATTTTCCAGATGAATGCCAAAGGGGAAGTGAAACAACATTGGATCGGCAAAACGGTCATCCATTCCGACCACCGTTTCACCTATGAAGAGGTTCAGGAGATCATCGAACAAAAAACGGGCTTATACCAACCCGAAATTGAGATCCTCAATGATATCGCCCAACGTCTCCGCAAACAGCGATTCAAAAAAGGCGCTATCAATTTCTCTTCTACGGAAGTCCGGTTCAAGCTGGATGAAAAAGGCAAGCCCATCGGCATCATGGTGAAGGAAAGCAAGGAGGCCCATCAATTGGTGGAAGAATTTATGCTGCTGGCCAACCGCACCGTCGCGGAGGATGTAGGCAAAATTAAGTTGAATAAAAAACCCATCCCATTCCCCTACCGGGTCCATGATACCCCGGACAAGGAAAAGCTGCTTCCTTTTATCGAATTTGCAAAAAAATACGGCCACCAGTTCGATACCAAAACTCCGCAGGCTATCGCGGAGTCCTTTAACCAGATGTTATTGGATGTAAAAGGAAGACCCGAACAACATGTGCTGGAGCAACTAGGCATCCGCACTATGGCCAAAGCGATCTATACCACGGAAAATATCGGCCACTATGGGCTGGGCTTCGAACACTACTGTCATTTTACCTCTCCCATCCGGAGATATCCGGACGTCCTGGTGCATAGGATCCTGCAGGAGTGCCTGGAGGAAAAGTTCGAAATAGACAAGAAACTGGAAGCCAAATGCCGGCACTCCAGTGAAAGAGAACGGGCTGCCATGGAGAGCGAACGGGCGGCGAACAAATACAAGCAGGTAGAATACATGCAGGATTTCCTGGGAGAAGAATTCGAAGGAGTCATCAGCGGAGTAGCTTCTTTCGGTTTTTGGGTGGAGACGGTCGCCCACAAATGCGAAGGACTGGTGAGCATCAACAGCTTGCTGGAATACGATGACTTCCGGCATAATGAAGCAGACTATAGCCTGGTAGGCCGGCGCAGTGGTCGGCAGTTCCGCATGGGGGATAAGGTGACCATCAAAGTGGTGGCGGCCAATCTCGCCAAACGCCAGTTGGATTACGAATGGGTGATCATCGGCCCGCTACCCCCGGCAGCAAACAGAGGGGAAGAGATCGATGGATTGGATGCGGCAGCGCCTGCAATACCCAAAAAGAAGGAAGGCCGGAGAACAGATCGCGAAAAAGAAAAGAAACACCGAAAGAAAAAGAAATACTAGCCATCGGCCGACATTCATAACAGAAAGATCCTACATATCTCATAGCATTCATCATGTTTCATTTCGAAGAATTATCCGCCGCATTCGCCGAAAGTTTCAGGATACAGCATTTCCCTTCCCATCCGGTCAGCTTATACGAGCCGGCCGGTTATTTCCTGGGCCTGGGAGGCAAAAGGATCCGCCCCGTATTATGTTTGATGGGCAACGAACTTTTCGGAGACATCGACCCCGATGCCTGGCACCTGGCCGCTGCTGTCGAACTCTTCCATAATTTCACGCTGATCCACGATGATATCATGGACAAAGCCCCCCTCCGGCGGGGCATGCAGACCGTTCATGAGAAGTATGGCTCCTCCACGGCCCTGCTCACCGGGGACGTGATGCTGGTGGTGGCGTATGAATATATCAGTAAAATGCAACCGAAGTTTATCCGGCAGGTACTGCAGATCTTCAACCAGACCGCTAAACAGGTTTGCGAAGGACAACAGCTCGACATGGATTTTGAAACGACGGAGAAAGTAGGATTGGATCAGTACCTTTCCATGATTGAATTAAAAACCTCCGTATTACTGGCTGCCAGCTTGCAGATGGGAGCTATCCTGGGCGGCGCCGGCCTGGGAAATCAACAACACCTCTATAATTTCGGCAAGACCCTGGGACTGGCCTTTCAGGTGCAGGACGACTACCTGGACTGCTTTGGTGACCCTGCCAAGTTTGGCAAACAGGTGGGGGGAGACATCGTGGCCGGAAAGAAGACCTTTCTCCTGATAAGGACCCTCGAAGTGGCTACGGAAGCGCAGCATCGCCAGATCGCGGAATTACAGCACGCTGACGCCACCACCAAAGTGGCCGGTATGCTGGAGTTATTCAAAGCCTGCGGGGTAGACGCCTGGGCCCGGGAATTGAAGGAGAGATACATGCAGGACTCCTACCGGCACCTGGATGATATTGCCGTGCTCGCCCGCCGTAAGGAGCCGTTACAGCAATTGGCCGCCTTGCTGGTACAAAGGGAGTATTGAGATTGGCAGATGACAGCATCTTGCATTAATTCTTTCTTTGTTCTATATTTACTATATGCGTCTGTCTTACATTCACCTTATCACGCTGATGCTCATCTTGTCATCATGCCTCGGCACGGCCAGACTTTCGGACCTTCCCAAAACTGCCGATGAAATAAATTTTGATGCCTATGCCAAGGGAGTGGCCAAATCGGGAGGGGTATGGACCTTTAAGACTTCCACCGAATATTATCTGGAGACATCCACTCCCCTGACACAGGATACATTGATAACTATCATTCGGCAGGCGCTGATCTCGAGAAGATATACAATACATTCAGATACCCCGGATAAAGGCTACATCACGGCAAGCCATGCGATGACGGCGAATGAATATTATTATGTGACTGGAGTATATTACAAGTTATCTCCCGGGAAAACTCAGTTATATATCCGAACCAAAATAACCCAGGATATTACAGGGGGCGCAAAAAACAATCTTTCAGAAAAACTGGGGGCGATCATTTCATCACGAATTGGGCAATAGTCCTCCACTTAGGAATTGTTTAACATTCCTGTCCTTGTAAGGCCCAGACAAAATTTGTAATATGGCCGGATAATACATAGATATGAAGACATACTTCGCCACCCTTATCCTCTTACTGACGCTGCTATTTCAGCTGGATACCCAGGCACAGGACCCTGCCCCCAAAAAAGACCTCAAATTCTTTGCCGGCATCACTTTAGGCCCTTCTTTCCCCATGGGCAAATTCGCCAACAAAAATTTTGCAGACACTACTGCCGGCCTGGCAAAAGCCGGCCCATCACTGAATGTCACAGCCGGCTATATGTTCACCCCCTCCATCGGTGTAATGGTCCTATTCGGTGGACAGGAGAACAAAATGGACCCCAACTCCATCACCAGCTATCTCAAGCAACGGTATGGAGATTCCGTAGGGACCTATGCGGCCACGAAATCCTGGAAGACGGGGAGAATTCTGGCGGGAGGCGTTTTTAAATTCCCGCTGTCAAAGGGAGAAAAACTTTTCTTTCAGGGGAAAATCCTGGCAGGGTTGTTAAAGACTACTTACCCCGATTACAACTATGCCTATGGGCAGGTCATCCCCGGTATTGGTAATCCCGGTAATTATAACGTAAGAGTTTTCGCCGCCGGTACCCCCCTTGACTGGGCTTTCTGCTATCAGGCAAATGCCGGTCTGGGATGGCAGCTTAACCGGCATATCTCCCTGGTAGGGGATCTAAGCTACTTCCACGCAGAGGCCCACCATAAATATGACCATTATCTTGTATTTAATCCGGGCGGCACGCCCACAGATCATGGGCCCTGGCAGAAGAAATATGAAGTCGCCTCCCTGAACCTGTCGGTGGGTGCCGAATTTCATTTTTGAGGCTGGCATTTACCAGGACCGTCAGTACTCCCTTCCGCGATCAATACTGAAAAAAGATCTCCGTAGCCCCATACCCATACCGGGGATGATGCCGGTTGACAAAGGACTTGACACCCAACTTGTGCCGGAGGATTTCATGGATTTCGTCCCGCAGTTTGCCGGTGCCTACCCCATGGATCACGATCAGCGACGGTAAATGATGCGCCCTGGCCAGATCATAGTATTTCTCAAACGTCTGCAGTTGTATCGTAAGGATCTCGAAATTATCCAGGGCATTCCATTTCTCCACTAGCTTTTCAATATGCAAATCCACTTCCGATCGCGCGGACTCCATATGCTGTCTGGCTTTGGAAGCCTCATAAATCCGGAACCCCGAGCCTGCCAGCCCCGCGAGAAAAGGCGTCTCGGCGACCTCTTCGACCAACTTGTCGGGATAATTGTCGAAAAGTTTGAAGGAGAAGGTCGCTTCCCCCTTCTTTTTGATCTCTTCGATCCGGCTGAAGACCTGTTTGGCCCTTAACTTCAGATTGGTCTCATAGTGATCCGCCTTGTTCTTATCTGGCGTCAGCAGCGAAAACTCACATTCAAAGACAGGGTTGTCATTCAGGTTGGCAAAAGGGATATCATGGAGATAAAAATCCTGCAAAGGGTAGACCTGGTTATCCAGGTCGAATTCAGACTTCCCGAAATAATTGACATGATAGGAGAACTGGTATCCCGCCTGCGTATTGTTAACCAGATGGATCTTCAGGCTGTCAACGACATCGTCCCCAAATTCGTCGTTGTCAAAGACCGGCAGAAAGGTCAGCCAGACTCCATCCGCCAGCCGGGCAATCCTTTCTTTTTTCACGCCCCCCGGTGCTGGCTTCTCCCGGGGCAGCTGATCGATATAGGTCTTCTTCTTTTTTTCCTCCGGAAATAACTTCTTCTCTGTAAATCGCTTAAAATAAGGGAAATCCAATTGATCGGTATAAGCGGGGAATTTTACGCCCCTGACATCCACCAAAACCATTTTATCATTAATGATCTCGATGACTTCCCCCTCGTCGTTGGAATGCTGAATGACAACTTTGTCTCCTACCTGGAACTTCATGGGGCAAATTTACGTCATTTCCGACTACTCCGCTTTTAACCGGCTCTTCCGGTAACCATAAAGGAAATAGATCGTCAGCCCGATACCCATCCAGGCAAAAAACCATTTCCAGGCAATGGCCGGGATCTCGATCAGCAGGTAGGCGCAGAACAATACCCCCAGTACGGGGATCAATGAGTACTTCCGGACTATTGTGGCCAGGCTAAGTATCGTCACCAGCAGGGTAAATACGAGGAACAGAGCTTCCTCCAGGCTGTCATGGGAGATATTGGCAAAGGCGTCCCGGATACGACCGGCGAACAGGTACAGGAAGCCAGCATAGAGAAAAGGCATAACATACCGGCCATTCCAGTACGGTAGCTTAAACCCTGCCTTACCCACGTTGCTGATCCGGGGTAAGATCAGCACCCCGCCGGATACCAGCACAAAAGCAAATAGGGTCCCGATGCTGGTCAGCGCTGTCATGAGCGAACTTTCCATAAATAAAGAGGGGATGGCTACCATACAACCGGTAACGATGGTGGAGAACCAGGGCGTTTTGAAGCGGGGATGTATCTTCCCAAAAGCCTTGGGCAACAACCCATCCCGGCTCATGCTCATCCAGATGCGGGGCTGGCCCAGCTGGAAGACCAGCAGCACGCTGGTCGTAGCCACTACCGCACTGATGGAGATCACATACCCGATCCAGTTCTGGTGCACTTCTTCAAAGACAAAAGCCAGGGGGTCAGTCTTGTTTAATTTGGAATAATGGACCATGCCCGTCAGCACCAGCGCGATCAGGATATACAGCACCGTACAGATTATCAGGGAATAGATCATGCCTTTGGGCAGGTCCCGCTGGGCATCCGTACATTCTTCCGCAGTGGTGGAGATCGCATCAAACCCGATATAGGCGTAAAATACGGCGGAGACCCCCTTCAGCACCCCCGTAAACCCATTTGGCAAAAAGGGATGCCAGTTGGCCGTATCGACAAAAAAGAAACCGATAATGATCACCAGGATGATCACGGCAACCTTGAACATGACCATGAAATTGGTGCTTTTCTTACTTTCCTTGATCCCGACGTACGTGACCGAGGCGATAATACAAACGATAATAAAAGCCGGTATATTCAGGAAAAGATGGAAACCCGCAATGACGGGGGCCGAATTCCAGGCAGCGATCGCATCCTGAAAGGACTGGGTTAACGGCTTGCCGTGGGTCAGCGCCTCCTGTGCGGCAAGGTAGGCCGTCTTGGCTGTCCCGGGGTCCGTGATCATCCAGCCGGGCAGATGGATGTGAAAACCCTCCAGCAGGTTATTAAAATAGCCACTCCAGGAGATGGCTACGACGATATTACCGATGGCATATTCCAGGATCAGCGCCCAGCCAATGATCCAGGCCACCAATTCCCCGAAGGAAACATAAGCATATGTATAGGCGCTACCGGCAATGGGGACCCGGCTGGCAAACTCTGCATAACACAAGGCGGAAAAGCCGCAGGTTACCGCCGTCAGCACGAACAACAGGGAGATCCCCGGACCGCCGTCATAAGCTGCCAGCCCTATCGTAGAGAAGATCCCTGCCCCCACCACGGCCGCAATCCCCATAAAAGTAAGATCCCGTACATTCAACACTTTCTTCAACCCCCCTCCATGCCCATCCGACAACCCCTCTTCTGCATCACGTACGATCTTATCGATGGACTTCTTACGGAATAATGAATTGGACATCTGCGGCTTAGTTTAGTGTATAAGGCGGTAAATTAGGGAAAATTCTTAAAAAAAATTTAATAAGGCCAGCCCGCGCCAAATTTGACGGTTCACCGGTCTCCCGGACTATGCACAAAGGAAATGAGTTGTTTGTGAATAACTTATCCGATAATTTAATGATACGAATGATAAATTTGTTGCGGTCTTATTGGTCCGCATTTATTTAAACCGTGTTTTGCTGGCTCCCTGCCAATTTGTAATCATCTTTAATAAACCTGGCCAGGTATGATCACGCTGTTTAAATATCTACGCTCTATCTCTCCTTTGTCTCCGGGTCTTCGGGATTATCTGGAAGATATTGTGAAGGAAAAAAAACTCGCAAGAAAGGATTTTCTCTTAAAA
>DATJJD010000061.1:0-76923 GCA_035492545.1 Puia sp.
AGGATATCGGCCATTCCCAGGGTCAATCCATAGGAGGGCCGGCGGTTCATAGCTGCCACCATGGAATGCCCCAGCGTGCCTTCGGAAAGTTGAGCAAGGTGAAAATCAGGCTGCAGGGAGCCGGCAGGTTCATTAAGTCCGATGTGCCCATTCAGCCCCAGGCCCAGCATGCAGCAGTCTATGGGGCCAGCCTTTTCCAGCTTTTTTTGTACCCTTTTGCATTCCTCTTCCGGATCGGCGGCGTCGCTGTGGAAAGAAAGGTAACGGTCGCTGGTGATCCGCAGCGGGGACAGTAGTCGGGCTTGGAGATAGGTTTCGCAGGTGCCAGGGTCTTCCATCGGGATCCCGCCCCACTCATCCAGTTTCAACACCCTCATTGCGTCAAAGAGGGCCGGTCTCTTGTCGTATTCCTGCGCCAATCGCTCATAGGTCCCCGAGGGGGTATTACCTGTTGCCGCGCAGAGCAGGAGTTTGTTGTTTATTTCCAGCTGACGGGTAATGATACTAGCCGCCTCCCGGCTTATTGCTTCATAGGAATCAAGGACGCTGATCTTCATACAGGGAAAATTGTAGGTTCATTTAAATGATCCTTAAAGCTAATAATTATATATTAGAAGTAACGGTCGATGCAAAAAGCCACCTGGTTTATTCAGATGCCTGATCAAAGTCAGGCGCCGGCATGATTGGGGTCAGCCTCTAAATTTTCGAGCCGGGATACATTTGGAAAAATATATGTGTGCAAGGAAATCCCGCATTTTTACAAAAATTCAATCAACCTGTTCCCCGTTATACCAGTTATCCTACGGTGCCCTTCTGGAAGGATGTAATTGACATACCCCAGTGGAAGCAAGCTTTTCACAACCAGTTTTCCGCCTGCAATGAACAGGAGGGAATTAGTCTTTATATCCATTTACCTTTCTGTGAGTCGCTGTGTATTTACTGCGGGTGCAATAAAAAGGTCACTACCAATCACCATGTGGAGTCAGTCTATTTGCAAGCCCTCTTTAGCGAATGGAACATGTACCTGGAAATGATGGGGCGTCCCCCCCTGATCCGGGAGATCCACCTGGGAGGCGGCACTCCCACTTTTTTTTCTCCGGAGAACCTGGAGCGCCTGATTTCGCGGCTCCTGGAGGGAGCGGTAGTTCACCCGGACCATTCCTTCAGTATCGAGGGGCATCCGAATAATACGACGAAGGAGCACCTCGATACCTTATATGGCCTGGGCTTCCGTCGTATCAGTTACGGCGTGCAGGATCTGGATCCGGAGGTCCAGAAAGCTATCCATCGCCTTCAGCCATTTGAAAATGTCCGCCGGGCTACGGAGGAGGCAAGGGATAGTGGTTTCACAGCGGTCAATTTCGATCTAATTTATGGATTACCGTTACAGACTCAGGAGCGCCTGGAGCGTACGATCCGGCAGGCAGTGAGCCTTCAGCCGGACCGTCTGGCTTTCTATAGCTATGCGCATACCCCCTGGATGAATTGTTCTCAACGCCTGATCAACGAGACCTACCTGCCTTCTGCGGAGCAGAAGCTGGCCCTTTACGAATCGGGGAAGCGGTGGCTTACGGAGGGCGGATACCATAATATTGGTATGGATCATTTTGCGCTGGACAGCGACGAATTATACGCAGCCTGGCGGAATAACACCCTGCACCGGAATTTTATGGGGTATACGACGCAGCACAGCGGAATGTTGCTGGGTCTGGGAGTATCTTCGATCAGCGATCTGGGTTCGGCCTTCGCGCAGAACGATAAGACGCTGGGAGGGTATTACCAATCGATAAATTCCCGTGAATTAGCCGTTCGCAAAGGGTATTTCCTCACCGGGGAAGACCGGGTATTTCGTCGGCATATCCTGGATATAACCTGTAAGGGAGCTACGATGTTTGATATGACATGGTCGGCATTACTGGAAGAATGGACGCTGCCTCTTCTGCGGGAATATGAAAAGGATGGACTGGTATACCTGGATGAAAAAGGTGTCGTCCTGACTGAAGCGGGGAAACCGTTCTTGCGGCATGTATGTAAAGCCTTTGATCTGCATTTGCTGCGGGATGAAAAGATAAGGGGAGCAGGAATCCAGCGTTGCGGGAAATCCGCGTTGAATGACGAGGCCATCGGGGAGAAGGGATCTGATCCGGGAGAAGGGAGGCCGCCGCAGTTCAGTAATGCGATCTGATCCTTTCCGTCAATAAAGATATTTAGTCGCATGAGAAAGTCCGGGCCGGCGCCACCAGGGGCCGGCCTTTGGCTTTATTGGTGTAAGCTCATGACGGGTACCGGGCTATGCTGAGCTAGTTTCCGTGACTGGCTGACATGGAAATCGAAGAAACCATGTTTTTTAGGGAAAAACCATAATGAGATCGGCCTGATGATGACGAAGATATTCCAGGATGCCATCTTCAACCTTATGCATGCGGATATAATGAATCTGGGGGTAAAGGTCTTTGAGCTGGTCTTTCCAGCCATCAGATAGGAGGACCTTATTTTCCCCGGTCAGTGCACTGGACGTTTGAACGGTGACGATGTCAAACCGGGATCCAAAGTGCAGGCGCAAGTTTTTCAACAAGGGCAGGGAATGGGGGATTCCGGAACCGATGTCGCCCAGGTCACAGGCCAGGAGGATCTGCCGGAAGTGATGAAAAACAGCCGTTTCGGGGACAACCAGAATGGGATAATGGAGATTTTGGAGCAAGGAGGTTACCGGGCTCCCCACCAGGAATTTTTCCAGGGTGGGACCGCTGGTGCCAACCACGATGGCATAAGGTTTTACCTGTTTACAGAGTTCACCCAGTCTGGCAGCTATGCCGCCCATGCTAAGGCTGGTAACGATCCGGATCCTGTGTGCGGTGCGTTTGATAAGGTCCGCCTGTAAGTCCCGGAGGCTGACAATGGCGGAATCGACCATTTGCTGGTAAAGGTAGTCGGTCATAACTATTTCCGTCGAGGTTACAGGCACCTGTATAACATGGATGAGATGCATATCTGCCTGGAGGGAGAGGGCAAGATCGGCCGCATACCGGGCGGCGTTGAGCGCGCATGGGGAAAAGTTTACGGGAGCGATGATGGGTTACACGATGGTTGCGTTTTAGCGAAGCTAAGGGAGATACCTTTTCTGTTTTATGACAAAGGTCCTATGCAAATATGAGAAGGGTCAGGAACGGAGGGCGCCAATTGGGATAGTTTTGGCAAGCTGCAAAAAAATCATGGCAAAAACACCATCATCCGATCATTTTTTTTCGAAGCTGAACAGGGGGCTTGTGAGTATCTTCCTTCTGTTGGTGATCCTGTATCTCGGCCGGCATATTTTTATTCCCCTGGCATTTGCGTGTTTGTTCGCCTTGTTGATGGTTACGCCTTGTAATTTCATTGAAAGATACCATATTCCCAGGGGCTTGTCATCTTTGATGTCGATAATGGCTTTCGTTCTGATTGGTTTCCTTTTTGTTTACTTTACTTCCTTTCAATTAGTGCGGTTAAAAAGCGATTGGCTGGTCCTGGCAGGCCAGATCTCAGCGGGTGTCCGTCACCTGGAAAAATGGATACAGGAAAAATCAGGATTCGGTTCGTCCGGGGCTGCGGTATGGATACGGTCCTATACATCCGGATCGCTGACGGGTTCCTCCAGCTTTCTGAATGGAACGGTTACTTTCGTGTCCGGCACTCTTTTATACCTGGCGTTGATCCCCATTTATACTTTCCTGCTGTTGTATTACCGGGGCCTCATTCTGCAGTTCTTTATCAGGAAATTTGGTGCAGGGCATAAGGAGAACGTGCTCAAATTATTCAGTAAGGCCAGGTATGTGATAAAGGGTTATGTCGGTGGCCTATTGATAGAAATGCTGATTGTCGCCTCCCTGAATTGCACGGGCCTGTACTTTGCCGGCATGAAATATGCTTTGCTGCTGGGTCTGATCGTCGCCCTGCTGAATCTCATTCCTTATCTCGGGATTTTTATGGCCTGTATATTGAGCCTCCTGATCACTTTACAGACAGATTCCCCGGATACGACGCTAAGGGTGATATTTGTACTGGTGTTAGTTCATCTGGCGGATGCCTATTTCCTTTTTCCAAAAGTGGTCGGGTCGAAAGTAAAGATAAATGCATTGGCAGCCCTATTGGGGGTGATGGTCGGTGGCATGATGTGGGGTATACCCGGCATGTTTCTGTCCCTGCCTGCCGTCGCCCTGCTAAAAGTGGTTTTTGATGAAGTCGAAGAATTACGAGCCTGGGGCCTTTTATTGGGAGAGGCACCTCTATGACATTATTTTCTCCATTTCCAATCCCTTATTTCAGGCATATCCTGTCCATTCCTGCAGATGTATTGTTTATGCTCTATCAGTTTGTCTTCCATTTCCTGTTTCAGATATGCACTCGTATTTCCTAAATGCGGCAGGCGGTCAAGGGCATCCTGAACCAGGTGGAAGCGATCCATATCATTTAAGACCGTCATATCAAAGGGAGTGGAAATCGTACCTTCTTCCTTGTATCCCCGTACGTGGATATTACCGTGGTTGGTGCGTTTGTAGGTCAGCCGATGGATCAGCCAGGGATAGCCATGAAAAGCGAAAATAACCGGCTTGTTCCTGGTGAATAACATATCGAAGTCATTATCACTTAATCCATGGGGATGTTCGCTTTGCCGTTCGAGCTTCATGAGGTCAACTACATTGACCACCCGGATTTTCAGGTCCGGCAGTTTTTTGCGGAGAATAGATACTGCTGCCAGGGTTTCGAGGGTAGGGACGTCTCCGGCGCAGGCCATGACCAGATCGGGTTCTGTGTCGTTATCATTACTTGCCCAGGGCCAGATGCCAATGCCCTTGGTGCAATGAACAAGGGCCTGATCCATATCCAGCCATTGAGGGGCCGGGTGTTTGCCGGCAATGACCACATTGACATAATGTTTGCTTCGGAGGCAGTGATCCATGACCGAAAGCAGGCAGTTAGCGTCAGGGGGGAGGTAGACGCGGACGATCTCCGCTTTTTTATTTACCACATGATCGATGAATCCCGGGTCCTGGTGAGTAAAGCCGTTATGGTCCTGTCTCCATACATGGGAAGATAGCAGGTAATTCAGTGAGGCGATCTTCCGGCGCCAGGGAATGCCGGCCGTGACTTTCAACCATTTGGCATGCTGGTTGAACATGGAATCCACGATATGGATGAATGCCTCGTAGCTATTGAGGAGCCCGTGTCTGCCCGTAAGCAGATAACCTTCCAGCCATCCTTCGCATTGGTGTTCGCTCAGGACTTCCATGATCCGGCCATCCGGGTTCAGGAACTGATCTTCCCGTAACATGTCGCCTTCCCATTGCCGGTCGGAGGCTTCAAAAACGGCATCCAGACGGTTGGACAGCGTTTCATCCGGGCCGAAGATCCGAAAATTGCGCTTGTCATCATTAAGCCTGATCACGTCCCGCAGAAAGCCTCCCAGGACAAGGGTATCCGAGGCATTGACATCTCCCGGCACGGGTACGGGCACCGCATATTTCCGGAAGTCGGGCATTTTCAGATCGGAAAGCAGGAGTCCTCCGTTGGTATGCGGATTGGCACCCATCCGCCGTTCGCCTTCGGGGGCGAGCGCTGCCAGTTCCTGCCGGAGTCGACCGGTCTCGTCAAACAACTCTTCCGGTTTATAGCTACGCATCCAGGCTTCCAGTTGCCGGAGATGCCCGGGATTTTCCGCCGGATCGGATATCGGCACCTGGTGTGACCGGAAGGTCCCTTCCACCGGAAGTCCGTTGACTTCCTTAGGCCCTGTCCATCCTTTGGGTGATTTTAAAACGATCATTGGCCAAAGGGGGCGTGTGGGTTTTCCCGAAGCTCTTGCTTGCCGGCGGATGGAATTTATATGTTCGATCACTTTGTCCAGGGTAGCCGCCATGGCCTCATGCATGGGAAAGGGATCCTCTCCTTCTACGAAATAGGGGGTCCATCCATACCCGTTCAATAGTTGTTCCAGTTCGTTATGGCTGATCCTTGCCAGGATGGTCGGGTTGGCGATCTTGTACCCGTTGAGATGTAAGATAGGCAGCACCGTTCCATCCGTTATGGGATTGAGGAATTTATTGGAATGCCAGGCTGTGGCCAGTGGCCCGGTCTCTGCCTCTCCGTCGCCGATGATGCAGGCTGCGATGAGGTCGGGGTTGTCGAATACAGCCCCGAAGGCATGACTGAGAGAGTATCCCAACTCGCCTCCTTCATGCATGGATCCGGGGCATTCCGGTGAGACATGGCTGGGAATACCACCGGGAAAGGAAAATTGTGTAAAGAGTTTTTTCAGTCCTGCTATATCCTGGCTGATCGCGGGATAAACTTCCGAATAAGTCCCTTCCAGGTATGTATTGGCCACCAGTGCCGGTCCTCCGTGGCCAGGGCCGGAAATGTAGAGCATATTGAGGTCATACTGCCGGATCAGCCGGTTGAGGTGCGCGTAAATGAAATTCTGACCTGGCGTGGTGCCCCAATGTCCCAGCAACATATGTTTGATATGTTCAGGTTTCAGGGGTTCCTGTAACAAGGGATTATCATGCAGATAAATTTGTCCCACCGAAAGGTAGTTGGCCGCTCTCCAATAGGCGTCGATGTGTTGCAAGAGGGTGGGGGACAAAAATTGGGATACTGTCTCTTTAACCGGCATTATCTATTTTTTTATTTTGTTATCAAATCCCTGGTATGGGAAGCTATCATCCTTTCCTCATTGGTTTTAATGGCGCAAACCATTACGGGGCTGTTTAAGGTAGAAATTATTTCTTCTTGCTCTTTATTGTGTTTTTCATCCAGATTGATTCCTAGGAATTGAAGGCCATCCGTGATGCGGCGGCGTATAACCGGTGAGTTTTCGCCAATGCCACCGGTAAAAACCAGCGTATCCAATCCTCCGAGCGCTGCGGCGAGCGCGCCAATGAATTTTTTAGCCTGGTAGCAGAAGAGGGTAAGTGCCTCGGCTGCGTTGGGATCCGAAGCCTCCCTTTCCAGGAGTATCTGCACATCGTGTCCATTGCCCGACAAAGCCTCCAGACCGGACCTTTTATCGATAACATTTTCCAGGTCGTCTACGGTCAGGCCCTCCTGTCTCAACAGGAAAAAAATCAATCCCGGATCGAGATCCCCGGAGCGTGTACCCATGACCAATCCACCGGTGGGTGTAAGCCCCATGGTGGTATCGATGCTGACTCCATGGTGAATAGCCGTCATGCTGCATCCATTGCCCAGGTGTGCAATGATGATCTTTTCCTTTCTGCCGGCAAAAGTGAGCCTTTCCAGTTGCTGCATGATATATTCATAGGATAACCCATGAAAACCATAGCGGATAATGCCTTCTTTCCAGAGGGGACGGGGTATGGCAAAGTGCACTGCACAGGCAGGCATGTCCCGGTGAAAGGCCGTATCAAAACAGGCGATCTGCGGAGTACCGGGGAAAACATCCCGGCAGTTTTTAATAATGTCCAAGGATGCGGGTAAATGATTGGGAGCAAGATGAACCCATTGCTCTAAAGCGGATATTAATTTTTCGTCAATAATTTCCGGCTCCCGGTGATCAGGCCCTCCCTGAACCAGTCTGTGTCCGATAGCTGCCAGCGGATACCGGTCCATTTGATTTTTCAGCCACCCGATCAGTTCCCGCAGCGCCTCTTTCGTATCCGGATAGCTGCCTTCGTGATCTTTCAATATTTCCCCCTTGGCATCCCGGACTTTGAAATGCCCATTAGCAGACCCAATCTTGTCTACCTGTCCTTCTGCCTCCATCCAGCAGGTGTTATCCTCGTATAACCCGAATTTCAGGCTGGAGGAGCCACCGTTGAGGGCCAGTATATATCTTTTTTGTTCATTCATAATGGTGTGTGCGCGCTTGCAGAGCAATTTCCGAAGATATCATACCTCATCCTGCCAGTATATGACAGAAGTCATGCCAGGAACTGATAATTGTGTATGCGGCCGGGTGATTATGGAAATGAGAGTTCTTCGATTATGGATGGGTCGTTGAAGTTGCTATACCGTATCCATTGGGGCCTGATCACAAAATGAGTCAGCTGCAACCAATCCGCCGTTCTTTGCCGGCCCTCTGGAAAAACGGAGTAATATACTTCCCGATAGGTATCGTCGTCCTGCTCTGCTCGTAATTCCCGGGCTATCCCCTCATATTGGACCGTTGTTTCGTTCTCCCAGCCTATTACCAGTGCTGCCCGGGGGTGGGCGGACAGGTTGGCGTACTTGCGGGAGGTTCTTACCGTATCAAATACAATTTCCAGGTCCTCTGTTACTGCAAATCCGACCAGGGCGGCCTGCGGTTGCATTCCTGTGGATGAGGTGGCAAGGACAGCCAGGTGGTGCTGTCGGATGATGGTATAGATGAATTCTTTTGTCATCGTTCGTGGGATTCGAATCTACTGATTTTTTTTAAATCGGTAACTTGCGTACCATGTCGTTTGCCGTATACCAACCTTCAGGCGCGTTAGAGGATTATATCGCCGCCTACTGGGTCCGTAAAACGGATCGCCGGGAGAAGGACTCCGGGAGGCGTGTTTATGCGGATGGTTGTGCGGACCTTATCCTGAATACGGGTGATTCCACGGCATTTTTTTCTCCGATGGTCCGTATGGATCAGAGCCTTCCCTTATTTCCCGGGAGGCTGTACCTGGGTGGGACGATGACCGCCTATGGGGTGGTGAAGAGCACTGCCGGATGTACCTTGACGGGTATACGATTTCAACCCGGAGGATTTTATGCGCTGTATAGAATGCCCATGGAATCAGCCGTAGACCGCGTCCTTGAATTCCCTGATCCGGAGCTACGGTCCCTTATGGAAAGGGAGGAAGGGCTGGCTACCCGGCTGGATGACTATTTCAATACCAAAAAGATAAACTCCCGACATGACTTTGCCGCTATTTATAAAGTGGTATATCTATCCAATGGGCAGATCACCGTGGAAGAACTGGCGGGGAGCTGTCATGTCAGTAACCGGACCCTGGAGAGGATCTTTAAAGAAAATGTAGGCATTCCTCCCAAAGAGTTCATCCGGATCGTCCGATTCCAGGAAGTTTTGAAACGGTTGAGGAAAATGGGGGCGCAGGGGGCGGCACAAAACGGTTCCCAGGAAAGCCTGTTGCGGATCGCTTTTGAGCTGGGCTACTATGATCATGCGCATCTGACCCATGAGTTTTCGAAATATGCAGGCATCCTTCCTTCCGAATTGTCGCATTTTTACAAAACAGGGATAGCCGGGGGGAACTATTTTTGATCCCAAAAAAGTATGACGATTCTTTTGACGGGTTTATTGGCGGGCTTCCTGGATGGGGCGGCCGCCACGCTTTTGTACCTGGCGAGGGGTAATAAAAAGCCTGGCCCCCTCTTCCAATATATCGCCAGTGCGGTCTTTGGCAAGGCTGCCTTTGCCGGAGGCGGTTTTATGGTGTTGATGGGCCTGTGCTTTCATTTTCTTATTGCCCTGGCTGTTGTAAGTTTCTATTTTGTCCTCTACCCGCATATTCCCTGGTTAGGAACCACTCCACTGGCCGGTGCGGCTATCTATGGACTCCTGGTCTGGGTCATCATGAACCTGGTGGTTCTGCCTTTGTCCCGGGCTGCTCCCCGGCCTTTTTCATGGGTATTCGCCCTGATCAATATGCTGATCCTCATGGTGGCCATCGGTCTTCCCACCGCCTACCTGGCCAGACATTATTTTCAGGGTTAAGGTTTATTCCTATATTTATACATCATCAACCCTTAAACCCAACATTTATGCGGATCGCGTATGCATTCCTGTGTCTTTTCCTTCTGGCGTCGGCCCTTCCGTCAACTGCACAACCCAATCCCGAAACAAAAATTGATAAGATCATCACCCAGGCTATGACCAAGGAGGGGTTTCCCGGCATGGAGGTCGCTGTTGTCCGGCAGGGAAAGGTGGTGTTCAAAAAAGCATATGGCGTAAAAGCGGAGGGGAGCGACGAGAAGACAGATGAGAATACGATCTTCAGCATCGGGTCGGTATCGAAGGCCTTTACGGGAATTGGCATTATGTTGCTCGTTCAGAATGGTAAGGTAGCCCTGGATGATCCGATAAAGAAATATATGAAAAACCTGCCCGATGCCTGGGGCAACATCACGATACGGCAGTACATGACCCATACCAGCGGTATACCCGAGTTAAAAGGGATCAAAGATGACGGCTCCTTTGATGAATCGATAAAAATCGCCGTCAGCCGGCCAATGTCCTTTAGCCCTCCGGGGAAGAGACAGCAATACAATAACTTCAACTTTGCCGTCATGGGCAAGCTGATAGAAACCGTGTCGGGTTTGACTTATCTTGACTTTATGGACAAGTATATCTTTCATCCGGTGCAGATGACCAGGACGGGTTTAAACCCCAACGCTGAAAATGTTGCCATGGGGCATATGCTTAACAAGAACGGAAAATGGAAATTGATCAAAACGCATTTCCAGCCGGGTGATTATGGCCTATCGTCGGGTGGTCTGCAGACGACCCTAACAGATTTTATCAGGCTCAGCCAGGCATTGACGGGGACCTCGTTATTAAATAAAAAGACAGAGGATGCCATGTGGACGCCCTATTCCCCCCGGTTATCCAATACGCCCGGATGGCATTCCCGGCAGGGGGCGAGTGGGATCGTTATTCACAAAGGTGGCGGGGGAACGGGTATCGGGAGTGTTTGTGATTTCACGATCGTTCCGTCCCAGAACCTCTACGTCGTCGTCATGGCCAACAAGGATAAGAACCAAATTTCTCCGTCAGCCATCAGCAATGATATTTTAAAAGAATGTTACGGTATCCCGGATGATGGGAAAGGCCCGGATGATGGGGAGGGGAATTAAGGACTGTTTTCATGAGGCGTTCTTATTTTTCTCTTTTTGTTCCGCCTTCCAGATAGAAAGGTCGATGCCCGATAGGCCGGATGGGTGTGCGGGTGTCTCCCCTTCTTTTACTTTTGGGACGGGGGCCGTTCTTTTGACCTCTTTAATTTCACTGGCAAAGCCTTCCTTTGCCGGCCGGTTGTTCTCCCAAAAATTTGCCAGGAAGTTTAATGCCTGTTGGGGAGTGTCAATTTTCTCTTCTTCCTTTAGCACTTCCAGGAGCTTTAAATCAAATCTTACCGGAACGGGTTTGTTTTTTTCTTTTGCCATGTACCGGCAAATATATGAAAATCATAGTTTGACCCACTATTTTGCCAATCAGGCTAAACGGGCTATTTTTAAATATATTCCCGGTTATGAAATTAGTTCCTTCTCTATTGTTTTTTATGGCTACCATTCCTTTATCAGCTGAGAGTCAGGATGAACCCGCCATCGTGGCGGGCAAAAATATTGCGATCGTACAAACAGTATATGGTGCTGTGCGGGGTTATATTCACCACGGCATTTTTACCTTTAAAGGCATTCCATATGGAGAGGCCGAGCGCTTCCTGCCCGCCCAAAAACCTGCCTCCTGGAAAGGTATTCGTAGTTCTATGACTTATGGACCGGTTTGTCCGGGCAATCTGGGACCCGTTTTAAGCGATGAATATGAATTCCCGTTTCATCGTGACCGGGGTTATTATAGTAACGAGAATTGCCTGAACCTGAACATCTGGACAAAGAAAACCGGGGCCGGTGAAAAGAAGCCGGTGATGGTATGGTTGCACGGAGGAGGGTTTAGCTCCGGGTCTTCGGTTGAATTTCCTTCTTATGATGGTGAAAATCTAAGCAGGAAAGGGGATGTGGTAGTAGTGAGTATCAACCACCGGTTGAATACCCTGGGTTTCCTGGACCTGTCAGCTTATGGAGAAAAATATAAATATTCGGGTAATGCGGGAGCTATGGATATGGTGTTGGCACTGACCTGGGTGAAAGAGAACATAGCCCAATTCGGCGGGGACCCCGGCAATGTGACCATATTTGGACAGTCAGGCGGCGGGGCGAAGGTGGTGTGTCTGATGAATACGCCTTCAGCCAAAGGGTTGTTTCATAAGGCTATTGTGCAAAGCGGCAGTTATCTCACTCATTTTACGGAAGACAGCATCGCCAAAAAAGTAAGCGCCGCCCTGCTGGATCTATTAAAGATAGAACCCAGCCAAATAGATTCTTTACAGAAGATGCCCTATGACATTTTAGCGGCGGCCGGACAAAAGGCGTTAGCCAAGGTACAGAAGACCCTAAAACCGGGAGACGTTACCGTATTTGGCTTAGACTGGGAGCCCATCCGGGACGGCGATTACCTCCCTTACCAACCGGGTGAGGCCGCCGCCATCGAGCTGTCAAAGGATATCCCTTTGTTGGTCGGGTCCTGCAAAAATGAGTATAATCCGTTCAACCCGGCCACGAGAGAACTTTCGATAGAAGGTGTCAGGGCCCAACTACAAAAAAAATACGGGGAGAAAACAGCGGCGTATATGGCTGCGGTTAAGAAAGCGTACCCTGAGACTGTCAAACCTTCAGACTATATCGACATTGATCTTATTTTCCGGCCACTGGTGATTGGGGAAGCGGATCAAAAAGCCCTGTCCGGCACTGCACCGGTCTTTGTCTACCTTTTTGCCTGGCAGTCCCCGGTAATGGATGGCATCTTTAAGGCCTATCATAATATGGACCTCCCGTTTGTTTTTAATAATATCGGGCGATGCGAGGAAATGACGGGTGGCGGCAAAGAGGCGTATGTCATGGCGGACAAGGTGAGTACTGCCTGGGCAAACTTTGCCCATAGGGGGAACCCTAACCATAAAGGCTTACCTGTCTGGCCTTCCTATACTCCTGAGAATGGGGCCGTGATGATATTTGACAGGGAATGCCAGGTAAAAAATCACCATGATCAGGAATTGCTGGCATTGAGAGCTCATTGATTGCTCCGGATGAAGGAACGTACTTCCCTTGTCTTCGTCCCTTTTACAGTAATAAAATAAGTGCCCGCCGGCAGGTTGCCCGGGTCGATGGACTGGGTCCACTGTGTGCCTTGTTTGTCAAATGCCCACTTATGGAGGATCCGTCCTGCGGCATCCGAAAGGCTGACTTCCAGCCGTCCCCGGTCTGCATTCTCCAACTGGAGGTAAAGGATACCCGGTGCGGGGTTCGGAGTGAGCCGTAGCGCCAGTTGGCTGCCATTCGGGGTCCTCACCTGCATGATGCCGGAATAGGATAGTTGCCCGTCCAGATCTACCTGTACCAGGCGGTAATAGCCGGCGCCGGGAAGGGGATCGACATCCAGATAGCTATAGGAATGTGGTTGATTGGCTGCGGGAATAGTGTCGAGATTGCTGAATTGCTGACCGTTGGCCGAGCGTTGGACGATAAAGTAACGATTGTTTTGTTCCAGGACGGTGGACCAACTCACGGTTACGGCATCGCCTTCTGTCAAGACAGCCTGGTAGGGGCCCCAGGTCACCGGTAGGGGGCCGGGAATGTCCAGGATCACGTTATCGCCCACCCGTTTGTACTGGGCCATCCATTGGTAGACATTCAGGCCGCTGTTGTTGGTGACACCGGGGGTATTCTGAGCACCGTAAGTGTCTACCCAGCCACCGTGCCCGGAAACAGGAAATACAGTTAACAGCGGGGTGGGGGTGGCCCCTAAAGCGATGAGCTGCTGAATATAACCCGTCGTATTGGTATAGGGGTCGGCGTCGCCCTGGTTAACGGTCAGCCAGACGGGCAGGTTGGCCTTGGCGATCTCCTTGACCCGGTCAGGGGCATCAAAGGAGGCGATGGCAATCGCCAGCAGGCTGGAGAGTCGTTTGCCATACAGGTCGGCGGACTGGCCCGGGTATTCAATGGCTATGCCTCCTCCCATGCTGAGTCCGGTAAGGTTGATCTTGGAGGCATCGACCCGGTAATGGGCAATGGCATAATTGATAATGTCATCGACCATTTGCTGTTCCGGTCCGTTTTGAGCGGGCTGGATAATCATCTGGGGAGAGAGGACGATGAATTCAAAGCTCTGTCCGCCGACAACCACCGGGTCGGGGAAATGAGCATCCACGTTATTATTTATCTGTTGGTTGATCTGCATGGGTGGGCCATTACGCAAGACGGCCGGCAGGGAGGCCGGGCTGCCGTCACCGATCTCTCCCTGGCCGTGTAGAAAGACCAACAGGGGGTAATTCTTCCCGCTGGTATTATAGTTTGCCGGGAGCGAGACATAAAAACCGTTGATATACTGGTCGATGGAAGTATTAGGGAAAGCCGTCTGGGTTCGTTGAGGTTGGGCAAAAAGGGGGCCGGAGGTGGCGGCGAGGAGGACCAGGCAAAACACAGCCCGGGAGAATTTGTACAATTCCTGCATAAATAGGTTTTATTTAGGTGATGGGCTTTTAAAGGACGATGTGAGTTGGCAATCTTATCTTTATGGGGAAACAGGTGTCATGCGGCATGACCGGTAAGCAGCAAACTATGAACTAATTCCGTGCCAAATTGACAACTGACTAATTTGCAAACCATGACAACCATTAAACGACAGGTAATTGCGATGGGTGGGGGCGGATTTTCGATGGAACCGGAGAATCCCCTGCTGGATCAATATGTTATCAATCAAGCCAGAAAGCCACATCCCTCCGTGTGTTTTTTTCCGCATGCAACCGATGATGCGGTGCGGTATGCTTTCAATTTCTTTAATGCCTTTAACCGGCTGGATGTACGTCCTACCTACCTTTCTCTTTTTACGCCTCCCACCCGGGATCTCGAATCTTTTCTGCTGGAACAGGACATCATCTATGTTGGAGGTGGCAACACCAAGAGTATGATGGCGCTATGGCGGGAATGGAAGCTGGACGAGCTCTTATTAAAGGCCTATCAGAGAGGAGTTATCCTTGCCGGTATCAGCGCGGGAGCCAATTGCTGGTTCCAGCAATGCAGCACGGATTCATTGCCCGGGCAGTTGACCATGCTGCCCTGTTTGGGCATCCTTAAAGGGAGTTTTTGTCCTCATTATGACGGAGAAAGAGAGCGGCGGCCTTCGCTGCACAAACTGATCGGGGAAGGACGGATGGTGCCCGGTTATGCCGCGGATGATGGGGCGGCCGTACATTTTATAAATGATGAGGTATCCCATGCCGTCAGTTCCCGGCCGTCCGCGAAGGCATATAAAGTGTCCCTGAAAAATGCCCAGATATCGGAAGAGATGATCGAAACACGGTATCTGGGGATGTAACCCGGGCGAATTTTTATCAGCAATATTTGGGCAAGTCTGGAACAAAATGTATGTTTAAGTGATAACCCAAACAAGTACAACTGCTATGCATAAATTCTTAACAAGGTTCGTTGTGATCTTTAGTCTTTTTGTGTCAAAAGTTGCTCTGGCGCAAACCGACTCGATTGTATTAAGGGACATAAGCTGGGACCAAAGTGGCCCTGCCGGGATGACGGAGCTGTTTATCCCTTCCGGTGATGCCCTTTTAGCGGGTTTCATTTATAAAGCCAATGGGCCGCAAAAACATCCGACACTGATACTTTTACACGGCTATCCGGGGAATGAGCGAAATCTCGACCTTGCCCAGGTGGTGAGAGCCCATGGATGGAATGTCATTTATTTTGACTATCGCGGATCATGGGGCAGTCAGGGTCAATTTGGTTTTAAGAACTGTGTCGGGGATGTAGTCAATGTCATTGCTTTTTGCAAAAAATACCAGGACTCTTTAAGGATCGATGTCTCTAATATTGTACTCTTCGGGCATAGTATGGGAGGGTGGGTCTGTCTCAAGGCGCTGCAGCAACTGCCCGACATCAAGAAAGGTTTTGCTTTGTCGACATGGAATATCTATGAAGATTATAAAAAGGTGCTGACAGAGAAAGAGCTGATGGCGCTGGCGAATAACCCGGACGTTGGGGGCAAGTATTTCGTCCTGAACTCTTCGCTGAAGGACATATTCAGTCCCGTATTAAAAGACCCTGCTTACTTCAACCTGGCCACTGATGCAAAAGCATTGGCAAATAAGCAGATCATTATGCTGGACGAACATTCCGGGAATAAGTCATTGGCAGGGGCGTTAAAATCTTCCCATGAAGCTTATTTTGATTATGCAGTCTGGGAAACAGATCATCCTTTTACCAATAAAAGGGTGGCGCTGATCAGGAAGGTCCTGGAGTTTCTGGACAAATGAGACCGGATTAAGAATTTGATACAGGCAGCATATGAAAGAATCCAGTAGTTTACTTATCACTACGACGGTTACGATACTACTCGCCTTTATCGGGTATCTCGTTAAATATTTCAATGACCTGGCTCTGGCCAGGCGTAAAGACAAGCTGGATAGAATAAACAAGCAATTAGGCGATTTGTATGGTCCCCTCTATTCTCTTCTGAAATCAAATGAGCAAGCCTGGGCATCGTTCAGAAAAACGTACAAACCTGGCGGAGCTTATTTCGACCCGCTGAACCCGCCCAACGACGAACAATTAGCGGCGTGGAGACATTATATGAAGGTCGTGTTCATGCCTGCTAATGAGAAGATCTATGACGTCATCGTTTCAAAAAGCGATCTGCTGATAGAAAACGACATGCCGGCCTGTTTGCTGAAATTGATCTCTCATATTGTTGTTTACAAGGCGGTGATAAAAAATTGGGAATTAGGGAAGATCGAGGAGAACACTTCTATTATCAATTTTCCTGATGACGCCAGGGAATATGTCTATGCTTCGTTTGAAAAATTGAAGAAGGAACAGTTTCAGTATTTGCATAAAAGATCTGTATAAGAAGGGATCACCATTGAAATAAATAATATGTTACTTCAAAACAAAAATGCGATCATATATGGAGCCGGGGGCTCTTTGGGCGGCGCCGTCGCCAGAACACTTGCCGGCGCCGGCGCAAGGGTCTTTCTCACCGGGCATCGTCATTCTTCTGTGCAGAAAACAGCCGATGAGATCATAACCTCCGGCGGCATCGCCGAAGTGGATGTGGTGGATGCGATGGATGAAAAGGCCATCGGGGCCCATATGGAGAAAGTAATACAAAAAGCGGGTACGGTCGATATATCATTCAACGCCGTTGGAATCGAGGTTAAGCAGAATATGCCGTTGACCGAGCTGTCAGCGGATGATTTTGTACGTCCGATAACGAGGACCCTGCAAACCCGGTTTCTGACCGCCGTAGCCGCCGGCAGGGTAATGATGAAACAGGGCTCGGGAGTCATTTTATCCCTTACCGCAACACCGGGAGGAATAGGCTATCCATATACTGGTGGTTTTGCGCCTGCCTGTTGCGCCCTGGAAAGTTTTTCGAGAAATCTCGCTGCCGAGTTAGGGGTGTATGGAGTGCGGGTGGTAAATATCCGGTCCGGAGGTTCTCCCGATTCAAAGGTTTTTAAAGAAGCGATAGAAGGCAGTCCCGAGATTATGGAACCCATCCTCCGGAAGATGGAGGCGGATTCCATGTTAAAAAAGCTACCCCTGATGGCCGATATCGCCAATACTGCCTTATTCCTATCCTCCGAACTGGCCGGTAAGATAACGGGGGTTACCATTGACGTAACCTGTGGCACCACAGCCGCCTTAAACTATAGAGTGGAGGGTTAACCAGCGACTGCAAGGGGAGATAGCGCACTGGTAAAATAAGAGAAAAATTCACATTCAAATATGACTGGTTCGGGAACGATGCGGAATGGACAGCAGTCAGCCGTTGCTACCGATATCATCGCCCTGATGGACGCGCTGAAGATCCCGCAGGCCATCCTTGCCGGTTTTGACCCCAGGAGGCTCCGAAAGCTTTTGCGGATGCGGTCACCGAAGTGGATAGTTTTCTAAAATGAGCCCTTGGGTGGGGATTATGGAGGGAAAAGGAGGTGGCACAGTTTTTTAATATCCTAGTACCGGAGTTGCTGAACATTTAGATGACTTATTGGTTAACTTAGAAAAATTATATCTTATTGAAGTGGCTATTATTCCTTTTACTGGTTAATATACAAGTGTTTGGCTATGGACAAGTGATCCGTCCGATTGACTCTCTCAAGGAGGATTCATTACGGGGTATGGCCCCAAAACCTGTGGAGAATATCAATAAGCAATATGATTTTAGCGATCTGCTCCGGAATATACTTCACCCTGGGAGAAAAGCCGATACCTTACGCCAAAGATCCGGTGTCGTGGTCGTGCCTAATATCGCCGCCAACCCTACTATCGGCGGCCAGTTGGGGATCAAGGCCGTGGCAGGCAAGAGATTGGGCAATGATCCCAATACGCTTTTTTCCGTGGCAGCAACTTCCGCTTCTATCACCACCAAAGGGATCATTTATTTTTATTTGAATCATAATCTATTTACTTCCGGCAACAAGTGGAACTTCCAGGGGAACCTGGTAATCGCCAAGACGGTAACGCCTGACCATGGCGTAGGGATCGGCCAGGCATTCAAGGGCGGCAGCCATGATGATTCCGTACTGGCGGATCCCAGCCACAAGGGTTATGCGATCCACTCCGTTTATTACAATATCCGGGAAAAAGTATACAAGAATGTGGCGAAAAACCTGTTTGTCGGAGCGGGGTTATCGTTTGAGATCAGGAGGCAGATCGAAACCTCCGATACGACCAACAATGCGACGCCGTCCAGTGTGTATAACAACCGGCATGGATTTCCCCAAAATCGGTATTCGGCCAATGGGTTCCTTTTTAATGTAGAGTATATCACGCGCGATAACCCCAACCGGCCTTACAAGGGTATTTATTTTGACGTGGGCATCCGTCTCAACCAGACATGGATAGGAAGTACCAAGAATTCGGGGCAGTTGACCACCGACTTCCGAAAATATTTCAGCTTATCGACCACCAGCCCGGAAACGGTGCTGGCTTTGTGGAACTGGGGCTCTTATTTGCTTGGGGGGGACATACCTTACCTGGAATTACCCGGCACGGCCAGGGACGGGACTTTCCGAAGCGGCAGGGGTTATACGTCCCAATATTTTAAGGGGACGCAATTCAATGATACGGAGGCTGAGCTCCGTTTCCCAATATTAGCCAACAAATTCATCAGTGGAGTCGTCTTCGCAAATTTGCAAACAGGCAATGATGAACAGGGCACCAAAATATTCCAGGTATTTCAGCCAGGTTATGGGGGTGGTCTGCGGGTCCTTTTTAATAAATCCACCCGGACCAATTTGGCGCTTGACTATGCTTTTGGCAAATTTGGGAACAAAGGGTTCTTCCTGAACCTTAACGAATCATTTTGAAATTAATGTTGCGTTGAACTTTCCGGATTGTATTTTTATGCGGTGAAAAAAAATATACTATTCGCAGGCATCCTTCTTATTCTTCTATTTTCCTGTCATAATACTCCCACGGATTCATCATCCAGTGGCTCGGGCAAGGGGCCCATCAGGAACCAAGGCGTCAACATCGATTATACGGATACCGGAAAGGGCGACACTACGTTGCTTTTTGTACATGGGTGGTGTATCAATAAATCCTACTGGTCAGGGCAGGTAAATTATTTTAACGATAGATACCGGGTCGTCACGGTCGACCTGCCGGGTTTTGGCCAATCGGGGAAGAACAGGACTTCCTGGACTGCGGAAACATTCGGCAGCGATATTGACAGTGTGCTTACCCGGTTGGATCTGAAAAATGTTGTCCTGATAGGGCATTCGATGGCGGGGGATATTGTTTTACAAGCGGCTATCAATTCCCCTCAGCGTGTCATTGGGTTAGTCGGGGTGGATAATTTCAAGAATTGTACGTATACGCCTACAGAAAAGGAAAAGAAGGAGAACGCCCAAGCTATCGACCTGTTGAAGCATAATTTTAAAGAAGTAGCTTTTCAATATTTTAACCAGGACTTGTTTTATAGAACAACCGCCGACTCTATCCGGAAAAGGGTCCTGAATGACGTCGCCAACGTCGATACGGCGATAGCGACCGCCTGTATGGAACAACAGGATTTTGACGAGGTAAAAAACCTGGTTGCTGTTAAAAAGAAATTATACCTCATCAACAGTGATGTCACGCCCACCGATACTACGGGATTTATAACCCATCACATCCCTTACGAAGTGTTGTCTATTCACGAGACGGGACATTTCCCCATGATAGAAAGACCCAGGGAGTTTAATGCGCGGCTGGAGCAGGTGATGGCAAGGCTCGATTGAAAAGACCCGCTCCGGGAGCGGGTCTTAAAAAATGGTCCGCCGCATTGTACGACGTTCGAACCGCGGATCGTCAATTATAATTATCTCCGTTGCAAATAACCGAAAAGACCATGGGATTCACCCGCCGGTCCCGCCGTGAAATATAACCGGCTGGAATCGGTTTTCGGGACATTGTTCTCCAGCGCCCAGAGGCCATCTATCCAGATGGGACGGCCGTTATCCTTCAGGGGGCCCACGAACCTGCCGTCATCGTCAAATACATTGATACGGCCATCTCCAAAATTCCCCACCAGGATGGCGTGTTCCGCTTCTTTGCAGAACCCTACCGTCGCCTGGACAATCCCCCAGGGAGAATTCAATGGCCCCTGGCTGACAAATCTTTTCACCAGGGATCCGTTGGGTTTGAAAATATCTACAAAACCATTGCCCGGGCCGGCCTGGTCATCGTGTTTATCCGGCTGTTTCTGTTTGGCATAAGTTACATAAAGCCAGCCCCCGATATTGCGGATATTGAAGGGAGCAAAACCCCAGGGAATACCCGGGTCGTGAAAGGCCTTACCCGTCACCAGGTTGAAATCTTTGTCAAATACGTCAATAGTGCCCTCATGGAAATTGGCGGCATATAAAAAATTGTCTCCCCCATCACTCGCCAGGGCAAGGCCTTTATAAACAGCATTCCATTTAGACCGGTCCGCTGCGATGGTGGCTGCATTCCCACCGCCCCAGGCAGCGAGGGTGCCATCCTCCGTAGCAAATATAAAATGGCTCGCCACCTTGGTCTTACCAACCCAAAAAGAGAAGTCCGAGGTGCCGTTAAACACAATGCCAGTAGGCGTTCCGCCAGCGGAGCTGTCGGGGGAGGGAATGGTGACCGGTGGTCGTAAAGTTGCCCCGGTATTGTCATATATCGGGCTAAGCCCCGTTCCGTTAGCCGATATCCAGATCGGGCCTGATGGGGCTACCGCAATACCCCAGGCATTCACCAGGGCGCTATCTAGCCTGGCGGCCCACCCGGGAACATCGGACACCAGGTTGGTTTGTTCGTATCCGTTTAATAAGAACCGGGGGATCTCCGTTTTCCTGCAGCCTGCACCTGCGATAATGATCAGCAGTGGTAAAAGAATGGCGGCACCGCGGAGATGCGGGGGCAGTTTTTTTGGCAAGATTCGTAACATTTTGCTTTGATTTTAAGTGTTGATAAATGAGGGAGTTGCTGGATTGGATAGAAGCGACCTGATTTAACGGGCAAAAAAATAGCAGTCCGCAAAAAGGCAGATCCGGAACGGATCATTGTTTTCTTAATTCAGGAGCTTAGGGAGGCTGAAAGGAAATCTGCAGTGGCTACAAATGCCTGTAAGGGTATAAACTTATATCAGAGGCTAAAGAGTTGCCTGGGGATCATTATTTTTTTTGGAACGGCCAAGATGACCTTGTAGATATTGACTTTCAATTACATAAGCGTAGTGAGGAAAGGTCAGGACGTTGCCCTGTACCTTACGCTCATTAATTTATTGGGTTTAAGGTATAAGTAGTCATTTTTGAAATCCAGGATAATATTAAACCGTTTTAAAAAATCATTGCCCCAGTAATTTACCTCAAAGCCCACCGGGTTTTTGCTGCCTAAAACCATGGTGGGAATATCAGTAAGGGCGAAATCATTAATCTTTACAAGAGGGGCAAGCACTACTCTTGTCTCATATTTTACGCCTCTCGGGTCTCTGACTATGGACGACCGGATAAGCTTAAAATTCCCGGCAATACGGTGTCTGGCTGCCCAGGCGCTGTCTACAATGATTGCCTGGTCCGAACCTGTGTCCAATAAGAAATTGCCGGTGTATTTTTTATTCTCTACTTCAAAGGTCCCTTTCGCGCAAGCAAAAGAATGTATAAACGTCAGTTTTGATCTGACATATCCTTTCAAAGATTTGGGCAACTTCGAGTGGATGATTAAAAGGCTATTGTCATAGTCAATTTCAACTATTTTACTTTCAAAGAGGTTTGGGCCAAATCTTCCATCCATGTCATGTGCCGTGTAGCCTGTTGGAGTGACCACCGGGTTGTTCCAGACTACGGATCCTATTTGCACTTTAATTATATTGTCCAGCTTTTTTTTAAGGATGGCATCCTTTGTCAGGTGAAAATCGAAAGAGCTGGCGTCAAAATGTAATTGCACTGTATCCTGGTCGTTAAGGACCGCCAATACCCGAATAGCATTGTATGAGGTCAGGGTAAAAGGGATGGTATCGTTGGTAGCGAGATCCGTTCTTCCTGTGTCCGGGGGGATGGCGCTGGCGATCTGGGTGTAACAGGAATCTTTCCCGTTTAGGAGGACGATAAAATTGAATTTTGTCCCTGGTTTGACTTTTACCTTTATGGAATCGATGTCCGTATAGAAAGTAACCCATTTTGTCTTCCGGGTTCTATCCGCCGTAAAAACGTCCAATTTGATCTTCGGTGAAAGGGACCAGGCATTTTTATCTAAAATACCGCCGTCGTTGATGGCTACTTTTTTGGAAGTTGCTTTGATGATGGGTAAGGCTGATTGTGCAAGAATGGGCTGGGTCCATAAAAAGGATATAAACAGGAAGAGGGGTTTCATCGGCTTTTTATTTTTGTATGGGTTTATCCTAAAAATAGGGGTTTAAACGGTGCCGGCAACCTGTTTCTACAACTTTAAAAAGGGGGTTTTCCCCGTTGTGCCGGGGGATAGGTCTTTGTAATTTTCCGGAATGACCCCCACCTTAAAACCTGCCGTTCTTTTTTTCATCCTGCTGAGCGCCGGCATAAGTCCGGCGTTCAGCCAGTCCGATTCAAGCGCCCCACGGCCGTCGGCGATGAAATCCTATCTACGTGACACACAGATCGTATCCCGAATTTACAGGATGGATGAGCAGTTTTTCTCCTTCCAATGGGACCTGTTGTTAAATCCCGTCTACATTACCCAGATCAGCGGGAAATATAAGCTGAATGGCCGCACCCTGGACATAACTCCTACACCCCGGTTTTACGCCCTTTTGCCGGGGCAAAATGCATTATTGGGCAATACCATTACAGATGAGGCCGGCTGTTATTATTTAAGTTTCAGGATGCCTTTGCTGGAGAATTCGAATATCGGTTTATTGCACCATACGAGGTTGATAATAGGGATCACCCATGACAAACTTCAAACGGGTTCTTCCGATGTTTATTATAAGTACTCAAATGGGGGAACTGAAGCTACCGTCCTGCTGGATAAAAATATTTCCTATAATCTAAGCGCCCTGGACTTTAAGAAGGTAAGTCTGATCTTTAACTGGAATGTTCAGGCCGGGTTGTTTGCCTCCCTGGCCAAGGTCCAGTCGAATATAATATGGCAGGGGGATACCCTCAAGTCGACCAATGATGCCAGGTGGCAATTCCCCAACCCACGGTCGGGATGGGGCGGGCTCATCGCCACGAATGTGGAGGTGGGTGGGTTCTTTTGCCATGACTATTTTATAAGCCAGGATTTTTCGAGGAACAGTTGGCTGGGGCAGGGCCTGTTTTGGTTTTTCCGCCGCTTTGGTGTTACGGTTGGCGCCAGGATCCTGGCGGAGGGGCTTCATTCCGGAACCGATGTGACCGTTAACGGAAAATCCGGGTATCATTTAACGGCCAATAACTACGCTGCCTTCTTTTCCGGGCCCATCCTTGGCATCAAATGGTTAAATAAACTCTAATCGCATGAAAAACACTTACCTGTTGGTTATTTGTTCCTTTTGGGCTATACAGGGCTATTCTCAATTGACCGCCAAGCAACAAACAGATTCCATAGATAAAGAGAATAGAAGGGCCAATGTATATGCCAACCGTAAATATAGTCTTAGTGTTGGGTTGAATCCCTATACCAATGTATCTCATGGAGGCGGTAACAACATTTTCGGAGCCATCGATCTTACCTTTTCGGACAGGCTGGTCTGGCTGGATGTTGGGAAGAATGCAAGCCTTGAAACAAATTTTGGAATTGGATTTCAACCTTACCAGGGTACCAGGTTAAACCTTGGGTGCGACTATGAATTATTATCCAAAAAATACCGGGTCAATCTCTATGCCGGCGGGCAATATTTATTGGGCCTGGATCAGGTAACCGGCATGGAGGACAATTCAACTATAAAAGTCGGGTTCCACCATTACGGGATGCCCTTTATAGGGCTAATATGGTGGCCGGGCAAGAATGACGAGACAGATGACGATGTCAATAAAATCTATCGTTATCACCATCCGGGATTTGGTCAGTTGATCTATTTCAAGTTGCAGGTGGGTTATTCTTTCCTTTTAAATAAGGTATATGTGGATACCACGGGGGCCTTTGACCCTCATCTGTACCAGCTAATCCGAAACAATACCGCCAATACCCTGAATGTAAAGATCTGTGTCGGGATCAATATCCCTACCGGGGAGGCAAGAAGAAGGCAATTTTTACAGCATATCTATTAAGCCCCATACCATGTTTAATTTATCCCTTAACATCCGGATTCGCAAAGCAGGTTTGCTGATCATTCCGGCGCTCCTGTGGGGCGTTGGGGCCTGCAGTCCCAAAGTACGGTCCTTCACCGCATCGCCGGCTACCATGATCACGAAGGATGACTCCGTCAAATTCAATTGGAAGGTCACCGGCGAACCTACTTTACTCTTTTACCAGGAAGACGCCGGGGATGACCTTAATCCGGGAGCACAGCTGCTGTCCTACAAGCTGGTAGCCCGCAAAGGCCAGAAGGAAGACTTCTTAATGCAGATCCTGACGCTGCTTCCGGATACTTCGTCGCATGTGATCAAGCTAAAAACCATTCGCAACGGCAATGCTCTTTTCGCCCTGGACACCCTGCAGACGCAAAAATGGGGAACTTATTTTAAGGTTGACCAGGTTCAATCTTTCACGGATCAACCCATCGTGGTCGTCCACGGGGGCAGGACGGCAGGCTTGGAAGCGAAAGGACAAGTTTCCGGGGCATTTAAAGGTATTCCCAATAGCGGTCCCTGGGAAATAAGGTCTTTCCTTACGGAAGCAGAAATGAAAGACAGCACAAAGATCCCCGGCCATCTGATCATACAAGCAAGGGTTATCCATCAAAAAAACTAAAAAAGATCGATATGCTTGAAAATATAAATACTATCGTCCTGCTGATGTTTGAAAACCGGTCTTTCGACCATATGCTGGGTCATCTGAGTTTTGACGGCATCAATACACAGGTAGACGGGCTACGGTCTCCGCTGAGTCAATACGCCAATGTTTTCAATGGCGACCCGTTTCCTCCTTTCCGGATCAAGGTGGATAGCGCTCTTGCCAAAGACCCACCCCATGACAAGGACAGCATCGCGGTACAATTGGATAAGTCCGACGCCAACGGTCAATTCCTGATGGATGGTTTTGTTAAGGCTTATATCAACGCCACCAAGGTCCCCCTCACGCCTAAGCCGGATCCCATGGGGTTCTTCAGCGCCGCCCAGGTGCCTATTACCAGTTTCCTGGCCTCTACCTATTGCACTTGTAACCGTTGGTTCTCCTCTTTACCCACCAGCACGCAGCCCAACCGGACGATGGCGTTCTGTGGTGACTCCTCTATTGATGACACTAAACTGCAGCTTATCAGCGCCAAGGGGAATATCTTCGACTGGCTGGTTGATAAAGGAATAAAGTGGCGGGTCTATCATGACGGGTTGTCCTTTTTCACCTTTTACAACGACCTCTGGCATTTTCAGTTTACCGATAAGTTTAAGGACTATGAATTCTTGTTTAGTGACTTCCAGTCCGAATCGGACGCCAGTTTTCCTCAGGTTATCGTAGTCGAACCCAGCTATAAGGACGCCCCCCATTTCGGTTCGGATATTCCGAATGATAATCATCCACCCCTGGCCGTAGGTTTTGGCGAAGAATTCCTTCGGCGTACCTATGAGGCCGTTACCTGTAACCCGGCACGGTGGGGGAATACCCTGATGGTCGTTTATTATGACGAGCATGGTGGTTTTTTTGACCATGTGCCTCCTCCTGCCATCGGCTATACCACTACGGGGGGCGAACATACTCAATTCAACAGCCTGGGGGTGCGTGTTCCGGCCATCCTGGTCTCCCCCTTTGTAACCAAGGGATCTGTCAGTAATGTATTATTAGATCATACCTCCGTCCTACAGTTATTGGCGGAGAAGTTTACTCCCGGTGTCCCTTTTTCCGACAATGTTGCCGCCAGGATGGGAAAGGGCATCCAGAGTGTCTCCCAGGTGCTGGCTGCAACAGCGGATACAACTGCGCCGGCTGCTCCGTCAACACCTCTAATGGTTAAATCCGCCCTGGGCGATAATATAGCCGTGGCGCCCACGGAGGATATGCCGATGGCATTCGAGAAAGCCGCGCATGATATGGTCGAAGCCCATGAAGAGGAAGTCCGTCAAAAATATCCCGAGCTCAGCCAGTGGGAGCATAGCGCCGCTATCGCCAGGAATGCGACTGTGGGGCAGAGAGGGGCCGGCCTATGAGAAATTTTTCCCGCCGCCGGTTTATCATGTCGATCTCGCTGTTAGGGTTCTATGGGCTGAGCCCTATAAAAAAATTGATCGGACAGTCGTCACCTGGCTGTATAGCAGCGCCAGACATGACCAACGCCCCTGTCGGCGTCCCCGAATCGGTTTTCCCCGCAAAGACCGTGAACACCAACTTTACCGGTCCCTATATCGTGGATCTGCATTGTCATCCCACCCTGAAAAATTATCTGCTGGACTATCGGATGTGGAAATGCCACCGGCCGCACAAGGGAGAGAACTATACCCATATGCAGGTTGACATACATCATCTGCAGCAGGGCAATGTGGCAGGGATCCTGGCGGCCCATCATCTGCCCGAGCGGGGAATGAAGGAGCAGACCTGGCTCTTCAGAAAAATATACCCACTTCTCCGTACAGTTGCCCCTGTCTTTGTTACCAGGCTGGAAGACGGCACCCCGGCTAATTTCCGCCAGCTGACCACGATGATGGACGATTTCGAGGCGCATGTTAAAAAGACAAACGAAAAATGCGGCCAGGAGCTGCTGCAGATCGCCAAATCATTCCCAGCCTTCAAATCCGGTATAGGAGCGGGTAAGATCATGATCGCCCAGACGATAGAAGGCAGTCACGCCCTCGGTCGGAATCTAAGGGACGAGGTTATGCTGGATCATGTTGATTTTTTGGCCGCCCGGGGGATTTGCCTGATCACCCTATCTCATTTTTTTGCTAATGACCTTTCCTTTCCGGTGGAGGGTATTACGCCACACGATAAGGAAGGGCTTAAATTCCACTGGCAATATGACCCATCCTATGATGACCGGCCCCTGACTTCCCAGGGAAAGAAGGTGGTCCGGCGTATGCTGGAGAAGGGAATATTGGTGGACCTGACCCACATGACCCCCAGCGGCAGAGGGGATGTGTTGGATATTAATGACGAAATCGCTACAATCGGCGGACGCAAACGACCGGTCCTTTTTACCCATGGGGGAGTCCGTTCGGTCGTGGAAAAATACCAGGCGCCCGGGTATGAGAACTATCGCTTCTTGTCCGCCGATGAGAAGGAGATCCTACGGATACAGGAATGCGGTGGGGTCATCGGACTGGTATTTATGAATTTCTGGTTGACCGGCAGCGACGCCTACACGCATTCGGATCAGGTCGATGACTTTGAGAACGGGATCCGTTATATTGTCGAATCGATCGAAGCCATCCGCCAGATCACAAAGGATTACCGTCATGTGGCCCTGGGGTCCGACTTCGATGGCTTTGCGGATAGTCCCGCGGACCTGCGGGGCCCTGGTGAATATTCAAAACTGATCGATGCGATAAAGAAGATCCCGGGTATCACTCCCGATGAAGTTGATAATATAACCCATGGGAATGCCCTACGTGTGCTGGAAAATGGGTGGGGATAAGGTCTATCGGATGAGTTGAAGAACGGCCTGTTTATTGGAGCGGCTTACCGGCAGCTGATGCTCTGCAATATGGACCTGATGGGCCTCGATGGCCGTTATATGGTTGATGGCTACCATGTATGACTTATGAATTCTTAGAAATTTGTCCGGAGAGAGGCTTTTTTCAATGCCCTTGAGGCTGGAATAAACCATGAGCTTCTTACTTTTTGTAATGATATTGATATAATTCAGCATTGATTCTATATATAAGATATCATCGGTCCATATTTTTTCAAAGCGTTGATTACATTTGACATACAGGAAATTGGGCTTATCGCTGATGGTTTTTATCGTTTCGGAGCCGCTAACTTTAGCCAACGCCTTTTTGCTTCCTTTTAAAAAACGGTCGAAAGTTACCGGCTTCATCAAGTAATCCGTCACTTCCAGTTCAAAGCCTTCCAACGCATATTCCGGGAAAGCCGTTATAAAAATAACCTGCTGAAAAACATGGCTGTTCTTTAAAAAATCGATGCCATTCGTCTGGGGCATTTGAATATCCAAAAAAATAAGATCGACCAGTTCAGTCTGCAAAATGTCCTGGGCAATGGTGGCATTACGCGCCAACCCTACCAATTTTAGAAAGGGAACCCTACTTACGTAGGTTTCAATTTGTTTCCGGGCAAGGGGCTCATCATCTACGATTAAACAATTCAGCATTACTTTAAATTTAACGTTAATGTCACCTGATAGCATCCATGATTACTATCTTCCTTTAATTTGAACCTGTTGCTGTAAATCAGTTCCAGGCGTTTATTCACGTTGATTAATCCAATGCCCTTATTCGCATTATATGTTTGCTGATGGCTGCCATTATCATAGCTATTGATGCAATTAAACTTCAGTTCGTTAGCAGCAAAGGTAATCCTGATTTTTATAAAATTCTCCTGGTCATCGTAGTCGGAAACATATTTAAACGCGTTTTCCACGAAGGGGATGAGTAAAAACGGGGCAATGAGTAAATTTTGGGGATCCCCCTCCACAGAAAGTCCGGCGTTACAGTTATCCTTACGTATGTTTTGCAGGTTAAAGTAATTTTCCAGGTAGGCGAGTTCTTTTTCTATCGGAATAAAATCGACGTTGCATTCATAGAGTTGATAACGCAACAGGTCTGCTATCGAAACCAGGGTTCCTTTTGCTTCTTCCAGATCGAGGTCCAATTGAGTATACAGGCTATTGAGGGAATTGAATAGAAAATGAGGATTGATCTGCGCTTTAAGATAGGTTAGTTCAGCCTGTGATTTTTCTTTCTCCATAATCTCCATCTTTCTTCCCACTTCGATGCGGTCCACTGCCAGTTTTACGAAACACCCGGCAAGAACACCTAATAGGGCGATAAAGAAACGATTGTACTGCAGGTCCGTATAGTCCCATGAAAAATCAAAATGGATGGGTACCAGGTGGTGATGGAGGAACACTCCCATGATCCAGGAGTAAATTCCCGCCAACAGAACAATCAGCAGAAAACATAAGACGACCAGGGTCCCTAATTTCTTGCGCCTGAGATAATCCGGCATGATGTAAAAGTAGATGCTATAAAAGGAGCAGGCTATCAGGGTAACATCCAGCACGGAAAAGTAAAGCCTGTTGACCGTGTCACTGACATAGAAATTAACGATCTGGTTCCACATCAAAAAGAAGACCATCCAGAAAAAGAGATGCATTAGAAATTTGCGCATTTACCAATTTATGCAAATCATTCTTAACTCCCCGGTCGTTGGTATAAATTTTCCTGCATTTGATATAATTCTCATCCCCTGTCTCGGTAATTCATCCGATCCTTGTTAAAAAAAGACATGAAAGGAATACTAGTGGTCGTCTTTTGCTGGGTTGGTTTTACGGGCCAAGCCCAAGCCACGGATGCTGACAGTCGGCTGGCTGCTTCTTTTTTCAAGGAAGCGGAGAGCGCCAGCCAACATCAACGGATCTGGCCGGTAAAAGTCTATGGCCCCACGCTGTTGGTAGACCCCGCGTCCAGGGTTACCTATTCCAATGAGCCGGATAGCGCCGGTCTTTTGAAACCGGATGAGGGCATTTATAAGGGGGTATTGCCAACAGCCGTAATGATCGCCAATACATCCATTCTTTGGCAGGGGAGAAGGTGGTCTGTTATCTTATGGCCGTTGCCGGCCGGCCGGGATGACCGCAGGGATCTGATGCTCCATGAATCCTTTCACCGGATCCAGGTTAAACTTGGGTTGCCTGAACGCAGTCCCACCGCCGACCATCTAAGCAGCATGAATGGGCGGATCTATTTCCTGCTGGAGCTGCGGGCTCTCAAAGCCGCCTTGGGCAAGCCTGTTGACCAGCGCCAGTCGGACCTGACCAGTGCGTTGCTTTTCCGGGCAAAAAGGCAGGAGCTATTCCCAAACACCTTTGAAAATGAAAGGATTTTGGAGATGAGTGAAGGGCTGGCAGAGTATACCGGGCTTATTCTTGGCCGGCAAAAAGATAGTATCCGGCCGCACCTGTACCAGGAGATCGACTCCGCCGGAGATCGTAAATCTTTGATCCGTTCGCTTGCTCATTTTACCGGTCCAGCCTATGGCTATTTACTCTATGAAAAGTCTCCCGGCTGGACGTTAAAGGTTGATTCCAATTCGGATTTTGCGCTGTTGATCTCCCGGGCTTATCGGTTCGATCTGCCCAAACATCCTGTGAGCGAGGCGGTAGCCGGGTTGGAGGGGAGATATAATGGGGAGAGCATTGTGCGATCTGAAAAGCTAAAAGAAGAGATACGTTTGCAGATGGTGCAGCAATATACCGAACTTTTTACGCAGAAATCTGTGTTGACCATCGAGTTGATAAAGATGGGGATCAACTTTAATCCCAATAACCTATTTGATCTGGGGGAATATGGAACGGTGTATCCGACGGCGGAAGTCAAAGACAACTGGGGGAAAGTAACGGTATCATCTACAGGGGTGCTGATGAAGGACTGGAAAGTAATTACATTACCGGCCCCTGAAGGCATCCGGGTAAATGGACGTTGGCTCACCGGAAAGGGCTGGGAGCTACTGTTAAATGAGCATTGGGAATTGGTCAAGGCCGATGCCCTGCATTATAAACTCGTGATGAAAGAGTAGACCTATGAAACTTTGCCCTTGAATACGGCATAGACGGCCATGGCATGACCGTGACCGAGGTCAAAGTCTTCTTTAAGCCAGGCTACTATTTGCCCGGCTTTTACGCCTTCCACTAATTTTCCTTTGTTTAAAAACCCTTTTTGTTCAGCCAGCTTTTTAAAGTCAGCCGGTGTTTTTCCCGTTTTTGCTTTGATGTTATCGATATAGGCCTGAAAGGACATGCTGGTAATTTTTTGATGTTAGCTCTTATTTTACGTATGGTACAATATTCCTGAGCTTTCCATTTTTCAGGAATTCCGCCATAACGAGGAAAATAGCAAATACGATAGGGAAGATATAGGGATGTCCCCCGATGTCAGCCCGGTAGGTAATACCGGCTGCTGCTCCCAGATAGGCAGCCAAAAAAAGCAAACCCAGCAGGACGGTTCTTGGATAGATGTAGAGGAGGGTGCTTAGCAATACATACATCCCCAGGAATTGTACGCTGCTTTCAGGGAGCCCTAATTGTTTGGTACCTTCCACTGATTGTGCATTTTTTATCAATTTCATGGTGGCGTCAAAGACCAGGAAAAGACATAAGAGCCCTTTTAGGATGGAACCTGTCCACCAGATGGGTTTTGTTATACCAGTTTGCGTTTCCATTTTATTTTGTTTTTGTGTTGGTGTCAGTTTGAGGGAAGGTGTAGTTAATCATCCACAGAATACCGAATTTGTCCTGGCACATTCCGAAATAAGCGCCCCAGAACGTCTTATTCATGGGCATTTCTATTCTGCCGTCTTTTGACAGCAAAGAGAAAAGTTTATTGGCTTCCTTTTCATTTTCCGTCTGTAAACAAATATGAAAATTGTTGCCGGGTTTGAGCTCGTTCTGTTCGTTGTCCATCATATCCGTTGCCATCAGGGTAGTGTGTGGGGAGATCTTTATCGAGATATGCATCATCTTCTCCTGGTTATCTTTATTCATCTTCTCGCCCCCCGGAACGTCTTTAAAACGTGCAGCGGTGATAAATTCTCCGCCAAAGACCGATTTGTAAAAAGAGAAGGCCTCCAGGCTGTTGCCGTTAAAGTGTAAATAAATATCTGTACCCAGCATGTTGATTTTGATTTGATTCCAGCAAAGCTATTGCTTAAATACCTTTGTTTATATATGCAAATACGACATATTGTTAAGGGCATTTGCGACAACTGTTTTGCCTATATTTGTGGCTAAACTTTCCGTTATACAAAAGAAACACGTATCGATCTTAGCCTTAAAAAGCGCCAACTATGCTTCCATTGTTGACGCCCGTTCCGTTTTCAGGAAGGTGAATGAGCTTTTAAAAGCCCAGGGGAAAAAGGAGTTGTTTGAGATCCAGATCATCGGGGAGAGCCGCGAAGTGGTGATCGAAGACGGATTGATAACCATTCGGGTTGACCGGGTATCGCATGAAATTGACAAAACGGATCTGATCATTATTCCTGCGTTAAGGGGAGACATGCTGAGTGCGGGGCATTACAACCGGTTTTTTGTGGATTGGATCATCAAACAATATAAAAAAAATGCTGAAGTTGCTTCCTTATGTACCGGCGCCTTTATGCTGGCGTTTACCGGGTTGTTAAAGAATAAGAAATGCACTACCCACTGGCAATATGCCAATGAGTTCCGTTTTTTTTATCCCGATATTAATTTGGTGGATGGAAAGATCATTGTCGAACAAAACGGATTGTACTCCAGCGGCGGGAGCAATGCCTATTGGAATTTGCTGCTTTTTTTAGTGGAGAAATATGTAAGCCGGGAAATGGCCATCCTGGTTGCCAAATATTTTGTGGTAAATCTTGACAAAATTGCTCAAACGCCTTTTATTGTTTTTAATGGCCTGAAAGAGCACGCTGATAAGAAGGTATTACAAGCCCAGGAATTTATCGAACAGCATTATTTTGAGAAGATAACCGTGGAGGATCTGGCGGAAAAATTGTTCCTGACACGACGCACTTTTGAAAGAAGGTTTAAGAAGTGTACCAACTGCACCGTTCTTGAATACCTTCAAAAAGTCAGGATAGAAGCCAGTAAGAAGGCATTGGAAGCGGGCAGGAAACCGGTTGATGAAATTATGACCGACGTGGGCTACTTTGACAGCCAGACTTTTAGAGAGCTATTTAAAAAGATTACCGGTCTCACCCCTGTCGAGTATAGAAACAAGTACCGGAAGCAGGTTGCTACCTAATGCGGGGGCGATACCCGGTTGCCCTATTGGGGAAACCGGGATTTGTCCAGGCCGGGAAGGAGCCGCAAGGCATTTTTATAATATACTTTTTTCAGCACTTCATCGGGCAGGGCGAGGCCATACATCCGCCAAAAGGCATGATACTTCTTGTGATAGGGGAAATATTCATCGGCTGTTTCCAGGACCCTGAAATAGGTCAGATATTCTGAAGGCAACCAGGAATCCTTTCCGAAGAGGATCCTGTCCTGGTATTTGATAAAGAACTCTCTCGCCTGTCTGGGTTGTCTTCCCAATTCGGCAATGATAGCCGCTATTTCCACGGAGACGTTGGGACATTCGTCCAGCAATTTCCCCAGTGAAGCAAGGTCGCCTGCCAGCCAGCCAAAATGAGCGGCAATAAACTGGGTGTTCGGATGAGCCCTGAACAGATGATGCTGTTCTTCGATAATGGTTTTCCAGGGAGCCGGGTTGGAATTACCCCGTCTGCGATCGGGGTGTGTCTTTAGTTCCAGCCAGCGCTCGTTATACTTGTCCATCGGGTCCCAGAAGGATGCCGGGTCGGCGGAATGGATCAGGACCGGGATATGGAGGACGGCGCATTTATCCCAGATGGGATCCAGCCGGGCATCATCCACGGGAATCCTTTTTTCCTGTTGGTCCCTGAACTCCATGCCCAGGTCCTTGTAGATCTTTAATCCCTTTGCGCCATTGCGGACATCCGCTTCCAGGTTGGCCAAGGCGCGTTGGGTCCAGTCCGTTTGTCCGAATTGGGCAAAGGAAAGATTGGTGAACTCGGTGAAGCGGGTGGGGTAGTGCGTTCTGATATTGGCCTGCGCCTTTTTGAAATAGGTGGAATCCTGTACGTCGAAGATGCCGTTAGCCTCCCTATAGCCCCTTCCGCTAAGGTTGTTCATGATTGCCATGTTGAGCTTGTCCATCTCCCTGATCAATTCGCTAAGATCCTGTGAAGGCATGTCCCACTGATGGTTATGGATGTCGATGAAGGGATATTTCGAATGTGTGATGATATGCGCCGGGACGACCAACGTAGATTTGGGATCGTATTCCTCGAAGTCCATCTTTTGGGCGCAGGCCGACAGATCTATAATACAGGTGAGAAGTAGTAACAGATACAGGTTCTGCTGAATGAATTTGGCCATTCCTTGTTTGATTTGGGATTAAATGTACCAAAAAGCTTTTCTTCTTTCGTATATTAAAGGATGAAAGCATTAATTTTCGGGCCTTCCGGTTCAGGGAAAACATATGTGGCGCGCGCGCTGGCCGGAAGGTACCGGATCTTCTCCCACGCATCCATAATCGGGCATTGACAGGCGAGTATCCATTTGCAGGCATTGATTGGCGGGCATCAATACGCGCCTACTTCTACCGGTCTCTCGCTGAATACTTCCAGCAGCCTGTTCTTCCATCGGTCCAGTTCCTGCCTGCGTTGGTCGGGAGACAGCCTGGCAGGGCCATAAATGATATGCGGCGTCAGTACGCTGAACCCGGTGAACCGCAGCATACCCCGGTGGATGGGTTTGAGCATGTTGTGGATATCACCTTGCAGGCCCTTTTGCTCATAGTCGTTCCCCGTACCGCCTGTGGTAAGGGACAGCAGGGCCAATTTACTCCTGAATACCCCTTGTTCATAGATCCGGCCCTGGCCGTAAAACCTTCCCATGGCGAAGACACGGTCCACCCAGCCTTTCAGGATCCCCGGTACGCTGAACCACCAGAGGGGAAACTGCCAGATCATAAGATCGCACCATTCCACTTTTTGCTGCTCACTGTCGATGTCGGCGGCGAAGCTGTCTGTTTCCGTAGCGTGCAACTCTTCCAACTGCTGTTTGTAGAAGGCGGGATCCTGTAGCCTTGTAAAATTGTTTTGGTCAGATATGGGATTGAAGCGCATAGCATAAAGATCGGAGGTCCTGACCTGATGTCCTGCTGCTTCCAGGGTTTCGATAGCCGTGGTAAATAGGGCGCCGTTCATGCTTTGCGGTTCCGGATGCGCCAGAAGGATCAATACTTTCATAATAGTCCCTGATTTTTAAATGGGTGAACAAAACTAGTACCGGATCGGTTATTTTTACAGGGCACAACGGATTGTGCGGAGCACACAAAAATGTAAGTAATGGGAAAACGTAAACCGACCTCCACCAATTCCCTGAACCGGGAAAAGCTGATCGATTTCTGCGGTATGGTCTATGCCGTCGATATCCTGGGTGGTAGATGGAAGCTGCTCATTTTGTATAAACTGGAGGGAAGGACCCTGCGTTTTGGCGAGTTGAAGAAACATCTGCCCAATATAACCGACCGCATGCTCACCCTGCACTTGCAGGAACTGGAAAAGAATGGCCTGGTAGGCAGGACCGTGCATGCGGATGTGCCGCCAAGGGTGGAATATCACCTGTCGCCAAGCGCCCGGCAACTGGCGCCGATCTGGAAACAGCTGGAAGGCTGGGGCCAAACCCATAGAGAGGTTATGGAGAAGAGGGCGGAGTATCTGATAGAGACGGCCGGCGTACAGCCAATAGAAAAATAGCCCTTTAGGCAGGTAGCAGATCCCCGTGCAACATTTATTGCGATTCATTGTCTTTACCCATATTTTCAAATATGGTAAAGAATCATTTCAAAATTGCGGGACACAATATTATCCGGAATAAAGGAAATGCCGTTATAAACATCTTTGGCCTGTCCTTAGGCATTTGCGCCAGTTTGATCATCTACCTCATCACAAGCTTTGAACTGAGCTATGATGATTTTCACCCCGACAAAGACCGCATTTATCGCCTGGTAGCCGTTCAACAGGACAACCAGGGGAATAAAGAGGGGATAGGTTTTGTGATGAACCCTTTGCCGATGGCGCTGCGAAATGAACTGACGGGGTTTGAAAATGTCACCGAGTTTCATAATTACTATGCCCGGGTCACAATCCCCAATGAACATGGAGAACCGAAACGGTTCGATGCAGCCAAAAGAGGGGAGGAGGTATCACCCATCATTATCGCGGAACAGCCCTTTTTTGCCCTTTTCCACTACCAATGGCTGGAAGGAAACCCTGCCACGGCGCTGAACGAGCCCTTTAAGGTCGTGCTGTCCGAAAGGGAAGCCTATCGATATTTCGGGCAGAAACCGCCGGAGGAGATCATGGGGAAAGATATTTTTTATGCAGACGTGTATCGGAATGATTCTTTGCATCTCACTGTATCCGGCATCGTAAAAGATTGGGATAAGAATACGGACCTTGCCTTTAAAGACTTTATTTCGTTTGCTACTATCCGGCACAGTTTTTTAAAAGAGCAAATTCATACCGATCATTGGGGTAACTGGAACCCGGACGCGCAGGGATTCGTAAAATTGGCGAAGGGGATAACTCCCGCGCAGGTGGAAAGCCAGTTCCCGAAATTTTTGGAGGCGCATGTGCCGCCCTATCCCGGCCATACGACGCAACTGTCCCTTCAGCCCCTGTCGGATCTTCATTTTAATAGTTTTTACCGGGATGTCTATTCCCGGAAAGCCCATTTACCAAGTCTGTATACCCTCATGGGCATTGCAGTGTTCATTTTAGTGATTGCCGCCATTAATTTTATCAATTTATCCACCGCTCAATCCTTCCATAGGGCCAAGGAAATAGGGGTACGAAAAGTGTTGGGAAGCAGCAGGGCCAATCTTCGGAGACAGTTCCTGACAGAAACCCTTTTGATAACCTCCATTTCCGTTGTTATTTCTCTTATGCTTGCCTGGCCCCTGCTCCATATCTTTCACTCCATGATGCCACCGGGGGTAAGCCTGCATTTATCATCTCCCTCCACACTGCTGTTTCTGGTCCTGATAACCATTGTCACCACTCTATTGGCCGGGTTTTACCCTGCGGAGGTCTTATCTTCCCATCTGCCAGTCATTAATCTGAAAGGGCAGACCGCGAAAAAATTCTTCCAAACGGAGGTTCTCCGAAAAGGGTTGATCGTGTTCCAGTTTACCGTTTCCCTGGTATTTATCATCTGCACGCTGGTCATCGGCAAGCAAATCCGTTTTATGATGAATAAGGACCTGGGCTTTGCGAAGGACGCCATTGTCTCTTTTCGAACGGGCTGGAACGAACCCATCGATCAGGCCGGCATCTTTGCAGAAAAGGTCAGGCAGATCGCTGGTGTTCAATTGGTGAGCACACACCTGGAGACACCTGTGGCAAAAAGCCATTCCAACACCTATATCCAGCGTGTGGACAACCCGGAATTCAAACCCGGCGCCTCTTATGAGATGTGCGACGAGCATTATGTTCCCTTATATGATCTGCATATCATCGCCGGCCGGAATATTTTACATTCCGATACCGTCAGGGAATTCCTGGTAAACGAGACCTGCGTACGGGAGCTAGGGTTTAAGAAAGGGGAGGACGCCCTTGGTATACGAGTTCAGAATGGCATGAACGAAGCAAAAGGAACTATTGTCGGAGTGGTAAAAGACTTTCATTCAAAATCACTGCATGAGCCTATCCGGTCTTTTTTTCTCAGTTCCGATAAAAACAGTGAGCGGTCCATCAGCGTGAAGCTCGCTACCCGGGAAGGGGATATCAGCCATTTCCGCGCCACGATGGCGGCCATTGAAAAAAACTGGAAGGAGTTGTATCCGAACGAAAAATTCGAATACAGTTTCTTCGATGAAACCATCGCCCGGTTATATGCCACCGAACAGAGGACCTCACAACTAATGAATGCAGCCACGGTTATCGCTGTCCTTATTTCCTGCATGGGGTTATTGGGGCTGGCCATCTTTACGATCCAGCGGCGTACCAAAGAAATTGGAGTCCGGAAGGTCCTGGGGGCAAGTGTCGCCGGTATTGTCTCGATCTTGTGTAAGGACTTTGTAATTTTAGTGATCATGGCCCTTGTCATTGCATCGCCCATCTCCTGGTATTTTATGCATGGGTGGCTGCAGGATTTTGCCTACCGGGTCCCCATCGGGGGGTGGGTGTTCCTGATAGCTGGTCTGGCAGCTATTGGCATAACGCTGATAACAATCAGCTATCAGGCAGTTAAAGCGGCGATAGCCAGTCCGATAAAGGCTCTTCGAACAGGAGATTAATGTCTATAATACGTTGCGGATGGCCTTTAGGGCTGACTTGTCATTTGATTTTTTCACGGTGATGGTCTCGCATTGATTGAATTCCGCAAAGGCCCGAATGGCGTCGGCAAACTTATTGATCATGGGTTTGGTCAATTTTACCGGCTCGAAGTGAAGGTTGTGAATGATCAGCTCTCCTTGTTTCCGATCGGCTTTTGAATCCATCCTGGCGACAAAGGTGTCACCGATCAATACGGGTAAGGAGAAATAGCCATATTTCCGTTTGGGCTCGGGCACAAAACATTCTATCTGGTAGTCGAAGTTGAAAAAATCCCTCAGACGATGTCTGAAGACATTCAGGGTGTCGAATGGCGAAAGAATAAATGCGTCTCCGGACAGCTCGATCTTTTTGTTTTTATACCCGGGTAACATGTAGAGGGGGGCGGATTTAAGACCGTTGATCGTTACCCGGCAAAGCCGGCCCTCATCCGCCAGTTTTTCCACCTCCTTTTTTACCAGATTATTTTTTACCCAACGGGCACGCCAGGCCAGCTCTTTTGCGTAGGCTATACCCAGGGATCCCATGGTGCGCAGAATGACATGTCTTGCATATTCTTCGGGTGTCGGCATCGTCGTATCGATGTCATCCGGGATGATGTTCATCGGCAGATCATATACTTTATGGAAATCTTTTGTCCGGGTGGTCATCAGTCTTCCGTCCAGGTATAACCGCTCGAGCGCCATCTTGGATGGTCGCCAATCCCACCAGCCTGAACTTGCCTGCTGGCGATCGTTGTCAAAGTCCTTTACCATCAGCGGCCCTTCGCGTGTTATCCTGTCCAGCACCTTGTTCATGAGATTGATCTCGGCCTGTTCCAGGGGTTTTCTCCTGGCTATGAAACCTTGCTTTACGGGCAGTGAAAAGCGGAAGTCGTGCATGGGGATGAACCCCGAGTCGGAGATGAAGAATTCAAAGATCCGTCCATCGGCCTGCAGTTCTTCCAGCCACTCCGGTTTATAATCAGGCACGCGGGTGGCAATGGCATGGTGGTGGGCCCTTTCGATGACATAATTAGTATCGAGCTGAACAAAACCGAGGTGATCGATCAGTTTGTAGACCGCCTCCCTGCCTTTACCGAAGGGGGCTGTTTTTGCTAAACCGGCTGCGTGCAGGATGATTTTTCGGACTTGTGAGTTGGTGAGGATAAGTTGGCTCATGTGACAAATTAACAATTTTCTCCAAAAAATATTTGGTAAACCGAATGGTTATATTTAGGTTTACATAACCATTTGGTTTGGTAATTTAAAGCAACTATCCATGAGAGCGCGCAGAGATGTATTTCAGGCTATCGCCGACCCAACCCGGCGAGCCATTATCACCTTACTGGCCGGGCAAACGCTGACGTTAAATGCGGTGGCGGAAAATTTTAAGATAAGCCAGCCGGCTATTTCAAAACATATGCGCATCCTGGCGGAGTGCGGCCTGGTGGCCATTGTAAAACAAGGTCGGGAAAGGCATTGTACCGCCCATCTGGACGCATTGGAAGAAGTGTCGTTATGGGCCCAACAATCCCGGGCATTTTGGAAAAGCAGACTGGATACGCTGGAGAAACTAATAAACGAACCTGAATAAATAAACAAATAAATGCATATGGAAAAACAAGGAGTGATGATAGCCGCCGATACGATCCGTTTCGAGCGCCGGTTGAAGGGCTCTGTTAAAAAAGTATGGTCTTTTCTTACCGAATCAGACAAACGGGGGAAATGGCTGGCTACGGGAGAGATGGAGCTATTTGAAGGGGGTAAGGTCAACCTGCATTTCTTCCACCAGGATCTCAGCCCCCTTCCCGGGTCTCCGCCCGAAAAATACAAGAACATGGCATCCGGGCATCATTTTACGGGAACCGTATTAAAGATCGATCCGCCCCATTTGTTGAGCTTTACCTGGGAGGATCAGTCAGAAGTCACGTTTGAATTAACCGAAGAAGGGGAGACGGTGTTGTTGACCGTGATACATCGCAAACTGGCCGCGAATAAGGATGTCCGGCTCAGCGTGGCAGGCGGCTGGCATACGCACCTGGATATTTTGATAGCCTGTCTGGAGGGTGCGACGCCCCCCAACTTCTGGAGCACGGATGCCCGGATGGAAGAATATTATTCAACCATCATAAATTAATTGTACATGAACGGAACAAGCATAAATTGCGTGTTGTGAACCGCGAGATACCTTTTGATTTTATTCTTGACTATCTGTTGCCGATCGAGACGACGGTCAAACCCTTCTTTGGCATGTTCGCTGTATATTCCGGTGAAAAGCTGCTGCTGATATTGCGGGAACGGGACAAGCAGCCGGAGATGAACGGGATCTGGATCGCTACGGCCAAGGGCGGGCAGGAAAGTCTGAATAAGGAGCTGCCTGTTCTCCGTATGATTGCCGGGCCGAAGACAAAGGAGTCGGGAGCAGGGTGGCAAATGATACCGGTGACGGCAGATGATTTTGAGGCGGCGGCGATCAGGGTTTGTGAACTGATCGTCCGGAGGGATCCACGTATCGGCAAGATCCCTCCACTGAAAAAGAGAAGGGGGAAGAAATGAATGGCGGGGGTAGGTAATCAGGCTAGATCAGAACAGCTTCTTTGTTAAATTTCGCTTTGTAATCCAGGGGAGATAAGCCTGTTATCTTTTTAAAGACTTCTCTGAATGCCTTATCGTCTGAATAACCTACTTCGTTCATGACCTCAAAGATGGTTTTCCTGCCTTTTTCCAGCGCCTTTTTTGCCACTTCCACTTTTACACGTTGCAGATATTCCACCGGGGTATTTCCGGTAGCTTTGATAAATCGTCTGTCAAAGTTGCGCCTGCTGATCGCCAATTTTGAGGCCAGCTCTTCGAAAGAGATCTTTTCGCTCAGATTTTCCTCCATGTAAGTTTGCGCTTTGTCAATCAATTCATCACCGTGATCTTTTTGTGTTTGAAAGATAATAAATGGCGATTGCGACGTACGGTCCATATCAATTTGATACATTTTTGAGCAGACTATAGCGGTCTGCCGGTCAAAATATTTTTCAATTATGAACAGGATCAGGTTCAAAAAGGAGTAGGAGCCGCCGTTGGTATAGATTCCCTGTTCAGCGGTAATCAGTTTATCCGTATGAAGGTTAATGTTGGGAAACTGCCGCCGGAAGTCGCTTGCTGCATGCCAGTGTGTGGAACAGCTCTTCCCTTCCAGTAAGCCGGTAGCGGCCAGCAAAAACGCTCCTGTGCAGATGCTTGCCACTTCTGCACCGCTTTTATATTGGTCCCTGATCCAGGTAATAAGCGCCGGATTCTTTTCAATGATGGTATCGTAATGATCAGAAACGGAGGGTATGATCAGCAGGTCCGGGTTTACGATATCCGTAATATTTTCAGGATGGATCGAAAACAAGCCGACATCCAATTTTAGTTCTGTCACGAAGCCGGCTATATGAATTTCGAGTTTGGGTTTGTTGCCTAACTTTTGCCAGTACTCATTCGCCCTGGTCAGGATCTCAAACGAGCCCGTTATACTGCCCAGGTCGGCGTAGCCGTTGGGGACAAGGATCGTCACTTGTTTCATGATAAAATTTTAGGCAAGATACAGGATTATTCTGTCCAAATCAACCCTGAAGAATGTCTATTTAGCACCCGGTGCCTGTGATATTAAGACTGTAGTTTTACTTTATTAATTTAAAAAACATGAAAAAGAAAGTCATTTTGATCACAGGAACCAACAGCGGTTTTGGTTGGCTGACGGCCAACAGTTGCGCGGCTTTAGGCCACAAAGTATATGCTACCATGCGTGATACGAAAGGTCGTAATGCAGATAAAGCAAAGGTATTGGCTCAGCAGGCAAATATCGAAGTGGTAGAGGTGGACGTCACCGATGGAAAGTCTGTAGCCGATACGGTAGCGGCCATCATTGAGAAGGAAGGCAGGATCGATGTGGTGGTAAATAATGCAGGAATCTATGCAACCGGGATTGCTGAAACATTTACGGAAGACGATGTGGAGAAAATAATGGATGTGGATGTGAAAGGGCCCTGGAGAACCATTAAGGCAGCTTTACCTCAGATGCGCAGGCAGGGAGAGGGGTTAATAATTAATATCTCAAGCGTGGCAGGTCGTTTCTCTCCCCCATTTATGACGGTTTACAATAGTGCGAAATTTGCCGTGGAAGGGCTAACGGAAGGATTGCATTATGAAGTAAGGCCCCTGGGAGTGGATGTTGTCATGATACAACCCGGTGCATTCCCTACTGATATTTTTGGGAAGATACTAACCGGTTCAGATGCTACTGTCATTGCCGGTTACGGCGACCTGGCAAAAGTCCCGGAACAAATTGGGGCAGGTATCGGGCAGATGTTTGAAAATATGAAGCCCAACCCTCAACTGGTTGCCGACGCTATTGTAAAACTTATTGATACGCCTCCCGGCAAAAGACCTTTACGGACCGTTGTAGATCCTGCAACCGGGAACTTCGCTGAAGTTGCCAACAAACAGGTGAAAGAGCAATTCGATAATTTTTTAACGGCTTTTGGCATGCAGGGGATGCTGAGCTGAATCTAAAAAAAATCCATATGAGCGACTATCAAAAAAGATTCACTGTAAACAAACCGGTGAGTGAAGTTTATGCTGCTATTGCTGAACATATTGCGGACTGGTGGAGTAATGACCTGACCGGGGCCGCGGCCAGGGCAAGTGACCATTTTACCATCGCGTTTGGCGGAACGCGGAAGACATTTGCTATTGAGGAGGCGCTACCCAATAAGCAAATAGTGTGGAAATGTGTTAAAGCATATATTGACATGGCTTCCCTGAAAAACAAGGCGGAATGGGAAGGTACCAGGCAGGTCTGGACCTTTAGCGCTGCCCGCCAGGGTACAACCTTAACTTTTTTGCACGAGGGTCTGAATCAAAGCCTCGAATGTTATGACGTGTGTGAGGCCGGCTGGGATCAGTTTCTCGCCAGCTTAGAGGCTTTGCTGACAACAGGCAAGGGTATGCCCTATTTGAAACAAGGTTCTGGTGTAAAATAAAACCAATTATTATGAAAAGACTGGAAAACAAAGTTGCCGTTATTTACGGAGATGGCACTGTCGGAGGGGCGATGTCAAAAGCCTTTGCACGGGAAGGCGCCAAGGTCTTTTTGACGGGCCGCACAAAAGCAAAGCTTGATGCCCTAATTGCCGACATCCTGCCCGGTGGAGGGACCATCGAGACGGCCCTGCTCGACGCTCTCGACGAGCAGGCTGTAGAGAGACACATGAGTGAAGTAATCAAGAAAACAGGGAAAATCGACATTTCTTTCAACGCTATCGGGATTCCCCAAAAAGGCATTCAAGGCATTGCCCTCACTGAACTCTCCCTGGAGAGTTACTTCCTCCCGATCGCTACTTATGCGAAGTCTCACTTTGTGACGGCAAAGGCAGCAGCACGCCGTATGGTTAAGCAAGGGAATGGAGTGATGCTGATGCATACGCCCAACGCGAGTCGGATAAGCCCTCCTTTTGTGGGAGGCATGGTGCCGGCCTGGGCGGCAATAGAGGCTTTGTTCCGCTCTCTTTCAGTGGAATGCGGACAGTATGGGGTGCGGTCGGTTTGCCTTCTTACGACCGGCATTCCGGAGACGTCGCTGATTGACGAGGTCTGGGGTATTCATGGAAAGGCACACGGTATAAGTTTTGAGCAATTTCATTCCGTTATGGAAGGTATGACGCATAGGCAACGATTGACCAGGCTCGAAGAGCTGACAAACGCGGCTATCTTCGTAGCATCTGAAGAAGGCAGTGCCATAACGGGGACCATCCTTAACCTGACCGCGGGGATGATCGTCGATTAAATTTCCAATGACTATACACCGGCCAGCCTGGTGTCAACGGCCACCTTTTCCCATCCGGCAAGGTCTTCCAGCAATTTTTCACTATGTTGTCTGATGGCGTCCACGGCATCCCTGCCCAGTTGCAGGCGCAGGGGTGTTGTTGGCGACTGCAGGGCCTGTTCAATGGCGGCGGCAGCCTTTAGAGGATCGCCCTCCTGGGTGCCACCCATCGTTTTGGCAAATTCTCTTGTTTTTCCTACGGTATCTTTATAAGCGCCTATCTCCGGCATATGCTTCATGGCTGCGCCAGCCAGCTCGGTTCTGAATTGGCCCGGCTCGACGATCAATACTTTGATCCCGAAAGGGGCCAGTTCAGGCGCCAGCGCCTCTGAAATGCCTTCCAGTGCAAATTTTGAAGCAGAATAAGCGCCGAATCCCGCGAAAGAGAGCTGGCCGCCCAAACTGCTGATATTTACGATGGCGCCGGATCTTTGTTCTCTGAGTTGAGGCAGGATCGCCTTTATGACGTTGACGGCGCCATAAAAATTGGTTTCCATTTGTGCGCGGAGCTCGTCGTCGGGTGTTTCTTCCACCGCGCCTACAATGCCATAACCGGCGTTGTTAATAAGCACATCAATCCTACCAAAGCGACGAATGGCTTGTTCCAGCGCTGAGGCAACCTCCTTGTTATCGGTAACATCCATTCGGATCGCGGCTACCTGGTCCGGCGCCAGGGCTCTTATTGTTTCCAATTTATCCGTACGTCTGGCGGTAACGATAACGTTGTAACCTTTACTGATCGCATATTCGGCAAAAGCCTTTCCAAAACCGGAAGATGCCCCGGTGATAAGCCATACTTGTTGTTCTTTCTTTTCCATACGAGGTTTTAGCTCAGTTTTTCATTAAAAAATTGAATGGTGCGTTGCCAGGCAAGGTCGGCTGCCGCCTTATCATAGCGGGGAGTCGTATCATTATTGAAGCCGTGGTTTACATTAGGATAGATGTAAGCCGTGTATTCTTTGTTATTTTGTTTTAAAGCAGCCTCATACGCCGGCCAGCCCTCGTTCACATGGGTATCCAACCCGGCATAGTGCAGCAAAAGCGGCGCCTTTATTTTAGGGACATCCTCAGCCGAAGGCTGGCTTCCATAAAACGGAACAGCCGCTGACAGGTCCGGGATACGGACAGCCATCATGTTGGCTATCCAACCGCCAAAGCAAAAGCCTACAACGCCCACTTTGCCATTACAGTCCTGGTGTTTTTTCAGGTAATCATAGGCGGCTATAAAATCTTCCAGCATCTTATTTCTATCCAGTTTGCTTTGGAGTTCACGACCTTTATCATCGTTACCCGGATAACCGCCTAAAGGGGTTAAGGCATCAGGAGCGACCGTGATAAACCCTGCCAAAGCTGCCCTTCTTGCCACGTCTTCGATATGCGGATTGAGCCCCCGGTTTTCGTGAACCACTACAATACCTCCCAGTCTCTTTTTTGTATCCGCCGGCATTGACAGCAATGCCCTGATGGTTCCGCCGCCTTTTGGAGACTCGTACTGTACGTACTCCGACTTCAGCCGTGGGTCATCCCGTTGGGTTTGGATAGCGCCTTTGTAATCGGGCATTAAAAAGCTCATCAGTGACGCAACCGTAAGCCCTCCCACCGCATAGGTGGACAATTTTTCCACGAATTCACGTCTGTTGAGCCGGTTGTGGGCATAGTCATCATACAAGTCAAAAACTTCCTGTTTGATGTTGTCTTTTCTTATTCCGTCCATATGATCTAGTTTTATTCTTAAAGTTAAAAAAATTAGTACAAGATAAAAAATGGGGTAGCTTCTGACCGTCACAACCTTGTCCCCTTTATAAGCCAAACGGATTTTATGGATTGTTCTTTCAAGTGTAGAAACTTTTTTCGGTCTTCGTCCTGCATAAAATTGGTCAAGTCATCGTCCGTTTCAAACTCCACCAGGTGAATTTCATATGGCCGATCTATATTATTTTCTATATACGCATCTTTATCGGGCCGCACCCGAAGCAAAAGCTGCCCATTATATTTTGAAATGGCTGGAATGGCAATGGCTTCAAATTGATCGAAAACCCCTTCCTGTCCGTCCAGGATGTAAATGAGTTGCGTGATAAAGATCATTTTATTAATTTATTGGACCCCAAAAATATACGAAACTATATCCATACTTTTGATGTAATTGAAATAAGATGGTAAACCAAAACTTTGAAATCTCGCCAAAAGTGTATGCCCGGATTGGCGGTCTGGCCTATCTGATAATAATTGTGGCGGGCGCTATGGGAGAGATATTTATCAGAAGTAAGATCATTGTGCCGGGGGATGCCCTTGCAACGACTCAAAATATAGCGGCTTCCCCCACGCTGTGGCGTATCGGCGTATTTGGAGATTTGGTTATGCACGTGTTCGATCTCGTTTTGGGAGTCGTCTATTATATGCTTTTCAAACGGGTCAATAAAACCCTCGCGTTGCTTTCGCTACTTTTCGGGTTGATACAAACAGCTGTTTTGGTCGCCAATAAAATGAATTTGATGATGCCGCTGTTCCTGTTGGAGGATACCAGTTACTCCAAGGCTTTCACTCAGCAACAATTGCAGGTATTGAATTCGCTGTTTATCAAGGCCCATGAATACGGCTTTGGGTTCGGTCTTGTATTCTTTGGCTTTGAATGCCTTATAGATGGTTACCTGATCTTTAAATCTGAATTTCTGCCCAGAGCTTTGGGTGTTTTGATAACCATTGCCGGCCTATGTTACCTTACAAACACTTTTCTGTTGATATTTTCCCCGAAATTAGAAGGCTCCTTGTTTCCTATTCTGCTGGGACCATTAGCTTTTATAGGGGAGTTCTCCCTATGTCTATGGCTGCTGATAAAGGGGGTGAATGTCAAAAAATGGAATGAACTATTAAACTCATAAACAATGAAAGAATTTATGTTATACATACGCAACGCAGGGGATGCAAAGGCAGCCTTGCCACCAGAAAAACACCTGGCATTTGTGAAAAAATGCGAGGTCTACATAGAGAGGCTGAAGGCTGAAGGCAAATTAATTGCTGCTCAACCTATCGTTCGTGAAGGTTTTGTTATTTCAAAGACCTTAGGGGGCTGGGCAAGTATTGCCGTTGACCCTACAAAAGAAGTACAAGTCGGTTATTATCACATCCGAGCAAACAATATTGACGAAGCAATTGAAATGGCAAAGGACAATCCTGAATTTGAATTTGTTCCTTCGGCAAGTATCGAGGTTAGGCCCATAAAAATGAAGGAGGAACAAACAAATTTTGTGTATCCAAAATAATAGTACGCTTATGATCCCCCCGTTGACGGTAATTGATGTGCAGCTGGAAACCCAGGAAATCAAGAGCTATAAAAATATTCCTGTTTCACTGATAAATGATCACGTTGTAAGGCTCAGTGTCATGACAGAACCCTTTTATTGGCACTATCACCCGAATAGTGATGAAACCTTTTTGGGAATAGAAGGAGTTGTGTGTATTGATCTGGAAGATCGGACGGTGGAGCTGGCGCCCGGACAATTGTTTACAATTCCTGCGAATGTCAGGCACCGTACCCGGCCTAAGGGCGACCGGTCTGTCAACCTCACTTTTGAGTTGGAGGCTATGGAAACTATTAAGTTCTGAAAATCGCACTTACTTTTCTGCCATATTTATGGTATTAGTCCATTAAAACCGGCCAATATTTACCATGCTTATGGCATTGACTGCATCTTCCTGCATTTATAAGTTTGTTTAAGCAATTTTATGCTATCACTTTTAAACTAAATTTATATGCAGCACAGACTTCTCCTTTTAATCACCGTGCTATTTGTAATAACAAATAAGGGTTACTGCCAGGAACCGGAAAATTCCAAAGTGTATGAAATCAGAAATAGCATTGCTGTTTTTCCCTGTTACATAACAGGGAAAAGGATCTATCAGGATGATAAATTTTCTACCCCTCCATTTGGGTCTAAATTTATTTTAGTAAGACCTCTGAACACAACAAATGACACCGTTATTATTCGATATCTAGTATGGAGCCGTAAAAAAGACTCCGGCCTAAGAAAGTATTATAATGATCCCATACTCAAAAATGATCCTATCCGCAAATCTGAATGGGATTCAACCTCGCGCTGGGGTCATGACTCGGGAAAGATCTCATCGACTAATGACTATGGGAACAGAATTGACAAATATTTCATGATACAGCGATATGACCTGGATTCCAATTGTGTGAAGGTTTATAATTCGGGAATAAAAAGTGTCGTCTTTACGGTAGGGCTGGTAACGATGCCCCTAAAGTTACGACTGGGAAGCAGCTTTGACTTTCAGGGTAATCTGTCGTTAGGTTCCACGGCGGGAATTAAAGTGAGGTTGTCAAAATACAGATCCAATTATATAAACTTTCTTTTAGGCACTTCCATTTCGACCATATCACTGGATAGTTTTAACACAAAGGGGAAAGTGATCGGGCAGCCGTTAACCAACATTGCAGTTTTCTCGCCATCTTTGGGTGTAGTCTTTGAGTTTGGAAAAGCGCAAGCCGGAGTATTCTATGGGTGGGATATTCTGAATAAGGCGACGCAGTCGAAGTATGAATGGATCTATAATAAAAAACCCTGGCTGTCAGTCGGCTTTGGGTTTTCCATCTTCAATGTCGATGGGAAATCTGGAAATCCACCCTCGCAAACCCAATAATTATCCAGCGCTATAATTGAAAAAGTAAGGCATTTTTCAATATGTTTACACTTTCACTCATTGCGGGAAGTATTCATATAAATAAAATTTCTTATGATAACAGGAGCGCACACCATTTTGTACAGTTCGAACCCGGAAGCTGATAGAAACTTCCTATTAGACGTTCTGCATTTGACGAACGTTGACGTCGGACACGGATGGCTAATATTTGGCCTGCCGCCTTCAGAAATAGCCGTTCATCCATCTGAAAACAATAATAGCCCCAGTGAGCTGTTTTTTATGTGTGATAACATTCAACATTTCATTCAGCAAATGACTGAGGCGAAGATACATTGTGATCCGGTTCAAAATCAAAGATGGGGCCATCTGACTTATCTGACCCTGCCGGGCGGAGGAAAACTTGGGGTCTATGAACCTCTTCACCCAAGACCGGCGCCAATGCCTTAAATGCTCAAAAAATAGCAAATAAGTATGTCCAAATGTCTTATTGTATTAATTCTTTCTCTTACGATCTCTATTATTGTTTGTGGACAAAACGAGCCAACTGTCCTTACATCGGATATCGACCATTTTTGGGTCGCCTTTGACAGTCTTCAAACTATAAAAGAAAAGAACACGCAAATTGAAGTAATGCAGTCGATGTACATTGATAAAGCTACATTTGGATTAAAAATGTTTATGGAGCTTAGGAAGTTTGACGCCAGCAAGCTGGTAGAAAGTATAAATAAATACCCTAAGTTTTGGAAATCGATTAGAAGCAACACTTTAAGCAGGGGAATTTCTTTGTCTAAAGATCCCTATGGAAGCTGTTCAGGTAATACCTGATAAATTTCAATGCAGTTAAGGACTGGGAAAAAAAGGCGAGAAAGTTGCAACACAATCTAAGTTCGGGGACCGGGCTTGAAACCTTTTAACTTCTGCGGGTCAACTACATTATTGATCTGTGAGATCTTCCCATCGGAGGAGAAGCCAAAGATCTGGCAAAGGAAGAGTTGCTCCTTTCGATAATAGAGGAAGGCGGGCTGGTGATTGACAACCGTGGGAACAACGGTGGCGGTTGCCTGGAAGCGGGTGTATACCAGGAATAGCAGATCGATGACCTCTTTGATGCCGCTGCAGTGTTTAGCCACGACTTTGATAGCGCCGCCGCCGTCGGCAGAATACTGTATATCTTCTGTCAGCAGGTGTTCAAGGGTGTGAATATCCTTATCCCGGACAGCCTGTAAAAATTGCTGTAAAAGCAGTTGCCGGGGCTTTTCCAGCCGGCTGACCTGTTTATCCGCGTCGAGTTTACGCCTGGCCCGGCTCAGCAACTGACGGGAATTCTCTACTGTTGCCGACAAGACTTCTGCAATTTCTTCATGTGCATAGCCAAACCCTTCTTTCAGGATGAAGACCGCCCTTTCTTTTGGGTTTAGCTTTTCCAGCAGGATCAGCAGGGAGTATGCGGCGATGTCGTTGAGCCGGATGGCTTTGTCGGTTTCTTCTGTAGCAATGGGTTCAGGCAGCCATTCATCGCCGTATCGGATCTTTTTATTTTTCTCTTTAATGTTGATAGATTGGTTAATGACGGCCTTGATGAGATAGGCTTTCTCATTGTCCACCTCTTTTTGCCCGCCGGAAAGGTGTTTGTACAGGACATCCTGCACAGCGTCCTTAGCATCCTCGGCAGAGCCGAGGATGTTGTAGGCATAAGGAAAGAGGATAGATTGATAGTCTTTCAATGCTAAGTTTTTTAATTATCCGAACTGACCTACCTGGTAGGTGCCGGGTGTAGTGCGGAATGCTATGTTAAGGCGGTTCCAGGTATTGGTTAGGGTAATCGCAAAGGTAAGATCTGCTATTTCTTTGTTGTTAAAAAAAGAGGTCAGTGTGGCAAAAATGGGTTCGTCTGCGTCGGCATGGGTCGTAAGCGAATCCGTATAGGCCAGTGCTGCCCTTTCCCTATCGCTGTACCAGGGACATTCCCGCCAGGCCGGCAGTGAGTGCAGGCGCTGTTCCGTTTCTCCATGGTGGATAGCGTCTTTATGATGCATGTCCAGACAAAAGGCGCAGCCGTTGATCTGGGATACCCGGTATTCGATCAACTCCCTTAGGCCATCCTCTAATCCGCTCTTTTTCAAATACTTACTTATTAAAAGCAATGCTGCAACGGGTTCCTGCGGCACCTCTTTGAAGGAAATCCTCTCTTTCATTTTCGTACATTTTAGGTTGAAAATATGATTTGCAGATATAGACAGATGAGCGCAGGAAAACGTGACAAGTGTCCGAGGAGTGAGCCACCCAGACAAGTAAATTGAGCCGTATGAGAAATCAGCCATGAGGTTCAACCCCTGATCTTTGTGTCATTAATTTATAAAATAACAGTAATGAAAACAATTTCAAAGATAACCCTGGGCAAAGAAGGCCCACTCGTGTCAAAACTCGGATTAGGCTGTATGCGGATGTCATCCGTTTGGGGTGGCCCGGTGAATGATGAAAGGGAAAGTATTGCTACCATTCAGATGGCATTGGATAGCGGCATTAATTTCGTGAACACAGGGGACTTTTACGGTAGCGGCCATAACGAACTGCTTGTGGGCAAAGCCATCAAGGGCAGAAGGGATGATGCCTTTATCAGTGTTAAGTTTGGCGCGATCTTTTACGGCGGTCAATGGCTTGGACTGGACCTGCGTCCCATCGCCATTAAGAACTTCATCAACTATTCTTTGGTGCGTTTGGGCATAGAGACCATTGATCTTTATCAGCCATGCAGACTGGACAATGTCGTTCCGGTGGAAGATGTGATAGGAACCGTCGCCGACCTGATCAAAGAAGGAAAAGTGCGTCACCTCGGGGTATCCGAAATAAATGCGGAGCAGCTTCGCAAGGCGCATAGCGTACATCCTGTAACAGCATTGGAAATAGGCTATTCGTTGGCCGATCGGGAGATAGAACGGGATCTCCTCCCCACGGCAAAAGAACTGGGTATTGGAGTGGTTGCTTTTGCCAATACGGCTGAAGGGCTGCTAACCGGTGAGATGAGAGCACCGCTTGCGGCCGATGACTACCACCATCACTTTTCACGTTTCCAGGGAGAGAATTTGATAAAGAACCTGGAGAAAGTCGAAGTATTAAAGAGGATGGCAAAGGAAAAAGGATATACCCCGACGCAATTGGCAATCGCCTGGATAAATGCACAGGGCGATGAAATTATGCCATTGGTAAGCATGAGCCGGAGATCGCGGCTGCCGGAAAATATGCAAGCCATGGAGATCGTGTTCACTCCTGAAGACCTGAATACCCTGAACACGCATTTTTCGCCGGGCGCAATTGCCGGTGGAACTTACCTGCAGCGGTAAATAATAGGACCTCGCTAAAACCCGAATTTATATAACTTTACGTAGTGACGAATCCAACCGAAATAATCCCGGGAGTCCTCTTTTACTCTTATCTTTCGACCATGCGAAAGGAGAAGGTAGGCTTCTTTGAGCACAACACCCTGGTATTGCAGGTTTCGGGTCATTTTATGCTGGAAACTTCCAGCCAAAGAATTTCAATGAAGCGGGGTGAGATGTTACTGATACGAAAAAATCAATTAGGAGAAATTACCAAGACACCTCTGCCCGATGAGGATTATCAAACCATTGTCATTTGCCTGCAAGAAAATCTACTCAGGAAAATTGCCCTGGAGGAGCAAGTAGAGATACGGCAAAAATACACTGGCCAACCCAACATTCTTATCCCCGCGAACGATTTCCTGCGGGGATATTTCCAATCCGTAATACCCTATGTCCGCAATACAGAAGAGAAGATAACGACTGCCCTGGGCTTGCTAAAGGTGAAAGAAGGGGTGCAGTTATTGCTGCATACTATGCCTGGGCTCAAGGAATTTTTATTCGACTTTTCCGAGCCCTATAAGATCGACCTGGAAAAATTCATGCTCAGCAATTTTCATTTCAATGTCCCTGTTGAAAGATTTGCACAGCTCACGGGGAGAAGCCTGGCAGGGTTTAAGCGTGACTTCCAAAAAACATTCGGTATGTCACCCCGGCAGTGGCTGCAGGAAAAAAGGCTGATGGAGGCCCGCCATCTCATCGAAAAAAAGAACAAGAAGCCATCTGCAATCTACCTCGACTTAGGATTTGAAAGCCTCTCTCATTTCTCACATTCTTTCAAGAAAAAGTTTGGCAAGGCGCCCACCGAATGGCTATCATAAGGGATGTAAAAACAGATTAACGAAAAAATACCTGGTATGAACAATTCAAACACACAAGATCAGCGTATCGCAAAAATGACCTTTACCTCGGTCTATCCTATGTATCTCGCAAAAGTAGAGAAGAAAGGCCGAACAAAAGAAGAATTACATCAGGTCATACAGTGGTTAACAGGCTTTGATAACAAGAAGCTGCAGGAACTTATAAAAGGAAATGTAACTTTTGAAACGTTCTTCCAACACGCATCGCTAAATCCCAATGCAAGTCTCATCACCGGGGTAATCTGCGGGTATCGTGTAGAGGAAATCGAGAATCCTTTGACACAGCAGGTGCGGTATTTGGATAAGTTGATTGATGAGTTGGCGAAGGGCAGGAAGATGGAGAAGATTTTGCGTGGGTCATAGAGTGGGGGCCAGGGGAATTCACACCTTACTTATAATCAATCGATTATATAAGCTTTAGATTATTTTACAAAAATCCCGACCGTTTAGCATCGCCCATACGTCCAAAAGATAAACACAATACAATGGAGACGTTAAAAAACAAAGTGGCGGTGGTATTCGCAGCATCCGGAGAAATTGCCGGGGCAGTTGCCCGGTCATTCGCACAACACGGGGCAAAAGTGTATGTTACCGGCCGTAACCTCACCGCCGTAAAAGCCCTTGCCAACGAGATCAAAGCAGGCGGCGGCCAGGCCGAACCAGGAAAGGTGGACGCGTTGAACGAGACCGAGATCGAGGCCTATTTACAAAAGGTCGTTGCCGACAATGGAAAATTAGATGTTGTATTCAATGGCATCGGGAGCTACTACAGGGATGCAGGAAGCGGCATGCCCTCGACAACGGCCACTTTTGAGCAATTTCTGAATCCTTTGCAAAGGATCTGTGGCTCGCAGTTCCTTACTTCGAGGGTCGCCGCAAGGTATATGATCCAATCCGGGTCTGAAGGCACCATTTTACTGTTCAACGCATCTATGGCGAGGACCAAGACGCCTAATATGGCTGGGTTTGCCTCCGCCTGCGCGGCTATTGAAGGATTGACGAGGGTAATGGCGGCCGAGTTTGGAAAGCATCGGATCAAGGTAACCTGCATTTGCTCCAGTGCCATTTACGAGTCACATAAGATCTCGGAAATGATCAGCGATTTTTCCCAACACTTAGGTATTTCCAGGGAAGAAATGACTGCGCAATACAAAAAAAATGATATCCTGGGATCCGGGCCGACCTTGAAACAGGTAGGGGAGACGGCTGCCTTCCTGGCTTCTGACAACGGGATACTATTCAACAGTCACATTGTCGACGTGGATTGCGGGAAGTTTAATGTATTATAATATATTTAATAAATGGAAAGAGAAGAAATCCTTAAAACAGCGCTGGCCGGGGATATCAATGCGTTCCAAACATTGTTTGCCGAATTTCAAAATCAATTGAGGTCATACCTCTATCGCCTACTCACCGATCGGAATGATGTGCAAGACCTGACCCATGATATCTTCATCAGGGCATTTGACAAAATATCCACTTTCAACCAGGACTCCTCTCTCAAGACCTGGGTCTTCAGAATAGCAACTAACCTGGCTTATGATCACTTGAGGAAATTAAAGAGATGGCCAGTCGACGCCCAGGATCAGGGCGCGAATCTGGCAATCAGCACAGAAGAGATCGGACAGTCCTTCCGGATTGTTAACCAGACTTCCAACGCCGGGGCCTACGAAATGAAGGAACATATCGATTTTTGTTTCACCTGCATTTCGAAGACCTTACCCATCGAAAACCAGGTAGCGTTGATCTTAAAAGACGTTTATGATTTCTCTGTCAAAGAGATCTGCCTCATCCTCGACAAAACGGAAGGAATCATAAAACACCTCTTGATTTATGCCAGGGATACCATGACCAACATTTTTGACAACCGATGTGCCCTGGTAAACAAAAATGGCACCTGCGACCAATGCAGTCAGCTGAATGGAATTTTTAACCCTAAACAAGATCAACAAGAGCAGCGGATGAAACTTGAAATAGTAAAAGGATCGACAAAATTTGACCGGACAGAGCTTTTAAAAATGAGAACCACCCTTGTAAAAGCCATTGATCCATTGCATAGTTCCGGAACCGACTTGCATGATATTCTTTTTAGATGTACCAAGACGGCAATCGGTGAAATAAATGATTTTTTTGACTAAATAAAATAATTCATTATGAAAAAAATTATCTTTTCTCTATTTATTGGTTTCCTGTTTTTTCATCAACAACTATTTGCACAGGAATTGAAATCTGAATTTTTATTTGATCTGGATATCAATGTCAATCCACCACAGGTAGTTGGACCTGTATTAAAGGGAACACGTCTAATTTTTCCGTTCAAGGATGGCGTTGTAAAAGGTGATAAAATAAACGGTAAAATATTAACATGCGGCGGAGACTGGGGGCTTGTTCTTGATTCCACAACCTTTAAAGTGGACGTACGTGCCACTTTTGAAACAGATGATGGTGCCCTTATTTATATGACCTATTCCGGATATAATCACGCAAATGCAAAAAACTTTGCTACGATAAGTGCGGGCAAAGGTGGTGAACTTTCTGCTTCTGACTATTATTTCAGAACAAGTGCATCTTTTGAAACAAGCTCTCCCAAATATGCCTGGCTTAATCGCATTGTTGCAATAGGCATAGGTCGTTTTCCTGCTGCCGGCGAAGTCGCTTACCGGATTTATGCAATTAAGTAAATGCGTATATTTGAATATGTCAATAACAAAAGAATCTGAACTAATCGGGATGAAAAAGGCAAGTGAAGCCGTTGCCCACACCTTAAAGGAAATGAGAAACTATGCTCAACCCGGTATGACGACAAAACAATTAGACAACTATGGGGCAAAAATTCTCTCGGGTTTCGGGGCAAAATCAGCGCCACACCTAACCTATGGTTTTCCCGGTTGGACTTGTATAAGCGTAAACAATGAATTTTGTCACGGTATCCCGTCCGACAACAGCATATTGAAAGACGGCGATTTGGTTAATATAGACGTTTCAGCCGAACTTGGCGGCTTTTGGTCGGACAATGGCAGCTCGTTTGTACTTGGGGAAGACATCCATCAACATCAAAAACTCATAGACGCCTCCAAACAGATTTTGCATCAGGCAATCTATGCTATAAAAGGGGGCGTACGCATTTCAGACGTAGGTCATTTAATTGAAACGGAGGCCAAGAAACGTGGTTACAAAGTTATTAAAAACTTAACAGGACACGGAATAGGCAGAAACCTTCACGAAGAACCAAGGGAAATAGCAAATTATAAAGACCGATACAATCTGACGAGGTTTAAGAAGAACGCTGTTGTTGCCATTGAAACCTTTATATCAACCACCTCAACTTATGCTGAAACCCTGAATGACGGTTGGACGTTGGTTGGAAATAAAGGTGGCTTTATGGCGCAACACGAACATACTATTATAGTTACGGAGGGGAAACCAATTATATTGACCGAAATGAATGGTGTTTGGAATTGACAAAAAAAGCCTCTAATATTGATGAAATTTAATAACGTTGCTTAGTATTAAAGAATTAAAGAATGGGGATGAAATTTACTTCAAGCAAGTATTTGACCGGTTCCATCAAAAACTTTATTTCTTCATTCTATACAAAGCAAAATCCGAATATATAGCAGAAGAGGTAGTGCAAATGGCATTTACTAAACTTTGGCAATGCCGCCACTCCTTGCGGGAAGAATACACTATTTCCACACAATTGTTCAGGATCGCCACTACCATACTCATTGATTTTTTGCGAAAGTATAATAACAAAGATGCAATAACTGCTCGTCTTGACGGGCTGGATATTGAAAAAGGGGTTGACAGTACCAATGAAAAAATGAGGGGCGCCGAATTACAAAAGAGAATTTCGGAAGCCGTTAATGATTTGCCCCCCGTAAGAAAGCAGGTATTTGAGATGAGCCGCGAGCAAGGTATGACCTACAGAGAAATCGCGGAAACTTTGTCTGTTTCTTCAAAAACGGTAGAAACGCATATTTACAAGGCACTGAAGCAGATAAAAAAGCATATCGTAATCGACTAACATAAATTGAACATCATTTGATTACAGAGGAGATCATACTAAAATTTTTTGAAGGCAAATGTGATGCCCGGGAGGTTGCTATTATGGAGGCCTGGCTCGAAGAAAACCCAGCTAAATTGAAAGAATACATAGGAGTGGATGAATGGGAGCGCTTTCAACCCGCACATGTTTTATCACCCGAACTATCCGGGAAATTATGGAATAACATAAATAGAAATGCTGTTTCTCCTCCTTATTCCTATATCAGATGGATGGCTGTGGCGGCGTCCCTTTTATTGATCGTAGGCCTGTCCTGGCATTTTATTTTAAAAAAACAAAAGACAAGCATCATTAGTACGGCAACTGCCGTCCTACCAAAGAATATTTTTAATAATACGCTGACCAAAATGACGCTGACGCTAGGGGATGGTTCTACCGTGGAATTGTTGCCTAACAGCACACTCTCATATCCCGCAAACTTTAACTCGTTAAAAAGAGATGTAATTTTAAATGGCGAAGCAAATTTTAACATAGCTAAAGATGCCGCCAAGCCCTTTTCCGTGTATAGCAATGCTGTTTTAATTACTGTTTTAGGCACTCGTTTCACGGTAAACTCTTCCATTAATGGTACAAAAGTAATTTTGCATGAAGGAAGGGTAATGGCAAAAATCTCCAATCCTTCTCCCCAAGACAATAAAAATGAATATTACCTTACCCCCGGAGATATTTTTATATTTAAAAAAGTAAACAAGCGAGATCCTATCATCAATGCCGATCCCCTTGCAACTTCAAAGGGCATTTTTAACGATTCATTATCGGCCCGTATTTTACATCTTGAAAAGGATAAAGATGACTGTTATGTATTCAACAATTACCCTCTTGATGTAGTATTTGACCAATTGCAGCTTATTTATAAAACAAAAATTATATATAATAAGGCAGAACTAGGTAATCGGTCCTTTATTGGAAAAATAGATAAAAAAGATTCGCTTTACCATATACTCAAAAGCGTTGCTCTGCTCAACAACTTCGGTTTACATAAACAAGGGGATAGCATAATTATAAGCAATTAATTTACAGGCCGGTCGCGTCTCACCAGTCCATATTAAGTTAATATGAACAGTAAGGGAATGGATCAATTCATGCGTATAATAAAGAAATTAAATCTTTATAACGAAGAATAAGTCTATTATGATTAGATCCATTGCCAAAACCCGATTGCTTCTGTTTATGCTAATATTGGCCATCTGCTGTCATATTCAGTTGATTACCAACGCGCAAAATATTACTGAAATAAAGGGACAGGTAAATGACGAGAACGGGCAGCCGGTTGTCAGCGCCTCTGTCTTTGCAAAAAACCAAAGTTCCGGCCAAACCGCTGCGACACAAACAGATTCTTTAGGAATTTTCACTTATCACAATTTGTCCGCAGGTGGTCCTTATTCATTTATTGTTTCCCATGTAGGTTACCAAACTCAAACGATATCCGGCTATAACATAAAAGCCAATGCCGACATATCCTTGTTGATCAAATTAAAAGCGGTAGAGAATGGTTTAAATGAAGTTATTGTTACCGGGCGTGCCGGTGCGCTGAATCACACCAAACTTCAAACAAGCTATTCAGTTACCAGTATTGGGTATAATACGCTTAGCTTACAGGGGCCCACCAGTGTTACCGAGACTTTAAAATCAGTACCGGGTTTCTGGGTTGAAGCGTCCGGAGGTGAGGCGAGTGGTAATGTGAGAGCAAGAGGTGTTCCCGTGGATGGTTTCGGATCCATTCAGTTGCTGGAGGACGGAATTCCTGTACAACATGACCCGGCCTTAGGCTATCTAAACGGAGACCAGGCATTTCGTTTCGATGAGACCATTCAGTCGATTGAAGTTGTCCGCGGCGGTCCTTCTTCTGTTTTTTATTCAAATGCACCGGCAGGAGCGGTAAACTACATTCCCCGTGCCGTAGGTGACAAAACAGAGGGCATCTTCAAGCTTACCATGGGAGATTATAGCCTTAACAGGGAAGATTTTTGGATAGGATCTCCTATCGCCGATGGATGGAAAATGTCTGCCGGAGGGTTTTACCGTACGGGGACGGGGGTCCGTAACCCCGGGTACACCGGTAATCGCGGGGGGCAAATCAGAGTGTCTCTCGGCAAGAGCTGGGAAAAATCATCCTTTAATATTGACTTCAAGCAATTGAATGACGATGTGGTGTTTTACACAGATCTACCTATGACCTACAATAGCAAAGGCAAAATTGTAGCTGTGCCGGGCTTTGATGGTAATTACGGGGCCATTGCCGGCGCTGAAACAGAAAAATTAAACATGGTTCAAGGTGACAGCAGTCTTTACCATTACGATAATACGGTTGGAACGGCTGTAAACAGAAGTCAAATAACCCTTAAGTTCAAGACTGAGCTTTCCAATAATTGGATCTTAAAAAATTCCCTTCGTTTCGATAATACGCAAACCCAACGCAATGGTGTATATGCGCTGAATTTGTTGACTGCCGACTCCTTTTATAAAGCCCAGTCGGCTCTTTTGGCACAGGCTCCGGGCGCTACGCAATTAGGATTTCAATATGTAACAACAGGCAAATCCTTCAACTCTGCCAGTCAAAACGGTAATGGTCTTGTTATTCAAGGTGGCTTAAGAGGCATTACCATGCCTGTTACAGAAGTTACCAACGATCTTCATCTTTCGCATGTTTTTTATACGGGTTCTTCCAAACACGATTTCAACCTTGGATATTATTACGCTCACTTCGATGAAAGCTTCAGCAGGTATTCTTCAAAGGTATATCTGGATGTTCAAAACAATTCAAGGTTATTGAATATTGTAGCCCTGGATGGCAGTGGAAACATAGTACATACATTTTCCGACAATGGAGTATCCCAATATGGATATGAGTGGGCGGATGCCCGTGGTGAACAGACCACCAATGCGCTGTATGCCAGTGATGAATGGCAGATAACCCCAGCCCTCCGTATTGATGGCGGATTACGTTGGGAATATACGCAGACGGATGGAGTGGTAGGACAATCGAAAACGGTGAACTTAGGCACCTATGCGACCTCCCAGATAACAACCGGAAACGGGATATCCCAAGGCTATAATCATCATTTCGACTACACTACCTGGACACTGGGAGCAGATTATCAACTCTCAGGAAATATGGGCCTATTTGGCAGATATACTTCGGCGGCACGTATTCCCGGTTTTGCCACCTACTATACCAATGTTAATGCAGTACCTGTTACCCAGAAAATGGAACTCGGTGAACTTGGAATCAAATACGCCCGCAGGCTATTCTCGCTTTATGGTACAGGATTCTGGACAAAGTATCACAATGTTGGTTTCACCAACGAAGTCAGCACCTTAAACGGATTCACTTCCGTCAATGCGATGGCCAATACAGAGACGTTTGGTCTTGAGCTCGAGGGCGGCCTGTATCCGGTAAAATGGTTTGATGTTTCGGCGACAGCGACGTTGCAGTATGGAAAATATGAGGGACTTGTTGCATCTGGTCTTTCCGGAGGTACGCTGACGCAACTTTACAATTACAATGGCAACCGGCTTATCAGAGTACCGCGCACCTCTGTCAGGGTTGTTCCGGGATTCAATCTTTTCCGCGACCGCCTTCGCCTGCAGTCTGCCATAGAATACGAAGGAAAACGGTATACAGATGTCGCGAACTCTCAGGTTCTCCCAGGTTATACGAAAGTTGATATAGATGCCTCGGTAAAAGTCACTAATGAAATTTCAATTTTTGGAGTTATTGATAATCTTACTAATTCCTTAGGACTTACAGAAGGTAATCCGCGCCAGGGTGAGATCCAAAGTGCTGCAGCGGGTCAATATATATTTTTAGCGCGTCCATTACTTGGAAGAAGTTTTAAAGTTTCTGTCAGGTATAAATTTTAATAAAGCATAAAACAGAACATAAGATGTTCGGAACCGGACAGTCAATAAAATCAAAAAAACGTAACTTATTGATTATTAAGACGTAAAAAATCAGGTACTTTTCTGGATACCATTCTGTTCTATACCAAACCAAGAGTATGTTCAGAAACTATCTCACCATCGCCATACGTAACCTTCAGAAACACAGGTTGCATTCGTTCATCAACATTGCAGGCCTCGCTGCCGGCATGGCCATCACCCTGCTCATCGGCTTGTGGATCGCCGACGAGTTCTCCTTCGACCACTACCACAGCAACCACAGCCGCATCGTCCAGGTCATGGTCCGCCATGAAGTCACCGGCGCCATGCGCCAGCGCGCCATAGCCGCGGGTTATACCCAAATGGCAGGTTATACCATCTCCACCGCCCTCGGACCCGCCCTGCGCACGGGCTATGACGACATCTTTCAAAAGACTGGCATGATCGCGGCTAATGGGTCTTCTCTGCTCAACGTCGGCGACAAGGCCATCGCCGTAGAAGGGGAATGGGCCCAATACACCATTCCGGAGATCTTCACCTTCCACATGCTGGCCGGGTCGGCCATCGCCCTCAAGGACCCGTCGACCGTGCTCATCTCGAAAAGCGCCGCCACTGCTCTCTTCGGACATACCGACCCGATAGGCAAGATCATCCGGCGGAACAACAATTCGGCATTTTTTGTCGGCGGTGTCTATGAGGACCTGCCCGAGAACAGCACCTTCTACCATACGGGTATTCTTTTGCCCTGGGAAAACAACGAGGCAGCTTCGCTCAACAAGAACACCGACTGGAGCGACCATAGCGCCCACCTCTATGCCCTGCTCGCGGGCAACACGACCCCCGAACAAGCTACCACCCGGATCAAAGACCTGCCGTCCCACGGCGCCTATGTCATATGGCCGCGTAATCCGGAAGTGAAAGAAACCCTGATGACCTACCCGCTGGACCGCATTCATCTCCACGGCGACTTCAAATGGGGCGTATCCAACGGCGGCCGCATCCAGTTCGTCTGGTTCTTCGGCATTATCGGGATCTTTGTTCTCCTCCTGGCCTGTATCAATTTCATGAACCTGTCGACAGCGCACAGTGAACAACGAGCAAAAGAGGTCGGCATCCGCAAGACCATTGGCTCCCTTCGCAGCCAGCTGATCGCCCAATTCCTCGGCGAATCCATCCTGCTTGCCCTGCTGGCTTTCCTGTTGGCAGCCGGCCTCGCCTCCATCAGCCTGCCCTTCTTCAACGGCATCGCCGCAAAACAGCTTCAATTTCCGGCGGACAGCCCCACATTCTGGGCCATAGCCCTGGCCTTTACCCTGTTGACCGGCGTCCTCGCCGGTAGCTACCCTGCCTTCTACCTCTCGGCATTCAGACCGGTAAAGGTTCTCAAGGGCCTCTTCCGTGCCGGCCGCGCCGCTGCCCTGCCCCGCCAGGTGCTGGTGACCCTCCAGTTCACTGTCTCGCTCTCGCTGATCATCGGGACCATCGTCGTCTTCCGCCAGATCCAGGTCGCCAAAGACCGCCCTATCGGCTATACACGCGAAGGGCTTATCACCGTCCCCATTAACACCGATACCTTGCAGCATCAGGCCAACGCCCTCCGTAATGAACTGCTGGCCACGGGAATGGTCGCGGGTGTCGCCGAGTCATCCCTCCCAACCACTTCATTCATGAACGGCAACTCGATGGAGTGGGGGGGACAGACCGAAGAACAGAAGTATTTGAATTTCCACAATGTCAATATCACCCCGGAATTCGGGGCCACCGTGGGCTGGAAGGTCCTACAGGGCCGCGATCTCTCCCGGGATTTCGCCACTGACAGCAATTCCATGCTGATCAATGTCGCCGCCCTCAAAGCCGTTGGCTTCAAAAACCCCATCGGTCAACGTGTCAAATTCTATGGCAAACCCTACACCATCGTCGGTGTCGTGGGCGATATGCTGGCTAACTCACCCTATGAGCCCATCGAACCCGCTATTTTCCTCGGCGACGGCTGGTTGGGTAATTTCACCATCCGCATCAAACCCGGCAAGCCTATGCACGCCGCGCTGGCCGCCATCGAAGCGGTCTTCAAAAAGTTCAACCCCGCCAGCCCCTTTATTTGTCATTTTAACGATGACGAGTATGCGCAAAAGTTTGCCACCGAGACCCGCATCGGCGACCTCGCCGCGGTCTTTGCCGGGCTCGCCATCTTCATCTCCTGCCTCGGTCTCTTCGGCCTCGCTTCATTCGTGGCCGAACAGCGCACAAAAGAGATCGGCGTGCGCAAGGTCTTCGGCGCCAGCGTACTCAACCTTTGGGCCCTCTTGTCAAAGGATTACATGCGCCTCGTCATCCTTTCCATGTTGATCTCGATGCCCCTGGTCTTCATCGGCATGCACCGCTGGCTGGAACACTATACCTATCGCACGCCTCTCTCCTGGTGGATCTTTGCCTCCGCCGGCGCCGGCATCCTGCTGATTACGCTCGCAACAGTCAGCTTCCAGTCCCTGAAAGCCGCCCTGATGAACCCTGTCCGCAGCCTCCGCACTGAATGACCAGATAACCAGCTCAGGGAGAACTATTTTGCAATATTGTGCGAATTTGCATAATATTGCAAAATAGTATTTAAATTAACACATCGCCAAAGATGAAGCATAACCTTACGATGGCCGGACTTTTCACAGTAATCCTTTTTTCGGTATACGGCTGTTCTACTACGGAACAGCAAAATATGCTTTCCGACCAGGAAAAAAAGGACGGCTGGGCCCTCCTCTTCGATGGAAAGACAATGAACGGCTGGCATCTGTTTAACAAAGGAACTATCCCCTCAGCCTGGTACGTCGACAGCGGACGCCTAATATGCAATCCTCATGCGAAAGATGTAAAACACGGGGACCTTGTGACAGACAACGTATATCAGGATTTTGATCTGCGATTCGAATGGAAGATATCGAGGGCCGGCAACAGCGGCTTGTTCATAAATGTCCAGGAACGGCCGGAACTCATGACTACCTTCTCTACCGGCCCGGAATACCAGTTGCTGGACGATAAAAACGTAGAGCCAGATTATCTGAAGAACCCGACACATAAGGCGGCTGCCATTTTCGGCGTAGTTCCGAACAACAGCAGTTCCATGCCGAAGCCCGGCGAATGGAACCAATCGCGTATCCTTCAGCAAAACGGAAAGGTGACATGCTGGTTGAACGACGTACAAACTGTCCAGGTCGACCTGCAAAGCGCTGAATGGAAAAACCTGGTAGCTCTCAGCTCCCTGAGTAAATACCCGGAATTCGCCGTTGCCGTCAGCGGACACCTTGCTGTCCAGGACTGGACAAACGGCGTAGCATTCAGGAATATCAAGATAAAAGAACTGTCCAAAGCCCAACAACCGGCAGAAAGCGAAAACATCGAAAGAACAATGCCCGGCGCAGAAAAGCTCGAATTCACAGATACCATTGAATTACAGGCGAACGAAAACATGCGCTTCGACAAAGAGATGTTTAAGATCAGAACAGGGAAAAAGATCCGGCTCATATTCAAAAACACCGGAGCCCCCTCGAATATGGCCATGGCGCATAATGTCGTCATTCTACAGAAAGGAACCGATATCGCCGACTTTGCAGATGCGGTACATAACGCAAAGAACGAACAGTATGTTCCTTCCTCGGTGGGATCATTCATGATCGCACATACAAAACTAGTCAGCGGCGGGGACTCGGACGAAGTGGATTTTACGATAAGCCAGCCAGGAATATATGATTATATCTGTAGTTTCCCCGGTCATTGGGGAACCATGCAGGGTAAGATAGTCGCCGAATAATCAAAACATCGTAAAAAATAGCAACACTTATGCAAATCGAACACCTCGCACTTTGGGTCCGCGATCTGGAAGGCATGAGAGATTTTTATCTGAAATACTTCGATACGACCTCGGGAGAAAAATATGTAAATCCCGGTAAGCAGTTCACCGCCTATTTTATCCTCTTCGGGCAAGACAAAACACGACTGGAGTTGATGACCCGTCCCGATATTATCGCTGTCGACGGAAAAAGAGGGTTTAATATGGGACTTGCCCACTTTACCATTTCAGTTGGCGGGAAAGACCAGGTCAATGCGCTGACAGAAAGGCTAAGAAAGGACAACTATACCATTTTGGGCGAGCCCAGGACGACAGGGGATGGATATTATGAAAGCGTTGTCCTGGACCCCGAAGGGAATATTTTAGAAATCTCGGCATCAAGAATACAAATTGTCTAATTCACAACGAACGAGATGTTAAAAGAAGAACGATTCAATCATATCCTCACCCTTATTAAAAAGAAGGGCAAAGCCAATTACGAATCCCTTGCGGGTGAGCTGAACGTCTCTGAAGACACGATCAGAAGAGATATAGAATCGCTTCATACTAACGGCTTGCTCCTGAAAGTACGCGGCGGCGCCCTATCCCTTTCTAAGAATCCGCTCAGCTTCCAGGATCGGACCCGGTACCAGTCAGAAGAAAAAAACATTATTGCCTTAAAAACGCTGCAGCTGATCAGGGAGGGGCAAACGGTCTTTATGGACGGCGGCTCGACCAACTGCGCCGTGGCGTCCCATCTGCCCGCCAATTCGAGGTTCAGGCTGGTAACCAACAATATGGCGCTGGTGCCGGTCATTTCAACATTCAGGCATATCGAGCTGATCGTGCTGGGGGGAATATATGACCGGGAGACGGCCGCCAACACGGGAGGACAGACCTGTAGCGAAGCCGCTAAATACATCGCAGACCTCTACCTGATGGGAACTTGTGCGCTTCAAAAAGACCTTGGCATTTCCGCCGTTTTTCAATCCGACGGTGAAGTAAAACAGCAAATGCTGAAAAACTCTGCTAAAACCTATGCCCTGGCCAATAATGCGAAATTAAATGCTACAGAGTATTATAAGGTTTGTGAATTAAAAGAGATCAAAGGATTGGTCACAGACCTGCCTGCCAATGACCCCAGGCTCGATGACTTCAGAGGTCTGGGGATCCGGCTGATCTGAGCTGCCTTTTCCGATGTCGTGAATGTCAGACCGGCTTTTTCCGGCAAAGTCTCCGTCAGTGATGCATAACCATGGCATCCGTCTTGAAATAAGGACTGTAATCCGCCAGCCTCCTGAGCAGGTCTTTGCCGTCACTTATAATTTTTGCCGTCACTTTCTCATTGGCGGGCATGATCAAATACCCGTACGGCGTCTTCCGTCCACCCAGCACGGTTTCGTCCGGGTTGACCATCCATGGGCCATTTTCTGAATTCGGGTCAGTACCAACATCCGCATTCGTTGTATAAGGAGCATAAAACATGTAATGCGGCATATTCATCGTCTTTACGCTTTCATCCCCGGGGTTACCGGTATACACCCGCATGATGGGCGCCAGCATATAGCAAATTCCTCCCCTTGCCGGTGCCTTGTATATTCCCTTGCGGATCCTGTTCAATATAGTATCTTTCACCTGCCGGGCGGTGAACTTTCCGGATGCCCTCATCGCCGCCTCATCCCTGTAAATGGGGAAGATAGTCCTGACGCCTTCCGGGTCAAAACCCATGGGGGCAAAAAGGTCGTTCCTGAATTTTCCCCATTCCCATTCGGTTCTGGATATTAAACAGCTGAATCCGTTGGTGCCTTTGCGGGCAACGTAAAAGCCCTTTGTCGGATCGAGCAGGTAAACGGTTGCCGCTGAACGTAGATGAAGCGGCAGGGCGCTGAGGGCAAGAGCCGTCTCCAGATCCGCGGGCATTTTTTCAAGCCCCTTTCCTTCCGGTGTTTGGGCAAGGCTCTCTTTTGGTAGAAATAAGCCGCAAAAACAGACCAGTGCCAGGACGGCCAGCAAGTCGCGGCCATGCTTTTTCTGATGCAGGGAATGAGTCATAACTAGATTAGTTTTTAATAAGACAAACCAATCCCGCAAAACCGGACAACCCGAAAGATTTTATTTTTCATAAAAAGTGGTTACGTCTCACCCAGGTCGCTTACAAGCTGGAATTGGAGAAGTAGGGCTCAGTGCATGGAGCCGCCTTTGTCCAGAGGGTTGGGTTTCAGACTCTGGATGGCTCCATGTGCAGTGGTCTTCAGCTTGTCAAGGTCGATCTTATCCCTAAATGCTTGCCGGAACGCATCGCTTGGTCCCTTCATCAGGATGATCAGCGAGCCGTCCTCGCGCGCGTAGGGGTTTGCGATGCTGTCCACCAGCCGGACTGTTTTGAACTCTTTGATGAAGCGGTGCTGCATCTCCTGCTGGTCGTCGGTGACGAGCAGGAGTACGTCGAACCGGTCGTAGTTCTCCGGCATCCAGTAGAGGAAACTGGCATTATCGCTGTATGCTGGTGGCAGATGGTACTTCGCCCCATAATAGTTCACGGCCCCTGCTTCACCGTAATTGTCGCAGAACAGGAGCGTGTGGGCCTTCTCTGTACTGTCAAGGGACGCGTAGGCCCTGGCCACTTTTTGGGTCATCTCCTCCCAGGACAACATATCCGCGAAGTCCTGAGGCAAGGAATGGTCCTGGAGGTCCTCCCAGCGGAGGGCCCCCACTTTACTGGCCAGAGGGTGATGGACGTAGTATTCGGCCAGGGGAGCCGGTGCCTTGAAGGGAAGGAGGAGGGGCACCAGGCGGATGCCTATGAAGAGGCTGAAGGCAAGCATACCTATTTTCCACCATTTGTTCGCCCAGGCTTCCAGTCGGGGAGCGCCGAATGCGAACAGGACCGGGTAGATCCCCTGCGAGTAATAGCTTTTCCCGTGGCCTATCATGAGGAGTGCAAGTGTTACGACAAACGCCCAGGCTATGAAACGGTATTGTTTCGTGCGTGCCACCCAGACGAGGCCGGTCACCCAGGTAAAAAGGGTGGCCACATTGTAGAGGAGCTGGTCCGTGAGGAAAGTCCAGGGACTCAGGTACTGGAGCTGGTTATTCTCGAGGGTCTTCATGTGGTAGACGACCGGGAAACCGTGGCGGGCTTCCCAGAAGAGGTTTGGCAGGAAGAGCAGGAAGCCCACGCCGATGGCATAATAGAAATGGCGGTTGGTGAGGACCTTTCGGTCCCGGACGAGTAGGATGCCGGCCAGCAGGCCGGTGGCGTAGAAGACCATGGTATATTTAGCGAGCATGCCCAGGCCGAAGCCGACACCTGCAACGTAGAGGTGCCTGGGTTTTCCAGTCTGCTGAAATCTGATCAGCCCATAGGCCATCGCCGTCCAGCAGAATATATCCAGGAAGTTAGGCTGAAAGAGGAAATGCATCCTGAGCCAGGCACCAGCCACGAAGGGCATCCAGGCCAGGACCAAGGCAAACCAACGGCCGCCCAAGTGGAGCACCAGCCGGCCTACGAGGATGTAGGTCAGGGCACCCGCCAGAGAAGGCCATATCTTGATCGCCCACATTGCGCCACCCAGCAGGTTCGTCAGCCAGGCGAAGACCGAGAGCAGCGGTGGCGCCTCCATGTAGCCCCAGGCCATATGCCGCGCTTCCGCCAAGTAAAGGAATTCATCCCGGTGAGGGTCCCAGGCAGGGTTCTGCAGGAAGAAGGGTAAGATCAGTTTGATCAGGGCGAGGAGATAGAGGAGATGGGTTGGTTTCATGGGAAAAAGATAAAAAGATCGGGGTACATTCAGGGGAAATTTTGACCAAAGGCACAAAACCGGTGTCCTCCTGCTGTTTTGGATCCCTCTGAGAACGCAATTACTGTGTCTTCTGCCCGGCCATCCGCCCACCAGCATCCTGGCAGGTTTCTGGTCCCGGCGCCAAATGCGGTGGAAGGCAGTTGATTTCACTCACTTCGCAAACTCTTCACCGGGTCGGCTATTGCTACCTTGATCGCCTGAAGACTGACTGTGATCAAGGCGATCATCATTGTTGTCAGCCCGGCGATCACAAAAACCCACCAACTCATGCTGGTACGATAGGCAAAGCTTTCAAGCCACTTATTCATTGCCAACCAGGCAACAGGAAAGCCGATCAATGTGGCAATAAACACCAGCCTGACAAATTCCTTTGACAGCATGGCTACAATGCTGCCCACGCCTGCACCCAATACCTTGCGGATGCCGATCTCTTTGGTTCGCTGCTCTGCCGCATAAGTAATCAACCCGAACAGGCCAAGGCAAGCAATGAATATGGCGAATACAGCAAATGTCGTGAAGAGCTTGCCGGTCTGTTGCTCTGCATTGTACATGTTGTTGAAATCATTGTCCATGAACGTATAACTGAAGGGAAGGCCCCGCGCCATGCTGTTCCATTTGTCTTCTATCTGGCTTATCAAGGAAGGAATATTGTTGGTTTTGAAACGGAGAGCAATATCGCCCCAACTCCTGTTCACACTCAAACTCATCAACATCGGGCCCACTTTATCATGCATGGAGCTGAAATTAAAATCTTTCACAATGCCAATCACATGAAATGCCATCTGCTTGTTGTTATCAGTCGCGAGGTACAATTTTGCATCAGAAAGGTCTTTCAATCCAAGCATTCCTGCAGCGGTTTCATTCAGAATGATCGCTGTAGAATCGGTCTTGTATTCCGTTGAAAAATTTCTCCCTTTTTCGATTTGCATGTCCAGTGCGGGAATATAATTTTCGTCCACATTGATACTTGTCAATATGATTATATTTTTAGCATTTAAACCCGCATCGCGGAACCAGCCTCTTTGATTGAGATTACCTGACCCTGCCGTTGGGAGATCTCCTGAAATGGAAGCCTGCTCTACTCCCGGCAGTCTTAACAATTCTTCCCTGAATGTATGGATCTGCCTATCCAGGTTCTCCGTGTTATGCAGAACCAGGACGTGCTCGCGGTCATAGCCTATTTTCCTGCTTCTGATGTAATCCAGCTGGTTATAAATAACGATGGTGCCGATAATCAATATCATTGAAATACTAAATTGGAAAACCACGAGGCTGCTGCGCAACCAGCTGTTTCTGAAGCCGGAAGCAATTTTGCCTTTTAGTACCCGGACAGGATTGAAGGAAGATAAATAGAATGCAGGATAACTGCCGGCGGCGCAGCCGACAATGAAAACCAAAGTAATCAGCCCGGGAAGGAGCCACAAGGAGAACAAACTGTTGACATGCATTTGCTTGCCAGAAACCTGGTTGAACAACGGCAGTAACAAGGACGATAACAAAAGAGCCAGCAGCAATGCAAAACAGCTCATTAAAACAGATTCAATCAGGAACTGTATGATCAGATTGCCTCTCGTTGAACCTGCCACCTTTCTTATGCCGACTTCTTTAGCTCTATTGGCGGATCGGGAGGTAGAAAGGTTCATGAAATTTACACAGGCAATAGTCAGAATGAAAATGGCAATGACAGAAAATATGTACACATAGTTAACATTTCCATTGGACTCGAACTCAAAGGTTTTATCAGAATGTAAATGAACATCTGTCAAAGGCATCAGGTGATAATAAAAATGACCGCCCTTGCTTTGCAAATTACGAATGTTATCATGGAACGTCTCTTCCAGATGTTTCGATAGATAGGTATTAACAGCTTCATCAACCTGGCTTTGGATGAGCGATTGTTTCACTCCGGGCTTTACCAGGATATAGCTATGTACACCATTGGTCAGCCAATCATTGTCCTGGCCCGGCCAGGTTTCGTGAAACGGCCGGATAAAATTGAAATGAAAATGAGATTGCCGGGGAAAATCTTTTATTACGCCGGTTATTTTGCAGTTTTCAGTATTATTTATGCGCAATATCTTTCCAACCACGTCGGTACTATTGAAATATTTTTGGGCGGTCGTTTCATCGATCACCAGGGAATTGGGCTCATCTAAAGCCGTTAAGGGATCACCAGCGATCATCGGGGCGGTAAAGACCTTGAAAAAGGAGGAGTCAGCCAGTACAGAATGATGCTCCTGGATATTTTGATTACCCTTCCTGACTAATATATCGTACTGGAAACTTAGCCTTACAAATTGTTCTATCTGCGGGTAGTCTTTTGCTAGTGCCCCCGGCATCGGGTTAGGTGAGGTTGCTGAATTAAAGAGCGTACCATTAAAAAAAAGATCGGCGTCCAGCCGGTAAATGCGGTCCGCGTTTTTATTGTACCTATCATAACTCCATTCATCTGCCACGTATAATACAATGAGGAGGCAAACGGCAAGGCCTGCTGCAAGTCCAATGATATTGATCGCGGAGAAGGATTTGTTCTTCCAAAGGTTGCGTAATGCGACTTTCAGATAGTTTTTATACATACGACAGGAATTATAGCCGGTATTGCATCCAACGATATGCCTATTTTGTAAAAACTTGATAATCTTTTTGTTGTCTTTTCGATGGCGGGTGAGATGTGCGTTTTTGGTACACCAAGTGATCATTTTCGCATGTAGCGGGGTGGGAAAAAAAAGATTGAAATCAATTAAGATTAGTTATATTAATTTTTCAAACCTGACTTATGACCGACGAATCAAATGGGTACGAAAGCATAGCAGAAATTTACATTAGAGGCAGGGGGCGAGCGGTTAATGGAATAGGTTCTTCAGTTGCACGCGCCTGGGCCCGAAACTTCAATATTGGATCAGTGGTACTTGATCTTGGATGCGGGACGGGTATCCCGGTCACCAAAATATTGCTTGAGGCAGGATTAAACGCATATGCAGTCGATGCGTCCCCGAAAATGGTTGAAGATTTCCGGCAGAATTTTCCCAACGTGCCTGTGGCTTGTGAATCAGTTGAGCGGTCTTCTTTCTTTAATCGCCCCTTCGATGGCATTATTGCTGTCGGACTGATGTTCCTGCTCTCTGAAGAAACTCAGCAGGCTCTTATTCCTAAAATGGCTGCGGCTTTGAATCCAGGAGGCAAACTGTTGTTTACTGCACCTCTTGACAAAGTTGAATGGAAAGATGTAATGACGGAAAAAGATTCGCGGTCTTTGGGCGCGGAGCAATACAGACACCTGGTTTCAGTTTCAGGATTATCTATTGGTGAGGAATTCAATGATGAAGGTGGCAATCATTATTTCAGCGGTATTCGCAGGGTCATTTAATTATCTAATGGGGCATTGCAAATCATCACATAAATAAAAGTAAGAATGAATTTTACTAAACTGGTCCCAAATGTATTTTACACGGACATTAAAGTAGGCCTCAGGCTTTTTATTGAATGTCTTGAATTTAGTATCGGTCATGATGAATTGAAGTCGGATCACCCTTTTTGTGCAATCGAGAAAGATGGATTGTCTTTACTCTTATTCCAAAACAAGGAATATGCCGAAAAAGACAGGCCTGAATTCAGGCTTGTAACAAATGATATTGAAGAGGTCTATAAAAAAGTAGCGTCAACTCACCCGGAATTCTTGCATCCAAACCTTAAAGAAATTACACTTCGCCCATGGGGGGCAAAGGAATTTGCATTAAAAGACGATTCGAATGTTTGCATAATCATTCAGCAGTGGTAATGGGTAAACGCTGGGTCAACTGTTATTTGAGTTGTTGGGCCAGCCCGATAAGAAGCCCTTCGGTTCCGCGAATGTAGCAGAGCCGATATGAGTCCTCGTACTGCACCACTTCGCCAACAAGCTTAGCGCCATGCCTGATGAGCCTGGATACCATTTCATCAATGTCTTCAACGGTGAACATGACGCGTAGGTAGCCGAGAGCGTTGACAGGAGCAGCACGGTGATCTGAGATAGCAGGCGGGGTGAGAAATCGTGAGATCTCGAGCCGGCTATGGCCATCGGGCGTAACCATCATAGCAATCTCTACGCGCTGAGAGCCCAGTCCGGTAATGCGACCGGCCCATTCTCCCTCAATTATGGTTCGCCCCTCAAGTTTCAGGCCTATCTCTGTGAAAAACGAGATGGCGTCATCGATGGATTCTACAACGATGCCCATGTTGTCCATTCTAAGTAATTTGTTTTTTGCCATAGTTTATTTACTTATTAATTAAAAATAATAGCCTCTATTTAAAACTTTACGAAATTAGGTCATCTGTAAATCCTTAAATTGTAAAAATCGGAACAAAGTAAGTAAGATTCAAAATGGACTGTGTGTATGCAGCGGTTGATGCCACCCAATTTTATATACCACTAATATTTAATACCACGTAACTATTATGGCAAAAGCTTCCTTCCTTCTCTATGGCGCCAATGGCTATACCGGCCGGTTGATCACTGCGCTGGCGTCTCAATATAGCCTTACACCTGTGATAGCTGGCAGAAATGAGGTGCAAATACGCGCTCTTGCTGCGCAGTTCGGATTGCCTTACCGGGTCTTTGACCTGGGTCAGAAAGAGGCGCTGGCAAGGGCATTGGAAGAAGTGCCGTTGGTATTGAATTGCGCAGGCCCTTTCGGAAAGACGGCCAAACAGTTGATCGAAGCCTGCCTGGTAGCAAAAAAACACTATCTGGATATTACCGGGGAGGTACCTGTCCTTGAAATGATACAGCAGTATCAGGATGCAGCGGTAAAAGCGGGCATAATGATAATGTCGGGGACCGGCTTCGATGTCGTGCCGACGGATTGTCTGGCCTTGTTCCTGAAACATCACCTTCCCGCTGCGAGTGAACTGAAGCTGGCATTCGCGCCCATGGGCGGGGGGATGTCCCGCGGGACGGCTATCACTACTATAGCCAGCCTGGGGGAAAAGGGCGCCGTTAGGGAAAATGGCCGGTTGGTAAGCAAACCCCTTGGGCATAAAGGAATGTGGCTGGATTTCGATGGGCAACGCAAATTTGTGATGACGATTCCATGGGGTGATATTTCAACGGCCTGGCGTACTACGGGCATCCCTGCTATAGAAACCTATACCGCCATGAAGCCGTTTGTCTACCGGCTGCTCAAAGTGCAATTCCTCTTTAACTGGCTGTTGCGGGCTTCCATCGTCCGCCGTCTTATCGAAAAATGGGTCCATAAGAATATAACGGGCCCGACTGCTGACACGCTGCGCCAGTCAAGGATCGTGGTGTGGGGGGAAGTCCGGGAGCCGGGTGGGAAAGCGTTTCAGGCGGGCCTTGTCACCCCTAACGGATATGATCTTACAGCCCATAGCAGCCTGATCATTGTGAAAAAAGTACTCGATGGAAATTATAAAGTGGGCAGTCAGACACCGGCGGGAGTTTATGGTGAGGATCTGGTGCTGGAGGCGCCCAATGTGAGAAGGATATGAAACCGCCGAAGCCTCACACATTTCATCCGAAGTTACCAGATTCTTAAATATTTTGGGGTTATCTTTGATTGTATCGAATTATGATAGATTTATCTCTTGCTGAGAAGCAAATTCATTGTGTCACAAATTTTCAAGATCTTGTTTCTACTTCATTTAGTGGAGAAACGAATGCGATTTGTTGGACTCGTAAACTAACAGGTGATTTTTCTGAGATTGTAAAAAAGATAGAACTACGCGGAAATATAACGGCAATTGAGCCAGAGGAACTTCGTGAATTTCAATTGAGTGAACAAGGGCAACTTGCCCGCGAAATTCTTTTAAATGACTTGGAGATATTGAGGGATCATGGCGCATCGCCAATTCTTAACGTGATCAACTACTATGATCGGGATGATACCTATCTGTTTTTGCCAACCGATGTTTATTCTTTTCATGTAGATCGCTCTCCTATACCAATCGATACTTTTTTGTGCACCTACTATGGCGCGTCGAGTGAAATATTGCCAAATTCACAAGGCAAAAAGAAAGTACTTATTCCAGAAATACGTGATGAACTCAAAAAACTATATCATGGAGCAGACGAAGGTTTTGAATCATTCTTAAGTGAACATTTCTTTGATCTACACTATCAAGCGCAACCTAATGCACGCCCAATAAGCTTAGGCCTTGGCCACCTATGGAGGTTGGCGGTTGATCATCCTGAAAGTCAAGTTCCTCCCTGTATTCACCGTGCACCAAAAGAAAAACCCGGGCAAAATAGGTTATTGATGATCTGTTGAACACAAATCCTTAAAAGAAAGATAACTCTCCAAAAACAGGGCGAGTACTATTGGGTACCAAAAAATTTAAACTTTTTTATATACGTGGTCTATTTGGCTTAAAACACCCTTTTTTTGTCACGGGTAACCCTGACCCGTATGAGGCGCGTCACTTATTTTTGTAGTATGAGAAAGGTATCATTTGGTATAAACATTAGTCTGGATGGCTATTGCGACCACACCCTAGGCGAACCAAGCGAAGAGCTGATGGAGTATTTCACTGAAATGATGGATGATGTGGATCTGCTCTTTTATGGTCGCGTCATGTATCAGCTCATGTTTCCCTACTGGGCAGATGTTGCAAAAGACCGTTCCGGTTCTGCCGCTGAGGTCCGGTTCGCGGAAAGGCTTGTCTCCATTGATAAGGTGGTGGTGTCGCGAACCCTGGAAAACGTGGGCGGCAATACAACGATCATCCGGAACGACCCGGCAGCTGAACTACGGAAACTGAAACAGCAGCCCGGCAAAACGATTTCGGTGGACACGGTAAGCATGTTGCCGGAACTGATGGCAGCGAGCCTGGTCGATGAATTTCATTTAGTGGTGCACCCCGTCATGGCGGGTAGTGGAAGACATTTACTCAATGCCGGCAGCCTCCCGAAGAGCTTTAAGCTGGAACTGGTAGAAACGCAGACCTTCAAAAACGGCTGCGTAGCCCTTTACTACCGCAAAAGGGAATAATGTTAATTCATTGAAAAGGTAGAACAGCGGGACAATTTGAAAACGACTTTGAGCATCCTCTTTGCGATGGCTACAATGGCTTTCTGTACCCGCATCCTTTATATTATGCGCAAAGAAAATCGAAAGATATTCTTTGGACAATCGACATTCAAAAATAGTATTGCAGATCTCTTATTGCGAAAAGAGGTGACAGGATTCGGATCCCTATAATGCTGAATTTGAATGCATTATGGCTAAACTGAAATTTATTCTTAAAATTGAAACCCGCTACCAGCGGGTTTTGAATTATAGTCGACCTGGCAGGACAATTCTCGAACCGGTTTGTCGATGATCTGAGGCGATTAGCGAACCTAGCGATTTGAAAACCATCGTTTTCAGTCGCATTTTTATTTTCACCCTCCAAGCTGCCAAAAGTTAAAGAAATGTTAGACGCCACCGGAGAAGGCTATCTCAGGCCGCCCAAAAAGAAGATCGCGCGTTGGAGTTGCTCGCCGTGCAGCTCACTCCCCGGTTTTCCAGCTTTCCTCTCCTGCAAAAAGCTAAAGGTTACCCCGCCGTATTTTGCTGCTTATTCGGAACGGAGGCTCTTGATAGGGTTGGCAAGGGCTGCACGAATCGTTTGGACGCTGACGGTCAGGAGCGCAATGGCGAGGGCGGCGAAGCCCGCGACAGGGAATATCCACCAGCTGATGCCGGTTCGGTAGGCGAAGCCCTGGAGCCAGGTATTCATGAACCACCAGGCGAGAGGGAAGGCGATGAGGGCGGCGAGACCAACGAGTATTGCAAAGTCTTTGCTAAGGAGGCTGACGATACCCGCGATTGGTGCGCCAAGGATCTTGCGGATCCCGATCTCTTTTGTGCGTTGTTCGGCAGCATAAGTAACGAGGCCGAAGAGGCCGAGGCAGGCGATGAAGATGGCGAAGATTGCGAAGGTGATGAAGATCTGGCCGCGCTGCTGCTCGGTGTGATAGAGCTTGTTGAAATCATCATCCATGAACGTATAGTCGAACGGGATGTCTGGCCTGATGGCGTGAAATTTGGCTTCCACATGACGGACGAGGCCGAAGACGTCATTGGTTTGAAAACGTGCGGCGACGGCGCCAAAGTCCTGATCGTACCGTGTATTTACATTGAGGACGAGGGGATGGATCTCATCGTGCATGGAATTGTAGTTGAAATCCTTTACGACGCCGATCACGTGAAAAGCG
>DATJJD010000062.1:0-15122 GCA_035492545.1 Puia sp.
TTGCCTGCTGCTGGGATCGATGGTTGGGATGAGCTCCTGCAAAAGGGATCCCGTCAACATCCTGCGGACGGGTGATTTTACCGATACTTCCGGCGGACCGCTGAAGACCGCCAGCCCCTTCCTTTTCGGAATGGCCGTGCAATATGACCAGATGAGCGGTAAGCCCCAGCTGGCTGCCACCGTGGCGAAAGAAGCCAGCTCCGTGACTTTTGGCAACGAGCTGAAATACGGCAGTGTCGTTCAGAATGACGGCAGCTTCAATTATACCACCGCCGATGCCTTGTATACCCTTTGTTCCAATGCGGGCCTGGAAGTGTATGGACATAATCTCTGCTGGTACCAACAGAACAATACCAACTACCTGACGGGTATCATCGGCGGAGCAGCCAGCGGTGCGGCGCCCAATCTCCTTGCCAATGGAGACTTCGAAACCATCGGGGGAAGCCTTTTTGCCAACTGGAATGTCTTTAACCCGGGCGGCAATACGGGCGGAAACGGGCAATTTGCCGTCAATACCACCGCCGGCAATGTGCACAGCGGATCCAATTCCCTGCAGGTTAACGTAACCACCAGCGGCTCCAACTACCTGGTACAGCTCTCCAGCACGGGCTTCACTACCATTGTCGGACATAAGTATACCATCAACTACTGGACGAAAGCCGCGAATGCGGCCGGTTCCGAGCAGCTGGAGTTTCAATATGACGCTCCTTCCGGCACCGGGGCCCAATATTCCGGGGACATGGCCCTGAACAGCCTCACTTCCTGGACACCCGTATCGTTTTCATTTACGGCCACGGGAACGACGGCCCGGCTGGTGTTCGATATGGGTAAGGTGGCCAACACTTATTATATCGACGGGGTTACCATCATTGACGCCAGCGCCGCGCCGGTTATCGCTCCCTCTCCTGCGACAGACCATGCCATTGATTCCGTATTTCAACGATGGGTGACCTCCACGGTCTCCCATTATGCGGGAAAGATAAAAGCCTGGGATGTGGTGAATGAACCCATGTCCGATGGCGGCGGCGCCTTACGCACCAGCGCCAATGCAACTACCACACCGATCCCTTCGGGCTGGTTCTTCTGGGCAGATTACCTGGGAAGACAGTTTGGACTAAAAGCGTTTCAGTATGCCAAAGCGGCTGATCCCAATGCCTTACTTTTTATCAATGAGTATAACCTGGAATCCAATTCGGTGAAGCTTGACTCCCTGATAGGTTATGTAAATGAACTGAAGGCCGCGGGCGCCAAGATCGATGGTATCGGCACGCAGATGCATATCAGTATCTCGACGCCCTATTCCGGCATCGACAATGCCTTTATAAAACTGGCGGCCACCGGGCTGAAGGTAAGGATATCGGAACTGGATGTCCGGTTGAATCCCCAGGATAAGACCGGCTTCGCTTCTCTACCCATCAACTCCGTCCTGTTAGGCTATCAGGCGAATATGTACCAGTATGTGGTAAGCTCTTATATTAAAAATGTACCGGCGGCGCAGCGATATGGGATTACCGTGTGGGGAGTGGATGATCCTGATAGCTGGATCCTGCTCTCCCAGGGAAAACAGGATGCCCCGCTGTTATTCGATAAGAATTTTGCGAGAAAGCCGGCTTACTCCGGAGTTCTTCAGGGATTGAAAACAAAATGATGCAACGACGTATCTGGCCGGTCTTTCTTACTTTCGCTGTATGGTGAATCAAAGAATCAGAATACTTTTATTAGCCTGCTGGTCCCTGATGGGCCGGCAGGTTCTTTTTGGACAGGTCAAACTCCCTCGTCTGGTCAGCGATGGCATGGTATTGCAAAGAGGCGAACCCATAAAGGTCTGGGGCTGGGCTGCTCCCGGAGAAAAGATCACCGTGCAGTTTGACGGGGAGAAGGTCAGCACCGTGACAGGAGATGACAGGGAGTGGATGGTCCAGCTGAAGCCAAGAAAAGCAGGGGGACCCTATATCATGAATGTCGATGGGATCAATCATATCATGCTGAAGAATATTCTGGTGGGCGATGTATGGGTTTGTGCGGGGCAGTCCAATATGGACCTGCCGATGGAAAGAGTAAAGGAAAAATATCCGGATGTCATCGCACACGCGGCCAATCCCGCCATCCGGCAGTTTGCCATCACGACAACCTGGCATTTCAATGGCCCGCTGGACGACCTTTCATCCGGCCGCTGGGAATCGGCCGATACATCTTCTGTGCTCAGGTTTACGGCCGCCGGCTATTTTTTCGCCAGGACCTTATTTGAAAAATATCACGTGCCCATCGGTCTTATCAAGAACAGTGTCGGCGGTTCTCCCGCGGAGGCCTGGCTAAGTGAAAAGGCGTTGCTGGCTTTCCCGGATTACCTGGAGCAGGCCCAACTGCTTAAAGACACTGCCTATGTCGATAGCATCATGACGTTGGATAAAAAGATCAGCGACGACTGGTACCGGAATATATGGGAGAAAGATAAGGGGCTACAGGGTGACCGGCCCTGGTATGATCCCGGCATTGATGTTTCCGGCTGGAAGTCGATGACGGTTCCCGGCTATTGGGCAGATCAAGGGCTGGGCCCTGTAAATGGAGTGGTCTGGTTCCGTAAGGATGTCGATGTGCCGGCCGCCCTGACGGGAATACCCGCTAAATTGTTATTAGGCAGGATAGTGGACCGGGACTCTGTCTTTGTAAATGGCCGGTTTGCCGGGACTATCGGTTATCAATATCCCCCCAGGAGATATGAGCTGCCCGCCGGTCTGCTGAAGCCCGGGAAGAACACCATCGTCGTCCGGGTGATCAATAGCTCGGGTCGTGGCGGTTTTGTCGCGGACAAGCCGTACCAGCTGTCTGCAGGGGGACAGACCATCGATCTTAGCGGCTCCTGGTCTTACCAGTTGGGAACTGTAGCCGATCCCCTGCCGGGGCCGACTTTTTTTCAATATAAGCCGTTGGGTTTATTCAATGCCATGGTGGCTCCCCTCCTTCCATATCCTATCAAAGGAGTGATATGGTACCAGGGAGAGGCGAATACCGGCAAGGCGGAGGAATACCGGTCGCTGTTCCCTGCCCTTATCGCCGACTGGAGAGCTCACTGGGGAGAAGGGAATTTCCCTTTTTTATATGTGCAGCTGGCGAATTTTATGGAGACAAAGGATCAGCCTTCCGAAAGTCATTGGGCTGAGCTGAGAGAAGCACAGCGGTTAACCCTCTCCGTTCCAGCTACGGCTATGGCGGTGACGTCGGATATCGGCGAGTGGAATGATATCCATCCCCTGGATAAGGAAGACGTTGGGAAGCGGCTGGCGCTGGCCGCCGAGAAGCTGGTATATGGGGACCGATGGGTAGTGCCTTCCGGCCCTCTGTATGAATCCATTCATGTCAGCGGGAAAGAAGTGCATATCCGGTTTTCCAATATCGGGGAAGCCTTGGTGGTAAAGGGGGGAGGAGACTTGCGTTATTTTGCCGTTGCCGGGGCTGACAAAAAATTTGTCTGGGCAAAGGCTAAGATATCCGGTGATAAGGTCATCGTCTGGAATGACCAGGTGGATCACCCGGTGGCGGTGCGTTATGCCTGGGCCGACAATCCTCAGGGTGCTAATTTGTATAACAGGGTGGACGGTAAGCCCTGGCTGCCGGCCTCTCCTTTCTCCGCTGAAAAAAAACGATAGAAAAAATTTAAATTACATGAAACACCTTTTATTGCTGACCGCCTTTGTGGGTTACTGTCTAAGTATGCAAGCGCAGAAAGCCCCTTATTTAAATGCATCTTTACCGCTGGATACCCGGGTGAAGGATCTCATTTCCCGGCTGACCCTGGAAGAAAAGGTCTACCAGATGATGAACAATACCCCGGCTATCTCCCGGCTGCATATCCCGGAATATGACTGGTGGAATGAATGTCTGCATGGGGTGGCCCGTTCAGGCATTGCTACCATCTTTCCCCAGCCCATTGGTATGGCCGCCACCTTTGACGACCAACTTGTCCATCAGGCGGCTATCGCCATTTCGGATGAGGCCCGGGCGATGTACAACGCCGCTCAAAAGAAAGGTTATCACGCGCAGTTCGGCGGGCTGACCTTCTGGACGCCCAATATCAATATCTTTCGCGACCCGCGATGGGGCAGGGGCCAGGAGACCTATGGAGAAGACCCTTTCCTAACGGCCACCATGGGGGTGGCGCTGGTAACGGGCCTGCAGGGTAATGACCCGAAATATTTAAAAGTGGCCGCCTGCGCCAAACATTATGCCGTACACAGCGGACCGGAGAGGCTGCGCCATGGCTTCGATGCGGAGGTGTCGCAAAAAGATCTCTGGGATACCTATCTCCCGGCCTTCCACGCACTGGTGAATGCAAAAGTGGAGGCGGTGATGTGCGCCTACAATCGTACCAACGGGGAAGCCTGCTGCGGGAATACCTATTTATTACAGGATGTGCTGCGCAACCAGTGGGGCTTTAAGGGACATATCGTCTCCGACTGCGACGCGGTAGCGGATATCTATGACGGGCATAAGCTGGTATCGGACAAGACCGGCGCGGCCGTATTGGCTTTACAGCGGGGGGTGAACCTCAATTGCGGCGATACCTATCTCACGCTGACTGATGCCGTCAAAAAAGGATTGGTCACCGAACAGACCCTCGACAGCTCGCTGGCCATCCTGTTGCGTACCCGGTTTAAATTAGGTCTTTTTGACGCCCCGGGCACAAATCCCTACGACAGGATCCCTGCGTCTGTCATCAACAGCGCTGCGCATCGAGCCTTGTCCAGGAAGCTGGCGGAGAAATCCATCGTCTTACTGAAGAACAACGGGGCCCTGCCTTTATCACGGGGACTGAAAAAATATTATGTCACGGGGCCTACGGCCGCCAGTGTCGATGTGCTGATCGGCAACTACTATGGCGTCAATGACAAACTGGTGACCATCCTGGAAGGATTGGCGGGCCAGGTGCAGGCCGGCAGCCAGATGACTTACCGCCAGGGTGTATTACTGGACCGGGATAACGTTAATCCCATCGACTGGGCCTCCGGCGAGGCAAAAACGGCCGATGCCACCATTGCCGTCATGGGCATATCGGGGATGCTGGAAGGAGAAGAGGGAGAGTCGCTGGCTTCACCTTCCGCGGGAGACCGGCTGGATTATAATATTCCCAAAAATCAGATCGACTATCTGCGCAAGCTGAAGAAGGGCAATGACAAACCTGTTATCGCCGTGATAACCGGAGGCAGCCCCATGAACCTGGCGGAGGTGCAGGAGCTGGCCGATGCCGTGTTGCTGGTATGGTATCCCGGGGAGGAAGGAGGAAATGCGGTGGCGGATATTTTGTTCGGAAAGATAGCTCCGTCGGGCAAACTGCCCGTTACCTTTCCCAAATCTCTGGACCAACTACCCCCTTATGAGGACTATTCCATGAAAGGAAGGACTTATCGTTATATGAGCGCCGAGCCGCTGTATCCATTCGGGTTTGGGCTCAGCTATACCAGTTTTTCCTACAGCGGATTGACGCTGTCGAAGGAGAGCATCGGCAAGAAGGATACGGTAAAGGCGGTGGTGACGGTGACCAATACGGGGAAGATGGCGGGCGATGAAGTGGTACAGCTCTATATGACCCATGAAAATATGGGAGGGGATGCCCCTTTATTTGCGTTGAAAGCATTTCAGCGTGTATCTTTGGCGGCCGGCGCCAGTGCAAAGCTGGTCTTTGTCCTCGGCCCGGATAAGCTGAGCGTGGTGGATGAAAAGGGTCTCAGCGTAGTGCCGGAGGGCAAGATAAAGATCAGTATCGGCGGCTCGCTGCCGGGCAGGAGAAGTGAGGAGCTGGGGGCGGCAAAAGGCGTGGAGACGCAACTGGAAATAAAATAGAACAGCGTTATATATGGAAAGACCCTTGTTAATGGAGGAGACCATGCGTTGGTATGGCCCGAATGATCCGGTAAGTCTATGGGATATCCGTCAGGCCGGTTGTACGGGCGTTGTTACAGCCCTGCATCATGTACCGGTGGGAGAAGTCTGGACGGTAGAAGAGATCCAAAAAAGAAAAGCGGAGGTGGAAGCCGCCGGCATGCGCTGGACGGTGATCGAAAGCCTGCCTGTACATGAAGATATCAAGAAACAATTGGGGAATTATCAGGGGTATATCCGCAACTACCAGGAGAGCCTGCGAAATGTTGCTAAATGCGGACTGGAAGTAGTGACCTATAACTTTATGCCCATCCTGGACTGGATGCGGACGGAGATTGCCTACGAACTACCGGACAGGAGCAGGGCCCTGCGGTTTGAGAAATATGCTTTCGTGGCGTTTGATCTTTTTATTCTGAAAAGACCGGGGGCGGAGAAGGATTATACCTCCACTGAAATAGAAAAAGCCCGGTTGCGGATGACCACGATGAGCGAACAGGAGAAAGAGACGCTTTTTCGGAATGCGCTGCTGGGCCTACCGGGGAGCGAAGAGCGTTTTACAGAAGAGCAGATCCTGGCGGCTTTGAAGACCTATGAAGGCATTGACGCCCAAAAATTAAAACAGCATCTTTTTTATTTTCTGCAACAGGTCGTGCCCGTAGCGGAAGCTGTCGGGTTGAAGATGGCCATCCATCCGGACGACCCTCCCTTCCCGATCCTGGGGCTGCCGAGAATAGTCAGTACTGAACAGGATGCCCGTGAATTGCTGGCCTGCGCCCCTTCGCCGGCCAATGGACTCTGCTTCTGCACAGGCTCTTATGGTGTACGGGCGGATAATGACCTGCCCGGAATGGTGAGCCGGCTGGGCGATCATATTCATTTTATCCATCTGCGTAGCACGAAAAGGGATGCGGACGGCAATTTCTTTGAAGCCGACCACCTGGAGGGGGATGTAGACATGTATGCCGTTATAAAGGAGCTGCTGCTGGTACAAAAAAAGAGAGGGGTCTCTCTTCCCATGCGCCCCGATCATGGTCACCAGATGCTGGATGACCTGCATAAGAAGACCTATCCGGGTTACAGCGCTATCGGAAGATTGCGGGGATTGGCTGAACTGAGGGGGATGCAATGGGCTATCGGGAGGGAAATTCTATAAATTTCCTTTTTTCAATTCCCCCACTGCATGATCTGCCGCCCGGGCTGTCAGCGCCATATAGGTCAGCGAAGGGTTCTGGCAGGCTGATGAGGCCATACAGGCGCCATCCGTAACAAAGACATTCGGTGATTCATGCACCTGGTTCCATTTATTCAGCACGGAGGTCTTCGGGTCTTTACCCATACGGGCCGTACCCATTTCATGGATACAGAAACCGGGCGCCGGTGCGCTATCGTATGTCCTGATATTTTTTAGCCCTCCCATTTCCAGCATCTCCGCTGCGCTGTTCATCATGTCCTTTCTCATGGCTTTTTCATTCTCTTTGAACTCGCAGTCGATATCCAGGGTGGGAAGCCCCCATTTATCTTTTTTGTCTTTGTTGAGCGTGACCTTATTTTCGAAATAGGGAAGGCATTCTCCCCAGGAGCCCATGCCCATACTCCAGCCGCCCGGCTCCGTCAACTGTTCCTTTAGTGTGATACCCACTCCCCCGGCCCACTCCTGTCTGTCCCGTTCTGCGCTACCCTGGTAGCCAAACCCCCGCACATAATCGGACCGTTTAGTCTGTTCGCTGATGTTGCGGAATCGGGGTATATAGATCCCATTGGGTCTTCTGCCATAATAATATTTATCCTGGAACCCGTCGAAATCCCCGCCGGCGCCCACGCCATAGTGATGGTCCATCAGGTTATGTCCTACCTGCCCGCTGCTATTGCCAAACCCCTGGGGGAAGGCATCGGACACGGAATTCAGCAGGATGGCGGCGGTGCCCAGGGTAGAGGCATTGAGGAAAATGATCTTCGCATAATAGTCTTCGGTCTTCATGGTCTCCGTATCCAGTATCCGAACCCCTGCTGCCCTTTTCTTATCTTTATTATAAATGATCTCCAGGACGATGGAATAGGGGCGGAGGGTCATGTTGCCTGTCTTCATCGCTGCGGGCAGGGTCGCCGAGTTGCTGCTGAAATAACCTCCGAAAGGGCAGCCCTGGTGACATTTGTTCCGATACTGACAGGGACCCCGGTCACCTACCTGGTGGGTATGGTTGGCGCTGCGCCCCATGATGAGTCGCCGGCCATCCGGAAATCCTTTTTGGATGCGTTCCGCCACATGCTTTTCCAGGCAGTTCATCTCCATAGCCGGCAGGAACTTGCTGTCGGGTAATTGTGGCAAACCTTCCGCTTGTCCGCTAATGCCGACAAAGGGTTCTACATAATTATACCAGGGCTCGATGTCCGCATAACGAATGGGCCAGTCCACCCCATGCCCATCCTTGCCATTGGCGGAGAAGTCGATATCACTCCAGCGGTAACACTGGCGTCCCCACATCAGCGAGCGGCCCCCGACATGATAACCGCGTATCCAGTCAAAAGGCTTGATCTGTGTATAAGGATTCTCTTTGTCATTGACGAAAAAATGCGCCGAGACCTCATCGTAGGCATAACACTTGCTCTGGATGGGGCTGTTCTCTCTGTCCGCATTGTCGTTACTGTTGCGGTGGGGGAGTTGCCAGGGGTCCTTGGTGGTATCCCCATAGTCCTTTATATGTACGACGTTGCGCCCTCTCTCCAATACGAGTGTCTTCAATCCTTTTTCACATAGCTCTTTTGCAGCCCAGCCGCCGCTGATGCCTGAGCCGACAACAATGGCATCATACGTGTTTTGTGATACGGACTTAGTGTTTAATAGCAAGGAATCTCCGGGCATTCTTTCTGTTTTTGGGTCAGATAACTATTTGTCTGTGCCTGATGAAAATGGAAAGTAGGAAAAATCAGCAAAACTCCAAATATCTATTTTTATATTGTGGTCTATACCAAACTCCTTTGTCATGCTGCGATCGATTATTTATTGGCTGTTATGGCTTGCCGGCGCGGGTTTACCCGTCTTTGCCCAACGCCCTGCCTACGGCGGTAAATTAAAGCCCGAACAGGCCAATGTCGACATCCGGCATTATACCATCGATCTTTCGGTGGACATTCCCGGACAACGTATCGACGGGACGACTGCCATTCGGTTTATCATCAAAGAGCCAGCAACGGTTCTCCTGTTCGACCTGATGGATTCTTTTACCGTAAAGAAAGTCTGGGTGAATGACAAGCCGGCGGCTTTTGCGCTGAAGGAGCATATGCTGCGTATTTCCACGGAAAAACCCTGGGCGGCGGGACCCGCTACAGTGAAAGTACAATATGGCGGCCGGCCTATGATCGCCAAACGTCCTCCCTGGGATGATGGCTTCACCTTTACCACCGACAGCAGCGACCATGCCTGGGTGGCCGTTACGGCGGAAGGCACGGGGGGAAAAATCTTCTTCCCGGCAAAAGATCATCCTTCCGACGAACCGGATGAAGGCGTCGACCTGATCATCACGGTGCCCAAGGGCCTGGTAGTGGCCGGACCCGGTCTGCTGGCCTCTGTAAAGACCCGTGGCGATAAAAGCAGCTATCACTGGAAGACCAACTATCCCATCAACAATTACAGCATCGTCTTCAATATCGGAAACTACGAAGTGGTCACCCGCACCTATACGACCGTCGAAGGGAATAAGGTGCCTATGCAGTTCTATGTGCTGAAGGACCATGCGGCGCAGGCCCCTCATCTATTGGAGATGATGGAGCGCAGCGCCCGGATCAAGGAAAAATATTTCGGGGAATATCCCTGGGTCAAAGAAAAGATAGGGCTGGTGGAAACCCCGCACCTGGGCATGGAGCACCAGTCTATGAATGCCTATGGGAATAAGTTTCATTATACCCGGATCGGTGGACAGGATTTTGACTGGCTGATGAACCACGAATTTGGTCATGAATGGTGGGGCAATAAGGTGACGGCGGGTGACTGGGCTGACTACTGGATCCACGAAGGCATCGGCAGCTTCGGGGATGCCTTGTATACAAGAGACCTGGAAGGGGAGGGGCGGTATGAAAAGATCTTTCAGCTCAGCGCCACCCGTATCCGGAATGACAAGCCCATCATCCTGGGAAAAGATATAGAGGAAGAGGATGCCTATCATCCGGATATATATGCCAAAGGGGCTTTCTTTATGCATACGCTTCGTTATGTACTGGGAGACAGCCTCTTCTTCCCCACGTTGAAGCGACTGGCCACCGACAGCTCTTATACCTATACGCATACTGTCAACACGGATGATGTGCAGCAGCTTTTCAGCAAGGCTGCCGGCACGGACCTTTCCTCCTTGTTCAACCTGTATCTGCGCACGACCCAGAAGCTGGAGATCTATGTCCGGCAGCAGGATACGGCAAAATATCTGATCCGGTTATACAATTTTGATCAGCCTTTGCCGCTGGATATCACCACCAACGAGGGAACCACCCGGCGCATGGTGGATAAGAAAGGCATCACCGTGATCAGCACCACGCTGCCGGTGGTGGATGCGAAGACCTTTTATTTGAAGAAGGTGGTGTATGAATAAAAGAAGCCTATGCTTACGGTCAGCGAATTATATATCTATCCGGTAAAATCTCTTGGCGGAATTTCTGTTCCTTCGGCTCTCCTTACCGACAGGGGATTCGAATATGACAGGCGTTGGATGCTGGTGGATGCCCATCACCGGTTTCTTTCACAGCGCGAACTTCCCCAAATGGCCCTTTTGCAGGTCCGGCTGCAGGGACAAGGGCTCGTCATTCATCATAAAAATATTGACCAACCTCCTTTGCTGATCCCGGCGGAGCCCACGGGGGAAAGCTGCCAGGTCAGTATCTGGGATGATGAATGCAGCGCCCGATGGGTGGATAGTCACGCCGATGAATGGTTGTCCCGGATGTTGTCTTTTCCCTGCAGACTGGTATATATGCCCGATACAAGCCGCCGGCTGGTAGACCCGGTATTTGCCCACCGGCAGGAGGTCACCAGTTTTTCGGATGCCTTTCCGCTGCTGGTGATCGGGCAGGCCTCCCTGGACGACCTGAATACCAGGCTCCCTTCACCCTTGCCGATGGACCGCTTCCGGCCTAATATCGTATTTACAGGGGGTGAGCCTTATCAGGAGGATACAATGGAACATTTTCAAATTGCAGGAGTTTCCTTTTTCGGGGTGAAGCCCTGCGCCCGCTGTGCGATCACTACCATCGATCAGCAGACGGCTCAAAAAAGCAAAGAGCCGCTGCGGACGATGAATAGTTACCGTACCCGGAATAATAAGATCTATTTCGGACAGAATCTTTTGTTTGAGGGGACGGGGAAGATCTCAGTAAATGACAGGCTTGTTATTACCTGAAATAAATATCTACCTCCCCGCCGGGCGAACTGTTGCTGACCACCACTGCCTTCTGGGCGGAACCCGGGGTGGCCTGTGCCGTACTCCAGCTGAGGCTTGCATTGGTCGTTCCCTGCAGGATCTGTATAGCTGTCAGGGCGACATCCGTGTTGGGAGGATACATGGTGCTGGGCCTGGTCACCCCGTAAGATTCCAGGGTCTCGGCGGCCCAGAATGCCTGGGGAACATTATTGACCTGGAGGGCGGAGGCGGCCGGGTAGCCCGTGAAGGAGGAGTTGTAGCTGTAGTTGCTTCCGGAGACGGCCGTTTCTTTCATAACCCCCTGCAGGCTGGTCCCGGTGCTGACCGTCACCAGACTACCGAAGAATGCCTGGCTGCTGGAAACATACCAGTTGGTAATCGCCCAATACTTACCTCCTCCCGCTGCTGAAGGACCCCATTGCAGCACCGGTTGAATGATGTAGGAGGTGGAAGTGAGACCGTCCTGCATACCGTTGAATAAAAAAATGGTCTGGGTGGACTTTGTCGAAGGGGCCGAAGGCACCACCCAGTTGGTGGTGAAGTTGGTGATGGGTTTCGTGGTGTTGGGGTTAGACCAGTAAGCATAGGCTATCCACCCCGAAGCCGCCGCTGGTACGATGTCGTTGGAAAAATGACCTGCATTTCGGATGTTAAACCTTTCATCGTTAGGTTTTACCTCTCCGAAATCTTCGATCATCCGGCCGCTTTTTGCTTCTACTTTCAGTAGCCTGCCTTTTACCACGCTGAGATGGTAGCCTTCTCCGACAAAATGGACCTTGGATTTTTCCATATACCCTACCGGTGTGAGCACCAAACCTCCATCGGGAGAGGCAGTTGGGTCGGAAGTTTTAGAGGACGCGGTTTCTTTGCGGCAGGCTCCCAGAACAATAACTGTCAATAGGGCAGCAACTGCCATTCGCATGTGCATAGAAGTTCTCATGTGTTGTAGCTTTTTGTGGTTTGAAAAAATCGTAAGGTGCGGTCAGGAGGTACTAACAAATTAAAAAGTAGGCACCGGAGAATCAATAGGTGCTAACGTATATTTTTTTATAAGGAGGTCGTACCGCTAACCGCGGGATAATTTCAGCAATTGGCTTAAATTGCCGTCAAATCAATTGGCTATGTTTGAAAAAGGCGTTTATCAGTCGCGTAGACAGAAATTAAAACAGCAGGTAGGAAAAGGTCTCATCCTTTTATTAGGAAATGAAGAGAGCAGCATGAATTACAAGGACAACCTCTATCATTTCCGGCAGGACAGCAACTTCTTATATTTCTTTGGCCTGGACAAAGCCGGACTGGCAGGCATCATCGATATCGACAATGACCGGGAGATCATCTTTGGCAACGAGCTTACCCTGGACGAGATCGTCTGGATGGGCCCGCAGCCCTCGCTGGCCGAACAGGCTGCACAGGTAGGAATAACTGTGGTGCAACCTTCTTCAGCCCTGATCTCCAGCCTTCACGGCACCCGTACCGGCAAGCAGGACATTCATTTTCTTCCTCCTTACCGGCCGGAGAATATCCTGAAGCTCAGCACCTGGCTGGACCTTGCCCCGGGGGCTATCAGGGAGCATGCCTCCCTGACCCTGATCAAAGCCGTGGTAGCGCAGCGTTCGATTAAATCGCCGGAAGAGGTCCGGGAAATAGAGGAGGCCGTCAATATAACGGCTGCCATGCACCTGGCGGCAATCAAAGGCGCGAAAGAAGGCATGACGGAAGCGCAGCTGGCGGGTGTGCTCCATGGGATCGCCGTCAGCTCGGGAGGGAATTTAGCATTCCCCATCATTTTGACGGTGAATGGACAGGTATTACACAATCACTATAGCAATACCATCATGCGGGAAGGACAGATGGTCATCTGCGACAGCGGGGCCGAGAATGCCCTGCATTATGCCGGTGACATGACCCGCACCTTCCCCGTGGGGAAAAAATTTACTACCCTACAAAAGGAGATGCATGACATCGTACTGGCGTCCCAGCAGGCGGCCGTCAAGGCTTTACGGCCAGGCGTCCTGTTCCGGGACGTACATGCCCTCGCTGCTGAGGTCCTGGTGGAGGGGTTAAAAGCTGCCGGGGTCATGAAGGGAGATCCCAAAGAAGCCGTTGCGGCGGGCGCCCATACGATGGTCTTCCAGTGCGGCCTGGGACATATGATGGGGCTGGATGTACATGATATGGAAGACCTGGGCGAACAATATGTGGGTTATACGGATGAATTAAAGAAAGGCACGGAGTTCGGATGGAAATCGCTGCGCCTGGGCCGGGCCCTGGACGTTGGATTCGTCGTGACGATAGAACCTGGGCTATATTTCATTCCTGAACTGATGGACTTGCGCAGGTCTGAAAGGAAATATCTTGATTTTATCAATTACGATAAACTCGAAGCTTTCCGTTCTTTCGGGGGCATCCGGATCGAGGAAGACTTTTTGATCACGGAGACCGGCAGCCGGCTGCTGGGCAAGCCGCTGGCTAAGTCGGCGGCTGAGATGGAAGAGTTGCGGGGATAGTTGGTTTTCAGATTGTTAGACATTGTGTTCTATTGCGTGTTGAAAGGTTAGCCATAGTTCTTTTTGTTTGAAATAAAATTACTATTTTTGTATTATAATTTAATATTTATAAATTATAATAGTGTAAAATGGTGTATGAAATTGTCTCCAATTACAAAACGCTGGTTCAAAGCCTGGGAGAATTAATTCAGGTCAGCGGATACAGAAGTGATTACATCGCCAAGAAAATTGGGATGAAACCTGCTAATTTTTCGCAAAAAAAGCAAAAGGGTAACTGGAGTGTGGATGAAGTAGAAAGGCTTATGGAAGTGATAGAAAATGAGGACACAGAGAATTACTTATTATTGCAACTGATGCGAGCCGCTAAAAAGGATGAAACAGTTAGCTACGAGGAATTTAAGAAAGAAATGGGATGGAAGTAACGATTAGCAGAACCTTTATTAAAGACTTGAAAACAGCTCCCAAGCCCACTCAATTGGCTGCTGATGCGGTTATTAGAAAATTAATAGAAGCAAAATCTTTGCAAACCAGCGGAGTGGATTATACGAAGATGGAAGGGCAGAAAAAGGGAGAAAACTATTATCGCGTTCGTGTAGGGGATTGGCGTATGGGAATTGAATATATGCACCCCAAACTGATCGTAATACGTATTTTAGCGCGTGGCACTATTTATAAGCATTTCCCTCCCGGTAATTAATTTTCATTCATATTATTATACCATGAACAAGTCCAACAGAAGAAAATTCATAACCTCCGCAGCGGTGCTGGGAGCAGGCACTGTCGCCGCCATGCCGGCCACTCCTGAGAAGAAAAAATACCTGGCCCATCACGTCTTTTTCTGGCTGAAGAACCCGGATTCAACCGAAGACAGGGACAAACTGGTGGAAGGAGTCAAGACCCTTGCCAAAATTGAGACGATCCAGGAGATCCATGTAGGCGTGCTGGCCAGTACCGAAAAACGGGACGTCGTCGACACCAGCTGGCAGGTATCGGAATTGATGTTCTTTAATGACCTGGCCGGACAAGCGACCTATCAGAACCATCCCGTTCACCTGGATTTTGTAAAGAACTATAGCCACCTATGGGCTAAGGTGGTGGTGTATGACGCTATGGAGGTGTAAGTTGTGAAATGATCTTATTCACTTCTATCTCCGTAGACCTGAGTTTGGCCTGGCAAAGGGTGATGAGCTCTGCGGCTCTTTTCACCTTTTGGGCCAATACGTCTATGGAGATGGATTCCTGCTCTATCTCCCGGGCTATGTCAGCCAATTCCTTATAGGCCTGTTCATAGTTTAAATTCGCTTCCATGATGTGGTGATTTTTTGTTTACGGT
>DATJJD010000063.1:0-15938 GCA_035492545.1 Puia sp.
AGTTCTCCCACATAGGCCAGCATATTCAGGAAAAGATATAGTTCTGTCGTTTCCGGTACATGACTCTGACAATAGAGGGCTACCTTACCCGGGTCCAGTCCACAGGCAATATTTTCCGCCAGCACCCGGCGCACATGCCCCTTCAGCTCCTTTGTTTCCTTAAGGGTGGTCAGTGCATGCAGATCCGCCACCATAAAATAACAGGTATAACTCTCCTGCATCCGGACATAATTCCGTACAGCCCCGAAATAGTTTCCCAGGTGCAAAAAACCCGTGGGCCGGATGCCGCTCATGACAATTTCTCGCTCTTTTTGCATAGAAGCGCGAAGATAGCAAAAGTCCGCCTTCCGTCCCGCGTCCCAACCGTCTTTCCCCTCCCGTCTTCCTGCCTTCAAAATAAACCGCTATTTTTGTCCAAAGCATTCGCATGGAAGTGAACGACGCCCTGATAGACAACTTGTCCAACCTGGCCCGCCTGGAATTCAACGCGGCGGAAAAAGAGGAGATCAAAAAAGATCTCCGGAAGATGATCGACTTCGTGGAGAAGCTGGGGGAGCTTAACACGGAAGGCGTAGAGCCGTTACTGCACATGAGCCCGGTAATAAACGTCTTACGGGAGGACGAGGTCAGGGGCTCCGTCACCCAGGAACAGGCCCTCTCCAATGCGCCCGCAACGGACGGCACCTATTTCACCGTGCCCAAAGTCATCCGTAACCCCGCCAAATCCTGACCCCACCCCTCCAAAACCTGACCATGAATACACCCATCATACACCTTGAAAATATTCGCAAAAGCTATTTTATGGGCAAACAGGCTTTGCCTGTCTTAAAAGGCATTTCGCTGGATATTTCCAAAAATGAATACGTTGCTTTAATGGGGCCATCCGGCTCGGGAAAGAGCACCCTGATGAATATCCTGGGCTGCCTCGACTCTCCGACGGCGGGCAATTATATTCTTAATGGCAAGGATGTCAGCACCATGCCGGATGACGACCTGGCGGATGTCCGTAATATAGAGATCGGGTTTGTCTTCCAGCAGTTCAACCTCCTTCCCCGCCTGACAGCCCTGGAGAACGTGGCTCTCCCCCTGGTCTATGCGGGTATTCCCAAAAAAGTGAGGCTGGAAAGGGCTATGGGAGTCCTGGAAAAGGTAAGCCTCACGGACAGAAGTCACCATAAACCCAACGAACTATCCGGCGGCCAGTGCCAGCGTGTCGCCATTGCCCGGGCCCTGATCAACAATCCCTCCCTGATCCTGGCGGATGAGCCTACAGGTAACCTGGACAGCCGGACGTCGGAGGAGATCATGGATATCTTCACACAGATCCAGGGGGCCGGTAATACGGTGGTGCTCGTCACCCACGAAGAAGATATTGCGAACTATGCCCACCGGGTGGTGCGCTTACGCGATGGGGTGGTCGAAACAGATCGCCGGCAGGCCCCCGTGGCCATGACCCATTAGGCGGCGGACAAGCCCTGACCCATTACTGGACAAAAATCAACTCCATGGCTTTTAAGATATATACCAGGACCGGTGACAAAGGCAAGACGGCCCTTATCGGGGGAACGAAAGTCCCAAAAAGTAATATCCGCATCGAGTCATACGGAACAGTGGATGAGCTGAACTCCTTCATCGGCCTGCTGAACGACCATCTATCCATAGCATTGGCCTCCCTCCCAACAGGCGCCACTGGACCGGCCGCCGCCGCACCGGCCCCCCCCACCGACCCCGTTTCACCGGGTACGCCGAACGCCAACGTCTCTGCGTTCCTCCGGGAGATCCAGGACCGTCTTTTCACCATTGGCGCCTCCCTGGCCTGCGATCCCGATAAAGAGTCAAAAATGAAGATCCCCGACCTGAAAGAGGAGGATATCGACGGATTGGAGAAGGAGATGGACCGGATGGACGAGGTGCTGCCGGATATGAAATCGTTTATACTTCCCGGAGGGCATGTAGCAGTGTCCACTGCCCATATAGCCCGTTGCGTCTGCCGCCGCGCGGAACGGATCTGTGTGGAGATGCAGGAGCAGGATCTCTATATCGAACCGGTGGTGCTGAAATACCTCAACAGACTCAGCGATTATCTCTTTGTCCTGGCCAGGTGGGCCGGGCATGTGCTGAACACGCCGGAGATCCCCTGGAAACCCCGGATCAGCGGCCAATCTTAATTATTTATCAGTCCATCCGTCATGTGCAGGACCCGGTCACTCATCCGGGCCAGTTCTTCATTATGGGTGACGATGAGGAAGGTCTGTTTGAATTGATCCCGGAGAGAGAAGAAAAGCTGGTGCAGTTCTTTCGCGTTGGCGGTATCCAGGTTGCCGGTGGGCTCGTCCGCAAAGACGATATCCGGGTTGTTGATGAGGGCCCGGGCCACGGCTACCCGTTGTTGTTCCCCCCCGGACAGGGCTCCGGGTTTATTTTCTATCCGGTGACCGACTCCCAGGGTGTTCAATAGGGTTACGGCCCGGTCTTCCACCTCTTTTTTCTTGTTGCCGGCGATCCAGCCGGGAATACAAACATTCTCCAAGGCCGTGAATTCAGGCAGCAGATGGTGAAATTGGAAGACGAAGCCGATGTGCCGGTTCCGGAAGGCGGCCAGTTGACGACCTTTTAGTTGATTGATCTGTTTATTTTGTAAAAAGATTTCCCCTTTGGCCGGTTCGTCGAGGGTGCCCAAAATATGCAGTAAAGTACTTTTTCCCGAGCCGGAAGGGCCAACGATGCTGACAATCTCTCCTTTCCGGATGTTTACCTCCACGCCTTTTAATACCCACAGATTCCCGTAATATTTGTGTATTCCCCTGGCTGTTAACATACTATTAATATTAATTCTATCGTTGGGGACAAAATCCCCCGGGGAGGACGGTTCCCCTGGCCAAAGGCCGGCATAATACCACAAACGTACAGGTTAGGGCCCATATAACGGGTAGAGAGGGGAGAAATTTAGAAAAAATAGTAAATGGTAACCCTGGGATAAAGGTTAAATTTCAGTTGGTATTTGGTGGTTTCGTTTTAAAAATTACTTTTGCGGAAAATTAAGGGCTCGGTAGACGAAGGAGATTATAAAATTTTTAGAAAATTTAAACAAGGAAACGATGTTTTGGACACTTGAATTAGCCAGCTATTTGGAAGATGCCCCCTGGCCGGCTACCAAAGATGAATTAATTGATTATGCCATACGCTCCGGCGCACCCATCGAAGTAGTCGAAAACCTCCAGGAACTGGAAGACGAAGGCGAAATCTACGAAGGCATCGACGACATCTGGCCGGATTATCCGTCGCAAGAGGATTTCTTTTTTAACGAGGACGAGTACTGATCACCGTTAGTAAATTATCATAAACAAGGGGTGCCTTCTTCCAGGGCACCCCTTGCTTTTTTTATTTTTCCATCTGCATAATGACGGGCTCCGTCACTCCCGTAAAGGAGAATCCTCCATCATGGAAAAGATTCTGCATCGTCACCATCTTCGTCAGATCGCTGAACAGCGTTACACAATAGCCGGCACATTCGTCGGCAGTAGCATTGCCCAGGGGGCTCATTTTTTCAGCATAGGTGATAAAACCATCAAATCCCTTTACACCGCTGCCCGCTGTCGTCCGGGTGGGAGACTGGGAAACCGTATTCACCCTCACTTTCTTTTTAATGCCATAGTAGTATCCAAAGCTGCGGGTAATACTTTCCAGCAGTGCCTTGGCATCCGCCATTTCATTGTAATCCGGGAAAACCCGTTGTGCGGCGATATAGGTCAATGCCACCACGCTGGCGCCTTCATTGAGGGCATCCAGGTCCCAGGCCGTACGCAACACCCGGTGAAGGGACATCGCTGAAATATCCATGGTCTTCTGGCTCCAGGTATAATCCAGTTCGGTATAATGTTTCCCCTTACGCACATTCAGGCTCATGCCCACCGAATGCAGGATGAAGTCGATCCCACCTCCGAAATGTTTCATAGATTCTTCGAACAGTTTCTTCAGGTCATCCATATTCGTCACATCGGCGCCGATTACCGGTGCACCGGTAGCTTCCGCCAGCTTGTTGATCTCTCCCATACGCAAGGCCACCGGGGCATTGGTCAGCACCAGTTGGGCGCCTTCTTCATGGCACCTTAAAGCCGTTTTCCAGGCAAGGGATTTCTCATCCAATGCCCCGAATATGATCCCTTTCTTACCTTTTAGCAGGTTGTATGCCATAGATTGAATTTTTTTTACCGGAATTTGAGGCCAAATATAGGAGATTAAAAATTTATTCTGACTATCATCCCCACCAGCATTATAGTATAAACTATTATAAATACAAAATTAGCCAGCATAAACAGGAACAATCTTCCGGCGGACTCACGTGGTTTCAGCACCCGCTGCAGGTATTTGTTAAAGTAATAGGCGGGCACCAGGGACGCCACCAGGATCAGTAATATGATCAGCGGGTGCCCTTTCATTCCATCACCATTTCTCTTGCATTCTCCAGTGCAGCTGCCGTAGGCTTCTCCCCGCTGAGCATCTGGGCAATGGCTGTAATCCGTTCGTGCTGGGTCAGCAGGCGTATCCCCGTCTTGATGGATTCGCCTTTCGTCTCCTTATAGACAAAATAATGGGCATCGGCCTTGCCCGCGATCTGCGGCTGATGGGTGATACAGATGATCTGTCGTTTCTTCGACAGGTCTTTTAAGATGATGCCAACCTGTTTGGCGGCTTCTCCGGAGATGCCGGTGTCGATCTCATCAAATATCAGGGTGGCCAGGTCAATGGACTCTGCCACCAGCGACTTGATACATAACATCAGACGGCTCAGCTCTCCACCGGAAGCTACTTTGCGGATGGGCTCGAAGCGGTTGCTCTTATTGGCGTCAAAGAGGAATTCGATGGCATCCATGCCTGAAGGGCCCAGCTCTGCCGGCTGCACCTGTACTTTAAGCCGGGCATTGGGCATGCCTACCTGGCGGAGCAGTTTGTTTACCTTCTCTTCCAGTGGGGCCACCTGCGCCTGCCGCTTCTTCGAAAGGACCGCCGCCAGTTTCTTTACGTCCTGCAGCAGCGTCGCTACTTCTTTTTCCTTGGCAGCGATCTGCTCATCCACCTGCAGGGAAGCCTCGAGTTTTTTTGCCAGCTCTGCCCGAAGGGTCAGCAATTCTCCCGTCGTCTGAACGCCGTGTTTCTTTAGTAATTTATACCCCGTTGAAAGGCGTTGGTTGATAGCTTCGATGCGCTGAGGGTCATAGTTCACATGGTCATTGATCCGCTCTACCTCGCCGGCGATATCGTGCAATTCGATCTGAAGGGATAACAATCTTTCTGACAAGCCGGGCAGGTCGGGATGAAAAGAGGAGACAGCCTGCAAAGTATTGCAGAGGCTCTTTAACTGCTGCACCAGGGGTGGCTCGCCTTCTTCCAGCTCACCATATATTTTTGACAGGGAAGTCTTGATGCCTTCCGCATTGTTCAGCAATTTCAATTCCTGCTCAGACTCCTCCAGCTCCTGCTCCCGGAAACCGGCCTCCTCCAGCTCGTCGAAGAGGAATTTATTATAATCCTGCTCTTTATTGAATTGCGCTTTCTGTCCCTGCAAGGTCGTCAGTTCCTTCCCGGCAGACAGCCAGGCCCGGTAAGACACCTGGTAGCCATCCAGTGATGCAGTCTGCCCGGCCAGGGCGTCCAGGACTTCCCGCTGAAAATCCGACTCACCCAGCTCCAGGGTATCGAATTGCCGGTGAAGATCTACCAATAAAGAGCTCAGCTTTCTCAACTGCTCCAGGTTCACCGGCGTATCATTCACAAAAGCCCTTGATTTTCCACTGGGAGCAATCTCCCGGCGGATCACCACTTCTTCTTCCACATCCAGGTCATTGGCCTTGAAAAAGGCGGCAGCTTCTTTTTTATTCCCCAGGGAGAATACGCCCTCGACATAGCATTTTTTATCCCGCTGTAATAATACCGCCGTATCCGCGCGATCGCCCAGGATGAGGGACAGCGCTCCCATCAGAATGGATTTACCAGCCCCCGTTTCTCCCGTGATGACATTCATGCCCCCGGAAAAATCGATGCTCAGGGAGTCAATGATCGCATAATTTTGTATATGAAGCCTTTGTATCATGCTGCAAGCTAATAGCCCGGTTTAAGAAGGGGCAAATTAAGTAATTTGTAGTGATTCCTCATTGCCTTTTGCACCGGGCAATACCTGCTTTTGCTTTTTGATCGAGTGAGTTCTTATAATCATGATCTTTCAGGGACAGACATTTTTGGAAATAGGCAATGGCCGTCGTCCGGTCCCCCCGCTGCTCGTAAATATAACCTGTCTGCAGCGCTGCCCTGGCGGCAAAATATTCTTTCAGGGTCTCCCCGGTCTTTAAGGTGGTCAGATAAGCTGCAATGGCTTCATCTCCTCTTCCCAGCCCATCATAGATCCGTCCCAGCCGGTAAGCAAATTCACATTTCTCTTCCTGCAGGGAAAAATTCGAGGAACTTATTCCCTGCAGGGACTGCAGCGCCTCTCCATAATATCCTCCATCACTCAGCAGCCTGGCTCTCAATAATATTTTATCCGGCCATTTTCCACTCCGGGCTTCTTTTAAAGCCTGTTTGTCCGCATCCGACTCCAATCCACCTTTTCGGGGGATCTGGTCCCGGAAAAAAGTCGCCTTCTGCAGGTCTCCCTGCAGGTAGTAAAACCAGCTGATCTTCTGCAAGACATCTTTTACATAAAATCTTCCTTTAAAGTTCCGGAGATATCGTTCCAGGTAAACCGCGGCATCCGGCTCCAGGTGATTCAGGCTGGCATACCCCATTTCCAGGTCCCAGACCGGCATATTGAGATAACCAGGGCTATTGTTCTTCTGCCGGATCACCTGCTGCGCATAAGCCGATTGCTGGTCATTAAGGCTAAGGTTAGCCGCCAGATAGGCGTAGAGATAATTATTTTTTACATCCAGTTTGTTCTGCCGGATAAAATTAAAAACCTCCTCCCTTTTATTCTCCATATAGAATTTCAGGTAGAGGTAATAAAAAATAGCTTCGTCGTGATAGAGAACTGCCCAGGCATCACGGGCACCCAGAAAATGTTCCAGTTGTTGCATGCCCCCGGTTATATTCCCTTTGATGCCCAGCAGGCCGCTCAGCCATTTATAGCCGTCGGGTATCGTACCTGCAACGACCTGCATAGCTCCGCTCAGCATGACAGCAGGCTGGAAACCGGGAAACCGTTGTTGGTTTTCTTTGCTCTGCAGGAAGGACCGCCTGAACTCCCAGCCGGCATCCCAGTTATTTCCAAATTTTATTTTTATGGCGGCCCATTGAAAATGAATGACAGACCTGGTAAAAAGGTAAAAAGGGGAGGATTCCGGGCCCTCGCTCATCCATTGTATCCGCTTGTCCAGCATATCTTTCCTGGACTGATATTCCGCAGGGTCCTCATTAAAAAAAAGGATAAAAAAATCAATGTAATTCTCCAGGAAGGCGGGGATCAGGTTATTGGGGTCTTTCTTTTTTTCGCCATCCAGTATCTTCTGGCCGGCGCTTAATTTCAACTGGATGATCTCCCGGTAAGCCTGCTGGCAGGTGTTGTTAAAATCGAAATGCTTCTGGCCGAAGCCCAGGCAGGGAGAAAAAAAGAATAGGATATAAAAGAAGCCAGACCGATTACGACACCGGTCTGGCTTCTTTTCTCTATTGCGCATAGTTTATTTTACTTCTATTGCGTCGTTCAGTTCATTGTCCACCAGGATACGGCCGCAGTTCTCACATACGATGATCTTCTTACGCTGACGGATCTCACTCTGTCTTTGCGGGGGGATGGCGTTGAAGCAACCACCGCAGGCATCACGCACTACCGGTACTACAGCCAGTCCATTCCGGTAATTGCTGCGGATCCTGTCATAAGAATGCAAAAGGCGGGGTTCTACTTTTTCCCGGGCATCCACGGATAATTTATTGAAATGTTTCTCTTCCTTTTCCGTAGTGGCGATGATCTTGTCCAGCTCATCTTTCTTGTTCTTCAGAACACCTTCTTTGGTAGCAATGTTCTTCTTTGCCTTTTCCAGCAGCTGCACCTTCTCGGCGATCTCTTCATTGGCATCCTTGATATGCTTCTCAGCCAGCTTTACTTCCAGCTGCTGCATTTCAATCTCTTTATTGATTGCCTCGAATTCGCGGCTATTTTTTACATTCTGACTTTGCTTGTCATATTTCTTGATCAGCGCATCAGCCTCTTTAATGATCTCCTTCTTCTGGTTGATAAATTCCTGGATGCCATTGATCTCCTCTTCCACACGGGTCTGACGGGCATGCAGCCCCTGAATCTCGTCTTCCAGGTCGCTGACTTCCATCGGCAGCTCACCTTTCAGGATCTTATACTCGTCCAACTTTGATTCAACCTTTTGGAGGGTCACTAAAGATGTGAGCTTTTCCTCAACAGAGAATTCTTTTACGTTTGACATATATAATAATTGATCGGATTTGTTTTTGTATCCGATTTAAGGACTGCAAAATTAAGGAATTTTTCCCGCAATACCTCAAAAAGCAGGTCGATCGTGAATTGCTCGCTCTCGAAATGACCGATATCGGCGATTACCAGCCTGTCATTAGCATCAAAAAACTCATGATATTTGACGTCCGCGGTAATGTAAAAGTCGGCCCCGGCCTCTAAAGCCTTGGAAATGAGGAAACTACCGGCACCTCCACAAAGAGCGCATTTTTTCACGGGCCGGCCTGTCAACCGGGTAAACCGAATGACGGGAACCTGGAAAGCCTGGCGGATCTTCTCCAGGAAAAGGGTTTCCTCCATGGGTTCCGCCAATTCCCCGATCAGACCCGACCCGATACCCGGATGCGTATTGGCCAGGTTCACCAGGTCATAGGCCACCTCCTCGTAAGGATGCGCCGCTATCATAGCAGTGATGACCCGGCGGCTTATATGGGCCGGCAGGATGGCCTCCACCCGGGTCTCTGCTTCTTCATGCCGGATGCCGGGCTGGCCGACAAAAGGCTGGGTGTCCGGTCCCCCCTTAAAGGTACCCCTGCCCTCCGAGGAGAAGCTGCATTCGGTATATCCCCCGATATGACCTGCCCCGGCAGTAAGGATCGCATTGCGCACCACCTCCAGGTGGGTGGTGGGCACAAAACAGTATAATTTACGCAGCGTGGCCTCCCTGGGCAGTAAGGGCCGGCCATTCACCAACCCCAATCGGGCAGCCATCCGTCCGTTCACCCCTTCCAACGTGACATTATCCAGGTTGGTATGGATGGCATAAAGAGCAATATCGTGTTTAATGGCAGCGATGAGGGCCTTTTCAACATAATTCTTCCCATTGATCTTCTTTAGTCCCCCGAAAATGATGGGATGGTGGGCCACGATCAGGTTACAGCCCCGGGATATAGCCTCCAGCACCACCGCTTCCGTAGCATCCAGGGTTGTCAGGATGCCCGAACACTCCCAATCGCCGCTGCCCGTTAACAGGCCCGCATTGTCATAGCTCTCCTGGTAGGCCAGGGGGGCTATCGACTCGAGATAAGAAAGGACGGCGGTTATTTGCATGGCTTATTCCTTATGGTTGGATGATGCTCTCCACATGACTCAGTTTCCCATCCTCATTGACCCCTTCAAGGACAATCCGGATCTTCCTGGTAATATCGTTGTTATAGAACTGGATGTTGATTCTCTTATTATCCTTATCCGTCAGCACGAAAGGTTTCCAATACAACGTGGTGCGAAGGTCTTCTCCTTCATTTTGGGACGAGGCCTGCGAATAGTTCGGCGAATAAAACTCCTTCATAGAAGAATATCCGGCCAGCAAGGCCCGGTCCAGCCCCTTGAAACTAGCGTCTGATCTCTTCTCGTCGCCGCCCTTCTTCGTATATACGGCAATAACGCCCCCGGCGCCCCCGCCAAATCCAACACCGGACCCTGGCCGGAACACTTTTACCATCGCCACATCCGACACGGGCGTTGACTGCAGCTGCGAGGCATCCACCTGCATTTCATTCAAGTATAAAGAAGGTGTGGATCCCCTCCAGGTCATGGATGGGGCTCCCCCCGGACCATTGCCGGTGGTGATCTGCAAACCGGCTACCTTCCCTTGCAGGTATTGGAAGATGTCCAGCATGGATACGGCATAAGGGTCGTTGACCAGATCGAAGGTATAGGCATCGCCGCCGGCGAACATACCCGAGGCATATTTTTCGTCCAGTTTCTCCGCATCTGTTTTTACCCGGCCTTTTACCGTGACAGATTCCAGGGTCTTGACCTTTTGATCGGTGATAGGCTTCACCCGGGCAATCTCTTCCGTAATGTACCGGTTCCTGCGCAGGTAGATGGAATCTTCGGCCGTCCAGCCTTCGAAAGATTGTGTCAGCGGCCTGGCCGTTTTCCCCCCTTTGATAAGACCGGTATTAAAAGTCACCGCCGCTTCGCTGGACAGTTTGCGGTTTACATTGAACTGGTAGAAAGCACGGGCCGTATCATAGAACAGCAGGCCGGTGATCCCGAATTTCTGCCCCGATATATGTGGCACGGACAGCATCTGTGTACTGGAGTCTTTTTTGCTTAAGATTACGTTGAGCGACTCATCCTTGCTGATCTTATAAGGATCCACTCCCAATACGTCTACCTTCAGGGAAAGATAGTTCTGCTCCGGGTTCTTAATGATGGGCACTCTTCCCTTCGTCAGCATCTCCCATTTAAACCGGCGCCAGCCATGTGTCATCATCACCAGGTCCAGGTGGCCGGCCGTGCTATCGGATTTATTGGAAAAATAATAGTAGGGATTGTGCACATCGCCTCTCAAATCCCCTGTCAGCAGGAGCCGGGATATGATGTTATCATCGTTGGGAAATTCGCCATCCGCCGTTGCGTCGGTGACGGCCAGGGAGAAATTGGTACGCAGCGTATCCGGCACTTCGATCTGAAGGTTATTCTTTCCCCTTTTACTGACACTTTTTTCCAGGAGAGCCATATCGGGCTCGAACTGATATTCATGGTTATTGACAAATACCACCCGCTCCGCCACGGGGATCTCCATCTCATTGAATACAGTTATCTGCAGGACACCTGTCGGCAGCTGACCGGTAGGTATCGTGCCCCCACTCATGAAGTTTTCTTCCAGGTTGATCTTCGCCTTGTAGACCAGGTGCTGATGCATATGGGCTATGATGGTAAGATGTTTGAACTCCGGTCCCCCTTCTGCAGACCGGGCCGCAGAGAAGAGGACTTTCTGGTTACCGCTGATGGCCCTTAACACCACTCCCGTCGCTTTGATGGCCGGCAGGGGCGTGTGATGCTCTATTCCCATCTCATCATTCCAGACCGCTGTCAGGGAATCGCCTTTTTCGGGGGACACCAGGAGTTTTCCCATCCCGTCATGCTCGGAGTTAAAAGTTGTCAATTCTTTACCCTTTCCATCCTGCAGCGACCCTTTTACCGTGACGGGCAAACCATATTGATCATTCGCTTTAAAAGCCACCTGGCTCTCCAGTCCCGCTACCAGGTCGCCCCCCTCCGGGAAGAACTGGATACGGGCCTGCCGGGGAACAACCGTTCCCCCCGAGTCAGCCTTCTTATCATAGATCCGGATATCTTTTTCATAATAAAAAGCCGTATCGAAATTCGTCATCCAGGTCGTATAGGCCCTGAAATGAAGATGCCTGCTTTTTAGTGTCTTTGGGAGATCATAGCTGCCTGCCGTGGTAGACTCCATGATGGGGGATATCTTACGCTCCAGGATCTTACCATCGGCATCCGACAGCTCTGTATAGAAATTCCTGCTGAACGGAGAAAGATCGGCCCCGGTAAAGATATAAGCCTTGAACCATATCGTCTCCCCGGGATTATAGATATTCTTATCAAAGTGTACATGAACTTTTTCCTGCGGGTAACTATTCGCATAGACATTCATCATGGAATCCAGCTTCTGGGAATAGGACAAACGGGGAAGCAAAAAGATCAGGGCAATGAGTAAGACGTAGCGAAATTGATTCATACAGATAAAATTACAACTATAAATCTCCGGCATAGAGGGAAACTAATTAAAATGCGCATAATTTCGGGAATGTTTTAGAATTTTCATGAAGAAAAAAATGTTAAAATGGTTTTAACAAAGTCTACCAGTGACCTCTATGCAGAATATGTAGCTCGTATGCAAAAAATCGCCGATGTAAAAAATGCCACGGCCGTTTTGCAATGGGACCAGGAAACCTATTTGCCCGCCAAAGGCGCGGCCTTCCGCGGCCAGCAGATGGCCACTTTATCGGAAATAGCCCATGAATGGCTTACAGCTGACTCTCTCGGAGACATTTTGAAAGAATTAAACGGCCGGGGCGACCTAACCGGAGACCAGCAACGAAATGTAACATTAAGCCTGGAAGACTATACCAAACAAAAGAAATTCAGCCCGGCTTTTATCCGGCTCCTGAGTGAGACCAGCTCCCGCAGCTTTCATGCCTGGATCAAAGCCAGGTCGGCTAATTCATTCGACCTGTTTAAGGAGGACCTGGGCAAGCTGGTAGCGTTGAAAAGAGAGGAGGCGGAACTGGCAGGTTATGAACAGCATCCTTATGATGCCCTGGCAGACCAGTTTGAAAAAGGTTGTACGGTGGGGCTTCTCGATAAGGTATTCGGCCAGGTAAGATCCCCCTTGCAGGATCTGCTGGACCGCATTCGGACCCAACCCCAGGTAGACGACTCCTTTTTACACCAATCCTACCCCAAACAACAACAATGGGATTTCGGCATGGAAGTGATCCGGCAAATGGGCTTTGATTTCCAGGCCGGCCGCCAGGACCTTTCCGAGCACCCCTTTACGACCAGCTTTAATAAAAATGATGTCCGGATCACCACCCGTATTGACCCGATGGATTTCAGTCATATGACCTGGAGCTGTATCCACGAAACAGGCCATGCCTTATACGAACAGGGACTGCCGGAAGCCTATTACGGCCTCCCCCTGGGAGAATTTGCCTCGCTCAGCATCCACGAATCACAGTCCCGGCTTTGGGAGAACCATATCGGAAGAAGCCTCGGCTGGTGGAAATATGGATATCCCCTCCTTCAGCAGACCTTCCCTGCACAACTAAAAGAAATATCGCTGGAACAGTTTTATAAAGGCATCAATAAAGCCGGTGCCTCCCTCATCCGCACAGAAGCCGACGAGGTATCCTACCATTTCCACGTGATGATCCGGTACGAACTGGAAAAAAGCCTCATCGAAGGCAGCCTTTCCGTTTCAGACATCCCTGCCTACTGGAATGAGCAATATGCCGCCTACCTGGGGGTAAAGGTACCGGACGACAAAAGGGGCTGCCTGCAGGACGTCCATTGGAGTCATGGCAGTTTTGGCTATTTCCCTACCTATAGCCTGGGCAGTTTCTATGCGGCTCAATTGTTCGTAGCCGCTGAAAATCAGGATAATACAATACAGCCGGGGATCGAAAAGGGGGATACGGCCGCCCTGCTGGCCTGGCTGCGCCAGCATGTCCATCGGGAAGGGAGACGGTATACCAGCGAGGAACTGTGCCGGCAGGCTACCGGCCAAACCTTAGATATTAAATATTTTATGCATTACTTACTTGATAAATACAATAAAATTTACAACATTTGAGGGAAATCCGGTGCTATGAAACCAAGATGCCTCATTGTTTTACTTATCTTTGTCACTCTCTTTTCTTCCTGCAAGAAACTGATTCAGCAGCAGGAAGAAAAGGCAGCACTATCAATTATCACGAATGGGTCCTGGTATGTCCAGTTTTATCAGCAAAACGATAGTGATATAACGGCCTCTTTTTCGGGTTATCTCTTTAAATTTGATGCGGATGGAATCGTGACGGGTACAAAAGACAGTGTTGCTGTAAAGGGAACATGGTCGACAAATATAGCCGCCAGGGCAGTCATTGCCAACTTCCCTACGGCGGCGGCCCCGGTAAAATACCTGAATGAGACCTGGAAGATCACCGATAGTTATACGGACAGTGTGGTTGCCAACTCAATAGACAGCATTACCAATACTTCTAATATCCTGCACCTGCATAAGCTATAGCCAGCTTCTTCTATTAAAAGCCCCCCTTTTCTCAGTCTGTAGCAGCAGGCCTTTTGGCCCGCTAAAGGATGAACTATTACCAAAAATTTCATTTTGTTGACCCGAATACGATTCTTTTTACTTGGCTGCTTTTATGGGATAGGGATCCTTAGTACCTACGCACAGGTGCCGGTCGCCGATTTTTCCGCTTCCACCGTTGCCGGCTGCGGTCCTCTAACCGTTAACTTTAAGGACCTTTCCACCAACAACCCTTTTTCCTGGGCCTGGGATTTTGGCAATGGTCAGATCTCCAATCAGCAAAACCCGGCCGTCGTTTATTCCACTCCCGGTGTATATACCGTCACCCTGATCGCCAAAAATGCCAGCGGCGGCGGATCTGAGCGGAAGACAGATTATATTACCGTATACGCTTATCCTACCCCTTCTTTTAGTGCCGATATTACAGTTGGCTGTGCGCCGGCCACCATCCAGTTCACCGACCATTCTACGCCGGGCCAGGGTACGATCACCAGCTGGACCTGGGACTTCTCCGATGGCACAACCAGCAATCAGCAAAATCCAACCCATGTATTTACCCAAACAGGGTATTATGATGTAGGACTTACCATCGTCAACTCAGGAGGGTGCAAGTACAGGGGGGCCCAGGGGAGATATATCCGTGTCGTTCCCGGAGTTCAGGCGGCGTTTGACTGGTCGCAGACCTCCCCCAGTTGTTCCGCCCCATTTAACATTACCTTTCTCAACCAGACGGCCGGCCCCGGGACCCTCTCCTATAACTGGGACCTTGGTAACGGCAACACTTCTACGCTGGCCAATCCTCCAACCACTTACCCTACGAATAATCCTTATAATGTTACACTCATCGCAAAAAGTACGCTGGGCTGCGCCGACACCCTGACCAAACCCATCAGCTTCCAGCAGAGTGCCCCGGTCCTCACAGCCCCCGATCAGGCTTGTATCGGCGGTCCCGTCAGCTTCCAGAACAGCACCTCGCCTCCTCCTCAGTCCTCCTCCTGGGATTTTGGAGACGGCACCACCGCTGCCGTAGCCAATCCATCCAAGAGTTATGCGGCCCCGGGCACTTATACGGTAACGCTGACCAATATCTATTCATCCTGTACCACTACCGCCACCAAATCCATCCAGATCGTCAGCACACCCACCGCCAGCTTTACGTCCGACAAGACCGCCTCCTGTAAAGTTCCTTTTGGGGTCAACTTCAAGGACCAGACTCCCAATGCCACCAGCTGGTTATGGGATTTTGGAGACGGACAGACCTCGACCCAGCAGAACCCCACTCATACCTATACGACACTCGGCTATTATGCCGTGACGCTGACGGCCGGCACCAGCACCACCGGATGTACAGCCGTGGCTACCGTGCCCGACTACATCCGGATCGCAACTCCCACCGTGGCCATCCTGGGTGGCATCGCGCAAGGCTGCGTCGCCCCTGCTGTCGTCAACCCCGTAGCCAATATCGGAGCCGTGGACGGATTGGCCTCCGTGGTGTGGTCCTCTCCGGACGCCGCCTCTTCGTCCGGCACCAACACCCGCACCCCCACCTTCAGCTATACAACGGAAGGGTATCATGATCTTACGCTGACGGTTACTACCGTTGGAGGCTGCACCGTCACCCAAACCTTCACCAACGCCGTTCTGGTGGGAACCCCCACGGCGCCCGCCTTCACGGCCGTCCCGACTGTCACCTGCGCCAATCAGCCGGTGACTTTCACCTCTACCTCTACCCCCATGGACCTGCTGGTATGGCAATTCGGGGATGGGACTACCGTTCAAACGACCACGCTGACCCCCGTGCAACATAGCTATAGTGATACCGGGTACCAGAATGTTATCCTGACAGTCTATCATAAGGGCTGTAAGGTAAGCGACACGGTGAAGAAATATATTTATGTCAAT
>DATJJD010000064.1:0-51287 GCA_035492545.1 Puia sp.
TTAGGAAGTCGCTTTCGCACCGCGCTGCATTGGTAATGGGACGCTACTTTTGTATTGTATTCATCAATCCTCATTTCAAAAAAATACAATTATGCAAAAGATCACCACCTTCCTCTGGTTTGACAACAATGCCGAGGAAGCCATGAATTTTTATATCTCCATTTTCAAAGATTCTAAGGTTCTCAACATTACCCGCAACGGGGAAAAAGGGCCCGGACCAAAAGGATCATTACTGGTCGGCACCCTTCAACTCGAAGGCCAGGAATTCATGGTTCTCAACGGCGGTCCCGTATTTAAATTTACCGAAGCCATCTCCCTCTATGTAAACTGCGAAACACAACAGGAAGTAGATGACCTGTGGACAAAATTAATAGCCGGCGGCGGCGCCCCTTCTCAATGCGGATGGCTTAAAGACAAGTTCGGCCTCTCGTGGCAGATTGTCCCTACCGTCTTAGGCAAACTGATGAATGATCCTGATCCCGTAAAAGCCCAAAGAGTAATGGGGGCCATGATGCAAATGTCAAAAATTGACATCGCAGGCCTGCAGAAAGCCTACGATGGAAAATAGATTCACTCCTGGAACTGACCTGACAATAAACGCTGAACTAAATGTTTGGCGTTTTTTATTATTATCCAATTCATTCATTAGTTCGGCTATTCCATACACCCTTCTCTTTTCTCCCTCCAATACCTGTTTTAATCTTGCATTCATTTAAAAAAATAACCAACATAAAATGAATGCAACAGCCATAACCCGAAAAAAGATACTTTTTGCCAACTTCCCGGCAGACGGACACTTCAACCCCCTGACCGGCCTGGCCATCCATCTGGAAAAGATTGGATACGAAGTAAGGTGGTATACCTCGAAAATCTTTACAGAGAAACTGAAAAAATTACAAATTCACCATTACCCTTTTAAAAAAGCCCTCGATCCGGAAGATGGTGACTTCGATAAGGCCCTTCCCGGCCGGACCGAAAAAAAATCCCAGATCGCCAAACTGAAATTCGATATCATCCACGCCTTTATCCTCCGGGGACCGGAATATTTCGAGGACATCCAGGAGATCTATCAGGAATATCCCTTCGACCTCCTGGTGGCGGATTGCGCTTTCACGGGCATCTCCTTTGTAACAGAATTGATGAAGATCCCGGTAGTGTCCATTGGCGTATTTCCCCTCAGCGAAAAATCCAGGGACCTTCCCCCCAATGGCCTTGGCCTGACGCCCTCCGGTTCCTTCGCCGGCAAGATCCGCCAGCGATTGCTGCACCGGCTTTGTGAAGGGCTTATCTTCCGCGGGCCTGACAAGGTGCTACACCGCCAGTATGACACCTATGGAATCCCACATAACCGGGAAGGGGTCTTCGATATGCTGATCCGCAAGTCAGACCTTCTGCTGCAGAGTGGTAGCCCCGGTTTCGAATACTACCGCAGCGACCTGGGCGAAAATATCCGGTTCATCGGTCCGCTCTTCCCCTATACGAAACCGGAAAGGTCCACTCCCTGGTTTGACCCTCGCGTCCGCCAATACAAAAAGATCCTTTTGGTTACCCAGGGCACCGTAGAGAAAGACACGAATAAGATCATCGTCCCGACCCTGGAGGCCTTCCGGGATTCCAATACGCTGGTCATCGCCACGACAGGGGGCAACGGTACAGAAAAACTTAGAAAACTATACCCGCAGTCCAACTTTATCATTGAAGATTTCATACCCTTTGCAGATGTCATGCCCTATGCAAATGCCTATATCACCAATGGCGGGTACGGAGGGGTCATGCTGGGGATCAAACACCAGCTCCCGCTGGTGGTCGCCGGCAAACACGAAGGCAAAAATGAGATCTGCGCCAGGGTGGGGTACTTCAACCTGGGAATCAATCTCCGGACGGAAAAACCCCTGCCACGCCAGATCTGCGCAGCCGTAAATAAAGTGATGACCGATCCCCTCTACCGACACCAGGTTAAAGGATTGGCCCGGGAATTTTCAAAATTCAAACCCGAAGAGTTATGCGCCCGGCACATCGGTAAATTATTGGAATGGCATGCTTTCCATTCACCAGTTCATCCTCAACATTCGCCAATTCAAACACAACCCGCTTTTGCAGAAGAATGATCATAAACAACTTTGCTGAACCAAAATCTTAAAACTTAAATTTTAGAACGATGAAAAATTTCTTAGTGCTGTTAACGGCAGTGTCAATAGGTATGACTGCCTGTAAAAAAGACCATAGCCATTCGGAAGATCACATTTACAAGGGACCCGAGCAGGCCTTCCAACACGGAAAAGCGTGGACCTGGTATCAGACCGATGAAAAGGATAAACCTCTCCGCATTGCGGTTGCAATTGACGCCGCCGCCATGAATTCACTCGATACCAGCCATGCGGAAGGTTCCGGAGATCATCATGAGAACATGCTCTCCCTCCAGTTCCATCCCAAGGCAGCGGCGACGCCCTTTCAGCACTTCGGCCTCGACTGGAATCCTCAGGGCCACGAGCCGGCAGGCATCTATGACCAGCCCCATTTTGATTTTCATTTCTATATGATCAGCGAAGCCCGGCGATTGGCGATTCCCCCTTATGAAGCCGACAGCCTGAAGTTTAAAAATTATCCCGGCCCTGGTTATATGCCCCCGAACTATGTACCCGGCCCTGGTGGCGTCCCCCAAATGGGAGCCCATTGGGTGGATGTTACGGCTCCTGAGCTGAACGGACAGCTTTTCACCCAGACCTTCCTTTTCGGTTCGTTCGATGGTTACGTTATCTTTTATGAGCCCATGATCACCCGGGCTTTCCTGAATGCCAACTCCTCTTACGAAAGACCGGTGCCTCAACCTGCAAAAGTGCAGGCGGACGGTTACTATCCTACAAAGATGAGGATCGAAAAGGCTGCCGGAGTAACCAATATTATCCTGGAAGCATTCGTATATCGTACTAAATCCTGATCCTTCCCATCTGCATCCAAAAGCTGTTTGCCGCCGGCAAACAGCTTTTTCTCATCAGAAACCGGGAGATCCCTTGCATGAATTGAGAAAATAAAGGCATGAATTGTCATTTTCCCCGTATGAGCCGGACCCGAATGCCAAGGGACTTCATTACATTCGATGGATAAACTATTTTGTTTTGCTTCGAACAGGCTGCTGCACACTTTATTTGATCTTTTGGGCCTTGGGGCTGCAGGCCCAACAGCAATACCTTTTTTCCCATTTGGGCAAGAGGGAAGGCCTGGCCTCGGATAAGGTGACGGCCACCCAACAGGACGCGAAAGGTTATATCTGGATTACCACGGCCGAAGGGCTCGAACGATTTGACGGGCAGCGGTTCGTCCTGTACCGCCATCGGTTGAACGACTCTACCTCCATCCCCGCGGACAAGATCATGCACGCCCTGCTGGATAAAGATAACAGGCTCTGGCTCCTCTTCGAATACAACCGCATAGGCTATATGAGCCTGGATGATCAGCATTTCCACCAGGTGCCGGTGCATATGGACGAAGGAAAATTACGCCGGGGGGAAGGACATCTTTTCACAGACACGACAGGCCATATATTCCTGCTTTTACACCGGCAGGCTGTTCTCACCTATGATGAAAAGGCCCGCGATTTTTCAAAGGGGACCAATCCCTTTCCTCTCCCCCCGGGCTGGAACCCCACCTGGCTCTTCCAGGACAGTGTATCATTTAACTACTGGATTGCCTGCGACTCCGGACTGGTGAAATATAACCCGACCCGCAAAAGCCTTTCCTGGCGGGGACATAATGCAGACCGGGATCCTGTCATCGCCCATTATGCTCCGCTAACCTTCGTCTCCCTGCCTTACCTCGACCATTCCGGCCGCTTCTGGCTGGCAGCCTGGCCCCCTAACGGTTCCTATGCCTTGTACAGCTATCATCTCCGTTCCGGTAAACAAAAGGAGTGGGAGTCCCCCATCACCGTCATGCTCCGCTATAAATACCATGAGATCTTTTACCTGGGAGAACAAAAGGATGGCACCCTCTGGATCGCCGGCATTAACCTGCTGGCCGGCCTGAGAAAGAACAGCGACAATTTCGAACCGCTGCAATCTCAGTTCACCGGGGAATTTAACCTGCATTATGACGAGGTGCGGCACCTGCTGGAAGACCGGGAACATAATATCTGGATCTCCTCCGACAAAGGTCTCTATCGCTTCAACCCTTCCGCACAGATCTTTCATACCATCACCGACAGAAGACCTGGAAAAGATACCGTATACACCCCCGAAGTGACCGATGTCGTGCAGACACGAAAGGGGGAGATACTGGTCAGCACCTGGGGCAACGGCGTCTTTGCCTATGATAGTAACTTCAGACCCCTGGACCATCGCATCACCGGTCTCTCCCGTCATAACAAGGAAGTAATGACCTGGTGCCTGCATGAAAGACCTAATGGCGATATCTGGAAAGGCAACCAGGATGGCCGCCTTATTATCTTCCATCCGGCTACCGGTAAGGAAGACAACTCGGTACCCCCCATCTTCAGGAACAGCACGATCCGGCAGATCACCGAAGACAAAAAAGGGGACCTATGGCTGGGTACACAAAAAGGTGACCTGGTGAAATGGGAGGCGGCTTCCAATACTTTCTGCCTGGCGCAGAACCTTGGTAGTTCCATTCAACGCCTATACACGGACAGAGGGGGAAATATCTGGGCGGGCACGATAAAGGCAGGCTTATACCACATCGATCCATCCGATGGGCACACCCTTTATCATTATTCCCTGGAAGGCCACGAAGGAGAGAAACTGACCAGCATCGGGGTGACGGACATCGTCCAGTATTCGGATAGCCTTTTCGCCGTTGCCAGCGGGCCTCTCCATATCCTCAACGCCTATACGCATCATATCCGTTTGATCCCGCCTGTCAACGGCGCTCCCGGCAATACCGTCACCAACCTCGTGGTAGATAAAAGAGGCTATTGCTGGGTTGCCACAGAGAATGGCCTTTGTAAGATCGATTTCCGGAAAATGGAGTCCCGCAGCAGCTTCAACGAAGCGGATGGCATCGGGTCCGGTTCTTTTTCCATAGGGTCTGCCTGTCTGTTGAAAGATGGCCGGGTTGCCATCGGCACCGCGCACGATCTCATGGTATTCCGGCCGGAAGACATTACCTCGGAAAACCAGCTTCCGCCGGATGTGGAGATCGGCAATTTTGCCTTGATGAACAGATGGTTGTCGATGGACTCGCTGTCACGGCTGGACCATATTGAACTTCCTTATGACCGGAATGCCTTCCGGATCGTATTTTCCATCCTCGTCTATCAGAATACCTTCCCCATCTTCTACAAACTGGAGAACCTGGACAAGGAATGGATTCCCTCCGAATCCAATGAAGCTATTTACAATTATATCCCTCCCGGCCATTATGTTTTTAAAGTAGAAGCCCGCAATTCCCTGGGTGTCCGCAGTACGCATACAAGAGAGATTCATATCACGGTCCTGCCCCCTTTCTGGCGCACCTGGTGGTTCTATGGCTTCGTCGCCCTGGCGGGAGCAGCCCTTTTATATGGCTTCGACCGGCAGCGGATGCAGCGAAAAGCCAGCCTCCAAAAGATACGCAGCAATATCTCGGATAATCTGCATGAAGAGATCCATACCACCCTCCAGCACATCAATGTACTCAGTGAGATCGCCCGGATCAAGGCCGGAAAAACGCCCGAACAGTCTATCAACTATATCAACGAGATCCATCACAAAAGCCGGAGTATGATCATAGCCCTGGAAGACATGCTCTGGAGTATCGACCCCGCCAACGATAATATGGACAAGGCCATCATCCGGATGAAGGAATTTGCCGAGGCATTATGCCAGCGGCCTGACACCCGGATCGAGCTCCGGGCAGACGAGAAAGTATACGAACTCAGACCGGATATGAAAACAAGACATGAGCTGATGCTTATATACCGACTCGCCCTTCGCCTCCTTGTAGAAGAACTTAAAGCCCGGCATACCATCGTCCAGCTGGACTTCGAGCGCTCGCATCTGCTGCTCAACATTTTTGCAGCTGGCATTCATCCCGAAAAAAATCATCATTCCATCAAACTACTGGAAGAGATGAAAGCCAGGGCCCTTGCCATAAAAGGGACCCTGGACCTGCAATTCGATGAGAAAGGAGCTGCTATCATCTTTATTTGCCCATCCATTTCTTAAATTCCATGACCTTCTCCCTGCTTACCAGGGCCTCCTTGTCTATCGCCGGTTTCAGCCCCAGGATCAGCCGGTTGCCAAAATATTCGTCGATCTTTTCAATGCAGTTTACCGATACATAAAATGCCCGGCTGATCCGGAAGTATAACTTGGGATCTATCATTTCTTCCAGCTCGTCCATGGTATAGTCGACGACGAATTTCCGGTTATCCGAGGTTTTGAAAAAATTCAGACGCCCATCACTAAAGAAATAAGCGATCTCCCCCACTTCAACACTCACCAGCTTCTGACCATGTTTGACAAGAAACCGCTGGCGGTATTCCTTCGGCTGCAGACGCTGGCGTAATTCTTTTAACAGGCTGTCCAGCCTTACTTCTTCCGCGGCCACTTCCTTCGCGCCAAACTTCTCCTTCATTCGTTTATATTTATCCAGGGCGGCTTCCAGCTCTTCTTTCTGCACCGGTTTCAACAGATAATCGACACTATTGACCTTAAAGGCTTTCAGGGCATATTCGTCGTACGAAGTAGTAAAGATGACAGGACTCTTTACATCTGTCAGTTGAAAGATCTCAAAACTCTGCCCATCCGCCAGCTCGATGTCCATGAGGATCAGGTCGGGCGGAGGATTTCGCTCCAACCATTCCACGGTGCTTTTAATACTGTCGGTAACGCCGGCAACGACGGCCTGCTCGTCCACGGATTGCAGTGTCTTACGGATTTTTTTTACTGCCAGATCTTCATCTTCAACAATTAGAATTTTCATATGTGACATCTTTTAATTGCGTTTTCAACCATTGTTCCATACAAGTGGCAACACCACCATGAAATTGCTCTCGCCTTCCACCACCTGGAAACCTTCCTGGTTCATCAGCTTATACTTCGCCTGGATATTGCTCAACCCGATATGAGTGGATCGGACAGCCAGGGGTTTGCGCTGGAGGTTGTTATTCACGACCAGCTTATTACCCTCTGTCGTAAAGACTTCCAGGATCAACGGGTTTTGCCGGGAAACAATATTATGCTTCACGGCGTTTTCTACCAGGAGCTGCAGGCTCAGAGAAGGCAGCAGATAAGGATAATAACGCCGGTCTATATCAATGCTCATCTGCAGGCTTTCTCCATACCGGGTCTTCAATAACTGGAAATAAGACTGGATGAATTTTATCTCCTTCTCCACCGTACTGACCCCGTCCTCATTGCTCCGGAGAAGATAGCGGTATACTTTGCTCAGCTCGTTTAAGAACCGCTCGGCCTCCGCCTTGTCTTCCTCTATCAGGGAGGAGAGGGTGTTGAAGCAATTGAAAAGGAAATGAGGATTGACCTGGCCTTTCAGGTTCTCGAAAGCATGCTCCATGCTCATTTTCTCCAACAGCTCTTTTTCAGCCAGGCTTTCCCGGTATTTTTCCAGGAGATACAAGACTTCCCAGAGCGTATCGAACAGCAGGTTGATAGACAGACCAATCAGGTAGCCCCATTTCAGGTCACCCGGATGAAGCTGGTAGCCTAAAATGGAAAAATAATCGTAAACAAAAAAGATCATTAAGACGGAAGGTATCATCACCAGTGGATTGACGAATGCCTTGAAAAATATTCTTTTGCCCGTCTCTTTCAGGGTAGGGAATTTTCGGCGGATGGCATGGTCATACTGGATATGCAGGTACCAGGAGACAATACCGATGGCATAGATCAGGGGCCAGGAGAATGCCCAGATCCTCCAGTCCGTAAGAAAACGATCAGGATAAAGAATGCCATGCCAGGCCAGCACGATAAAGGGCATGGACACCCAGAAACCGATTACCTGCACTCTCAGAGGTTGGGAGAATCTCATACCAGTGTTTCGTTTTCGATCAGTGGAATAATAAGGGTGCGGCTAACCATTGTCTCAAAGATCTGCACTTCGGGCTGACAGAGCAACCGGTATTTACTCACCAGGTCGTCCAGGCCCTCTTCATGATCAGCGCCATTACCATCGGTGGACTTGGGCTGCAGGGTATTGTCAATAGTAAGGGACGAGCTTTTTTCCGTATGGATCCGAACAGAAACCGGTTCGGCCTTGCTGAAGGCATTCCGGTAAATGATATTTTCCAGCACCACCAGCAGGCTCATCGGGGCGATCTTTTTCAGAGTGGCCTCCGGTAGGATATCGATATGCACAGTCAGTGCCGTGCTGAACCTTGTCCTTACCAGGTACAGGTACGAATCGATGAACTTCAGCTCTTCCTCCAGGTTCACCAGCCTTTCCTCATCTCCTTTCAATAAGTAACGGTACACTTTCGTCAGCTCGTCCAGGAATTTCCCCGCCTCCGTTTCATCTTCCTGGATCAGACTGGAAAGACTGTTGAAGCAGTTGAAAAGGAAATGGGGATGCAGCTGCCTTTTGAGACTGAGAAGACGGCTGCGCTGGTAGGCGCTCTGCAGAAGCCCTGTCTCTGCCATGGCTGCTTTCCATTTCTCCCAGCCCACGGCCGCCTCGTTGATAAAAGTGAGGATGCTGCTGGAAAGGCATCCATAAGCCGTCACCCACCATTCCATCATTCGCCGGGGAGGACAGTCCATCTTCCCCAGGTTCTCATAGACCAGGTAAACCCCCTGCACCGTCAGCAGGTTCATTACATAGAACAGCGGCAAAAGAATGGCGATCCGGCGGAATAGCTCATGATCCCCGGGGAATCTCTTTTTCACCAGCATGGCCACCATCCCGAATACCGAGTAGATCAGGGCGAAATACAACAGGGAGATGCCGAGATAGGAGAAAAAAGTACGGGCAGAATGAAGGACACAGCTTCCGAACAGCAACAGGTTAATCAGAATGGTATAGGGCCCCATGAACCATATAAATATCAGGGGCTCCAGCCTGCTATACCTTTTTATTGCCATGCGGTAAATTTATACAAGATATTATTTCTTTTGCAGCCTTCCACTCTTTCTCCCGGTCAGTTCTTTCCCAGCCGGCGAAGGGCCGCCTGTATCTTTTTATCCTGTTCGTAGTCGGAAAAATCCTCTCCGCCCGGCACCCATTCATCCGGGATCAGGTTTCGCGGGTACACGCGGTGTCGTCTGTCCACCAGGACGGACTCCGCGATGACGATCTCCACCCGGCCACCGACAAGGACATGGCCCTTATTGCCGGTAGTATAACCGGCCGTTGGCTCCCCGATAAACCAGGTATGGGGCCTTCCCTTAAAGGCTACCGCCACACACTCTCCCGCACTGCCCGTCCCGTGTCCGGTGAGGATGACCACACCCGCCTGCTCCATATTTTCAATCCCTTTACCGGCTTCCTTGCCGCCGCCGGCCTCTTCAGTCCGGCCAGCGCCCAGAGACCTGCCGGCCCCTTCACTCCCGCCAGCGCCTACAGACCTTCCCGCCTCCTCAGCCCCACCAGCCTCCTCAGTCCCGCCAGCCCCTTCGCTCCCGCCAGCCCCCTCAGTATTGCGGGCTCCCTTCTTCCGGGCTCCTCTTCCATCTGCCCCCACCACCTCGGCTACCCCTCCATCGGGACTGGAAAATTTCCCATCCTTCAGCCGGGTCATACCCGTTACTTTTCCCCGGTTATCGGCATAACCCAGGAAAGCCCCATTACCCAGCAAAGGCGATAAACCCGCGATCATAGGCAACATCGTACCTCCTGCATTCAACCGGAGATCGATGATCCATTTCCGGGCGCCCTCCCGCTGCAGCGCGCAAAGACTGTCCATCAGACGCTGGGCAAGCCGGTTGTATTCCGAAGACTCGGCTGCCATTCCGGGGACACGCAGGTAACCAATGCCTCCGGGTAATAAATTTTTGACGATCCGGTTACCCTTGGCGAACTCCTGTTTCAGCGCCGGAGAAAGATAAGGCGGCTCATGCCGGGGCCATTGTAGCAACGTATCCCTGAGGGCCAGCCATCCGTGATGGTCGTCCACCGCCTCAAAAAGATGGGCCATCGCCGGGCCCAGGTCTTCCCACCGGACAGCCTGCCGGGCCAGATCAAAAGCTTCCTGCCTTACCAGCTCCCAGTCCGGCTTGTCACGATGGTAGGCAAACTCCCGGAGAAGAGCAACCGAGGAGTCGATCACCATCCGGATACTGTCACCCAACGGTCTTTCCCTTTCCATCATTGGCCTTTCCCTATCCGGCATCGGTCTGTTCGCTTCCCGGTTATCAGCTATAACAACCTTCTTTCCAGGGCTATTGCCCACCTGCCCTGTCATCATCTGTCCCATCCCATACTGACCCATAGCCAGCATCAGGATCAATAAAAATGCTTTCATATTAATGGCTTGCCGACAGCAGCGCTGTCTGTTTTACGAGAGAAGGGTTACTACCGGGAGGCAACGGCGCAGGCACCGTATTATTCACCGGCGGGGTCGTTTTCAGATAAGCATAGATACCCCGGAGATCATCATCGCTTAACTTGGCAAAATTTTGCCAGGGCATGGGAGGCAATAAGGGCCGTCCGTTTTCCAGGCCCTTCCATTTCCCTTCGCGGAGACAACGGATGAATTGCGCCTCCGTCCAGTTGCCAATCCCAGTTGCGTCGGAAGTGATGTTGCCGGAGAAAGAGATGCCCCATGGACCGACACAGGCAGTAAGGTCGGTGTTGAATAGCGCCCAGTTCCGGGCGGTGGCGGAATCAAATGCTGCCAGGGGCCTGCTGGCGGGATAGCCGGAGAAACGGAGCGGCAGGTCCAGCTCCGGCCCCCGGGGACCCATTTTCTTCGGAGAATGACAGTCGTCACAGCCGATGGCGGATACGAGGTACTCACCCCTCTTGACCAACTGGGCGGAGTCCGGTCCCTTCGAAGCCAGCGCCTCCGGTTGGGCGGTATTACAGGAAAGGGCCAGTGATAATATAAGGACGGCTATGCCGCCGGTAAGAATAAAAAAGATAGTACGCATGTTGGATTGTTTGATGGTGTTTTTGAGTTAGCTGTCGTCGGTCCGGCTTTATTGAGCCAGCAGTTCCGCCCTCGTGGTTAATTCCTCCTGGAAAAATTTATGCTTATTCCGTTGCAGCCAGACTTCGAAAGACTGCATCCGGGGATTCATATGATAACAGTTCAACAGGTCGCCCCGGCGATGAGGAATATGCAGCCGCTGCACTTCAAACATGTTGGCCAGTTCCTCCGCTCCGGGGAACCCCAACTGCGCAAACACATCCCGGGGGATATAATTATACCGGATCGTGCGACCCAATACCCGGCTCATGATAGCCGCATATTCTGTACAGGTCCTGTCTTCTCCCACGATACCCACCGTTTTACCCAGGTATAATGCCGGATTGCCAAACATCAGGGCGACGATGGCCCCCATATCTTCCGCACTGGCCATGGCCAGGGGCGTATTGCCCTGGGAGAAACCGAAATAATAGCTTCCATCCGCACCTTTTCGGGGAGGGAAAAAGTCAAAGAAATTTTCGTAGTAAAAAGCAATATGTACAAAACTGGCAGGGACGCCAAGATCTTTTATATACTGCTCCAGCTCCGCCTTGATATCACAATGCGGCACGGAATACCTCCCATTGCTCAGCCGGTTATAACCAGGCAGCCCGCTGTAGATAAGATGTTTGACGCCCGTCGCCAGAGCAGCCTCTGCCAGGTTCCTCCCTTGCTGCCATTCCTTATCGAAATGTTCCCAGAAATTGGTGAGCCCGAAGACGCCATAACATCCTTCCATAGCCGCTAACAAACTTTCTTTATCGTCCAGGTCGCCCGCCACGATGACCGCGCCTTCTTCGCGTAAGGCCAGGGCTTTTTCCGATAAGGGATTTCGCGTGAGACAGCAGACCGTATAATGGTTGCTTTTCAGCAGGGCGCGGGCAACGCTGCCGCCCTGCGCCCCTGTAGCACCCAGCACCAGGATAGAAGGGCGGGAGAATTCAATGGGGTATTCAGCATTCGAAGGAGTTAAAAATTGTGACATGATGGTTTTATTTTGGTGTTTTTATAATTTCATCAGGGCAATTCCTGGACCCACTGCTCCGCAAAAGCTTTGGTTGCTTCATAGACTTCCTTCCCGGCGCGATAGATCATTTTCCAATCATTGCTTTTATACTGATAGTCTTTATTGTCAAATCGTTTCTTTCCGTTTACCTCGGTCACCGTTGCCGAGAAATCGACCGTTTTAGCCAGGTCCAGATAATTTTGCAGGCGTGTTTTGATATAGCCCCTGTAATCGGCGGGATAATCCCTTTCCCAGTTCTTCAGGTTCTGCTCGTATTGCTCCATCTCCCTTTTGCGCTGGGATACCTGCGCCTCATACATAATTTCTATCTCTTTGCTCTCCGGTTTCGCGTATTCTTCCAGGTTTTTGCGGCGAAGGTCCAGAACGGGCTGTAGAGCTTTTTGCTGGTCCGCCGGCAGCGTTTTCATGATCGACTCCATCCTCTTCAGGGCATCCTTGATGTCTGTGATCATTTGCTGACGGATCTCTTCCTTGCTGCGCTGGTTGCCGGAAGGTTCGGACGATTTCATTTCCTGGCGTGTCTTCTCGTAGGCCGCTTTAAAAGCCGGGCTGTTGACATATTGCCGGGTATAGGCTAGCAGGCCCTTGGCCAGGGCCGGCCGGTCATTCAGGGCGATGTTTTTGAGATTGCTCAACCCCTCGTGATGTAAGTAGTTGTCCAGGAAGCTCTTCTTGATCTTCTCAGAACAATCTTGTTGAGAGATGCCCAATTGCTTCCAGAGGTCATCGCTTAGTTTGTCCGATACGACAAAAGAAAAGAGGATAATGCTGACAGCCAGGAGAAAAGCAGCCGCCGGCACACGTATGAGATATTTTTTCGGCGTCATAAGGGGCGCCGGCCCTGCCATCTTTCTCATAAAAAAAGTTTAATGATGAATGATCTTTGACGACGCAAAGATGGGCAGGGCCCTGCGGCAGGGCAAGTGACTTCGGTATGAATTGAGGATTTTGGCGCTTCAACTGTGACGTCACTACGCCCCCATTTTTGCCGGCAACATATTTTTCACGTCCACCGGGAAACTATCATACTTGTTATACAGTTGGAGGAATTTGCCGGGATCTATGGGAGTTTCGCTCAATATTTCTTTCAATCCCCGGAAGAAACCCTCCCGGTTCTGCCCCGGGGTGAATAACAACATCATCGTAACCGGCTGTTCAGAATTATTTCGGAACCCATGAGGGGTGAACCTGGGCACATAGATGACCGTACCTTCCGGGGCCGCTTTTTCCCCATCCATAAAGCCCACGGTCAGGACTCCTTTGGTGACGATAAACGCCTCATCCATAAATCGATGATAGTGCAACTGCGCCCCGATAGTCTTGGGGGGCAGCGTTATCTCATACACCCCTAACTGATCCTTGGACATAGGACTCGTTATCTTCAAGACCATGCTCCCGCCATTTACCGATAAAGTCTCTCCTTCCCCTGGGAAAAGGATAGTTGCCTTATCTTCCAGGACATCATTAAAACAAGCTGCTGTGTTTGCCATAAATAATAGTTTAGGGCACAAATCTCCGCAAGGGCTGAAAGATTAACATTTACAAATGTTGAGACAATGGAAAATTATAGCTCCGAACGGATCCTGCTGAGCTGGGTAGGGGTAACACCCAGGTAAGAGGCGACTTCATGCTGTTTCAGGCGGGCTTCGAGACCAGGATAGCTCTTTAAAAACTGGGCGTAACGGGTCTTGGCGGTATCATACCGGAGGGATATTTCCAGGGGCTCTTTCTCGATGATCCAATGCAGCTCCATATACCGGATATAAAAACCGGCTATGTCGGTATACTTTTCCGTCAACTGTTTGAAATCCTGGAAAGGGTATTCGATGATGACACTAGGTTCCAGCGCTTTTATCGTAAAGAGGCTGGGGGACTTGTTCAGCGTGGCGCTGATGGATGCAACGAAATATTTTTCAGGGAAGAATCTTTTGATGACGACATCCCCATTCTCAGCCGTAAAATATTGAGAAAAAAGGCCCTTTTCTACATACGCAACCGTTCGGGGCACCTGTCCTTCCGTTATAAAGAATTCATTTTTTCGCAGGGTCCTTTTCTTCATGATATATTCCAGCGCCGCCCGGCTTTCGGCAGTCAGCTTGGAATAACTTTCGATCCTTTGCCACATTTCTTCCATGGGATGACTGTTTGTTTATTCCGTTCGTAACGTACCGGTTACCCCTCTTATAACGTACCGGTTACCCCTCTCATAGCGTACCGGTTACTCCGTCCACAGCGTACCGGCTGAATACGTTTTAGCATAACCTGAAATGAGTACACTCTGCCCCTGATCAACACAGTATAGTTTCCCGATCCTGTCAGACAACTGCAGCGCTGTCATTTCTTTTTTCCCTGTTTGTTTACTCCAATAGGGGATGAGCGAGCAATGAGCGGATCCGGTCACCGGATCTTCAAAAATGGACGCCTGTGGCGTGAAAAACCTGGATACAAAATCGCAGGTTCGCCCTTTGGCCGTGATGATGATGCCTCCCGGATCCAGGTTGAGCTGGTCGATGAGCTGCCGGTTTATTTTTATATTCCGGATATCCTCCTCGCTTGGATAGACCAGTACATAATCCCGGGCCTTTAACACCTGCAGCGGCTGCCTGTCCAGTGATTGCCGGATCAGGTCGGGCAATAGGGCAGGGGAGGGATCCCGGGAAGGGAACTTCATCGTGTAAAGCTCATCCTTAACGGTAACTTCCAGGGGCCCGCTTTTGGTATGAAAGACAAGGACCTCCGCCGGATGGTGAAGCATCGTTTTGATCGCATGCCCTGTCGCCAGCGTCGCATGCCCGCATAGGTCCATTTCAATTTCAGGGGTGAACCATCGCAGCGCGTACTCTCCTTCACCACGCTCCTGAACAAAAAAAGCCGTTTCAGCAACAGCGTTCTCCCGGGCGATCTTCAGTAATAGATCATCTTCAGGCCAGCTTTCAAGGGGCACCACACAAGCCGGGTTTCCCCCAAACAACCGATCCGTAAAAGCATCAATTTGATACAGCGCTAATTGCATGACTACTGGAATTTAATGCAATTTAGCCTCTTCAAAAGAACTACACTACAATTTCCCCTCCACCCCTCTCAAACCTCATTGCAACACCAATACCCCAAAGGCAGAAGGAATATGAAAATCCGGTTTCGAAGAAGTGGGGCGAACCCAGCTGATCCACCGCAGATCGGCTCTTCCATTGACAACTCCCATATTTTCAGCCCTGAAAAGCCCCGCCAGCAGACGTCCGTTCTTTAACAGTCCCAGCTCTTTCAACGACCGGATGGAAATAGCTGCCTCCACCACATAGCCATCCGGGGTAGGGGAGGACTTTACGATCAACTGTCCCCTGGGCCATTGCCAGTCATAGTCCATTTTCCGGTAATAGCTGGCGGTATAATCCAGGACCCTGGCTAAGGCATCCAGTTCCAGGCAATAATAAGGCGTCAGCGTAGGATTGGTAGTAAGAAATATTTCTACCCGGTCGGAGGCGCCCACCTCTTTTTTATCATTTTTTTTTACAGGCACGATCACCGAGTCGTCTTTTACCCGGTACAAAAGATATAACCATTCCCCATCCCACAAGGCGGCGAAAGAAGTCGCGGGCGGGGCCGCACTATCCCAGGGATAAACAAAATGGGTAAGGACATTGGCCTGCCCCCAACCCCTGGAATCCCCTTTGCCACTCACCTGGACAGCGCCGGGGACAATTTTTTTGACAAGATAAGTCTGGGCAGCTCCGGTAAAGGTTATACATCCGGCAACAAGAAGACAATAAATAACTTTCATGGTTATCCGCGCTTTCATCATTTGGAAGGGACCCGTTTGGAGGAAGGGGCCTGTTTGGAAGTGACCGGCATAGTAGGGGCCTTTCCACCTGAAAGGGCCCGAATCTTGGTCACCTCCTGCGAAGTGACCGTCACATTCTCTTTATTAAACCTGTTCTTAACAAAGGTGGCAATGGAGGCGATGGCATGATCATCCAGAAAAGCGCCATGAGCCGGCATTAATCCATTATAGGTCTTACCATTTACTTTTATCTCTCCCTGCAATCCGTACATGATCGTAGAGATCAGCTTATTCTTATCTCCGGCCAGCCAGTCAGAACCCGTCAGCGGCGGATAGCGGTTATTGTCGCCTTTCCCGTCCCGCAGATGACAGCTCCGGCAGTAGGAATTATATAGGATCAAACCTTCCATCTCACCTCCCTTACCAAGATTGTCCTTTACCTCATCCGGTGTCTTTATATAAGACCGGGATTTCCTCGTTTCCATCTGGGCCAGCTGGGCCTCTCCGAATTTATTCTTATCTCCTTTATACATCACCCGCCAGATCCTTCCCCTATTGGACTCGCAAATATACAGCGACCCATCAGGCCCCATGGCAAGCCCCATCGGTCGGAAACGGGCGTCACTGGTATTGACTACGGTATCTACCCCCGTAAACCCATCGGCGAAGACCTCCCATTTCCCTGTCGGCGCTCCGTTCTCGAACGGGACAAAACATACGATATATCCTGCCTGGGGATAAGGACTCCGGTCCGTCGAACCATGAAAGGCAACAAAAGCACCCCTTTTATACCGCTCAGGGAATTGATCCCCCTGGTAAAATAAAAGGTCCATAGGCGCCCAGTGCCCTGGAAAACCAAAGACGGGTATGTCGAAGGTGCTGGCCCGCCCTACGGTTTTCCCATCGCCTCCATACCCCGGCTGCAACATATTTTTTCCCTGTATCTGATCATAATAGGCATAAGGCCAGCCAAAATCCGATTTCTCTTTCACCTTTAAAAGTGGCTCGGATGGCAACACGGCCGCTTGCCATGAAGAATAAACCTTCGGATACCGGGTATGGAAATTATCGATCCCGTTCATCACGGCATACAGACTATTATCCATCGGATTCCAGGCGACACCCAGCACACTGCGAATACCCGTGGCATACTTATACCCGTCTTTTTGGGTCTGCCCTGTTTTATTGGCATCAAATCGCCAGATACCTGCATGCCTTTCCAGATCCGGCGAAGGGTCAAGCCCCTTGCCACCGGGCATGCCCGCAGGGCCGACCGTTTTTATATCCTGGCCCGCATCCGTGGGAGCCCCGAAAGGCACATACATATTCCCTTCTTTGTCGAAGGTAAAAGGTTTGGCCGTATGCCAGTGTTTGTGAAGATCCGAATCATCATCCGTAAGGATCACCTCCGCTTTACTGTCAGGGATCAATTGACCGGGAGTTAACTTGTTCCTTAAAATGTATTTGACGGTGGAGAAATATAGGTAGCCATTGTGGACGGTGACCTCTACCGGTAAGCCCCCTTCATCTTTATAGTCCCCGAAATAGGCGATGATATCCGCCTTCCCGTCATGATCGGCATCCCGGAGAGCTACCGTGCCCCCTCTTCCGTTCATAGCATCATTATAGGTTAGCTTGACGTAGATGTCTCCGTTATCGTTGACGGTAATATGCCGGGCGCTGCCGATACTGTCGGCGACGACCACCGCTTCAAAATTTCCGGGTAGATAAAGACCCCCGTTATTCCGGTCGCCGGGTGGCAAAAGAGGGTTTGTTTTGTTTTTACACTGGGTCAGGATTAGCAGGGGAAGGACGATTAACAGGAACCTGAACATGCGTTGGGTGTTTCCTGTAAAATAATCGTTTTCCAAGACATACCCGAATGTTCTTTTCCAGGGCCTAACTACTTTTTTCCGTCCCCTCCCTTATTGCTTTTCATTTTTGTCATAGTGCAGCAGCCAATGATTGCCATACCGGTCCGTAAGGTCCCCGAACAGGGCCCCCCAGAATGAATTCTCCAGGGGATGCGTGGCCTTCCCGCCCTTGGATAGGTTGGCATAGAAAGTATGGATCTCTTCCTCACTGCTGCAATTCAACATAAGGGAAACGGAATTGCCTCTTACCAATCCCTGCTCAGAGACTATATCCGTGGCCATGATCTGAAGAGGCCCCCTCGTTAAGGTTGAGTGCAGTACGCTGTCTTTCATTTGCGGAGGTAATTTATCGGCGATGGGGGAGTCTCCAATGGTCTGCAGGGTCAGTTCCCCACCCAGGCATTCTTTATAGAAGGTCATGGCTTCGCGGCAGTTCCCGGAAAAGGTCAGGTAAGAATTAATCTGTGTCATTTTTAATCAGATTTAGTAGTTATGATATATAGCTGGTTCATGGTACAAACATAAAATGTTAAAAGAAAATCGGCAGGGTGTAAAAACGACATTTGGGAGTGGTGATTGCGACAGGGAATTTAGCTATCTTTATGACTCCTAAAAATTATCCGATGAGACATGTATCGATTCTTGTTCCGGAAACTGCCGTGATTGAAGCTATTGCGGACCCCCGCTATTTGTTTACCACCGTCAATCAATTCCTGGAGGCGGCCGGGAGGCACCCCCAGTTTGATGTACAGTTAGTGGGCGCCTCCAAAGAAGTGCGATTGAATAAGAGCGTATTCGCCGTTCATGCGGATGTGCTCTTTCACGACGTGAAAAAGACGGACCTCATCATTATCCCTGCCCTCAGTGGAGATATGAAACAGGCGTTGGAGATGAATGAAGAATTGATCCCATGGATCTGCGAACAACACGCCCGGGGAGCGGAAGTGGTATCCCTTTGTATCGGCGCTTTCCTGCTGGCCGCTACCGGCTTGCTGGACGGTAAAAAATGCTCCACCCATTGGAATTCCGCCAATGAGTTCAGAAATATGTTCCCCAACGTGGAACTGGTGGATCAATCCATTATTACGGAAGAACAGGGCCTCTATTCCAGCGGAGGCGCCAACTCCTACTGGAACCTGCTCTTATACCTGGTGGAAAAATATACCGACCGCGACATGGCCATACTGGCTTCCAAATACTTCGCCATCGACATCGACCGGGAAAGCCAGGCTGCTTTTATCATGTTTAAAGGACAGAAAGAACACGAGGACTCCGATATCAAAAAAGCCCAGGATTTTATCGAAACCAATTTCCAGGATAAGATCACCATCGACAACCTGGCGGACTTATGCGCCATCGGCAGAAGGAGTTTCGAGCGCCGGTTCAGAAAAGCCACCAGCAACACCGTTATAGAATATATTCAACGGGTAAAGATCGAGGCAGCTAAAAGAAGCCTCGAAAGAAGCAGGAAAAATGTCAACGAGGTAATGTATGATGTAGGGTATACAGACACTAAGGCATTCAGGGACGTGTTCAAGAAAATAACGGGACTTACCCCCATCGAATACAGGAATAAATACAATAGGGTGGCCGTAGAGGTAGAAGTATAACCCCTCAGTTTTCCAGCACGGAAAGGATGTTACCCGCGGGATCCTTGAACCAGGCGATATTGGGACCCTTCCCCTCTTTCTTCCCCCATGCAATGCCTTTCTTATCGGTCTGGAGATCTTTCATATCGTAATGCTCGAAAACAATACCCCGCTTCCCCAGCTCGTCCACGGTTTTTTCAATGTTATCTACCGGGAAATTAAGGACGGTAAAAGTAGCAGGGCTATGATTGGGTTTGGGATAGGCCATGACCATACCTCCGTTCAAGTGCAACTCCAGCACTCCCATCTTGTTATCGGCAACCTCCAATTGAAGGGTCTGTCCATAGAACTGCTTTGCCTTTTCAATATTATCTACGGAAAAACTGCTGAATACCTTTGAATTTTGTAACATAGCTTGTCTTTTTAATGGTAAGGAATAAATTCCACTACGAATTTACCATCAATTAACAGGCCATGGCGGGTGCAAATCCGGCAATTCAGGGGGCCATTTGCGCCAGCCGGCACCGGACGCACTCCCCGTCAACCCTCTGCCAGGAACCTTTGCCCTGTCCTCTCGGGCATCTTCCCGGCCTGGCTACCCGTATCACAGACCGCCATCCGCCCGCCCCTCTCAACGCCCCTGCTCCGCAAAATCCCGCTTCCCGGAAAGGCTCTCCCGAAACTCCTTCGGCGTACACCCCTTCTGCCGCTTGAACGAACGGATAAAATGGCTTACACTGTTAAAGCCGGTCTTATAGGCAATCTCCGCAATATCCTCAGAAGTCCCCAGCAGCATACGGGAAATATGACCGATCCGGATCTCATTCAAACTTTCCATATAACTCTTCCCGGTCCTTTTCCGGAGGAATCGGCAAAAAGCCCCCTTGCTCATACAGGCCCTTTTCGCCATCTCTTCCAGGGAAATAGACTGGGAATAATTGGCTTTCATATAGGCGTAGGCCGAGTCGATCCGGCGACTGCCCGCCGATGAAGGCTCTGGGACGAATACCTCCGTGGAGAGTACCTGGCAGTCCGGGGCGACGGAGAGTTCATGTAAAATGGACAACAGGTGTAGAAAAGAACCAAACCCTTTCTTTTCCTGCATCGAAAGAAGTTTGGGGCCTGTATTTTTAACAGTTTCAGGGGAAAAAGACACTCCCAGCGAAGCCATTTCGAATAGCTTGTGAATTAAATTGAGTTGATTTTTCCCCAGGAATTCCTCCGTGAACAGATCCCCGGGAAACTGAAGGATTATTTCCGTTATGGACCCTTGGGCAGGACCCTGGGATTTCCAGGAATGAGGCAGATTGGGACCGGTCAGTACCAGCTCATACTCAGATATGATCGCTTCATGATTACCGACAACCCTCCTGGCTCCGGCGCCATGTAAAATGAAATGCAATTCGTACTCGGTATGGTAATGTAAGGGATGGTCCAAGGCTGTTTTTTCATGGACGGAGCAGGTAAGGCAATCCTGGGCATTCAGGGAGGTTACCTTATGCAAAGTATTGTATTTCATGGCAATATCATTAACCGGGTAAAAATAATATATGTATATTTAGGTTGGTTTTTTTGGCACAGATTGATAGTACATTGCACGATATGATATGATAAGGCACCGATGGCTCTATTCAGATTGGTATCCCCGCCCTTCCCGGGTCCGGACCCTTGCCGCGCGGGTTGTCCTTATCGGGCTCACTCTGACCCTGACCTTCTTCCGCCCTGCCTATGGTCAACACGAAGAAACCCGGAAATTCAGCCAGCTCACCACCGCAGACGGATTGTCTCAGAGTACCGTAAACTGTATCCTGAAGGATAAATTCGGATTTATGTGGTTCGGTACCCAGGATGGTCTGAATAAATATGACGGACATACTTTCACCGTTTACCGCAACAACCCCAAAAACCCCCGGTCGATACCGGACAACCAGATCAAATGCATCTTTGAAGACCGGCAATCCAATCTCTGGATCGGCACCCTGGGCGGAGGATTATGCATTTATGATCGGACCCGGGATACTTTCATCCGCCTGGAAGACCTGGGGATACATCCCGGCTTTGCCATCAATCCCGCTATTCTCAGCATTTATGAGGACAAGGCCTCGGGCCTCTGGGTAGGCACCTTTCACGACTTACTGCTGATCGACTGCCAAAAAAAGACCATCCGGCATTTTCAGTCCGATCCCGTTAACCCCGCCAGCCTCAGCAATCCTACCATCCAGTCGATCTTTGAAGACCGGCAGTCCAACCTCTGGATCGGTACTTCCAAAGGCCTCAATCTTTTTAGGAAAAAGGACGGTACCTTCCGACACTACCTCCATGACGATAAAGACCCCCATAGTATCAGTAGCGACCAGATAAAGACCATCACGGAGGACCGGCATGGTCGCCTCTGGATCGGCACCGACGGAGGGGGGCTCAACCTGTTTGACAGCGCAAGGACAACGTTCTCCTGTTATAAAAAAGGTAAGACGGACGGTATCAGCAGCAACATCATCACTGCTCTTTGCCCCGCCGACAGCGACCGGTTATGGGTGGGGACTGAAGACGCCCTGGACTTATTGGAAATAGATGCAGGCGCCTTCATCTCCTATAAAAAAACCCTCATCGGTCAGGGCAGCCTGAACAACAACACCATTCTTTCTTTACGGGAAGACAACAACGGCATCTTATGGGTAGGCACTTCCGCCGGGGGCATCAATAAATATGACCGGAATTTATTTTCTTTCGACTGCTATCGCAATACTTCCGACCCTTACAGCCTCAGCGCGGATATGGTCACATCTTTTGCCGAAGACAGAAAGGGCGATATCTGGATAGGAACGGATGGGGGAGGCCTCAACCGATGGGAAAGAACCACCCGTCGTTTCATTCATTATTACCCGCAGCCGGGCAACAACAGCTCCATCGAAGGATATACGGTCCTATCCCTGCTGATCAGCAGGAACAAAGATTATCTGTGGATCGGTACCTACGGAAATGGATTGAACCGGCTGGACCTGAAGACGGGGCTATTCCAACACTATCATCAGGGAAAAGGGGGGCATGAGCTGAGCAATGCCTCTATCTATGCACTTCTGGAAGACCGGCAAGGCAATATCTGGATGGGCACCAATGGAGGCGGAGTAGACGTATTGTCCCCATCGGACGGCCTCATTACCAAACATCGGCATACCGATGACCACGATAGCCTCAGCAACGATTATATAAGATCCCTGCACGAAGACCGGGAGGGAAAGATCTGGATAGGCACCTACTCAGGAGGTATCAGCGTTTATGACCCGGCATCCGAAAAATTCACCCTGTACGACAAGGTCAATAACAACCTGAGCAACCAGGTGGTCTACTCCCTTTGCGAAGACTCGAAAGGGAATATGTGGGCGGGAACAATGGGCGGGGGGCTGGACAAATTTGACCCCGCCACTAAACGGTTCATCACCTTTAATGAAGAAAACGGGCTAAGCAACAATATTATTAACAGCATTATTGACGATGGAAAAGGATACCTGTGGCTTAGCACCAATAAAGGCATCAGCCGGTTCAACCCTACCAATAAGACGTTCCGGAACTATGGTGTCTACAACGGGTTGCAGGACCTGGAATTTATCGTGGGCGCGGGCTACCGGGCTTCGGGGGGCAGGATCTTTTTCGGGGGCGCTAATGGATTTAATGTCTTTGATCCCGGCGCCGTACGGGACAATAAAATCCCCCCCGTCAGCCGGCTCACCGGGTTTCTTTTATTTAATAAGCCGGTAAAGATCGGAGAGAAGAATTCCCCCCTGAAACAAAATATCGAAGATACCAAAGAGATAACCCTCTCTTATGATCAGTCGGATTTCACCCTCGAATATGCCGCTTTGAGCTACACCGTGCCATCAGAAAATAAATATGCCTATAAATTAGAAGGTTTTGATAAGAACTGGAATTATGCAGGCAGCGAACGCAGAGCCACCTATACGAACCTGGTCCCGGGTAGCTACCTCTTCAAAGTGCGCGCCGCCAATAACGATGGAGTATGGAATACAAAAGAGACGACACTGATCATCCATATCACGCCTCCGTTCTGGAAGACCTGGTGGGCGTACGCGCTCTATATAGTGCTGGTATTTTTGATCCTGTATATTATTTATAAGGACATTGCAGACAAAGAGAAATTAAAAGGACAGATCCGGTTCGAAAGGCTTTCGGCGGATAAAATGAAGGAGCTCAATCGGATCAAACTGAATTTCTTCACCAATGTCTCCCATGAACTTCGTACTCCTCTTTCGCTGATCATGGACCCTCTCCGGAAGATAATCCGGGAAGAGCTGCCGGCAGAGCAGGTTAAGAAATACAGCGCTTTAATGTATAATAATGCATCGAGGCTGATGAAACTGATCAACCAGATGCTGGACCTGAGAAAGCTGGAGGCAGGGCACGTGAGGCTGGCCGCGAGGCCTGCGAATATGGTAATGGTGACAAAGAATATCGCTGAATTGTTCAATATCCATGCGGTAGAAAGGAATATTCATTATTCCATCACCGCCTCCATCGACAACGTACAGGTCTGGATTGACCAGGATAAATTCGAAAAGATCATATTCAACCTCATCTCCAACGCATTTAAATATACTCCGGACAACGGCTCCATCTCCATACAGATCCGGCTCGACGATGCCGGGGCGCCCGGTTACGTTGAGATCCACGTGTTGGACACCGGTGTCGGTATCCCGGCTCATCTGAAAGACAGGGTCTTTGAAATATTCTACCAGGTGGAAGATTCGAGTCGTTTTGAGACCGGGTCTACCGGCATCGGCCTGGCCCTTACAAAGGAATTGGTGGAACTGCATAAAGGCAGGATAGAAGTGGAAAGCGAATTGGGCAAAGGTTCCGATTTCATCATTTATCTGCCGTTGGGACAGGGACACCTCAGCGATAGCGAACAATCGGACCCGCCCGAACCCGCCGATGTCCATATACCTGCCGGACTTCCTGCCGGACTTCCTGTCGGACCAACTCCTGTCTCGGCCGCATCTGCCGGGCCGGTTTCTGCCCCCGCCAGTGACCATCACCCTGCCGACGCCCTCTCCGCAGGCCCAATCCCTGCCCCTGTCGACCCCCTTTCTGATCCTCTTCCCGGCTCTCCCCATCCTGCGGACGAGCCGGAACTCGGCCGGGAGACAGCTCCCCTGCTCCTCCTGGTAGAGGATAACAAGGATTTGCGGGAATACCTGAAAGAAGAATTAGGACAATTCTATAAAGTCGAAGAAGCCCCGAATGGACTGGCCGGATATGAAAAAGCAGTGCAGCTGGTCCCCGACCTTGTCATCAGTGATATCATGATGCCCGGCATCACCGGCCTGGAGTTATGCGAAAAAATTAAAACCGACGAACGTACCAGCCACATTCCTGTGATCCTCCTGACGGCCAAACAGGCGGAGGTCCACCAGATCGAAGGCTACTCGGCAGGCGCCGACGCATACATTCCCAAACCCTTCAATACGGAATTGGTGCTCGCCCGCATCAGAAACCTGCTTGACTCCCGGAAGAAACTGAGACAACTCTACGGAAAAGGTCCTGACCCCGTTAGCCCCGGCCTGGAAATGAATACCCTTGATAAGGAATTTATCAACAAGGCTATAAGGATTGTAGAAGATCATCTTGCTGACATCACTTTTGATATCGATACCCTGTCGGCAAAATTGAAGGTCAGCAGACGCCAGCTATACCGGAAATTAGCGGCGCTTACCGATCAGACCGCCCATGACTTCGTAATGGCCATCCGCTTGAAAAAAGCAGCTGAGTTGCTGCGCACCGGCGAATACAGTATCGCAGAAGTCGCTTATAAAGTCGGCTTCTCCGAACCCGCAAACTTTAGCCGCTCCTTCACCCGGCATTTTGGTAAAAGCCCCACAAAATATATCGCGGAATACGATGGGAAGTAACGCCGGAAAATAAAACTCTGGCCGCATTTATCTTACCGCACCCTCTCCGCCACCACACTCAAATCCCAGTCTATCTTCGGACAGGCCAGCCGTAATTCCTGACCTGTCACCCTCACCGTGACAGCCGATACCTGCACCCCCGTTTTGCAGTCCGACCAACGTACCCTGTACACACCATCCTTTACCCCGGGTAGGATAATGGAGGCGCCGGTAATGCCTGCCGGCCGCCCCTGCTCTTTTACATCCTTCCAGTTATAACGTCTGTTCAATAACCACCCGGCCACCCGGGAATGATCGGCTGATTTCAAAACAGACGCCCGCAGACCTCCGCCGTCACCCGAGGTTCTGACGGTCGCCACCGCATATCGATCCCTGGAAAAAGCAATGCCCGAAACAAAATTTGCCAAAGCAGAGAAATGCGTATACAGGTTCTGCGGCTCGATATAATTATCCCAATACCAGGGTAGACCTGCTCCCAGTCCTCCTCCTAGCATAGTCCCCCAAAGGGAATTGTGAACATAAATCCCCGTAGGGTCGATGGCGGCCAGGTTGCCCGCCTCTACGCTGAGACCGAACTCGCCGGTAAGGGTGGGCTTCCCATACCGGGCAATATAGGTCTGACAGGCCCGGCTCAGCACGCTGTCCAGGTCGGAGATCCCTGCATAATAATGGGTCTGTGTAAAATCGATGCCGCTTAGATTCCAGGTAGCGGGGTCATGCACCGCCGATGCATAGCTGGTGGTGATGAGATGTTGGTTCACATCCTTCGAGCGGAGCCAGCCCGCCATTTCTTCATGCCAGGCTGTGATCTCGCCTTTATGCCGGGCGTAGTCGTCCGTCCATTCCACTTCATTGAATAGCTCCCAGCACATAATATGACTGGAATAGCCATATCGGGCGACAATATAGCGGAACCGGTTCCGGATCGATTGCCTGGCTACGCTGTCCGTGAAAAAATCCCAGGTATTCCTGCAGGGTCCGCCATTGGCGGCGTTGTAGGGATTTTCATTCCAGTTAGGATCTACCTTCGAAGACACCTGCCCGTGATGATCCAGGCTCAGCATCATATAGACCCCTTTCTCCCGGCAGTACTCGACCAGCCAGTCCAGGAGGCGGGCATTCTCCTGTTTATAATGTTTCAACCCGGAATAGCCATTCCTTCCCTGCTGCCATTCCAGGCCCAGCCCCCATGAAGGCATCCACACCCGGATAAAATTGCCTTTATTGGCAGCCAGCTTCCCCACCCATTGGTGATAATCCATATAGGCATTGGCATGCGCCCAGCCCATGTTCTCTCCGATAGGAATATATTGCACGCCATCGTCAAATTGGAGATAATTGGTTTGGTTTCGCCGTACAAAACCCCGTTCATGAGAGGACTTGCAACGTAGACTTCCCACCGGCCCCTTCGTTGTCCCGGACCGGGTGGTACAGGAAAGATGATATTGCCAGCTACCCACCTCCCTTGGGGCATATCGTACCCGGAAGTTGCCGGTTCCCTTTACGGCCAGGCTGCCCGTGGAAGTATTCAGCGTATAATCCTGTAGGAAGAAACCTTCTACCGTATCTTTTTTACCTTCCGGTGAAGTGAATTCGCAGTGGACGGTGATGTCTTCATAATCATAGGGATTATTATAAACAGCGGTAAGGTCGATGCTAAGTTCAAACAGATCGAATTGACCGACAACGGTATGATTGGGTGTTACGGTTTGGAATATCGGTGCCTGGGCGAAGGCCCCTGACCCGCAGCAAAACAACAGTCCTGACAAGAGCCCTCTTATTTTCATCAATAAGATAGTTTTACTTCCCTGGGGTTTCCCTTCTTCCCGGCAAGCTCCCTGTTCCGGTCGATGAGCCGGCACAAGGTTGCTACAGACGCCGCAGAATGAAATCCATCCCCGGGAGTATTGATTACATAATCCAGTAACTGGTCGATGGAACTGGTAGCCACATGCAGCCGGGTATCCGAAGAGGCATAGTAAATATAGACCTTGCCATCTTCGTCAGCGATCCAGCCATTGGAGAATACAACATTGGATACATCACCCGTCCTTTCTTCCCCTTCCGGCGCCAGAAAATAGCCGGCAGGTTTGTAGAGCACCCGGGTGAGATCATGCAGATCTGTGAGGAACAGATAAAGCGTATAACGCAGGCCTGCCGCCGTATTGCGTACCCCATGGGCGAGGTGCAGCCACCCCAGCGATGTTTTGATCGGCGCAGGTCCCAACCCGTTCTTCGCCTCGTTGATAGTATGATAGTTTCGCGGATCGATAATGACTTCTTCTCCAATGATGGCATTGGTAATGGACGCCGATAAGCCGAACCCGATACCTCCCCCGCTGCCCGCGTGGATAAAGGAATCCTGTGGCCGGGTATAAAAGGCATATTTGCCTTCGACAAACTCCGGATGCAGGACCACGTTACGTTGCTGGGGAGAAGGGGTCTTCAGATCAGCCAGTCTTTCCCAGTTATCCAGGTCCCTGGTCCGGGCAATCCCGCATTGGGCGATAGCCGAGGTCTGGTCTCCCGGAGACGCCGATGGATCTTTTCTTTCCGAACAGAATATACCATAGATCCAGCCATCCTCATGTTGCACCACCCGCATGTCATAGATATTGGTATCCGTTCCGGGCATCCGGATGGGATAATCCCGCCACCGGAAATTGTCTACCCCGTTAGGACTCTCCGCCACGGCAAAAAAAGACTTCCGGTCCCGGCCTTCCACCCTGGCCACCACGGCATATCCATCCTTCCACCGGATGGCGCCCGCATTGAAGACGGCATTAATGCCAACCCGTTCCATCAGGTAAGGATTCGTTGTTTCATTGAGATCATAGCGCCAATGTAAAGGGATATGGGCGGCCGTCAACACGGGATTCACATACCGGTCAAAAATGCCGTTACCCATGCTGACGGCTGCATTCGGCCGGACGATCATTTGCTCGTATTGGTTTTGCAATAGAGCCAGCCGCTTGCTAAAAGAATGTTGGATCATAAACCACCTCCTTTCGTATAAGACTGCACCATCCTCCACATAGCCTCATCCTTATCGAATACCGCATTCAACCCCTGCTCCTCCATAGGTGGGTCGCCCAGGTAACTGTCTCCCTGCTTCCACATCACTTGTCCCCGGATGGGCCTGCCCTCTCCGCCAAAGGCCCAGAAATTGCAACCGGCTATCCCGCCTTTCTGCAAGGTGTTATCCCGGATAAGCCTGAACAGCAGCTCATAATATTTTTCCCGTAAAGAGGCGGATGCCGCCGGATCGTAAGCCTGCAGATCCCGGGGCAGGCCAAACTCTTCGATCACCATGGGTTTGCCAAGGCTTCGGGCCACGATCTCATGTTTTGCGATATATACCCTGGTCTTGAGAAGGATCTCCGGCATGCTCCTGCCAATCGCCGTATCGCTGAAAAAACCCCAGTTCTTCGGCCAGACATGGATGGTCAGATAGTCGATATTCCGGTCGGCATGAATTCGTTTATAAAGATCGAGGTCATCGCCCGTACTGGCCATGCCTTCCGTTCCCGTTGTCACCAGGTGATGGGGATCTGTTGATTTGATCAGCGCGGCGGTGGCGCTTACCCATTGCTGATAAGAGTCATTGACACCAGGGCGCATAGGGCGCGGTTCATTGGCCAGCTCCCAGGCCATGATGGCGGGGTCAGCGGCATAACGCATTTTCGTAAAGCTGTTGGTCCTGCTCACCAGTTTTTTCACCTGCCGGAAATAATCCTCCTTACAGGCAGCACAGTCATAAAACCGGCTGGTATAATCCCTCAGTTCATCCCAGCTCATTTTTCGCAGGAATACAGAGTCAGGCAGCAACCCATTCCAGTTGAGATATTGCAAAAAACCCCCGCTCCAGTCCCAGTTATTGGAAAGATAGATGACAGCCTTCATCTTACGTTTGCCCATTTCGGCCAGCAAAAAATCCAGCCCCTGTAAGGCCTCCTCGTTAAAGACTCCCTTACGGGGCTGCAGGGATGGCCCTACCCGGTAAGACCCGTCGATGGCGCCGCCCCCTTCCGCCCCGGCCACAATGCGCAGGTTCGTCACCCCCTTGGCCGCCAGGAAATTCAGCTCCCGCTGTACTCTTGCCCTGCCTGCTTTCCCATTAACAGAACTGGCTAACAGCGCGCCTTGCCAGTAATTGGCGCCGATATAATAATAGGGCTGACCGTTCAGCCGGAAAGTAGTACCATCCCGCTGCACAAAACCTTTTTCGCCCGTCGCATCGCTATTCGTCCTGACCGTCGCTTCGCCACTCGACCTGCCCGTCACCTCGCCGTTCGTCCTGCCAGTCGTCTCGTCAGTCGCTTCGCCCGTCGTCTCGCCGTTCGTCCTGCCAGTCACCCTGCCGCCGACGCCCGTTTGTCCATCCGGCGAGCCCGCCGGCTGAGCCGTCATATAAGCAAGACTGCCGGGCCTTTGCCCATAGGATTCAGTCTTGTCAATTCCTCCACCCATCGCCCCATCGCCGCCAGCCCCGGGCCTCGGATAAAACTCCAATCCCGACACATGCTCCTGCGACAACCATTTTCTTCCGCCCGTCGGGCCGGCTTCTGCCTTCCCTCCGTCCTCATCATTGTCCTCAAAACCGGCCATTCCTATAGGCCTGCTGCCGGACCGGACATCCCGTATCAGGGCCTGTCGCCCTTCTTTCAGCGCTATCACCGCTTCCGCTACGACAGCACCTGGCGCCGCCGAACCCTTGAAACCTTCTATCGTCAGTCCCTGGAAATGATCACAGGAAACGGCATTCGTGAAATAATCCGGCAGCGATCCATCCCACCTGACCTCGAAATTTTTCATCGACAACCCATTTACATACCGGGCATATACGGCGGGAATATCATGTTTAAAGATTGCCTGCTTGGCATCATTCGTCGCCCGCAGATCAAAATTGCCGGCATAAAGATCCGTCAAGGGTCCTCTCACCACCGTGAGCTGCACATGGTCGAAATGAATATCCCGGAGTTTACTTTCCTCCGATCCATACACAACGATACCCTCTTCCCCCTTGGCGATAATATTGGTAAACCGTACATTGCTGATCGTCCCCACCTCCTTGCTGCCAATGCCCGGCAGGGCAGAGATATGGATAGGCTCCCCGTGGCCCCACCACTGCCCGGGATACAGACGCGTATCGATGATCATATTCGAGAACAGCATATTCTCCATATTGCCCTTCCGGCGTTGAAAAATTCCGATTCCCCGGTTGGACCCGAAAATGCGGATATTATCGAAGAGCAGGTTACCGGAATTGTTATCGTTGAACCCATTATAACCCACCCGGATCCCGCTGCTCCGGGAGGTGAGACTACAATTCGTGACCTTGAGATTGCTGGTGCTCACCACGGCAATGGCATCGTCGCCGGCACGGATATCACAGTCCGAAATGATCACATTTTTGGAATCATACATATCTATCCCATCGCTGTTAGGTACCCTCATATCATTGTCGATGGTAATGCCCAATACCTTGGCATCGTCACAGGCATTCAGGTCCATCGTCCAGTCATTCGCATTCCGGATGGTGATATCCCTTATCGTCACCTTCTTACAGGCATGAAAAACGAGCTGGGTGCCGGGCCTGTTGCCGAACTCCCCCTTCCACATCACAGGGGCATCCCGGTTTCCTTTGGCCGAACCCATATAATTTTTCCCCTGGCGCGTATACTTATTGTCTTCTTCACTGCTGATCTGCACACTGTCCATATAAAAGAAGGCGGCTGCCCGGCCATCGATGGTACCCGTGCCCGTAATGGATACATTCTCCGCCTTGTCGGCAAAGATGATCCCCAGCTTCTTGCCCCCCGCCCCGGATCCGCTGAACCCATAGTCGGTCTGCAGCAGGTAGTCACCGATGTTTTCAGAAGCAAGGATGACGGCGCCCGGACTGAGAAAGAGATTGACGTTACTGAACAGCTGAAAAGTCCCTGTCACAAATACGCCCGCAGGAACATACACCATCCCGCCGCCGGCTTTCACACAGGCCGCAATGGCATTGTTGATCCCCCGGGTATCCAGCGTATGACCATCCCCCTTGGCTCCGTATTTTTTTACATTGAAAACACCATCGGCAGCTTTCTGGCTATACATGGTAGATACAGCCAGCATACCAAGACTAAATAGGATAACAGATTGAAAAGAAAGACGCATATTCAAATCGATTTTATACAAATAATCAATACTCTATTAATTAATAGGCACCATCCGAAAATTACAGATGGAAAAGTCGCTTTGGCTGGGATTGGAGTCCTTCAGCATGAATTCCATAATGACGGAACTGGGGAATGTAAAGCCGGCCAGGTTGCCCCAACTCTTCAACGGAACGGTAAATGTCTGCCATTTGCCACCCGTAGAGAAAGGGTAGGAGCCATTGCCGGCATCATAGAAGAATTCTTTAAAGTTACCGCTGTTAAAGACCATATAAAGCTTTAATGGCAGTGAAGGAGGCCCCACCGGTATATTCATCTCGAATTTCAACGCATAATTGACATACTGGGTAGGATCGTTCACGAGGGCCGCCGGCATCGCGCAGTTGTTGCTGCAGAAGGGATCCCAGGCCCAGCCGCCCTGCCAGGCTTTCTTCACATGGAAATAGGGGCCGTTGATAGGGGCAGGGGTAGGGCCGGAAGACAGATACGAGCTTCCATTCCAACCATTGTAATTCTTCATGTCGAAAAGGAAATTTCGGTTGTCCATATACCAGGCCGTTGTGGTCTTGTTGATATTCAAAGGGGCAATCCCTTTCAGCGTAAGGGGACCTGGCTGGGCCGCGGCCGGAACAATAACCTTCAGCATAGTGGCGGAACTGCCAACCACGTTGGCAACGCTTCCGTCTGCAAAGGTCACCGTAGTGGCCGAAGTATCCAGGTTATAGAGATCGAAATTCTGGCCCAGCAGCACCAACGTATCCCCAACGGCCGTATACTCATTCAGGATGCCCGTCAACTGAAGGTCCGGGATCAGCGTGGTAAAATTATAGGTAGCCGTTCCTCCCTTGGTAGTCACCGTCAGTGTATTGGTGATCTTCTGAGGAATGGCCCGGGGGATCTGCACCGTCACCGAAGTGTCGGAAGCATACAGCGTCTTATAGGGCACCTCCTGGTCATTAAACGACACTGACTGTGTTGAGCTGAGGTTAGTACCGTAAATGATCACCCACTGGGTGAAGCTGCCGGAATTAATACCGGTGCTGTCGAGCGGCTGCGCCACCCGGGTAATGGAAGGGACCCCATAACCAGGTTTCGAATCCTTTTTACAGGAGACCCCTATAAAACCGGCCAGCGAAAGCCCGCAAAAGAGAAAGAGAATATTTTTTATCGTCTGCATAGCATGCTAATTTTAATAATTTCAAATTTACCATCCCGGGTTATTGCCACCCAGGGCTGAATTGGTATTGATCTCGTCCGTAGAGATAGGGAATAACAGGTTTCGGGAGGACCGCACCTTGGTAAGTCGGTCATTCCCTTGTATGATCACACCCAGTTTGTTCATCACCTGCAGATATACTCCCCAACGGAGAAGATCATATCTCCGCTGCGCTTCGAAAACCAGTTCGCGTCCTCTCTCCTCGAAGACAAAGGACCGGAACTGATCCTGTGACAAACCGGCCGGCGTTGGACTGGCGTGACTGCGGAGACGGATGGAGTCCAGGTATTGATAAGCCGCCCCCGTAGGCCCATTCACCTCATTCTCCGCCTCGGCATACGTCAGCATGACCTCTGCATAACGCAGCATCGGGAAAAAATTATCCGAATTGGCCGTACCGGGATTGTTGACATAACTATATTTATTGGAATAAGCCCGGTCATAATAAGTCCCGTTCCAGGCGTAGGTATTGCCGGCTGCATCCGTCTTATACAACGCCGTATCTGCCTGCGGATAGAGAATATAGTTGGTGTATTGGGGCTGTCCGTAATCCACAATATACTGATGCGCCACACCTTTTAATATCCGGTCATCATCGTGCTCGTAGTCATTATAATGGTTGTCGGTCATCCATACGGCAGAGACACCGCTTCTGTCCGGCTGGGCAGCATTAAAATAGTAGAACAGGTTGGTCTCGAGATTGTCATTCCCCGTCTGCGCCTGGATCTCCCACATAAACTCCTTCTGATTACGACTCCCGATCTGCCAGATATCCATAAAATTGGGAAAGAGACTATACTCCCCGCTTTTCAACACTTCCAGCGACTTGGCCCGGGCGGAGTCAAAATAAGCCCTGCTGTCAAAATTCTCATAACCCGCCACTACATCCTTGGCATAGGTATATTGTGCATTGTCCTGCCCACCTCTGACGGTCAGCGAAGCCCCTTTCAGCGAGCCGCTGGCCATCGTGAGATAGGCCTTGGCCAGAAAAGCCGAGGCAACTCCTTTTGTTACCCGGCCCTTCTCGCCGGACCGGCTGTCACTGGCGGGGAACAACAAACCTTCAGCCGCTTTAAAATCATTGATGGCCACCTGGAAGACCTGCGCCACCGTAGACTTGGGCATATTGGCAATATCCCCGGACGCCACCGTCTTCAAATGCACCGGCACGGCCCCGTAGATCCTGACCAGATCGAAATACGCCCATCCTCTGAGGAAAGTCACCTCCCCGATAAGACGGTTCTTCAGATCCTGGTCCATAGAGGCCTTTCCGATATTTTCCAACACGGCATTCGCCCGGCTGATCAACAGGTAATGGTCGCTCCAGATATTATTGATACCCCAGAATGCCGAAGGGTTACCCGCCCCGATATTGCCCAGGAACCAGTCGGCGCCCATCGCATGGTCGCAATCCAGGTCCGTAAGCCAGTAAGGCTGCTTGATCATGCCCCATCCCCAGAAGGTATTATAGACCCCGCTGACGGCGGCAGTAGCATCCGCCGCATCCTTATAAAAATTCTCCGTAGAGAGGAAACTGTAAGGCTTTTCCTGCAGGACCTTATTGCAGGCCATGGTCAACACCATAGCGGCCGGCAAGAGTAAATGAAATATCTTTCTCATAAAGAATAAATTGAAATAATTAGATCTTAGAAAATACACTGAACCCCCAGGTTGTACACTTTGGAGCTGGGATAACCACCCATATCCACCCCGCGCCGGGAAGGGTCATCCCCATAACCATTGATATCCGGATCATAACCGCTGTACTTGGTAATGGTCACCAGGTTATTGACATTGGCGAATACCCGCAAGGTCTGGATAGTGTGGGTCTTCATCCGGACATTATACCCGAGGCTTACATTCCGGAGACGGATATACGTGCCGTTCTCGATGAAACGCCGGGTGAACTTAAAGGCCCGCCAGTACTGCTGCTCCGGCTTGGGGCTCTTGGCATGCTCCCAGTTGGTGAAGGTCCAGCGATCGTCCCACATTTTTTGCGTGACGTTATTGAATCCCCCGATATTGGAAAGATAATAGGTATTCATATTGATGATGTCATTCCCATACACCCCTTGTATGAGAATATTCATATCGAAATTCTTATAGGTGAAGTTGTTGGTGATGCCATACGTGAATTGAGGATTCACATTCCCGATCAGGGTCTGGTCCTTGGCAGTAATGGCGCCATCATGATCCAGATCCTTATACCGTATCTCACCCACCATACGGGCAATAATGGCATCCGGCTGTCCGCTCATGACAGGATCCGACCTCACTTCCGCCTCGTTCTTATAGATATCCTGCTCGACATAACCATATAGTGCGCCGATGGGCTGCCCTACCTTCTGAATGAACGGCTGGTCTCCATTCGTATTGATGCGGGTGGCAAACTGCTCTTGCAAGCCACCGCCCAGGCTAATAATTTTATTCCGGTTGAAGGAAATATTACCGGTAAAATTCCAGGTAAAATCATGGTTGGTAATAGGGGTAGCGCCCAGAGTCATTTCCAGCCCTTTATTCTCTACTTCACCCCTGTTCACCAGCTGCGTGGAGAAGCCCGTGGTGGGAGGAATGGTTACACTCTGCAACAGATCATGGGTTCTCTTATAATACAGGTCCGCATGAAAGGTGATCCTGTTCTTGAGGAAGCCCATGTCAAGACCCAGATCGTACTGGTCGGTCGTTTCCCATTTCAGGTTTACATTCCCGGGGCCGGCATAGACATTGTCGGCATACCCACCGGATAAAGTGCCGCCAAAGGTATACGGAAAGGAAATCAGCTTGGATAAAGTAGAATAGGGGGCTAGTCCCTGATTGCCCGTACGGCCATAGCTGGTGCGGATCTTAATATCGTTCACCGTACCTATCAGGTCCTCCATGAAGGGCTCATTCGATAGCTTCCAGGCAAAAGCTCCCGAAGGAAACTGTGACCACCGGTTCCGGGGGGCGAATTTGCTGGTGCCGTCATCCCGGAAAGACAACGTGAACAGATACCGGTCCTTCCAGGTATCCGTAATGCGCCCTAAGAAAGAGACGAGATCTGACTTGGTCCGGTTGTTCTGGACGATGGAAGGATTCTGACCACCATTGATATTGTTATCCTGGAGCTGGTCATTCACAAAATTACTGGCCTGCTGGTTCTTGGTGCTGCTCTGATCATCTTCATACGTGGCCCCGGCAGTGACAGTAAGGACATGCTCTCCCAGCGTCTTCGAATAGTTCAAAATACTCTCGGTGGTAATGGAATTATACCATCCCTGGGATTGATAGGCCAGGCCGAGATAGGACAACCCTTCATAGACAGTACGGGGATAATATTGCTCCCGTTGATTATTATAATAGCTGATACCGACATTCTGCCGGAAAGTGAGCCCCTTGGCAAGGGTCGCCTCCAGGTAGTTAGAGGAGAAAATCTGGGAGACCAGCACCTGGTTCTTTACGTCATGTACATAGACATAAGGGTTGGAAACCTGGGTGGCGGCGGTAAAATTATTGGTGCCGGAGTCGTAAAGAGGGGCCGTGGGGGCAAAGGCCAGGGAAGCCTTGACGACACCGACCCCGCCGCTCAGGTCCTCGTTATTGGTCTTCACCAGTTGATTCGTCGACTTATTAAAGCTGGTATTCGATCCGATCACCAGCCATTTTTTTACATTCCGCGTTATATTCGCCCGGATCCCATACTGATTGAATTTGGAGTTGGATATCACCCCCTTCTGATCGAGGTAGCTTCCCGAGATCAGGTAGCTGCCATTGTCATTAGCCCCGGAAAAATTCAGGGAGTAGTTATTGGTGATCCCCGTCTGAAAGATCTCCTTCTGCCAGTCCGTACTATGACCGATAAAATCCTTGGGACCTTTGACATAGACTGTTGAGTCCGGATTGGTAGGAGACTGCTGCACCTCTCCTGGAAAAGGCAGCCCGCGGGGAGTAGGGCCCGGCTCGAAGAAATTCGAGTTACTGTAGGCCTCATTCTGCATACTGGCATATCCAAATGCATCCAGCATTTTTATTTCGCGCATTACCTTGGAGACGCTCAGGTTGGCGTTGAGCTCCACCCTGTCCCCTCCGGCCTTCCCTTTTTTCGTCGTAATGATCACCACACCATTGGCGCCCCGGGATCCATAGATGGCCGTGGCAGAGGCGTCTTTCAGAATAGTAATGGACTCCACATCCGAGGGGTTAATAAAAGAAAGGGCATTCACAGATGCCTGCTCTCCCCCTGAGACCGAAGAGGGAGTGGCATCACTGTTGCCGACTACATAAGGGATCCCGTCGACTACATACAACGGTTGCGTTCCCAAAAAGGAATTGGATCCCCGGATGGTTATATTCATCCCGGCGCCCGGCGCCCCGTCACTTTGGCTGATGACGGCCCCGGCCACCTTGCCCTGCATGCCGGAAACGATATTCGTGGGATTGGTTTTTACCAGGTCGGACCCTTTTAATACCTCCACGGAGCCGGTGAGGTCTTTCTTCTTTACCGTTCCATAGGCGACGACCACTACGTCGCCCAGGTTGGCGGAGGAGACCTTCAGCACGATCTGCAGGGGACCGGTCTTGGTGAGAGAGACCTCTTCCGTTTGCATCCCGACATAGGACACGACTCCGGTTCGGGCATTGGGAGGTAACGAAAGGGTGAAGCTGCCATCTGCCCCCGTTGTGACAGAGAGTTTGGTGCCCTTAATGTTTATCGTAGCACCCGTCAGGGGATTACCCTTCTCATCTTTGACGGTCCCGCTTACGGATTTTGCCTGGGAAAAGACCGCAGGGGTTATTGCGGTGGTTGCCAGCAGGGAAAGAAAGAGATAAAAGATCAATTTTCGCATTTGTCAAGCAATTTATGCGCAAACATAAATGCTTTAGACGTTTAGATTTGATGCTTTTTTATCCTCCCGTTGATCTTTATTCACCCTGCCGTTCGGCTCCCGCGCAGATCTGCGATTATCGACCATCCGGGATGAACAGCACCGCATCCGCTGCCACTACACCATCCGCTTCCCTGTTGGAAATTTCCACATACCCTTTCTTCCCCCGGGGAAATGCATAACGGCCCAAAGGCACCCATTCCCCGGAGGTTTGCCCTTCCACCCGCACATCCGTTTCCTTCACGATCCGCTCTTTTTTTGTCTTTCCGTCAAAAATAGTAAGGCTTGTCCGCGACGAGCCGCCCGGCAGCTTCGGGAAATAAACGTACACTTGATAATTGCCTTCTTGGAGAATGGACGGAATGAACTGCACCGATTTTGACGGTCCGCTTTTTCCGTCATCCATGAATAGAGAAGGACCATAACAGCCCTTGCGCTCTCTCATCCAATCACCCCTAAGGACCACGTGGGCCGTATCATCATTGTCTACCAATATTTCCGGGGTGCTGTTATCTGCCAGGGGGTTCGCCGTGAGGACCTGCTGCAACTGCTTTACATTGACTTCCTGCACGGAGGAATGTGCATTGATAGCCAGTACCGTGGCGACGGCGGCAGATTGGCTTAACACCATAAATACAGGCTCCATACGGATGGACCCGTAGGCGATGTGCGTGGCGGACAGGCAGACCGGCACCACCAGATTCCTGCATTCCGTTGGTTGGGGAACCAGTGCGCGATAGGAAATAGGATAGGGGCCGAAGCCGCCGATCTGCACATCCCCTTCATTTTTGACCATGCCATTTACTACCAGACGCTGGCAATTATGAGAATCCATGGTATATGCGGCCATACCCACTCCATCGCTTACCACTTCTTTTGCCTCGCAATTAGCCTGGGTCATTACATATTCCCCTTTCATGCGGCGCGCCTCCCGGACATACATTTGGGGTGTCCAGTTGGAATGATCCGTGTATTCGTCTTTAGGATAACCCCATTCCAGCATCAACTCCCGCAGCCGGGCCGGCATCCGCTCATCATGCCCGATGAAATACAGCAGCCCCTTTGTATAGGCTTCATGGGCGGCTTGTATCTTTTCCCGGGTAACATAATCAGCCTCCGGATAATCGTAATTCATGCCAATCATATCGGTGGAAAAAGGCCCGTTGTTATTGATATCCGTTTTCTGGTTCGGCATCAGATCGAACTTCAGGAACCCCCACAGATTGCCCGCAGGCTTCTTGTCGAGATAACGCAGCAGCAATTCATAGCGCGTCGGATCATAACCGTCAGGCCGGGTAATAGGAATGCGGTTGGACGGGTTATTGGTAAGGCAGATCCTGAAATTATAGGACTGTATTTTTTTATCCCCTGCACCCTGACTGTCTAAAGCGGCGGCGCTGATCCCCCATAACAGCCCGCTTTCGGGATGGCCGGGTACCTTATAGGGGTCGATGCCGTCGGGGAACTGATGTTTGTCGCGCAGCTGGACTCCGTTATAGGTTTCCCGGTAGGTATCATTGGCTTCCCGGCCGGTAAAATAAGAGACACCGGCTTTTGCCATCAGGTCTCCCTCATACGAACAATCAATATACATTTTGGCCCTGATCACTGAAAAAGAAGACTTCCCGGGATGTTCCGAACTTTCCACCGTGATGGACCGGATCCACCCGTCCTGCTTTTCGACGCCCGCCAGCCGATGCCCGAAGATCGTATTTACTTTGGCCGCATGAAGGTAGCCAAGGAAAATTTCCTCGGCTACATGGGGCTCAAAGATCCATTGTTCGAACCTGCCGTAATGTTTTCCGATACGCCGGTAAAAATCCCTGGACAGCCCGGTGACGGCATACTTATTCCCGATATCCGTATATCCTAATCCACCTGTTGTCAGTCCACCCACATGCCTGCCGGGTTCGATCAGCAATACGGATTTACCGGACCGCATGGCTGTATAGGCGGCTATTACCCCGCCAGAAGTGCCTCCATATACACAGACATCTACGGATTGTACAGGCTGCGCCTTCAAAGCCCCTGCATAAAAGATGATGACGGCCAGCGAAATAACACTTACAATCTTTGTTGACATAAAATCTTTTTAATGATATCAATAGCCAGGGTTTTGATCCGTAGCAGGATTTATAGCTTTATTATAATTATACTCCGCCGTAGGGATAGGCCAGAGCAAATGTTTGTCGGCAACTGTGATCCCCTTCACCGCCAGCACCACCTGTTTTGCAATGCCCAGCCTTTTCAGGTCCGGCCACCGTTTGGCCTCGGAGCAATTTTCATACCCCCTTTCTTTTACGACAAGATTGATAAAAGCATCCTCCGTTGAATAATCCGATAGCTTAAAATCAACCGTGACATCCGGTGTCAGAGGATTTTTACCATAAGCCCTCCGGTGCACCATGTTGAGTTTCTCCATCGCATCGGCAGTGGGACCATTATTCACCCTGCTGGCCGCCTCGGCATAAAATAACAGCAGGTCTGCATACCGGTACATGGGATAGTCATTGCCGGCAGCAGTTACAGCCGCTTTGTCAACGAATTTTTTATTCAGCACCGTCGTATTACCCAGCCCGAAGGTCTGGCTATACCAGTTATAGCTGTAACGGAGGTCGGCCCTGTCCCAGTTTGCCAGTACGGGATTGACGACGCTGTCACTGTAAAAGGTATAATACCCTCCCGGGGGATAATAGCCGGAGTTGGGATAGAAGGCATAGACGGGATAATAAAAGCCCTGGGTGGAACCAGACCTGGAGAACTTAAGATAAAATATTTCCTCCGGGGTATTGACTACATCGGCCCCATATAATTTGTCGAAATCGGACACGACAGCTACGTTCACCAGGGAGAACTTCCCCGACTGGATCACCTCCTGTGCTTCACTGGCCGCATCAGTATAGTCGGCTGTGTTCATATATACATCTGCCAGCAGGGTCTTGGCAGACCATTTCGAAGGGGCGCCGGTCAGCCTGGGCACATCCGGCAGATTGGCTTCCGCATACTTCAGGTCATTGACAATAAATGCATATACATCTGCCGCGGTGCTTCTTTTTAAATTAATGGAGTCGATGTTGTTTTCGGTTCGTAATGGTACCCCGCTCCAGTTACGGACAAGATAAAAATAACATAAGGCCCTTAAGAACCTTGCTTCGCTTATATACTTGGCTTTATCGGCATCGGAAAGGCTCTTCCCTAAAGGGGCCTTCTGGATGATGATATTGGCATTGCGGATCGATAAATAAAATTGAGCCCACATACCCGCTACCCGGGTAATATTGGTGTTATCCAGACCCTGATAGGTATTCAGCACCGCGTGACTACCCCTGCCATACATATACTCGCTATAGATTTCTACCTGCACGAGGTATAAGGCGCCCAGGCAGGCCTGGTCACGGATAGGCGAATAAATGGCATCGACACCCGCTTCCACTTCCGCCGCCGTATTATAAAACTTTTCTGCCGCAATGGATTGCGGGTTCTCTTCCAGCACCTTCTTGCAGGAGCTCATCGCCAGGGAAAGACCTATAATTAAAAAGAAATATTTCATATTTGAATGCATTAATGGATTAAAGATCAGAAACCACACCGGATCCCGAATGTTACATATTTATAAGTAGGATAAGTATAATAATCGATTCCCTGGGTGATGGAATTGCTCCCTCCGTATGCATTGATCTCCGGATCATACCAGGAATACTTTGTGAGGGTGATAAGATTCTGGCCGCTCGCATAGACCTGGGCGCTTCGGAGCCATTTAGCTCCCATCTTCCCGACAGGAATATTATACGCCAGCTGGATATTTTTAAACCGCAGGTAAGAGCCGTTCTCCACGAACCGGGAAGACATATTGCCGGAAAGGCTTCTCGTTATCTTGGGATATTTGGCGTTGGTTTTTTGAGAGGTCCAGTGATTCAGATAGACGTCTTCCGGTAAATTCAGCCCCATGCCAAGGTCGAGGGTGCTGCCTTTATTCAGGTTGAAGATATCATTGCCCTGTGATCCCTGTATAAATACAGTCAGCTCCCATCCCTTATAAGAAAGGACAGAGCTAAGCCCGTAAATAAAATCAGGATTGGGATTGCCGATGTAGGTTTTGTCGGCGGCGGTGATCTTGCCATCCCCATTCAGATCGGCATATTTAATATCCCCGCTGGCCGTATACCCGGTTTCCTTATAGCCATAGAAAATGCCTAAAGGCTGTCCTTCCCGCAACAGATTGATATAATCATTCAGATTGCCGGTATAGATGGACAACCCATAGATATCCTGTCCCTGGTATAACTTTACTACTTTATTGCGGTTAAAGGAAATATTGGCGGCAACGGTCCAGTTCACGGAACCTTTCAGCACATCGGTTTCCGCGCTGAACTCCATCCCCTTATTTTGTATTTCACCGACATTCTGTACCGTTGTGGTATACCCCATAGAGCTGGGTAGCTGAACATTGTTCAGCAGGTTCTTCGTCTTTTTGAGATAAAAATCAGCGGTCAGACGCAGCCGGTCATTGAACAGCACCGCATCTAACCCCGCATCGAATTGATTGGTGGTTTCCCATTTCAGGTTGCCCGGCAGGGTGGTGCTGGGAGAGTAGGTTGTATACAGCGCATCTGCGAATACGGTATTGCCGGAGGCTAGCTGGGTAAGGGTTTGATAAGGGTTTATGGCCGTGCTGCCCGTAGCACCGTAGCTTGCCCTCAGTTTAAGATCGGATATAAGGTTCGATCCTTTCAGGAAAGACTCGTTGGAAATTCGCCAGGCCAGGGCCGCGGAAGGGAAATTGCTCCACTTGTTATTGGTGGAATACCGGGACGATCCGTCCCTGCGAAAACTGACGGTGGCCAGGTATTTTTCATCGTAACTATAGTTCAGCCTTCCCAAAAAAGACAGGAGTACCCACTTCGTATAAGAAGTGGAAGGAATGCCGGGTGTCGCTGCCCCGCTCAGGTTCCCTGTCTGGGTGACATCACTGAGAAATCCCGTTCCGCTGGCATTCAGGGTGGTCTGAACGAAATCCTGGTAGGTGAAACCGCCTGTGGCTGTGATCCGGTGTTTATTCAATGCCTTGGTATACGTGGCGACATTCTCATTCAGCAAGCTCGTTAACTGAGTCGTTTTCACGGTCGCCGATCCAATGGAATTGGTAGACGGCTCGATACTGCTATAGATGTCCTCCCGGTCGTTTTGATTTTGTATGCCGCCCGATATACGGATGTTCAGGTCTTTGATGGGTTTAACTGTCAACGCCGCATTGGAGAAGACTTTATCCGATTTAAGGAGGTCTGATGTTTTATTGATCGTTACCAGCGGATTGACGATGACATTGGAAATAAAAGAATAGGCCGTATTCAGCCTCCGGTAGCTGCCATCCGACAGATAAGGAGTGAGAGTTGGCGGAGCCATTAGCATACCCGAGATCAGATCGCTGCCCCGGTTGCTCATGCCGGAGTTTTGCCCCATGCTGCTTACTCTGGTCAGATAGGCATTGTAAGACACGCTGAAGATCCTGCTGATGTCATGGTTGATATTCGCCCGTATGGAATATCGGTTGTAATCACTGTTGCGGATAATACCATCCTGCTTGAAAAATCCTCCGGAAAGAGAATATTTGGTACGGTCATTGCCGCCGCCGACGTTAAGGTGGACGCTATACATGGGGGCCTTATGCATCACCAGGCCCTGCCAGTCGGTACCGGGGCTTTTGGCAAAAGAGTCGATCTGTCCCTGTGTGAAATAAGGCGCTAAATTATCATTGGCCGCCTGCTCATTATAGAACCGTCCATACTCTTCGGCATTCATCAGTTTGATCTTTTTCATGGGGGATTGTACCGAATAGCCCGCATCAAGATCAACCAGTGTCTTTCCCCCTTTTGTTCCGCTTTTCGTGGTGATGATCACGACTCCATTGGCGCCCCTCGATCCATATATGGCAATGGAAGAGGCGTCTTTTAAGATCTCGACGGACTCTATATCGGCATTTTGCAGAAAAGTGGGATTTCCCGAATAAGGGAACCCATCGATCACATACAAAGGGTCATTCCCTCCCAGGATGGAATTGGTCCCCCTGATCCGTACGCTGATAGTGCCACCGGGCGCTCCGTTGTTCTGCTGGACCAGTACGCCTGTTGCCCTTCCCTGCAGGGCATTCAGTACATTATTGGTGGGATAGGAAGTAATATCCTGGGGCTTCACCTGGGCAACAGAACCGGTAAGGTCTTTCTTTTTCACCGAGCCATAACCAACTACGACAAAGTCATTCAGGTTTTTTACGCTGATGACCATCTGAACACTGATTTCTGTACGGCCCCTCACGGAGATTTCCCTGGTCTGGTAACCCGTATAGGATACCACCAGCACAATGTCTTTATTTACTTGTCTGAATTGGAATTGGCCTTCAGCGTCGCTGATCGTGCTTTTAGAGGTGCCCTTTATAGTGATGGTGGCTCCTTCTATAGGTTTGCCCTTCTCGTCTGTAAGGGTCCCTTTTACATCGATGGGAGGGGGGAGTGGAGAGCCCTCACTTACGGGCGCAGCTTTCGGTTTGACGACCACTGTCCTGCCGACAATACTGTAAGTAAGCGGCTGGCCTTTAAAGCAGAGGCTTAATGCTTCCTCTAACGAGGCGTTCTTTATCTCCATCGTGACATTATTCGCCTGTTCCAGCCAGGAATAATCAAAAAAGAAAGCATAGCCGGATTGCTTCTTTAGCGACTTGAATACCTTTTGCAGGGAGACGTTTTTTACTGACAGCGTAACCTTCTGCGAATAACCCCGTGCATTCACCTGCAGACAGGCGGCGAGCAGAATAATAGCAGTAAGCTTCATAATGAACAGCGGTTTACTTCGGACATAATGTCTTCTATTGGTCTCAGTGAGTCCGCCAGAGGCGAAGTTGGTGAAAAACCCTTGCTTGGGCAGCAAAAGTTTACAGGCAATCGTTAATTGCATACCTTTGTTTTGGTTTAGTTAATAAATAAAATGTCCTCCTCAGGATAATTGATGTGTTAACCTAAACTTTCGCCGCTTCGGGTACCAGCCGGGGCGGTTTTGTTTTAGGATGAACCACTATTTTTTATCAGGGCGTCAGGATCGCTCATGCGTCCTGGCCGGTTCCTGTCCTCAATGACTTAGGGCGTCAGGATCAGGGTCTTACCCTCGATCCTGAAATGCACCTGGCTCATATCCAGGATCTTCAACACCTCTGACATATTGGATGTCCGCGAAATTTCCCCTCCGAATTTCCGCTCGGGTATCTCTCCTTCGTACCGTATGTCCACATCATACCAACGGGAGATCTGGCGCATAATACTTTTGAGATCGGCCTGGTTAAATTGAAAATAGCCATCCTTCCAGGCTACGATCCCATCCAGGTCCACCTGGCTGGTTATATGAAACTGTCCTTCTTTATTCACTTGTGCCTGCTCGCCGGGTGAAAGGATACTGGCCGAATGTTCGTTTACGATTTTAACCGCCCCTTCCAGCAGCGTTGTCTTTACCGTCGGTTCATCACTGTAGGCATTTACATTAAAATGCGTTCCCAATACATCCACTTCCATGGTATTTACGTTGACCTTGAATGGCATTGCCTCGTTTTTTGCCACCTCGAAATAACCTTCCCCGGTTAAACGCACACTTCTTTCTTTTCCGGAGAAGGCAACGGGATAACGGAGACTGGAAGAGGCATTCAACCATACTTTTGTCCCATCTGCCAGCACCAGCTGATATTGCCCGCCACGGGGAGTAGAGATCGTATTATATACGGGCTGGCTGGCGTCATTCAAAGACCTTCCGTTGGATGTGTAGGCCAGCTGACCGTTGCTTAATTTCAACACCTTACTATTTCCCTGCCTGGACAGCACTCCTTCCGTGGCGCTGTCCAGCACGATCTGCGATCCGTCCGATAAGGTCAATACCGCCTTATTGCCACCGGGCGCCACATCGTTCTTCAGGATTGCAACAGGGGCTGTTCTCTCCCTCTCTTTGAGCGGTTTAGGGAAAGACAGTAAATAAACAGCCGTGCCCAAAGCCAGAATGAAGACAGCCGCCACAGCCGTGACTAGCCGTCGGCTGATCGTGCCCGAAGGTTTCTCCGGGAAGGCTCGCCTTTCGCCGGCTGCAGCTTCCTCCCTGTCTGCACCAGGCCCGATCTTCCCAGCCGCTCCCCATGCATCCCCTGTTCCCCCGATATCTCCTGTTCCCCCGGCATCTCCCGATATCCCGGTATCTTTCGTTCCCCCGGTATCCCCTGTTCCCCCGGTATCTCTCGTTCTCCCGGCTTTCCCCGTTTTTCCAGCTCCCCCGGTTTTCCCGGTTTTATCCACCGAGATCACCCGGTCAAAAGCTGTTTTCAGGGTCGCGGCATCAACCTCCGGGGCCTTGATAGCTTCTGCTTCCATCATCTCCTGGATGATGCTCAGCAGTTCCGATTCGTGTTCTTTACCCGTAGCTTGCAACAGCTCCCGGGATTCTCTTTCCGTGAGCTGCCCGCTCATATATCGCTGTAGTAAATAGTTGATTTTATCTTGGTGCATAAGGCTTGTTGGGGATACTGATGTACCGCCGGTAATGCTAAGATGCAGCACAGCCCTTAACGTACTATTGGGAAATAAAAAAAATAGCGGACTCCAGTACCGGTCTGGGCGCTATTCACCCCAGGATAGCTATCAGGTCCGCCGGTACTGGGCTTCATTCAGTCACGGATAGCTATCGGGAACCCGGTCCGGCACCATTCAGCCGATTCCCCCGACAGTTCCCAGCCGATCCCCAGCCAATCCCCGAACAGCCGCCCCAGATTCCTCCGACAGCTCCTATCCGATCACTGTATAGCCCCCAATCCGATTCTCCCGACAGTCCTTATCCGATCCCCGATAACCTTCATTCGGTTACCGACAGCCCTCATTCGATCCCCGATAACCTTCATCCGGTCACCGACAGCCCTCATCCGATCCCGGGACAACTCCTCCGGGGCCCCTGACCTCCGGCCCATCCGGGTTTTCCAGGTATATTTCTATGGAAGATGGAACAGCAGAAGGCCGACTAACAGGAAAAAATGTCCGGCGGCAGCGAGGCGGTCCCTTATATACTTCAGGGAAGTGGTCAGTACATTCTTTACCGTGCTGACAGAGAGGGACAGCGCCTCGGCGATTTCTCCCGGTTTCATGCCCTCGTCCCGGCTCATCTGGTAAATACGCTTGCGCTGAACAGGCATTTGGTTGACAGCCTTTTGTACGATACGGCTTATCTCTGCCACATGTGCAAGATCGGCCGGAGTTTCTTCGGGGACTTCGGCCAGGCTGTCCCTTTGCAGGATTGCCATTTTTTGCCGGTAATGCAGATTCTTTCGCAGCGTGTACAGGCATTCCCGGGAGGCGATTGTAAACACCCAGGCGCGTATGTTGTTTATTTCCGTGATCTTAGTGCGATGCAGCCAGATCTTGATAAAAGTTTCCTGTAATATTTCTTCCGTATCCCTGGCTGATTGTGTGAACTTCCATACAAAGGGACGTATCAAGGGGTAATAGTGATTGAAAAGGCCGGCAAAAGCTTTCTCGTCCCCTTCGGAGATATCCTGCAGTAGTTCCCTTTCGTTATAGTTCATGACAAGCATTTGGTGGCGGACACGCTTATTCCCAAAGATGAATAAAATTACACAAAAGCTGCTTGCACAGCGCGCACCTCGTCAAAAAAATTAAAAGCAAAAATTATTAAGTCTTAAAATTAAAATATAGATTTGCATCCGAATTCCTTATTGATCACATTTAAAAATAAAGGAATCATGCTCAGACATACCTCCATATCATCCCATTCACTCGGTGCCTAATAGGCAGGTACAGACTATTCCATCATTTTATTGGAAGTTGACGTTGACCATCAGAGCCGACTTGACTGTCGGAAGCTGACGTTGATCATCATCACGATCATATTGATCTGTTCCTGATCGTCCACACGCCTGCCTGAAATTTTAAGGATACTCAAGCAAACGTTTATGTACAAGAACGAAGGGCCTTCGCATGCCCTGTCGTACAGGCTACGGTCTGCCCGGCAAAAACGGCGATCCCAAAAGGAGGATTTCAACAAGCGATTGATCCAACTGGCCAAACAACGGAATAAATGCTGGCAAGCCCGACGGCAATTGCCCTGGATTCCACTCACCGAACCTTATCAGAAAGGCTGGATCCGTTTCTTTGTCCTGAGAGAGGATGTTAAACGCAGCAGGAATGCCGTGTTTTACCAGACTCTTTTAGACAAGATCAACACATTCCAACACCACAGCGATAAAATGTTTAAAGTAAAAAGGAGATGGAGAGGGAAAAAGATATACGAAGTAAAGGCCCAGTCGCTCAAAGAAATTTCTGAATGGGAATGGAATAGTCCTAAATGCAAACTTACGGAACAGGAGAAAATGTTCTTTTACCGGAAAGAGACCTTGGACTATTCAGGTAGAAATATCATCATACAGTATGCATACGTAGACCCCTGGCGGTTTGTCTTACAGATAAGGCCGTATATGATCACAAAAATAAAAATGATCGATGCGGACCTGGAACGGGAGATTCAACAATTGGAAAACCATATTGAGAAGAATCACCTGCAACACAAGATCTATAAAATGACAAAGGGGAGACGGCAACATAGCTGGAGAAAAAATAAAGAAATACATCCAAAGGATCAAGATCCTTACGACAACATGCCCCTGTACCGCATTTTAGATGCGTGCCGGGAAGAAAATTTATAAACCATGAGCACTTTAAAAGCAAAAGAGCTGAGCAAACTCGGCTATACCAATGATCAGGCCAGAAGCCTGGTGATCAATATTATTTCGCGACATTTCAAACATCATTCCAAACAGGATCTGATCACGCTGTTGATAGATATAAAGGCCCATCCGGAGGTTTACCTCAAGGATGAAATCCTGAACAAGATAGCACGCACTTTCCTGGACGTAGAAGACGACCGGCCTTTCAACGTCTTCTCCTTGCTGCCTGAAAACAAGACAGGCCCTCTTAAAATTGTTGGCGGGAAAGAAATAGAGGCTTCCGCAAAAAAACAGATGGAGGGAGCCATGTCTTTACCGGTCACGGTTCAAGGGGCGCTGATGCCGGATGCGCACACGGGTTACGGCCTGCCAATTGGCGGTGTAGTGGCTACCAACAATGCCGTCATCCCATTTGGAGTGGGAGTGGATATCGGCTGCAGAATGGCTCTGTCCATCCTGGATGAAAGCGATAGCTTTTTGCGGCGGTACTCGCATCAGGTGAAGATGGCCCTGAAGGAATACACGCATTTTGGAATGGAAGGCGGCCTGGATTTTCATCAGGAGCACGAAGTGCTGGACAGCCCCCTCTTTCAATCCACCGAACTCTTGAAGAGAATGCAGGGAAAGGCGGCCCGGCAATTAGGCTCCTCGGGCAGCGGCAACCATTTCGTAGAATTGGGAGAAATGGAGCTGTTCGAAGACAACTCGCTGGGCCTTCCGCCTAAAAAATATCTCGCCCTGCTCTCGCATTCGGGCAGTCGTGGCCTGGGAGCGAATATCGCGCAATACTATACCAAAATAGCGATGGACACCTGCAAACTTCCGGCGGAAGTGCAGCAATTGGCCTGGCTGGACCTTGATAGCGAGGCAGGGCAGGAATATTGGTTGAGTATGAACCTCGCCGGGGATTATGCCAAAGCCTGCCATGACAGGATCCATATCAATGTATTAAAAGCATTGGGGTTGCAGGCGCTGGCTACTATAGAAAACCATCACAACTTCGCCTGGAAAGACAGACTGGCCGATGGGCGAGAGGTCATCATTCACAGGAAGGGCGCCACACCGGCCCACGAAGGCGAACTGGGTATTATCCCGGGCAGCATGACAACAGCCGCATATTTGGTAGTGGGGAAAGGGGTGGACAATGCCTTGTATTCTGCTTCTCACGGGGCAGGTCGGGCTATGAGTAGAAAAAGGGCAAAAGAAAATATGACGGCCTCCGCCTTAAAGAAAATGTTGTCGGATGCCGGAGTCACCCTCATCGGTGGCAGCGTGGAAGAGAACCCGCTGGCCTACAAAGACATTGAAAAGGTGATGGATGCCCAGCAGGAGTTGGTGGAAGTACAGGGGCGGTTTTTGCCAAAAATCGTAAGAATGAATAAAGAGTAAAAACCACCATCCCGATCCCGTCCTTTGCGTCGGCGGCCCTGGAGGCATTCGTCAAAGAGTAGCGGGGCACCATCCAATGGATCGCTCCAGTCAGAAGAACGCACATTCCTTCCGGTATTCAGGTCCTGGCGATGGACAGCCGCTCCCAATGGCAGAACAAACAGATCATAGAGGATCTATAAACCCTCTATGATCGACTTTCATCATAATAAACTATTTACCCTATGGAATTGCAGGAACATTTCGAAGAGGTCAGACTACTTATCCGCCGTGGACAGGCAATTGCACTGCGGGCAGCCTATACCGAGCTGTTAAAAGTATACTGGCAGGTAGGAACGTATGTATATCATCGCTTACAGTCTGCGACTTGGGGCGAACAAGTCGTAAACCAATTGGCCGATTGGCTAAAGAAAAAAGAGCCGGCGATAAAGCAGTTCGATAGGAGATCCCTATACCGGATGAGGGAATTTTATCTGACGTGGCATGCACTGGATTGGGAGGCGTTGAAAAAAGATGGATCAATAGTTTCGCAGATAGAATCATTTGATAATCAAGACAATAAATTTGTGGTGTCACTGACTCCACAATTTACACAATTTCCTAATATATTGTCTTCTCTTAGCTGGACCCATCACGTCGAAATATTAAGCAGAACAAAAAATCTGGAAGAAAAAGTATTTTATTTACTGCTTGGCACAAAGGAAAAATATACGGTAAGGGAACTTAAGCGGCAAATTGACTCGGGACTATATGAAAGACAGAAGGCAACCAGACATCAGATCGCTGGAAATCATCATCCTAATGCTGAAATCATTCCTCAAATCTTTAAAGATAAATACATATTCGGATTCCTCGATCTGCCCGATCCCTATTCAGAGAATGACCTGCAAAAAGGCCTTGTAAAATATTTAAAGCAATTTATCCTTGAAATCGGCCGGGATTTCACCTTCATGGGGGAAGAATACCGTTTGCAAATCGGTAAACAGGATTTTTATATCGATCTTTTATTTTACCACCGGGAATTACAATGTCTGGTAGTCTTTGAATTAAAGGCCTCCGCTTTCCAGCCTGAGTTTTTAGGAAAGCTGAATTTCTACCTCGAAGCTTTAGACAGAGAAGTTAAAAAACCGCATGAAAATCCATCAATCGGAATATTGCTCTGCACAGAAAATGATAAAGAAATCGTAGAAATTGCCTTGAGCAGGAATATCAGCCCTGCTCTTGTCGCCGAATACGAAACCAAACTCATCGATAAAGATTTATTGCGCCGGATGTTACGTGAGTGGACAGAAAATATGACTGTTAAGGAAGACTGAAATACTATTGCGCTATTAAAATCATTCCACGCGCAAACTCTCTATTGGGTTCTTCATCCCCGCTTTAATAGCCCTCCATCCGACAGTGAATATCGTTATCGCCAGGACCATGACCCCGGCCAGAACAAATTCCCACCAGCCGATTTCCGCTCGATAGGCAAAGTCCTCCAACCACTTATGCATCGCCCACCAGGCAATTGGACAAGCGATGAGTAGGGCCAGGAACACTAATCGCAGAAAATCTTTAGAAAGAAGCCCTGTTATGTCACGAACGGTAGCTCCCAGCACCTTCCGTATACCGATCTCCTTCGT
>DATJJD010000065.1:0-3826 GCA_035492545.1 Puia sp.
ACAGGTAACCGATGACGAAGTGATGTATTACCTGGATAAATGGAGGAGAGAAGTATTGAAAACCGGATAACGAATGAATGGCCCCACCGCTGATGAACTTCAGCACCGCCCTTGACGCCCATCATTTTATTCCCGCCGCCCGTATATGATGAATATTATATATCCTTCTATATTCCGGAAGGCAGTATCCTGGCCGCTTATGACAAGGATGGTAAGCTTCTTGAGTTCAATTACCTTCAAATACACCAAGGGGGCCTGTCGGCCCCCTTGGTGTATTCTTAACTCTTGTTAGCTATCACACTAATAAAATCTTATCAACGCAATATGCCCATAGTCCTTCAAGGCTCCATTACTGACAAATTCAACATCCCCACCCGCGGCCAACACTTTCTCCATGACATCATCCACGGCATCCTTGATGTAGAATGGGTTATTCATATTAAGGTCTTCCTTGTATACGCTATCAGGTTCAGCTCCCTGATGGGCGGGATATATAAAATCCTTTTCTACCAGCAGCAAACGGCAGTTCTTTTGCACCGCTTTCTGCCACACCTGCTTAATTCCGGATTCCAGCTTCTTCTCATTCATGGCCTGCTCGAGCTGCAGAAGGGCGGCCCGCTCCTTAACCTCTTGCCAGTCGCTTATATAGGGCTTCATCACCTCGCGGATTTCCGTCTCGGAGGCATCCAGGTAATTCCCGTGTATACGCCCAACGAGGTTTTTTTCATGGCCGGTTATTTTTTCAAAATGCCCCAATACCCTTTCAGTGCCCATTAGAAATACCGGTAGTGGATATGCTTTCAGGATCAGGGTGAGATCCTGATCCAGGTGTCGTAGGAATTTATCCAGCAGCGCCTCTTTATGCTGATCCGGGTCGGAAAATTTCCCTACTTTTTCGGGCATGTCCCGCTCATAAGCATCTATATCCTGCGGCACATTGGATTTGATCAGGAGGAATTTCGAGCAATTACCCAGGTACATTTTGGAAGACTCACCGCTCAATAGGAGTACCAGGTACTGAATGACCTGCTTTTTACCATATATCAGGTCCCGGATCTCGAAGGATTCATCGATGATGATCTTTTCGTTTAAGGGGATATCCAAATAGAATACCTTTTCTAATAGGGGCGAAACAAAGATTGCCAGCCCTTTTTTACGGGTGTTGAAATTGAGGTTGTTAACCAGGTTTTTCAGCTTGACGATCACAGGCATGGCCTTCTCATCCGGGTAATTGGCCATCAATTCAGACTCGACCTTTTGCACCGCTAATTTCAGCCGGTGCCGCAGTTCGCTTTGTAATGATACGACCGGTTCAAAAGGCAGGATGACGGATACCTCCGGCAAATACCTGGTCCCACCTATCACTTCTTGTTCTTCTCTGGAAAGACGGGTTTTCATACTGCAAAATTTTAAAAATGAAGATAGGTGAAAGGCTAAGCTCCTTCTATGATACCCGTCAATCAGCAGTATGATTCCGGATAGTATCTGAGGGGGCTCATGGTTACCCGTGATCAGCATCATATGATTTCCTTCCTGCAAGAAATAATTTTGCGGTAGTCATGATCAATAAACATAAAAAAATGGAACGCAAGATCTTACTCATCTGCGGCATCCTCTCTTCGGTGCTGTACGTCGCCATCAACATGTACGTGCCGATGGAGTGGAAAAGTTACCATCCCGCCTCCCAAACGGTCAGCGAGCTGTCCGCAATCGGGGCTCCGACAAGGTCGCTTTGGATTTGGTTATCTACTCCTTATACCCTGCTGGTGACAGCCTTCGCCTGGGGGGTCTGGAAGGCAGCCGCCGGAAACCGGCCGCTTCGCATCGCGGGGGGACTGATGATCGCCTATGGCGCCCTCGGCATTATTTGGCCATTTGCCCCAATGCACCTCCGTGAGACCCTGGCAGCGGGCGGAGCAACATTTTCCGACACGATGCATATATCTTTGGGGGTAGTGACCGAAATCCTCTATCTGTTTGCGCTGGGTTTCGCGTCCGGGGCATTAGGCAAACCGTTCCGCCTGTATTCCATCGCTACGTTCATCGCTCTCCTGGCCTTCGGCACCCTGACCTTCCTGGATGCGCCAGGCGTCGGGGCAAATAAACCGACACCCTTGATCGGTGTTTGGGAACGTATCAATATCGGCGTTTTCCTGCTCTGGGTTATCGTTCTGGCTATCATACTCCTGGGAAAGGAGTCCCGGCCATTACCGGCGGCCGCAAATGATAAGCTCAAAATGAGGAAGGATGTCGACCACAAACATGCTATTTAATCAGGGGCTTTATAAGGCCCCATAAACCCTTACAGGAAATTTATGGAAAATCAATCCAAAAGGAAAATGGCACCCCAATCATCCGCTATCTATGGCATGGCCTTCATTGGCGCGCTCGTCTATTTCATCCAACATGCTACCACATTCTGGGCAGGTGTTTTAGGCTTCCTGAAGGCAATTGTGTGGCCCGCAATTCTAGTTTATAAATGGCTGGAGTTTTTAAGCACGCACGCTCCCTGAATTCTCCTAATCTGCCAGGTGTTGCAAAAACCACTCCGTGGCCAATTCCGTTACACTTTGCATCATGGCCGGTTCTGTATTTAAAAATGAGCATGATCAGGTCGGCCCGTGATGATACTCATGGTTTCCGTCCCTCCTTGTGTTTACCTTGATAAAAAGCTGATTTTATGATTGTCATTGTACTGGGATTACCGGGATCGGGTAAAAGTTACTTTGCTTCGCGGTTTGCCAAACTGATCGACGCGGACTACGTCAACAGCGACCGGGTAAGAAAGAGCATATTTCCCGCCAGGTCCTATTCAGAAAAGGAAAAGGCCTCCGTTTATGATGAAATGTTGAAACTAATGCGACAGGCTATCAGGGAAAATATGAACCTGGTGTTGGACGCCACTTTTTACAAGAACGAAATACGGCAAAGGTTCGTCCAGGAGGACTGGAATAAAGGAGATATCGTATTCGTCGAGGTCGCGGCCGAAGAGGCGGTCATAAGAGAAAGATTAAAACAAAAAAGAGTGGACAGCGACGCGGATTTTGAAATATATAAACTCATAAAGCAACAGTGGGAACCTGTGCGGGGACACCGGCTGATATTGATTTCTACTCCGAACAACATAGATAATATGTTACACGAGGCCCTTGGCTATCTAAAGTTGAGAAATGACAAAAGAGCATATTGTTAAATTACTTTCCAGCGGGGCGTTTCCGGGGTTTACCGGCAGGCCGGATCTTGTTGAGACGCATATTTCATGGGTATTCCTGTGCGACCGGTTCGTATACAAGATCAAAAAGCCGATCTGCTATTCCTTCCTCGATTTTTCAACGGTGGAAAAGCGGAAATTTTATTGTGAAAGAGAGATTGAGCTGAACCGAAGGCTAACCTATGACATGTACCTGGATGTACAGCCTATAAGGGAGATCTCCGGCCGGTTTTATGTTGGCAATCAAAGTGGTGAGATCATCGATTATGCCGTGAGAATGCGTAAGCTGGCTCATAGCAGGCAAATGGATGTCCTGCTGCAACATGATAAAGTCACCCATTCCGACATGAGGCTCCTGGCGGAAAAAATAGCCGGATTTCACAAAAGAACCAGGGTCATTTACAAAAAAGAGGTTGGGCAGATCCGCAAAGAATTCAATGATCTGAAAAATGAAAGGGAATATCTGGGCCGGGAGGCCGGCGCCATCATTGACCAGGCGATCGACTGGTCCGATTCATTTATTGAGAAGCATAAAGACCTTTTCGCCGGCAGGCTCAAAGATGGTTTCTACAGGGACTGTCATGGCGACCTGCATTCCAGGAATATTTTTTTATT
>DATJJD010000066.1:0-10581 GCA_035492545.1 Puia sp.
GGTACGGACCAGGTATAGTTTTTCGGCAACGCTAAGGGTATAATGACTTCGGCGTACATGAATCGGCAAATTTACGCAAATCGGCCGGAGAAAGGGAAATAATCGGGGGACGGACGACGGGTGGGCGCGGAGGCAGCGGGACATGGGGCGACGGGTGCATGCACGCAGCGAGACGGGCCAGCGAAAGCCTGGCGCGTCGGGCCAGTGATGGGCGGCGGGCCAGCGATGGGCGACAGGGCGGAGGGACCTTTATTTTTTATCCACCTTTTTCTCCGACGTACTTTCCGGCTTATTGCCTGCGGCTCTCAAGCTGACCACTTTATTGAGCATGTCGAACCAGAAGGGGGCGCCCAGGGAAATAGCCAGGGCTGTCAGCAGCCAGCCAAGCCAGCTCTTCCAGGTGATGGCCCGGAACAGGATCCTCTCCCGCTTCTCCAGGGCGAGGATCTCATCCCGTAGTCTACCGAAACTCAGCGTGTCCGCCGTATGTGTACTATCGGACCTGGTCTTCAGTTTCGCCAGCGCCTTTTGCAGGCTGTCATATTTTCTAACCGTATCAATATTATTCCATCCGATGGCGAGAATACTCTCCGACTTCGCCAGGTCGGATTTGACGTCCCGGTAGGCGCTGTCCAGCATAGTGTTGCCGGTGGTAAAGTTGATAGACTTCGTCGTAATCTGCCTGCCGGCAACCTGAAAGGAGGTATCCTTTTGTATCCTGTTCAATTCTTCTATGGCAGAAGTATATTTCTGTTGCGACTGGATCGCAATATTCACCATCTGTTCCCGGGCCGTCTTGTCCCTGGCCAGTATACCATATATTTTCAGAGTATCCACGTTGCCAGCGATGGCAATGCCCATTCCCACTCCCAATAATATCCATTGGGTCTGTTTCTTATACCAGCCGCTGACCCGGCTCATCGTATCATTGAACCATTGTTCCAGCAAGGCCCTAAACCGGTCGATGTCGTTGCGGGAGTCCACCAGGAGGTTGTTCAGCTGCCGGAGGGTCTGCGGTTCGATGAGGACCGGGGGAAGGCTCGCCGGGGGAAGTGTGCCGGACACCGGGGGAAGTGTGTCGGAAGGCATGGTGGCCGGAGAAGCTGCAGCTGCCGGTGCGGGGGGAGGCAGGGTTGTTAAGACGCGCGCGGAGGAGGATGGAAACTGGCTATTATAAAGCTCTGCCTTTTTGAGGGTGGCTTTGATCTCATCTAATTCGGGGGTGCTGCCATCGTATTGGTCGCCCCGGAGCACCTGTATTATAGTTTTTGAAAAATTAGCCGGGCTGATATAGGAAGGTTTGCTATAAATGCGGTTGCTTTCCGAGAGATATTTGATGGCGGGATTGTCATAGAATTTTTTCCATAGGGCCTGGGGCGGGTCCTTCTTCTTATCCTTGTTGTCATCCCGTAACATCCTGGCGATGCCTTTTTGCAACATTTTTGCCCTCAGGTCGATGATCTGTGCTATAAACTCCTGGAAAATGGTAGCCAGCAGGCTATAAAGGAGGAAGACGAAGATGAGGCCTATAAATACATCCAGGACGATGTTGTTAAACATAGCAGAAGGTTATTTTATATGGAGAAAAGCAATGAAGACCTTCGAAGGGACAGATAGTCAGGTCAATAAAAATACCTATTTATTCCATATTTTCAAATAGAAGGCATGCTGATTTAATTAATGACATTTTTTGACAATTATTCTTTTAATGTTAAAATTACACTTATTTTTAGGTTCCTGCAGCCATAGGAAATGAACAGCCAAGATACTCATATTGACCAATCCCATTGGATGGGTCTGCTCAGCGGTGATAAGCATGCCTTATATCAACTGTATACCAGCTACTATCATACACTTCTCTTTATAGGCTTGAAACACACGCCGGACGCCGGTCTGGTAAAAGACGTCATCCAACAGCAATTTCTCTACTTCTGGGAAATGCGAAGCTCCCTGCGGGCGGCCAGAAATGTGAGAAGCTATATAATCATCTCTTTCCTGAGAAGGCTAACCAATGACTGGGTGAAAACAAGAAAAATGGTGCGCCTGGAGGTAGCCTGGAGTAAAAAGGAAGACGAGGACTTTTTCGAAACTTCCCCGGAAGAAAAGTTAATTGAACGAAATAACTCCGAACTGGTCAGTAAAACCCTCGCCATTATGATCAATGCTTTACCCGCCCGTCAGCGGGAACTGATCATCCTGAAATTTTATGAAGGATTGGGTTATGAAGAAATGGTCCTAAAGACCGGTCTTACCCGGAGAACCATTTACAATAAGATACATGAAGCTCTCGCCAAAATAAAGATCGAAGTCACTCAAATCTCCGCTAGGTCAGACATCCGATCGAACTTCCTGCTGATGGCTGCATTAATTTCTCTTTTTTTTTAGAAAACAAGGGTAAAAATCACCCGTTCGCCGCTCTACTTAAAGAAGGACCTGTGGTAAGGGGGATCATGAATCCCTTTGCCCAATCATAACATGCAAAACCAGCATCAATCAATAGAAGATCTGCTCAAGGATGAATCATTTTCCAATTATTGCCGGGGGGAAAATGAGCAGGATATCCATTTTTGGCAAAATTACCTGGTCCAGAACCCCGGGAAAAAGGAATTAATAGAAGAAGCTGCCAGGCAATACCGCCAGCTATTTAATACGATCGCAGACATGGACCTCCGGGAACAACTGGAACAGCTGCAGCATAAAATCGAGCATACCGAGGCAGCGCCGGTATATGCTCTCAGCAACCGGCCGAACCGCCGGGGCATTGCCTTGTACGGAAAAAAAACCATGATTGCCGCTGCCTTATCGATGGTCATTGCCGGGTGGTTGCTGTTTCATTCCAAGCAAACTCCATCCCCCGCGAAGACGGAGGCCCGATATGCCAGCAAGCCCGGGGAGAAAAAGATCTTCCAGTTGCCCGATGGCACCCAGGTCACCATGAATGCCGGCAGTGAACTCACGTTGAACAACAGCTACGGGGGAGACACCCGGGAAGTGTTTTTAAAGGGAGAGGCTTTCTTCGATGTGCACCAGAACAGGAATAGCCCCTTTATAGTACACATACCAGATATGGATATCAAGGCCTTAGGAACGGCCTTTAATGTCAGATCATACGTTGGCGATAAGATAGTCCAAACGGCCCTCATACGCGGCCTGGTAGAAATAACCCTGAAAAGAGAAAACAATAAAAAGATCCTGCTGCATCCCAATGAGAAAGTTTCCTGGAAAAAAGATGAGGAAACGGAAGCCGAAAAGCCGGTTGCTTCCGCCCCCATGGAAAAGCAGCTGCCCACACCGGAAAAGGTAGTTGTCGCCCCGGTGAAAAAAATGGATGACGGGACTGCGCAGGAACTTGCCTGGGCAAATAATAACCTGGTCTTTGACGACGAAGATTTTGAAGAAATCGGTCCCCGGCTGGAGAGATGGTATGGGGTAAAGGTCGTTTTCGGGTCCGAGGATGTTAAGAAGTATCGTTTTACGGCCATCTTCAGAAAGGAGAAAATCGAACGGGTATTGGACATCTTAAAAACTTCCAAGGAATTTACTTATCAGATCGACAGCCGGCAGACTATTATCATTTATAAATAAGTAAAAGGGGCAGATGTTGACGCATCTCCCCCCATTTAAAGCTGAAGCAGGCAGCACTGTTATATACGCCTGTTTCTATTATTAATCTTTAAACAATTAAAGGTATGAAAAAAAATCATCCCTCAGGGGATACCTTACTAACTGCACTGCTTGTCAAAGTCTTAAGGATTATGAAACTAACGACTGCTTTGTTAATTATCGGGTGTTTGCATGTCGCCGCCAGCGGCTTCTCCCAGGATACCAAAGTAACCCTTAACCTGAAAGAGGTCAGCATCCCGCACCTTTTTAAGGCTATCGAGAAAAAAACTACCTATCGGTTTGTTTACAGCAATGACATTCTTCCCCAGACTTTTTTGGTAACCATTTCCGTGAAAGAAGTCCCTGTATCGGACGTGCTGAAGTCGGCACTGGAAAATACAGCGCTGAAATTCGATCTGATAGATGATGAAGTCATCGTGGTATCAAAGGCAGTCTCCGGAAAAGCCGTCACCACCATTACCGGGAGAGTAACGGATGAAGCCGGCTATCCCCTGACTGGTGTTTCGGTATATGTCAAAGGGAGCAGCTCTATCGGCACGGTAACCAATGAAAAAGGATTCTTCCGCCTGGAAACACCACAGGATGCCACTGTCCTCATGTTCTCCTCCATCGGTATGGAGACCCTCGAAATACCTATTCGGGGAAAAACAGAAATAAATGTCTCTTTGAGAAAGAGCATCTCCCAGCAGCAGGAAATAGTCGTGATAGGATATGGCACACAAAAGAAAGGAGATGTTACCGGCTCTGTGGCAACGGTGAAGTCAGAGAATTTCATTAAAGGCAGTGTAACAGATGCGGGTCAGCTGATCCAGGGAAAAATAGCCGGCCTGGCTGTCATATCCCCCAATGGTGACCCCACCGGGTCCACGCAAATACTCTTGCGCGGGCAAACAACCCTGATGGGCGCTAACCAGAATCCCCTGGTCCTGATCGATGGGATTCCCGGGGACATGAGGACGGTAGCCACCCAGGATATTGAGTCCATCGATGTCTTAAAGGATGGGTCGGCCGCGGCTATTTATGGCACCCGTGGCACCAACGGGGTAATCCTGATCACCACCAAGAGAGCTGGAGCCAATAACAGGAGTTCCGTCGAATACAGCAGCTATGTAGGCACTCAAAGGATTGCCAGGAAGCTGAATTTATCCACTGCTGCCGATTTCCGGGCACAGATGGCTGCCGGCTTTCGCAAAACGGAAATGCCTGACTATGGCAAGAGTACAGACTGGCTGAAACAAATCAGCCAAAAGCCCCTGATCCAGTCTCATAACCTGACATTCCGCGGGGGTAATTCAACGACCAATGCCCTGGTGAACCTCAACTATAATAATGTACAGGGCATCTTCCGGAAATCGTATAACCAGGTATTTTCAGGGCGGGCTGATTTTAACCATAGCATGTTTAATAATAAGCTGAAGATCAATTTAAACCTGTTCAGCTCTTCCCGCAAATTCAACGGTTTCAACACGAATATTTACAGGCAGGCGGTGATGCAAAACCCCACAGCCCCTGTAAAAAATCCTGATGGCACCTGGTTCCAGGAGCTTACCAAATTCGACTATGAAAATCCCGTCTCCGATCTGATGGAGAGTGATGGACAGTCAACTGAGGCAAACACCCGGTATAAAGGGGCTGTTGTTTATACACCACTGCCCGGCTTAAAGCTTATGGGAGTATTCTCGTACGGAAAGTTAACCAGCGACACCGGGTATGCTGAAACCAAGCAACATGTCTCCACGTTGCGGGATGGAAAAAATGGCTATGCGAGAATCAGCGGGCAGCAATCAATAGACCGTCTGGCCGAACTTACCGCTGAATATTCGAAATCCATCGATAAGCATAATTTTATGATCCTCGGGGGATATAGCTACCAGGAAAATGACTTTAACAATCGTTACATGGAAAACTGGGATTTCCCCACTGACAGGTTTGGCTGGAATGATATAGGTCTTGGACGGGCTATCAGCAGCGGGGACTACCAGGGCCTGATAAGGAGCTACCGGAGCGCAACCAATCTGATCGGCTTTTTTGGCCGGGTGACCTATAATTATGATCAGCGCTATCTGCTGATGGCCAGTGTCCGCAGGGAAGAAGCCAGCCAGCTATGGGGCGTCAAAGCTCCCTGGGGGACATTCCCGGCTATTTCGGCAGGCTGGAGAATCTCCAAAGAATCGTTTATGAGCAGCCAGAAGCTATTTAATGATTTAAAGATAAGGGCCGGTTATGGGGTTACCGGATCGCAGCCGACGGACCTCTTCCGTGGTGTAGCGGTGATAGGCTATGGCGGATTTGTATTATCGAATGGAAATTGGATACAAACCCTTACCCCGACACAAAACGCCAACCCGGACCTAAAATGGGAAGAAAAACGCGAGACCAATGTCGGTCTTGATTTCAGCATGTTGGATAACCGCGTCAGCGGCAGCATCGATTATTATAACCGTCAGATCCACAACCTCCTTTTTTTATATGATGTGCCCAGCCCTCCCAATCTTTTTAACCAGACGCTGGCAAATGTCGGAACGATGGAAAACAAGGGATTGGAAGTGATGCTGAATTTTGTCCCCGTCAGAACAAAGGATTTCGAATGGAATACCAGTGTCAGTTACTCCACCAACAAGAACAAACTGGTAAGTCTGTCGAACGACATTTATAAGACCTCCACCAATTATTTACAAGTGGGGGCTATTTTCCCTCCCATTCAGACTTTTTCCCATCTTTTACGGGTAGGCGGGCCCGTAGGGGATTTCTATGGTTTTAAAGTGACGGATATTGGCAGCGATGCGGCCGATGCCGCTAATTACGGCCAGTGGGTTTATGAAGGCAGCGATGGAAAACCGGTGCCCTACTCCAACTTTACGCATTCTTTTGGAGACAAAAGGGTCATCGGCAATGGCCTTCCTAAATTTTATGCCGGATGGAACAATAATTTCCGGTATAAAAAATGGGATTTAAGCATTACGCAAAGAGGCGCCTTCAAGTTCCAGGTAGCCAACCTGCAGCGTATGATGCTGGAAAATCCCACGCAGATACAGTATAATGTGTTAACAACAGCGTTTGATAAGGTGTATGGAAAGACCCAGTTAAAGTCACCGTTGGAATTCAACAGCTATTATATCGAGAACGGCGATTATTGGAAGATAGATAATATAACGCTTGGGTATAGTCTTCCCCAAACAGGCATTAAGTATATCCAATCGGCCCGGTTTTATGTATCGGTGCTGAATGCCTTTATCCTTACCGGTTATAAAGGGATAGACCCGGAAGTAAGCTTACGGAACGGAACGTCTTATGCCCAGTCCGGAGTTGCCCAAACACCCACTGCCGGTCTGGACCCCGGAGTCGATGGGCCCTGGAAATATCCCACTACCCGTACATTCAGCCTTGGTCTTAACGTGACCTTTTGATGGACCCATTAATTAACCGTTATTAATTGAACTTGAAATGAAAAAGCTAAAATATTTAACCCACGGAGCAGCCATTGCTTTAGCTCTTATGGCTGTGCTGCCTGCCTGCACTAAGTTAAAAAGTACCTCCTACGATAAAATCATATCCAGCGAATTTACGCCCACCTCTTCGGATCTTGCCGCCCTGGCGGGTGCGGCTTATGTGGATTGGCGCGGTCTGCTCCTGCAATGGAATACCCTGTACAGAGCCCAGGAGGTTTCGGGTGATGAGATGTTGACCCCTGCACGTCCGAATGGATGGGTGGATGGCGGCGTATACCGCCGGATTCATGAACATAAGTGGACGACGGACGATGATATCGTGATCAACGTCTGGACAAGGTCCTATCAAGGCATTACTAATTGTAACCGGATCATTTACCAGGTGCAGGCAGGCATTATTCCCGTGGCGGCCAAGGATACCACTGCACTCATCGCCGAAATGAAATTGTTGAGGGCCTCCTATTATTGGGTTTTGTGCGACTGTTACGGAAATGTCCCCATCGTCGATAAGTTTAATGTGCCTGCGGGCTATCTGCCGAAACAAAATACCCGGCAGGAGGTGTACAATTTTATCGTTGGTGACCTGATCGCCAATATTCCCCTGGTTAGTACGGCGAGTAATACCGTCACCTATGGCAAGTTCAATAAGTGGGCAGGGCTGGCTTTATTAGCTAAGATGTACCTGAATGCGGGCGTTTATGCAGGGACAACGGCATGGGACAAGTGTATTGCCGTATGCGATACGATCATCAATGGCTCCCAATTCAGCCTGGAAAGCAACCAAAAAAATGTGTTTATCACCGAAAACCAAAACTCCAAGGAGATCATTTTTGCCTTGCCATTCGACTCCAAGTATGTCAGCGACTGGAATTCCTTTGATGTCCACATGCAAACGCTGGAGCCCGAAAACCAGGCCACTTATAATCTTCAGTATTCTCCCTGGGGCGGTGTCTGTGCCGTTCCGCAGTTTATCAATACATTCGATACGGATGACAGCCGCTACCAGGATAATTATATTAAGGGGCAACAGTTTACAGCTGCAGGGGATAGCATTTATGGCACCATGGGGGATTTCACCGGAAAGCCATTGGCCTATCGTAATTATGTTCCCGGGGTCGATATCTCGGATGAAGTAGATGGGTTCCGCCTGGGTAAATTTGAAATAGCGATGGGCGCTACCAATCGCCTGAGCAATGACTGGCCCCTTTTCAGGTATGCGGATGTATTGATGATGAAAGCCGAATCTTTACTACGGAGTGGAGATGCGAATGGAGCCGCCACCCTGGTGACGCTGGTGCGGGAGAGGGATTTCAAATCAAATCCTGCCAAAGCCGTGGTAAGCGGCAATGATTTGTTGCAGGGCAGCAGCTATGATTATGGCCTTAGAAATCATCTGACCTCTACTACAGAAGGCGGAGCAGATATCGTATACGGTCGCTTCCTGGATGAATTAGGCTGGGAGTTTAACCAGGAAGCCCGACGCAGATCGGATATGATCCGGTTTGGGGCTTTTACCAAGAAGTCATGGTTATCTCATTCTCCTAATGGCGATTACCGGGCGCTGTTCCCCATACCGAGGACCGAGATCGCCAAGAATGCAAATCTTGTACAGAACCCGGGGTATTGATAAATAAAACTTTCGTGTTGATTTGCTATAAGGAATGCAACTGGTCGTAGATGAGCGGGAAGATGCGGTGAATAAAGGTGTTCGATTGTTGAATGGCATGGCTGTCTTCGATGCTCTCGTTGGCTACCACCACGGCGTGCAGGGAAGGGATCAGGATGAGAAATTGTCCACCCCAGCCCATTCCATAGGTGATGGCAACGCCCTTGTATTCCGTATGGTAATAACATAAGGCATAGGTGGATTTATCGAAACCCCATTCGGTATTATAGGAGGAATCCGGATGCAGCAGCAACGTAACCCATTGAGAGGAAACGATCTGCTGCCCGTTGTAAACTCCATTATTTAAAAGTAATAAGCCGATCCGGGTCATATCTTCGGAGCGCATCCGGATGCTGAGCAGGCCACAACCGTCATAATAGCCATCCCGCATTTTTGCCCATTCAAATTTGCTGATACCCAGGGGGTCGAACAGGAATTTTTTTGCGAAGGAGCGGGTATCCATCCCGGACCTTTTCGTCAGGATGAGCGACAGGAGGTGCGTTGCGGCATTGTTGTAATGAAATACCTTTCCGGGTTCTGTGGCAAGCGGTTGTGACAGAACAAAACCGGAGGGATCGGGAAGGGCGAGGTATTCCGAGAGCCGGTTGAGATCTTCGTGATAGAGGCCCGAGGCCTGGCACATGAGCTGGCGGAGGGTGATGTCGCCTTTTCTTGTGTCTTTGTCCTTCCTTAGTTCCGGAAAGAAGTCGGCTAATTTTTCATCTACCGACCGGATATACCCTTTGTCGATGGCAATGCCGATCAGAATAGATCCAATACTTTTAGTAAGGGATTGATCATTGAACAGGCTGTTCTCATCGTAAAGGTTATAATATCTTCGATAAAGCACCTGGTCGTTCTTAGCGATAATAATAGAATAGATACCAGCATTTTGTTTCAGATAAGTCGAGGTGTCGATGGTCAGCTGGGCATAGAGCTGCCGGCCAGCGAGCAGGTAAAAAATAGTAAGGATGACGACTACCCTGTGATTAAGGATGGCGACGCCCCTGTGATTTGTCCTTTTCTGTCCGTCCTTCATGCCGGCAAATTAAAGATTCCGTGGGAAGGTGAGTTATCCAATCTTGCTAAAGTGGGGCTGGCGGCAGCCAAAAACCATAAAAGGGGGAAAAGAGTTACCTTTGCCGGCTGGTAAAGCTATTATTACAATTATGGAGTCCATTCGAAATAAGACGGTCGCTTTTCACACGCTGGGGTGCAAGCTGAACTATTCGGAGACCTCTACCCTATCCCGTCTGCTGGAAAGCGAGGGATTTGAGAAGAAAGAGTTCGACGAGCAGGCGGATGTGTATGTGATCAATACCTGCAGCGTTACGGATAATGCCGACAAGGAATGCCGCCACCTGGTGCGGCGTATTCAGCGCAAGGCCCCGGAAAGCCTGGTGGTGATCACGGGCTGCTATGCACAGCTAAAGCCGGCGGCCATTGCGGCTATACCGGGGGTGGACCTGGTATTGGGGGCTGCGGAGAAGTTTAATATCGTGCAGCACCTGAAGGAGCTGTCCAAGGGGGATGCCACCCGGATCTGCAGCTGTGATATCGAAGAAGTGAGCGGGTTTAACCCTTCTTTTTCTCTGAATGACCGGACGAGGACCTTTTTAAAAGTACAGGATGGGTGCGACTATAACTGTTCGTTTTGCACCATTCCCATGGCCCGGGGGAAGAGCCGGAGCAATACCATCCAGCGGACCGTGGAAAATGTCCGGCAGATAGCGGCCGGGGGGCATGTAAAAGAGATCGTGCTGACGGGGGTAAACCTGGGGGATTTCGGGAAGGGGCCGGATGGGAAAACGATGACAAGCCTGCAGGCGGCGGGACTGCCGG
>DATJJD010000067.1:0-7395 GCA_035492545.1 Puia sp.
CCGACTCCCCCGTGATCTACATCAACCAGGTAGGCTTCGACAGCCGCGGCCCCAAAATAGCTATCCTGCAGACCTCCACCTCTTTTGAAAGGAGTGCCTTCCTGCTTATCAATGCCCTGTCCGGCGACACCGTTTATGCGGGCGTGATCCGTCATCCGCAGCAAATAGCCGAATGGGCACCGGGGAAAATATATTATCAGCTGGATTTCTCCTCTTTTTCAAAACCCGGCCGATACAAATTGAAGGTCCTTTCAAAGGGCCACGACTATGGTTCAGCCGAATTTCAGATCGGAGAGGAGGAGCCCGCCCGAGAAATGATTGGCGCTATCATTCACTACTATAACAAACAAAGAGCTAATACACCCGGGGAACTGGCAGCGGACGAAAAGCTGCGGCTCTTCGGCAGTGACCGGACGGTGGACCTCCACGGCGGATGGTGCGATGCCTCCGGGGACGTCAGCAAATATTTCTCCCACCTGGCCTATGCTAATTTCGTCTCTCCGCAGCAGACTCCCCTGGTTACCTGGTCGATGGTCAATGCCGACGAATCGATCCCCGGTCTGCTGGACAAATGGGGGCTTCGCGACTCCCTGGAGAAGGAAGCCCTCTGGGGCGCTGATTATATGATGAGGGCCCTCTCCAAAGACGATTACTTTTATATGATCGTCTTTAGCTACTTCAATAAAGACCCCGGGGCCCGAAGGGTAGTGGGCCTCCATGCCAACAGCGTCACCACTGATGAATACCAATGCGCCTTCAGGGAAGGAGGAGGAATGGCCATTGCCGCGCTGGCCCGCATCTCGCAATGGAAGAGAAACGGCGACTATACCTCACAGCAATACCTGGATGCAGCAAGGCGGGCCTTTGCGCACCTGGTCGTCAATAATACCCGTTATGATGATGATGGGAAGGAGAACATCATTGACGACTACTGCGCCCTGATGGCGGCCACAGAATTATGGATCGCCACGGACAGTGGTTACTACCGGGAGCAGGCCCGCAAAAGGGCCGCCTCCCTGGCAGACCGGATGACGGACAAAGGCTATTTCCGGGCTGGCGAAACCCGGCGCCCTTTCTGGCATGCCTCCGATGCGGGCCTGCCGGTGGTGGCGCTGGCCCGATACCTGAAGAAAGAAAAAGAGGAGGCCCTGCGGGAGCGCACCCTGGCGGTGATAAAACAAGCGCTTGATTACAACCTCCGGGTCACCGGCGAGGTAAGCAATCCCTTCGGTTATGCCCGGCAGACTTTTTTGTATAAAGACTCCATAAAGGACGGTTTCTTCATACCGCATGAAAATGAAACGGGGTGGTGGTGGCAGGGAGAGAACGCCCGCCTCGCTTCCCTGGCGACCGCGGCCATTGTAGGGGGAAGACTGGTTTATCCTGCAGACAAGGCTACAGGTGCATCTGCCGGCAGCAGGTCATCTTCGGCAACCGTACCGGCCGGTCCTGGCGCCCCTGCCCGGAACTCCTGGGGTGTCACTCCTCCGCTGGCAACCTTTGCTTCGCAGCAGCTTTCCTGGATCCTGGGCTGCAATCCTTACTCTATCTGTTTCATGTACCAGTTCGGTAAAAATAATGTTGCTTACATGCATTCCAACTTCGGTCATGGATCGGAGAGAGGAGGTATATCCAATGGGATAACCGGCAGGGATGGCAATGGCGATGGCAGCGGCATCGACTTTAAGATGGAGGCCCAGGGTAATGAATGGCGTTGGACGGAACAATGGATACCGCATGCGGCCTGGTTCCTGCAGGCATTGACCGCCATAGCCGACGAATGAGGTCCTGGTGGAACCGGTATCCCGGTATGACGACTTTGGCCACCCGGGAGGAATCATTTATTTATTAGCGCTGACCTTCCAGATCGTATTGCTGGTGTCGTCCGATACCAGCATCGACCCGTCTGGCAGCACGGCAATGCCCACCGGCCGGCCATGGACCTCACTGGTGGACAGGTCGCTGACAAAGCCGGTGAGAAAATCCTCCGGTTTTCCCGATGGCCTTCCATCCCGGAAGGGAATGAAGATCACCTTATAGCCGGATAATACGGATCGGTTCCAGGACCCATGCTGAGTGACAAAAGCGCCATTATGGTATTTGGAAGGGAAGGCCTTTTTTTCATAGAACACCAGTCCCAGGGATGCCGTGTGGGACCCCAGCGGCACATCCGGAACGATGGCTTTTTCTACCAGCCCGGGATTTTGCTGATCCTTCATCCGGGGCTCCAGGTGCTGTCCATAATAGGAGAACGGCCATCCGTAAAACCCTCCCTCCCGCACACTCGTAAGATAGTCCGGCACCAGCTCATCTCCCAATTCGTCTCTTTCATTGACCGCCGCCCACAAGGTATGGGTACCCGGCGCCCATCCCATCCCTACGGGATTGCGTAACCCGGCGGCATAGATACGCTCCCCGCTGCCGTCCGGATTCACTTCCAGGATATCGGCCCTTCTCACCTCATTTTCCAGTCCCTTCTCCGCGACATTCGTTCCGGAGCCCACCCCGATATAGATCTTATTACGCTCCCGGTTGGTAATGATGTTGCGGGTCCAGTGCCGGTTATGTTTGCCTGCCGGTAAGGACAGCAGTTTTTTCCCTTTTTCCCGGATAACCGTGTCCCCCGGGGTATAATCATATTCCATCAAGGCATCTGTATTGCCTACATAGAATTTTTTGCCCAGGATCAGCATGCCAAAAGGCTGGTTGAGCCCCTCCATAAAGACATAGCGATGTTGGGGAATCCCGTCTTTATTCAAATCCCTGAACAGCAGGATGCGATTGATACTGTTGCCAATATGTTGTGTTTTGATCTTCCGGGAGATCTTTGCTCCCAGTTTGGTCACCCCTTTGAGAATCGTATTGGATTCGGCCACAAAGATATCTCCGTTGTCGGCCACATAGATCCAACGGGGATGGTCCAACCCGTCGGCAAATATCGTGACGGTGAATCCGGGCGGGGCCTTGGGCGCCTCATTGATCCCCCAGCCAATGACCTTGCTGAAATTTTTGGAAGACGCCGTGGCATAAGGGGCGGCTAACGTGTCGTCCTGGTAGCCGCTGGTGTTCACTGACCCCCCATAAGACCCCTTGTTTAATTTTCTCATGTTACAACTGACGAAAACCAGGAGCATGGCAAGGATGACTGCCGGGAGGAAGGAGAGGAATCGCATTGTTTTGAAGTTTAAACATTTGTCGGGTCAGGGAATTGCCTAAAAAAACCATGCCAGCGCGTATCTTTGGTTTTCCACTAACAGCCGGAAGATTACATGAACAAAGGCCGCCCCCTGATAGCCGTTCTTCTTTTGCTGGCCGCCTGCCACAACCCGCAGCCACCGTTGATCACCCGGCCGGGGTCGGCCTCGTCGCCGGAATTGATCTCCCAACCGGTATCGGTCTCTCATCCGGCTTCACCTGGATTGCCAACCTCTCCGCCCTCGTCGGCCTCTTCGGCCCAACAATATCAACAGGTAAAGAACTGGCCCAATCTGCCGGCGGGCTACCACCTGGGCAACCCCTCCGGCATCGGCATCGACAGCCAGCAGAACATCATCGTTTTTTGCCGGGCGGGAAGGGTCTGGCCTTTGATCCTGCCTATGCCGTCATCGGTCATTACCGCCAACACTATTCTACTACTGGACCGGCACAGTGGGAAAATAATCAACAGCTGGGGGGCGGGGCTTTTTATAATGCCCCATAGCCTGACGGTTGATAAGGACAATAACATCTGGGTGACGGACGTTGGACTGCACCAGGTCTTTAAATTCAGCCACGAAGGCCGGCTGCTCCTACCATTGGGAGAGGCAAAAGTCGCCGGACAGGACAGTGCCCATTTCAACCGGCCTACCGATGTGGCCGTCGCAGCAGATGGATCCTTTTATGTCAGCGATGGCTATCGCAATAGCCGGATCGTAAAATTCTCGCCATCCGGTCACTACCTTTTCGAGTGGGGGAAAAAAGGTGGGGGGCCCGGGGAGTTTGACATCCCTCATGGCATCGACCTGGATGAAAAAGGAAATGTCTATGTGGCGGACCGGGAGAACCGGCGTATCCAGGTCTTTGACGCCAACGGAAAGTTCCAAAAGGAATGGAGGGGGAACGACTTTGGAAGGATCTGCGCCGTACGTTATGACAAAACAAACAGGGAGCTTATTGCGGTGGACTATGTCACGAACTATATAAGACCCAAAGGCTCGGATATCCTCGTGTTCGATCAGGAAGGTAACCTCCTGACCCGGTTTGGAAGGAGTGGCTCCTATGACGGCCCGGTCTGCTGGTACCATGATGTGGCTGTCGACAAGGACGGCAGTATTTATGTCGGAGATATTCTTGGGAATACGCTTCAGAAATTTGAAAAGCCCTCTCATTAGTGAGGTCGCCGGCAGGCTCCCCCCAATTGCCGGGATTAGGTTACCTTTGCCCTCTCAACGCAAAGCAGCATGACTTTTAGTGACTTAAACCTGAACAAGCCTTTATTGAACGCCCTGGATGACTTAGGCTATCAGGTCCCTACCTCTATTCAACAGAAAGTATTCTCCGTCATCATGTCCGGTCGTGACGTATGCGGAATAGCCCAGACAGGCACCGGCAAGACCTTTGCGTACCTGCTGCCCTGCCTCCGGCAACTGACCTTTTCAAAAAGCCGGACTCCCCAGCTGCTGATCATCGTGCCCACCCGGGAGCTGGTGGCCCAGGTCGTACAGTCGGTCAAAGAGCTCACTCCTTATATGACCCTGCAGACCGTAGGGATCTATGGCGGCGTCAATATGAATACCCAACGGGCGGAAGTAGAAAATGGACTGGACATCCTGGTTGCAACCCCGGGCAGATTATACGACATGGTCCTCAGCGGCTCGCTGAGGCTGAACGCCATAAAAAAGCTGGTGATAGACGAAGTCGACGAAATGCTGAACCTGGGCTTTCGTACCCAATTACGCAACATCCTGGACCTGCTGCCCGCTAAAAGGCAGAATCTCCTGTTCTCTGCTACCATCACAGAAGAAGTAGAGGCGCTGATGGATACCTATTTTAACAGTCCTGCCCGGGTAGAGGCAGCCCCCACAGGTACCCCCGTCGAAAACATCGATCAAAAAGCGTACGAAGTCCCTAACTTCTACACGAAGGTCAACCTCCTGGAACTGCTGTTAAGCCGGGATGCGGAAATGACCAAAGTCCTCATCTTCGTGGCGACGAAACAACTGGCAGACCAGCTCTATGAGCAATTAATCGCCAAATTCCCGGGCCGGACCGGCGTTATCCACTCCAACAAGGATCAGAACTACCGGTTTAATACGGTTAACAGGTTCAAGAGCGGGGAGTACAACTTTGTCATCGCAACAGATATTATAGCGCGGGGCCTCGACGTGGCGGAAGTATCCCATGTCATCAACTTCGACATCCCGGAAGTTCCGGAGAACTATATTCACCGGATCGGAAGAACGGGTAGAGCCGACCAGAAAGGGATAGCCATCAGCTTTATTACTGAAAAGGAAAAGGAATTCCAGGCTGCGATAGAGGCCTTGATGAAACAAAAAATAACCATCGACCCCTTACCCGGAGACCTGGAAATTTCAGACGAGCTCACCGAAGACGAGAAGCCCAAGCCCTACGTAAAAGTCGTGCCTCTCAATATTCCCAAACCGGGATCGGCCGGTGGCGCCTTTCATGAGAAATTGGAGAAGAATAAAAAGGTAAATGTTATTATCAGCCACGCCGAACGGATGAAAAAGAAATATGGCAAACCCAAGACAAGAGGCGCCAAAAAGAAATAAACAAAAATCCCTGGCCTGCCCTAGCTTTGCCCCCATGCAACTCCAACACCCTCAACTGATAGACCTGTTGAAAAAAGCCTATTCAGCAGAAAAAGCCGCTGCCTTTGCCTACCAGGGCCATGCGGCAGCCGTAAAAAACCCTCTGGAAAAAGCCGCGATACGCCAGATAGAACTGGACGAGTGGAATCACCGCCGGGAAGTCTTGCAGCTCATGAAATTATATGATATTCAGCCTTCAAAATATTATGAAGTTAGATTTCATATTGTAGGAAAGATCATTTCCTTCAGTTGCCACGTGATCGGCTGGTTCATGCCTTTTTATTTTGCCGGGAGGTTGGAGAGTGGTAATGTCTGCGAATACTTCCGGATGAAACAATATTTCAACTCGCTGGGAGTAAAGGAGCATGACCGGCTGCTCTATGACATGGGTATAAAGGAAAAAGAGCATGAAGTATATTTCCTGGAAGGGATAAAGACCAATAAACTGCTGCCTTTCTTTGAGAAACTGTTTTCCTGGGGAGGGAAGCACAGCTTCAACAATATCGATCTCGATAAAAAATACCCGGTGGAGGAATCCGGTGATTATTGCAAACGATAAGCTACCGCAACCCTCCCAATCTGATCTAGTCAAAATTCACCATTCTGCATCTGTTTTGCTACCCTTATAATTCGTTACTTTGTCCAAATAATACGAAGTAAATGGAACGGAACCCATTCAGCGAGCAGGAAATACAACAATTCAGAAATGAGACCAGCGGCACGGCCCAAAAAATACACTTCAATAACGCCGGCGCCTCCCTGCCGCCCGATGTAGTGCTGGATACGGTTATCGGGTATTTAAAGATTGAGGCGACCCAGGGCGGATATGAGACCGAATATAACTTTAGGGATTCATTAGAAAATACCTATGCTCTTATTGCCCGGCTGATCAATGCGGACAAAGGAGAGATAGCCCTGGTGGAAAATGCCAGCATTGCCTGGGGGCTTGCCTTTAACGGCATCGACTTTAAAAAGGACGATGAAGTCATTACCTCCGAAATGGAATATGTCACCAATTTGATCGGTTTCCTCAACGCCGAAAAGCTGCACGGAATAAAACTCAACGTGATACCGAATGATGAACAGGGGAATTTTTCCCTGTCCGCCCTGGAAAAGGCGATAACATCCAGGACCCGGTTAATCGCTATTACCCATATTCCCTCTTCGGCCGGAAACATACTGCCCGTGGCCGAGATAGGCAGAATAGCCCGTAAACATAATATTTTGTACCTGGTGGATGCCTGCCAGTCCATAGGGCAGGTACCCGTTGACGTAAAGGAGATCGGCTGCGACATGCTGGCCGTCACCGGGCGAAAATATTTGCGGGCGCCCAGAGGAACAGGCTTTCTCTACGTAAGGAAAGAGATCCGTGACCAGCTAAAGGTCGCCCACATAGATGGCCATACAGCGGAATTGATCACCACCGGGGAGTTTAAATTAAGAGACGATGGCCGTCGCTTTGAAGTATATGAAAGGAATCGCGCCCTTACCCTTGGCCTGGCGAAGGCCGTGGAATATGCGTTGCATATTGGCCTGGACCGGATCACACAGCGGATACAATACCTTGGCAGCCTGCTGCGCCGGC
>DATJJD010000068.1:0-8985 GCA_035492545.1 Puia sp.
CATCAGTAAGGAATTATTTGATGAGGAGATCCTGATCACATCGGATGCAGCAGAATATGCCCGGTATCCGCTGGCCCGGTTGAATTATTCGGACGAAGCCATCAGCGACGACGATTTCTTTATCCGCCGCACCCCTTTATTATTTCAAAAAGGCATTGAGACCCAGCCGATCGAATGTTTTGACCTGAATTATCACAAAGTCTTTTTTGAAACCGAAGGTGATTTCCCCTTCGATATGCTGGCTGCTTCTTTCTATCTGTTGAGCCGGTACGAGGAATACCTGCCCCATGAGAAAGATGAATATGGCCGGTTTGCGCATACCGGTTCACTGGCTTACCGCGAGGGCTTCCTGAATATTCCACTCGTCAATATCTGGCTCAGGGAGTTTAAAGCCGCGCTGAGCAGGAAGTATCCAACCCTCCGTTTTCGCTACCCTTCTTTTAAGTTTATCCCCACCTATGATATCGATATGGCCTATTCCTACCTGCATAAAGGATGGAAGAGGAATATGGCGGGCCTGCTGCGGTCCCTGATAAAAGGAGAATGGGCGCGTCTGGTGGAGAGGGTCCGGGTATTGCGGCGCAGGCAACAGGATCCTTTCGATGCGTATGAGTGGCTGGATTCCCTCCATTTGTATTGCCGGATGAAGGCTTACTATTTTTTCCTGGTGGCCGGCAGGCCGCAAGGGCTGGATAAGAATATAACTCCTTCCGAAAAGGCCATGCAGGAGCTGGTCCGTTATCATGCCTCCGGCGCTTACAGGGTGGGATTACATCCTTCCTGGCAGAGTGGTGACGAGGAGATGCTGCTGAAAGAGGAGGTCGAATGGATGGAGTGTATGACAGAAGAACCGGTCTCCCGCAGCCGGCAGCATTATATCCGGCTGACCTTACCCCAGACTTACCGGCGCCTGATGAAGGCTGGGATTGTACAGGATTTTTCCATGGGCTATGGCAGCATCAATGGTTTCCGGGCTTCCGTTGCCTCCTCCTTTTACTGGTATGACCTGGAAAAAGAGGCCGCCACAGAGCTGCGGATCTTCCCTTTTTGCTTTATGGACGCCAATGCATTCTACGAACAAAAGTATACGGCCGGACAGGCGATGAATGAGCTGATGCACTATTACCACCTGATCCGTAAAGTAAATGGATTGATGATAACCATCTGGCATAATTCTTTCCTGGGTTCCGACCCCCAGTTTGCAGGCTGGCGGGAGGTGTATGAGACCTTCCTGCGCGAGGAAGTATATTGGGATGCGTAAGACCGTCAACTGACCAGTATCCATCGGCCAGTACCCACCGATCCACCGGCCGGCTCGCCGACCTCCGGGTGCCACCAGGCTTAGTGCCTGAAGTGCCGCATCCCCGTAATGACCATCGCTAATTTATTCTCCACACAGTAATCAATGGAGTCCTTATCGCGGATGGAGCCGCCGGGCTGGATAAAAGCCCCGATGCCCGCCGCATGCGCGATCTGAACACAGTCATTAAAAGGGAAAAAAGCATCTGAGGCCAGCACGGCTCCATGGAGATCGAAATTGAATTGCCCGGCTTTGGTGATCGACTGGCGCAGGGAATCTATGCGGCTGGTCTGCCCGCAGCCTTTGCCGATGAGCTGTTTGTTCTTCACCAGGGCAATGGCATTTGATTTCAAATGTTTGCAGACAATATTGGCAAATTCCAGGTCTTCTTTTTCTGGGGCGGTGCTGGGGCGTCCTCCGGCTTCCTTCCACTCTGTATAATTGCCTTCATCCTTTTGCTGAAGTAAGACACCATTCAGGAGCGACCGGTATTGCGTAGCTGCATGCAGGGGAGCTTTTTGGAGCAAAAGAATACGGTTCTTCTTTGAACGAAGGACCTCCAGGGCATCTTTATCAAAAGCCGGCGCGATCAGCACTTCGAAAAAGATCTCGTTGATGGCCTCCGCCGTGGCTTTATCAACAGGGTGGTTACAACAAAGGACCCCTCCAAAAGCGCTCTCCGGGTCACCGGCCAGGGCTGCGTCCCAGGCTTCTTTCAGTGTGGGGCGCACGGCGATGCCGCAGGGGTTGGTATGTTTGATGATGGAGAATACGGCCATTTCCGCCAGGGAGCCTTTAAATTCCTGTATCAGCTGTACCGCCGCATCCACATCTACCAGATTATTGTAGGACAATTCCTTGCCGTTGAGCTGTTCGAAGAGCTCGTCCAGCTTGCCGTAAAAACGGGCGGATTGGTGGGGGTTTTCGCCATAACGGAGGCTCTTGGGAGCCGGGATGGACTCCAGAAAATAGTCGGGCTCGGAAGGGTTAAAATACCGGGCGATGACCACGTCATAATGGGCGCATACTTCAAAAGCCCGGGCTGCGAGAGCACGGCGTTGATCGAGGGTGGTCTCTCCTTTCTGTTCGTCCAGCAGCTGCTGCAGGTGTGCATATTCCTGTTTGGAGGCGATGACGACGACGTCTTTATGATTTTTGGCGGCTCCCCGGATCATTGAGGGGCCCCCAACATCGATCTTTTCTATGATGGCCTTGTCATCGGTAGTATTGGCAACGGTCTCTTCGAAGGGATAGAGGTCTACAATGACCAGGTCGATCTCGGGAATATGATACCGGGTCATCTCCTCCAGGTCGGTGGGTTGGTCCCTCCTTCCAAGGATCCCGCCGAAGATGGAGGGGTGCAGGGTCTTTACCCGGCCGCCCAGGATCGAAGGGTAGGAGGTGAGGCTTTCCACGGCTATGCAGGGCAGGCCCTGGGCCTCAATGAATTGCTGGGTGCCGCCCGTCGAATAGATCGTTATTCCTAACTGGTGTAGTTTTTGTACGATATTCTCCAGACCATCTTTATAAAAAACGGAAATAAGGGCTGACTTTATTTTCTTGTTCATTCAAGTTTGATTTATAAAAGGCTACTTATTAATTGATTGGGACGCAACCAAAATGGGCCCCAGGCCAGAGCTTCGTCGGAGCGTCGGTCCTTGCTCCGTCTCGCTCGTAACCTTCGCTTCGCTCGGTTATCCGAAGGGCCATCATTAGATGGTTTTGCGCTCCATGCGATTTTCCATACCGCATGGGAGCGCAAAACTACAACAGCGGAGCTAAACTACAAGTAGTTTATTCCGCTGATAATGAAGATAAAGCTAATGGAAAGGGAAGTCAAACTTCCGGAATTACCCCCTGCCGGGGGGCAGATGGGTAACCGGAAACTTTGAATGGTCACAGTGGTAAGCGCGAAGAAAGATGCATAATTTAGGGCCTTATGCGGGCCAATTGAATTTTCTCATGCGTACTAAATATAGTGCCCTGGACGTTGTAGATTAGATGAAAGCATCAGCATACATACCCATACACACTTGAGAAAATAACAGGATAAGGTGTTAATGGTTATGTATGCTGTTGCTGACGATAAATTCTAATTGAACGATCAATAGTTTTCTGGTCAGTCCGGACAGTTCTGCAGCATAGCACACCTGCCTTCATGTAGTTTAAGGATATTAAATAGTAAAAACGGGACATTGGCGACATCCATATCTAATGTCAGATAAAATATCCGATCCCGAAGAAAAGAGGCCCAAAAGATGTAACGGTATTTTTTTGCGGATTATACGTGGTTTTCGACCCCGTTTTTTTACGTCCCCAGATTTAGTTTATTTACTGTTTTTTTATTGACAAAAAAACGGTTTTTTTGCATTTATTATCCCCTGAGTCTTTGATCCCCTTTAGTTTATAAATAATACTAATTTATAATTATTTGATTTGTACTTTTTTGTGCCTAGTCTCCTCGAGACTTGGGGAATACTTTTATGTCAGCAAATTATTCTTCAAAATTCTAAAACGACAAATCATGAGCACAATTAGCACAATTGAAAAAAAAGCAGTAAAGGGTGGAAAATATGTTAACAGACAGGAAGTAGATACTTTCATCAGGGCTTACAAACAAGAGACCTGGGTGCATAATACCGAGCGTATCGGAAAAGAAGACGCCAAGAGCAGCTGGTATACCGTGGATGAACTGGAAGGTTTTCTTGCTAAAGTCAAACAACAAGGTGGCAATGGCGTTCGCATGCATTTTGGCATCTATCCCGAAGGTTACGGAAATAATCCCGAGCTGGCAGGACGTCAGGCTATCGTACTGGTAGGCACGCGCAGCAGCGACGGTACCGTAACAACCAGCAAAGAACTCTATATCGGCAATGGTAAAGAAACCAAGATACTGGCTTTCGTGGGAGATTATCCCTGCCCGGCTTATTGCCCTTTCCCTTACACTCCTCCTACCACCGGATCTGCACAGACAGCTGTTGGAACCACACTGGTGGACATGGGCGAGAAAGGAATGCAGATCGTCTAGTCCTTATATTATCTACACTACCTGAAGTAAGTTATATAAGCCGGGTTGCCGAAAGCAGCCCGGTTTTTTTTACGACAAATGGAAAATATCTACTATTTTGTCGGCAAATGATACCATATTTCACGATCATTTGCTTACTTATCACCTTCGTAGTTAGCCTTGGTTTGTTCTTTCAACCCAAGACCGATCCTTATCTGAGGTTTTTCCCTCTATTCCTTTTTCTGGATATGATTGCGGAATCCGCTTCTTATTATATTTCAATACGTATACAATCAAATCTCATCGTTTCAAATCCTCTTACCGTATTTACTTTTTGCTTTTATTTTTTCATTCTGAGCCAGATCGTACACAATCCTATTGCGAAAAAAGTCATCCTCTACGTGTTGTTTATCTATCCGGTAATTGCGTTATTCAACATCTATTTTGTCCTGAAGAATGCTGATTTCCATGCCGTCACCTATTCTATTGGCTGCCTGCTGGTGGTGGCCATCTGCATCTACTACTTCCTGGAACTGTTTCAACAGACCCGCATGGTAAGTCTGCTCAGACAGCCCGCTTTCTGGATCTGCTCGGGACTTCTCTTTTATTCCGCCTGCAGTTTCCCCTTATATGGCTTGAATAACCTCGTATTCAGGAATGTTAGTTATGGTACCATCCGCAATCTGATGATTTTATTTAACTTACTCGATGTTTTCTTATATTCATCCTTCATTATAGCCTTTCTATGCAGGATAAGGGTCAGGAAATCTATGTTATAATCCTAATGGGGGTAGGATTGGCGCTCTTATTGGTGGGCTTTATCGTAACTATTTTATTCCTTTATCAAAGAAGACAGCACCGGCAGGAGAAACAATTGTCCCGGATGAAAGACCAGTACGAACAGGAGTTGCTTCGTTCGCAGCTGGAAATACAGGAAGCTACTTTTAAGACGATTGCCCAGGAATTACACGATAATATTGGCCAGGTGCTGTCGGTTGTAAAACTATCCTTGTCTATTTTACCCCTGGAAGGACATCATCCGGCTTATGAAAGTGTCCAGAACAGCCGGCAAATGCTGAATAAGGTTATTTATGATATGGCCGACCTGACCAAAAGCCTCCACACCGATCGTATTACCCAGATCGGGCTGGTGGAAGCCATCCGGTTTGATGTGGAAAGCCTCCGGAAGACCGGTTTGCTGGAAATTGAATTTTCGGTGTCAGGGAATGAATATCCATTTGAGGATCAACGCGCTATCTTTTTATTTCGCATGTTCCAGGAAATGCTGAATAATATTTTGAAGCATTCTAAGGCCACTCAAGTAAATATTGCGGTTATTTACACAATTGATAATAAATTTGTTTTGAAAGTGGAGGATAACGGGGTAGGCTTTGATCCGGATAAAAAAAGAACACAGGCATCCTCTTCCAGCGGTATTGGCCTGAAAAGCATGACCAACCGTGCCCACCTGATCCATGCGGACATCTCGATTCAGAGCCAGCCGGGAAAAGGGACTACCATAACGGTCGAATTGCCTTTGGAAAGGGAAGCTTTATAATTTATCTATGGCGGCATCATTAAAGAAAATACAGGTCGGCATTGTTGATGATCACAGTCTTTTGCGCAAGGCGTTGGCGAAACTGATCGGTTCTTTCGAGAATTATGCAGTTTTATTCGAAGGCGATAACGGGAAGGATATAAAGACTAAGATCACTCAGCAAGTGATTCCGGATATCATCCTGCTGGATGTAAACATGCCGGATATGGACGGTTATGAAACGGTCCGCTGGCTGCACAAAAACTACCCACAGGTGAAGGTGCTGGCCTTATCCATGTTCAGCGATGAAAACACCATCATCCGGATGCTTCGTTTGGGGGCCAAAGGGTATATCATGAAGAACATCGAGCCGGAAGAGCTGAAGCTGGCGCTGGACTCCATTATGAAAAAGGACTTTTATCTCTCTGAATATATCTCCGGTAAGATCATCAGTGGTCTGCACAAAGACCTGGGCAACCCGGAAGACCCGGTCGTTCTCAGCGACAAAGAAAAAGAGTTCCTTCGTCTTATCTGCTCGGAGATGACCTATAAAGATATTGCCGATAAAATGTTTATCAGCCCCCGTACGGTGGACAATTACCGCAATACCTTGTTCGAGAAGCTGAAAGTGCGGACCCGCGTGGGTCTGGTCATGTTTGCGATCAAGAACTCCCTCGTCGAGATCTAGCTTGCCCCCATCGGCCGGCCGCCGCCTACGGCTTTTTCTTCGTTAGTCCCAGCAACAAGGCCGGTAAGAACACCAGGTTGGTTACCGTCGCGATGACGAGGGTAAGCGAGGTAAGCCATCCCAGGGCCAGGATCCCCCCAAAATCACTAAAACAGAAGATGAAGAATCCGGCGATCAGCACCAGGGATGTATAAAGAATGCTGATACCGGTCTTATTAATGGTATCGATGACCGTCTGTTGCGCATCACTCCCCGGCTTTGCCGACTCCTGCTTGTAATTCACCAGGAAGCGGATGGTGATGTCAATGGCGATGCCCAGGGCGATACTGAAGACGATGACGGTGGAAGGCTTCAGCCGTACCCCTACCCAGCCCATGATGCCGGCGGTGATGATCAGGGGAATGATGTTCGGTATCAGAGAGCAGAGTAAGATGCGGAAGGATCTGAACAGGAACAGCATGCAGGCGGCGATCAACAGAAAAGCCCAGAGGATACTATCCCTCAGCCCTTTGATGACGAAACTGCTGCCTTCCAGGTAGGTGACGCTGGTACCCGTGAATTCAACCCTGTATCGGGTGGAATCGAATAAACTGTCCGTCTTTCTCTTCAGGTCATCCAGGATAAGGGGCAATCGCCGGCTGCCTACGTCGGCCATGTTTACGCTGATGCGTAACTGTTGCTGGTTACTGTCGACAAAACTCTTCAACAGCTTGTTGAGGGGGCTGTTGGCAGCTGCCGCTTTTGCCCCGGCCGCGCTGTCCGGATGGTCACTACCCGGCCGGATATAAGAGGACAAAAAGGCCAGGTCGAGGGAATTGGGCACCCCATAATTGGCGCTGTCCCCCCCGTAATAGGACTGACGGACGAACTTCAGACCTTCTACCAGGGAGAGGGGTCTTGCCATCTCGGGCTGAGATGTTATATACTGCGATAACCGGTCTATGCTGTCCAGCGTTGGCAGCATATTGATCCGTAACCCGTTCTTTCTTTTCGTATCCACCACGATCTCCAGCGGCATCACCCCTTTGAAATTCTTTTCAAAGAATTTCAGGTCCGTATAGATGGGATCTTTTTTCGGCAGGTCATCCACGATGAACCCTTCCGATTTCAGCCGGAGCATACCCGCCACCGAGAGTACCAGCGCTACGAAAGTCACCCCATAAATGAATTTCTGATGATGAAGGGCCCAGATCTCCAGCTTCTTCAGGATGGCAGCCAGCCATCGGTTCTCCAGGTACCGGGTATGCCGCTCCCGTGGGGGAGGCAGATAGCTCAGTATACAGGGTATCATGATAAAGGAGATAAAGAACAGCAGCATAATATTGATGCCTGCTATCACGCCGAATTCATGGAGGATGGCGCTCCGCGTCAGTGCAAAGACGCCGAAACCGATCGCCGCGCTGATATTGCAGAACAACGTTACGATGCCCATACGTCGTATCATCTCCAGCAAGGCCTGGTGTTTGTCCCCCGTATCCTGGTACGCCGTATGATATTTGTTGAGGAAATAGATACAGTTCGGGATCCCTATCACCACCACCAGGATGGGGGTCAGGGCATTCAGGAGTGTGATCTTATAATCGAACAGATCCATCGTACCCATACAGAACAGCACCCCGATGATGACCACACCCAGGGAAAGCAGCATGGTGCTGAAGCTCCGGAAAAAGATAAGTAAGATGATGGCATAGAGGAGTACCGAGCCCAGGAGGAAGCCCGTCGTTTCCCTGGCTACCTTGGTAGCCATGTTCGTACGGATAAGGGGAAGACCGCTGTAATGCATCTCCAGGCCATTGCGGAGTCCAAAATTGTCGACGGCCTTTGTGATGGCCTTTACCGTGACAATGCGCCCGGCGGAGTTCATGACGTCCTTATTGACATTCACGGCCATCAGCCAGGTGCTGGTCTCCGGATTGTACAATAGTCCCTTGTAAAAAGGAAGTCCCAGAAATACAGCTTTTCCGCTGTCTATTTCCGCCTGGTCAGCCGGATGGGCAGGGAAAATGTTGACGGCCCTGGGCTTTTGAGTGATGCTGTCCTTCACCAGGTTGACGGCTTGCGGCACGCTGAGGACCGTCTCTACGCCGGGTACTTTTTTTATTGCTGAGGTCAGGGCTATATAATTGGAAAAAATGTCTTTTTGAAAAAGCTTGTCGGTTTGCACGGCAATGACCAGCAGGTTACCATCGTCCCCGAATTTCTGCCGGAAAGCCTGATTAGCGATGTATTTGGGATTATCGGTAGGAATAGTACGGGTGAAATCATAGCTCATTTTAACCCTGGATGCATGATAGGCCATAAAGGCGGTGGCAAAGAAGAGAAGGATCAATAAATATAACCGGAATTTCAGGACCAGACGGGCTATGGATTCCCACATGATAAAAATTTTACTTTGCAAAGAAACGTATTTTTACGGGAACATGCAGTTGTATAAGACAAAGGGGATTGTGCTG
>DATJJD010000069.1:0-86808 GCA_035492545.1 Puia sp.
CCGGAAGCGGCTGTACCAAAGATGGCCGTGCTGTCATACCAGCGGTAGGGCATATAAACGGGAAACTTAATAGAAGCCGATCCCCCGCCCGTGGTCGTATAATTGAAGGAGGTGCTGTAGAATTGTTTCTCGTGGCGCCGGATATCGTTGACGCTGTCGTACATATTCAGCAGGGTCGACGAAGGGGTCCAGGCCTGGGTCATCAGGGTATACTGCACCTTCAGATTCGAGTTCGGCACGGACTGCGAGAAGGTATTCGGAAACGAATATTCCGGTAAGGCCGACTGCTGAATGGCGGAATTATACTCGATAAAATACAGGTATTCGCTACCCTGGTCATTGCTGCCCAAACGCAGCTTGTCGAAAGGCGTCGTACCGCCGCTGTTATCAAATAGTGCATAACCTCCGCTGCTGCTAAGAAGAGCGGTGGCCTGGGTTAGCGCCTTTTGATAGTCTGTTTGTCCGCCTTGCAGGGGATAACCGGCCATCGTCAGATAGACTTCCGACAGAAGCCCTGCAACGGTGCCTTTGGAGATCTGATTGCCGTTAAGTCCCATCGGTTTGTCTACCAATCCGCCATCTGTATACGCCTTTGTAAGGTCATCGGTGATGGCGTTGTAAATGGAATCGAGGGAGGTACGGGGAGCGTACAGGTTATCGAGGGAAGTATAGGGTTGGAGGATCAGGGGTACTTTCCCGAAGAGCCGCACCAGGTAATAATAATCTGTCGCCCGGAAGAACCTTGCCGTTGCCACCAGCGGGGCCGCCGCGGCCTGGTCGATGGTGGTGCTGGCCGCTACTTTTGCGATAATGGTATTGGCGCTGGCTATATTGGTATACAGTGCAGCCCAGATGCCTTGAACGTAGTTACCAGCGTTGTCCGGATTTTGAGTCAGCGATGAGAAGTCGCGGACGGCCGGGTTCTGCGCCACTACATTGTTGGCCAAACCTGACATGCCGTCGAATGCGAAGGCATTGTTGGCATCATAAAGTCCACCCACATTGTAAAAATTGCCGGGGCCGGTGGCTGTGTTGTACAGGTAATTGACGGCGCTCTGCACCTGGTCGATGGTCTGGTAGTAGGCATCCACCGACTGGGAGCTCTTTGGATTCTCCTGCAGGAATTTCTTACAGGAAGGTAGTACGCCGATGGCCGCCAGCATGCTACCGATATAAAATAACTTCTTCATGATAATTAGCATTTTTCGTTTGCGAATCGTTTAAAAACTCATGTTTACACCAGCGGTGAAAGTCCGCGCCTTGGGATATTGATAGAACTCGATGTTCTGCCCAAAAGGCGGGGCGCCCGGTGTATTCCAGGAGACGCTTTGCGGATCATATCCATGATAAGAGCTGGATTTGATCAGGAAAAGGTTCTGCGCGCTGATATAGAAGCGGAATCGGCGGATCTTCAACCGTCCCAGGCCTTCTTTGTCCAGGTTATAGCCCAGTACGACGTTGCGGCCGCGGATAAAGGAACCGTTGGCGACCCAATGGCTATCGAAATTCGCGCTCTGCCCTGCATCCGGTGCAAAGCGGAGCTGCTGGATCGGCGTATTCTGGTGAGTTGGCGTCCAGGCATTCAACACTGTGGTCAGAGAGTTGCTGTATCCTGTCCGGTCTTCGGAGGAGAACAGGAAAGCCTGGGCGATATCGGCGCCCTCCGAGAACTGAAGGTCGACCATGAGATCAAAGTTCCTGTAACGGAAGGTGTTCACGAAGCTACCGTTCCAGTCCGGTGTATTCTTTCCCAGGATCTGTTTATCCGTCGACTCCTTCTCTTCTCCCGCTTTGTAAGGAAAGCTGGGGTCCTGCGCTAAGCCGGCTGCTACATCGGCGGTGCTCCAGGTGCCCAGTCGTTTGTACCCCCAGAAAGAGCCCATCGCCTTGCCCACGCGCAGGATGGTGAATCCATCGCTGACGGGCCCCCAGAAGGGACCGGGGAAGATGTCCTCGTTGTTATTGCCCAGCGAGAGGATCTTGTTTTTGTTGTAGTTGGCTGTAAAGGTGGTGGTCCAGGAAAAATTCTTCCCCTCGATATTACGCGTGGTAAGCGACAGGTCGACCCCCTGATTGGACAGGGAGCCAATGTTGGACAATACGCCGCTGAAACCCGTAGATTGAGGAATGGGTTTGTTCAACAGCAGGTTGGTGGTCTTCTTGTAATAATAATCTGCCTCCAGCAATACGCGGCTATTGAAAAGCTGCATTTCGAAACCAGCGTCTGTCTGTGCTGTCTTTTCCCATTTCAGGTCCGGGTTGGGCAACCCGTTGATATACGAAGAGCCCGCCCGGCTGCCGTTCAGCAAGGTAGTGCCGCTGGCAACTGTCGCCAGCGACTGGTAGGAACCGATCTCCGTATTCCCCGTCTGTCCATAACTGGCGCGCAGTTTCAGGTAATTGATGGCAGGGATATTCTGCATGAAATTTTCCTTGGATAGGATCCATCCGGCGCCAACGGAGGGAAAATATCCATACTTATTATTCGCTCCAAAACGGGAGGAACCATCTATTCTCTCCGTGAGGGTCAACAGGTATTTATCCGCCAGGGTATAGCCGACACGGGCAAAATAGGAATTGATGGACCATCGGTTGTAGGTGCTGGCGGGAGAATTGGGTTGAGCGCCTGCGCCTAAGTTATACTGGCGATAGTAGTCATCGGCAAAATACTGGGTCGAACCGGTCAGGCTGTCGTCGATACGCTCCTGCCAGCTGGCGCCCACGATGGCGTTGATATGATGAATGCCGAATGTTTTTTTGTAGGTAAGGTAATTTTCCTGTTGCCAGTAGCGGTATTGTTCGGACGTAATACTGGCGACGCCTTTCTGGTTGGCCGAAATATTCATCAGGTCGGATGGCGAGTAGTAGTCATACTGCATATCCTGGTAATCCACGCCAAACTGGGTTTTGAAGTCCAGGTCTTTGGTGATGTGAAAGTTCAGGAATATGTTGCCGAAGATCTGCGTCCGGGTATTCAGGTGGGTCTGTTCTTTCAGCACTTTTGCCGGGTTTTCCGCTGCGTCCAGGAAGGAGAAGGTGGATGAGACCTGGTTGTTCGCCCAGGCGCCGTTGGGGAACTTCACGGGGAAGATGGAAGGCATTTCGATCATGGTACGCGTAGGGGTGTTGCCACCAGTCGTGGGATCTACTTCATTCTCCTTTGAAGAATTGACAAGGGCATTGACCCCGAAGTCGATCCATTTGGCGAGTTTGGTATCATGGGTGAACCGGACATTATACCGGCGGAGATCCGAGTTGAGCATGATACCCTGATTATAGCTATAGTTCATGAAAACTCCCGTGGAGGAATTTTCATTACGTGTCTGGATACCAATCTCGTGGTTGTTGGAAACGGCGGTCCGTGTGGATGCTTTTTGCCAATCCGTGTTATATTTTGGCGTGCCGTCCGCATTGAAAAGCCGGGTATCGGAGAGATCGAGAGTCCGGGGAGAAGCGCCCCAGATGGAATTGTTGGCCATACCGCCTTGCAGTACTCCCAACCATTGGGTGGAGTTCAGTACGGGGATCTCCCGGGCCAGGCGTCCTGCGCTGATGGAGGCGTCATAGGAGACGGTGGTGCCTTTGGTGTTGCCGCCTCGTTTGGTCGTCACCAGGATGACGCCATTGGAACCACGGGCTCCATAAATAGAGGTAGCAGAAGCATCTTTCAGCACTTCCACATTCTGGATATCATAGGGGTTCAGGAATTGGATGTTCTGCATGGCAACCCCATCCACCACATAGAGGGGGTCGGTTGAGGAGTTGATCGAGCCAATCCCCCGGATGATGACGGAGGCCAGTCCTCCCGGCGCCCCCGAGTTGAGAGCGATGTCTACCCCGGCTACGCGGCCCTGCAATCCTTCCAGGGCATTGGTGATGGGTTGGGATAACAGATCGCTGGATTTGACCGAAGCGACGGATCCTGTCACATCCGATTTTTTCATCGTACCATAACCTACTACCACGACGGAGTCAATGGTTGTCTTGCCCGCGGCCAGGACGACGGTGGTGGCCTCTGCCGCCGGGACTTCTTTTGATGTAAAACCTACATAAGAAATGATGAGCCGGGTATTGTTACCGTCGACCGTGATCTTGAAGGAGCCATTGTCGTCCGTAGTCGTACCGCCTTTATGGCCTTTGACGATAACGGAAGCGCCGGCGACGGGTTTGCCGTTCTCGTCCACGACGCGGCCTGTCACTTCCTTCTGCTGTGCCGTGGCGAGCAGGAAGGGGAAGAAGAATAAGAAGAGCAATTTTATCTTTCTCATAAATTGCAAACAATTGTCAAGGGTGAAATAATAATTCATTTGTCAGTCAGCTTCATTGTTCCATCCGGGAGATGAGTCTCGTCCAGCGCTTCAGGGGGGCAAAGAGGGGCTGGTGCCGCAGCGAGGCCGCTTCGGCAAAGGGATAAACTTTTTCATGTATTAATATTTAGTGGATGATGCTACTTTACAAACGCCTTGACAAGTTTTAAAGGTTGATGATTTGTATTGATCAATTCATAGGAGCCTGCGGCGGCGGGCAGGACAAAGGTTTCGGCATATCTTGCCTGCCATTCCCGGCCTGCCGCCGTTCTGATGAGGACCGATGTCCCTTCCACCAACATCAGAAGGTGGCATTTACCTTCCGTGGAGACCCAGGTCTTTTTGCCGGCGGTTAGGCTAAGCCGGTGTACGCCGTAGAAATGTTCGGGGTGTGTGGGTAAGAGCTCCAGGAGCAAGCCCTCTTCTTCTTTTATGATAACCGGTTGGGAGATCAGTTCTTTTTGTACTTTTTTTCCTTTCCGGGAAAAGTCCAGGTTGCGGAAGGCATGTTCAATATTGATGGGTCGCGGCTGACCATCGAGATCCAGGCGCATCCAGTCATACATTTTGAACGTAAAGATGTAGGGGGTGGCGCTGATCTCCAGGACCAGGTTGCCGATGCCTGCGCCGTGAACGGTCCGGTTGGGGATCAGGAACAAATCATGTCGTGCTGCCGGTAATCGTTGTACGAATTTTTCTATATCGATGGCTGTTTTCTCCTGTTGGCTGAGTTCCAGCGCCTGCCGGAAGGACCCGGGGTCGATGTTTTCCTGGAATCCCAGGTAGACGCCCGCATCTCCTTTCCTGTCGAGGATATAGTATGTCTCATCCTGGGTGATGGTCTCTCCGAAGTTGTCCCGGATATAGTCCAGGGAAGGGTGGCATTGTATGGACAGGTTACCTCCGTCGACGGTATCTAGAAAATCGAAACGGATGGGAAATTCCAGGCCAAAACGGTGGAAGTCCGCACCCAATACTTTGTCGCCGGCTGTCTCCATGAGCCAGTCGAAGGAGATCTCCAGGAGATAACCATCGCTCTCGAAGACCAGGCCATTCTCAGGAGCAATCAATTCAAAAGACCAGGCATAATTTATCTCGTCGCGGGACAGGGTCGGGATCTGTCCTTTCAGCCATTGACCGCCCCAAACTCCCGGTTCGAACCAGGGTCTGTTCCGGATCACATTTTCAGCGATGGTATGCAGGCCTTTTTCCAGGGAAGCCGACAAAGCCCAATTGATATCCGTATCCCACTGACCGTCTGCGATGAGGACGATGGAGTCTTTTATTGCCTGCCGGTGCCGGTTCAGGAGCACCCAATCCACGAAGTAACAGCGTTTGTACATCTCGGCGAAGCTGGCGCCGACGGGGTTGTCCGGGGTCGGTGCGCTGTCTGCATCCGGCATGCTGTTCGGGTTAGTCGCCCTGTCAGGGTTCGCTGTACTGCCCGGCTGTGTGGCGCTGTCAGAACTCCGTCGACTCCCTAACGTTGCCGAGCTGCCCAGATTGGTTGCGCTGCCTGCCCGCATTCTATACTGCAGTTCGTTCTTTGGCAGGTCTATATAGACTACCGGCGCCTGCCAGGCACTGAGTCCTGCGCCTGTTCCCGCCAGTATGATAAGATCGGCGTCTTCGTTGGGTTGCCATGTTGTCAATGCTGGCGTGTAGAAGTCGGCAAGCGATAGCGTCGCCTTTGTTCCCCAAACGGAACCGGGTGTACCGAGGAACGGGGCTATCAACTCATCGATCTCGTTTTCCGGTTTTAAGAAGGCCTTGGTCTCGTACCACAGCGTCTTTATCCCTGCTGCTCTAAACCCGGCCGAGAGCCGCAGCCGGAGGTGGTCCCAGTCCAGTCCTGCATAGCCGTCGATCCGGACGGTGCGGGCACCTATCATCCAGGTCGCCAGGGATTCGTACCCTTTATGGATATGTCCGGTTCCCAATGGTTCGTAGGGGAAGATGCGATAACCTTTTTCCGTCGTGGCGCCGGTTGGGACCCTTTGCGGGAGTTGAGACTGGGTGGTCCTGCGAGCCGGGGGATTCAACGTCTTTAACGTTGGAATGCCCGGATCTCCATAAGGTTGCTGATCTATCAGGCTTGCCGCTCCTGCCATGGCGATCTGTTCCGTGCCTTCCGAGAAATAGACCGTACAGTCAAGACCTTCCGTTTCCAATTCCTTCATGAGATTATCCAGGAACAACTCTTTCGAATGAGAGATGCTGCCCCCGATCACGAGACAGTCGGCCTTGAAAGCCCGGATGCGGGGTCCTATGAACCGGCCCAGGTTGGAGCCGAACTCCTGGAAAAGGGATCGGACAGGACCGGCAACGGAGGGTGATCCGCCGGGGCCAGCTAACGGCGCCGGCCCGGCGAAAGGCTCGTTGGCAGCTATTTCCGCCAACTCCCTGACATCCTTTGCCAATTTTCCTGTTCGCTCCGCAAAACGCCCCATCAGCCAACGTGCCGAAATATAATCTTCCGCTGTTGCCTCCAGGAAAGGGAAATTATACAAGTATCCCTGCGGGGGGACGCCCTTTCCCTGTAGCATCAGCCTGCCCTTGTCGATATAACAGGCGCCCAGACCGGTCCCCAGGGTAATGGCGATAGCTTTCGAATAACCGGCAGCCTTTCCTGTCCGTGCTTCGCCCAGGCCAAAACAGGCGGCGTCGTTCCCGAAGAAGATGGGGAGGTCTTTACCTGCGAGGCGGTCCTGCAGGGCTTCGCGGATATTGAGGCCATAAAGGCTTTCATATTTGGCCAGGCCCCTGATCATTGCCGTGCCGGTATGGTAATCGAAGGGACCCGGCATCGCCACCCCGATGCTTTCCACCTGCCGGTTGCCTGCCTTTGATAGAACGGTGTCGATCACCCGGGTCCAGGCTTCCAGGATCTTCGATGCGGATGCTTGCGGGTCTACTGCACCCCGTGCATAAGCCCCGTCCAGGCAGCGGCCGTCGCCAGCCTCTACCAGTGCAGCCGATATATGTGTTCCTCCGATATCTACGCCAATCCTTAACGGGACCTTCTTCATAAACTGAACATATACTTTAGTACAAAAAAATTATTTTACGCATGACGGAATGTCTGAACATAGTATCGAATAAGAAAAAAAATCGGGGTTAACCCCTGTCTCCTTTTTTTATATCGATCGAATACGTGAACTTGTCCGACCGGTAATAACCGATATTATACTCCACGGCCCGGTCCCCGGCATCATACACGAACCGCTCGCGTACCAGGACCGGGAAACTTGCTTCCACCTGTAATTTTCTTCCCAGTTTGCCGGCTTCGCGGGCGCTGATGTTTTCGGAGGACCGGTGTACGACCACTCCATACCGCTCTTCCAGCATTACGTAGAGCGGTTTGTTGAAATCATCGCCTTCACTCACCCCGATGCGGGGATGAAAATAGCTTTCAAAATAGACGATGGGGTCGCCGGAGGCTTCCCCTTTCAGTTTAGATAGTTTGAGGATCTTCTTTTCGGGGTCACAACGAAAGAAGTTGCGGATGGTTTCATTGGGTGTGGTCCATTCGACTTTCAATACCAGGTTAGTCACTTTGACGCCTTTTTCCTGCATTTCCCTGGTGAAGCTGTACCAGTGGTCCAGGCCGGTCTGCAAACCTTTCTTTTCAGCCACGCGGGTACCGACGCCTTTCTTTCGAACGATGAGGCCTTCATTTTCCAGTTTATTGGTCGCCTGGCGGATCGTGTTGCGGGAGACCCCCCATCGGTTGGCCAGTTCCACTTCCTTCGGCAGGAATGCGCCCGTCTTGAACTTCTCCATATTGATGAGGTGACGGAGATGTTGTTCAACCTGGACGTGCAGCGGCAATTTACTCTTATGGTCAATCACAAAGCTATCGTTGTTGGTATGTTCGAACATATGATACTATAAAGGTTGTGTTAAATTTTTTTATTTCCAAATAATTTTTGGGGCGAAGGCCGCTGAGCGCTGATCAGAAGGTCGGTGACCAGCTTGCGGCTGAGGCTCCGGATATGAATTGACCTCTTAAGACTGTGAGTCAGCCTTCAGCGTCCAATCCGGTCGCACATAGTGACAGGTATAACCGTATGGATGTTTCTGCAAATAATTCTGATGTTCTTCTTCCGCAACCCAGAATTCCTTTGCGGGCACTACCTCCGTCACGATGGGGCCGGGCCAGACATGAGAGGCCGTCATTTCGGCAATCAGGGTATTGGCCACCTCTTTCTGCTGCTCGCCTATATAAAAAATGGCCGAACGGTAGGAGGTTCCCCGGTCATTGCCTTGTCTGTTCCGCGTGGTCGGATCGTGGATCTGGAAGAAGAACTCCAGCAGGGTCCGATAGGAAAGTTGATCGGCGTCGAAGTTGATCTCGATGGCCTCTGCGTGTGTGCCGTGATTCCGGTAGGTCGCATTGGCAACATCGCCGCCCGTATAACCTACCACCGTGGAGATAACGCCGGGCATGCTGCGTATCAGTTCTTCTACCCCCCAAAAACAGCCTCCGGCCAGAATTGCTTTTTCGATCTTCATAAATTGTCTTTTATTGGTTTAACAAATATCTCCCTTCATGGGGAATTTTCCGGCTAAATTTTAGGTTCCGGCGGTTTGGAAGAAAGATTGCCATTTTCATCCACATAGGCCAGCATGCTTTCCAGATCATGATGGCCTTTATTGGCTTGTTTCTTTTCCTGCCTTCTCTCAAGCTTTTCTTTCTTTTTTTGTTGTTTGTTTCTTTCGCGTTGTCTTTTGTTCCATGTTTCTGACATTTATATTCTCCTGTTTTTTTATTAAATAATCTTCCCTGACAAATGCAAAAAGCCTTCCCGATTTTTTCGGAGAAGGCTCCTTCGAAAGGCAGTGCTGAAGCTTATTGATTATCAATGGTCTATTGATTTCGCAAGTTTTTTACAACTGCCAAAGCAGGTCTGTGCGGCCAGATAATAAGACAATAAGGCAGTATGATGGGTCGGGTGATCATGATCTTAGAGACGAGCATGCTGCCAGTCATTGCCGGTGTATCTGAACAGGGGCTGGATAGGATAGGAATTATAGAGGTTGTCAAACGCCCGGTTCAATTCCCTGGTCCCATAAGCAACATTCAGAAAAAAATCTTCCGGTGAGTAGTATGTTAAACTGCTGCTGGTGCAAGGTATGATCCCTTTCACGTATAATGCGGGGGCAATACGGAAGGTGCGAAAATCAATGCTCATGGCGATACGGCCATCTTTGTCAAATACTTCGAAGCCATTATCGTCGTAATTGTACTTCCGGATCGAATTCTTAAATATCTGCCACTTATTGTCCTGTACCAGGAAGATCAGGTTTCCATGCAGATCATAAATAGTTGCCGTAATGAAATATTTCAGGTTCACCACGTAGGTGGTCAGGTTGCAGGTACCTGCAAACGTACGTTTTATCGAATCCCTCAACTCATCCAAATTAAATTCGCCATTCGCCAGACTGCCCAAAAATACCACCGCTTCTGCACTGTTGGGCAATGCCGGGTCAATTGGAAAATCAAATACGCCGGACGTTTCCAGTTTTTTGCCAATTGTAACACAGTTACCATGCCCCGATTTTGCAACTGTATTTGTTTCAGACGGGAGCATCTGCGGCGAGATCTTTTTGCAGGCGATGCAAGTCACCATCAATATCCCGATAAAGGCGGCCAATCGTCCCGATATAACAAAACTTTCATTTTTACGCCTTTGGGAAAGGCGAGTTGTCGAGTGTGCCATAGGTCATGCGATTTAAAGGTTTTGAGAATGAAGTATTTCGATCAGCGATATGAACATTTCAAATTTAACAGGTCTTTGGATCCGATCAAATGCCTGGAGTCATTCTGAAGACTGACTTTAATCAGGGTTCCAAGGGGATAGCAGAAGCGCATCCTTAACATGGGCCCCATTGTTTTTCAAAACATTATACTAAAATGGATATTTTTGGTTACAATTTCGGCACTATCGATTACTTACAATTGCTGCAAGCATGGACAACAACGGGAATTACACTGACGCGGACCTTTTGAATGCTTTTCAACTCGTAAAACCACCGGATCAGGCGATCCGGCATTTATACCGCACCTGTTTCCTGATGGCAAGGTCATATGTCCTGCAAAACAGCGGCAATGAGCAGGATGCGGAAGATATTTTCCAGGAATCCGTGATCAGCTTGATAGAGATGGTCCGAAATGGAAAATTCAGAGGGGAATCGAGCATCAGCAGTTGTCTTTATTCCATCACGCGGCACTTGTGGCTAAATGAGCTGAGACGGAAAGGGCGTGCCTTAAAAAGGGAGGCCCGGTTCGACCGGGAGAACTTTTCGCCGGAGCCGGACCTGGACAAGCTCTTAGGAGGAGAAAAGCTCAGGGCTCAGCTGATGCAGATGATAGAGGCCCTGGGTGAAAATTGCAAAAAGATCCTGGTGGCTTTTTATTACGACGATCTTCCCATGAAGGAGATCATGGGGCTTGTAAACTATCAGAATGAGCAAGTTTTAAGGAATAAAAAGTATAAATGTATGAAACAGCTGGAGGAAGCCTTGACCGGGAAACTACCCTTACTTCAATATTTTAAATCTGCCCTTTACCATGAATGATGATTCTACGCAAACGGAAATATTGATGCAATACCTCGATGGGGAGCTGTCTGCCGAAGAAACGGCTCGTCTGGAGCGGGAATTGAAAACCAGCCTTCCCTTGCAGGAAAAACTGGAGAGATTGCGGGCAGTGAAGCAGTCGGTGCGATTATTCGCGCTTCGGGAGCAAGTGAAGGGCATCCACCAGGAAATGGCGCCGGAATACCGGAAGCCCGCCCCGGTGGTCAATATCAGGTGGGTGGTGCTGCGGGTCGCGGCGTCTGTTGTGGGGATAGCATTGCTGGTGATGTTATATGAATACCGGCAGCTCTCTCCCTCCGCCCTGTACCGGGAGGGTTACCGGCCTTATATCATCACCCAAAGCAGGGGAATGAGCGATAGCGGAACATTGCCGTCAGCCTATGAGAGCGGGAGGGCCCAGGACGTTATCAGGATTTTTCGCAGTCTCCCGGCGCCGGGGGTCCGGGACTATTTTCTTGCAGGCAACGCCTACCTGAATACGGGCAATGCGACACAGGCTATTCAGGCATTTCTTGCCATGCGCCAAAAAAACGAACAAAACAATACGCACATACTGGAAGAGGATGCAGAATATTACCTGGCCATGAGCTACCTGAAGAACGGAGAGATCGCTGCTGCCCTACCTCTTTTTGACAAGATCCATAATGACCAGGGCCACCCCTACCATGATAAGGTAGGCAGATGGTGGCTATACAAGCTGCGCCGGACGAATTAAAACTGATAATTTCATGGTTTTCATAAAGATGACAGAAACTGTCATCTTTATTATTTTCCGGGGTTACAAAACATCCCGTGCCGGTGACCTACCTCCAAAATCATCAATCATGAAAACATTTATTTTCCCCGGATTGCGTTTTGCGCTGATGCTAACCACCGTATTACTGGCTACACTGTCCTGCCAGAAAAATAACAGCAAAACCAATGGCTCCGCCGGTCAGCATGCGGTGAGCATTTTTCTCACCGATGGGCCTTCGCTATCTTTTGACCATGTGTTCATCGATATTCAAAAGTTGGAAATAAAGGCAGAGGACAGCCTGGAGGACGCACAGGAAAGAAATGGGGACGGAGGAGATGATGACCGCGACAGACAAGGGGAAACTTCCGGGGGATGGATGTCCCTGCCTATCCGGTCCGGGATATACGATATCCTGCAATTCCGCAACGGGCTCGACACGGTACTGGGTTCCGGGAGTTTTTCTTCCCTGCGCACGATCAGAAAGGTACGACTGACCCTGGGCAATAACAACAGCGTTGTCGTCAATGGTGTCAGCACTCCTCTGGTCATCGGCGGCAATGATAATATCGTAGTTATCAAGTTTAGTGACGACTTCCTTAGTGACAACCCGGCAGATATCCGCTTTTCATTGGATCTCGACGCAGGCAGGTCCATTCGCCTCCATGGCGACCGGCTGGAATTAAAGCCCGAGGTGAAAGCTTTCCGTAGAGAGAAAGCAGGCAGCATCGAAGGCAGGGTCCTTCCCGCACAGGCACAGGCGGTTGTAATGGCCTTTAACGGGGCGGATACGGCCACTGCCAAACCGGAAAGAGAAGGTGAATTTAAGATAGTAGGTCTGAAGCCGGGCAGCTATTCAGTATTAGTTCATGCCACTAGCGGTACTTACAGCGATACAACGCTGACGAATGTAGTTGTCGCCCGGAATGAAGACGCGCAGGTTGGGACGATAACCCTCCATCCGTAGATCGCATTAACCACCTGTTTTCTCACCGGGTCCGGCCATCCGTACCCGGTTTTTTATTATCGTCCACCAGGTAAAAGCCAGCAACAAGCATAAAATGATAACACCTATGACCAACCACCAACCTTGGTTGTTTTCCGCTACCGGTTTGTAATCTCCCAGAAGAATGAGGTGAGCCCAGTATGAAGGCGTCTTATACCGATCTTCGATATCGGGATTGTCCTGGTAGTCAATCTTTGACAACCGTAGGGCCTGGTCTTTGGGCTTGCCTTTCTGGAGATAGTGATGGACGCGGCGAATAATAAAGGCAGTGGCCGCATCATCGGCTTTCCATAATGAAGTGATCACGCTTTTACAGCCTGCATAAGAAAAGGCCCGGGATAGGCTTATGAGACCTTCACCATGTACCAGACGTCCATTACCGGTCTCACAGGCGCTTAATATTACCAGGGCCGCAGAATCCATCCCAAGGTGATAGATCTCCTGTTCATAAAGGCGATGAAGCGTGTCGGCCTGTTTGTTCCCGGTACTGTAAAATTCGATATAGGACTGAAGTGGATCCTCGTCATTGGCAATAGCGTGCGTGGCCAAATGGATGATGGGATAATGCGGTAGCCAGCGGACAAATTGCTGCCGGGTCGCCTGGTCATTTAGCAATATTCTTCCCGGGAGACCTTCCACTTCCGAAGAAGACCTGCTCAACGACGGCATAGAACCGCCCTCCCCTGCAAAAGGCGCCAGCGCGAGGACTTGATAATGGGACGGGATAGCGTCTTGTGCCCGACTCTGAATATTGGCGGAATAGTCATAGCTGACTGAAAAATCTCTTACGAGAAGCCGGTGACCGGCCGTCGTCTCCAGCATTTCGAAAGGAAGGTAGCCTATCTCATTATAGGGTATGATGATCAGGCGGGATTTATCCTTTATCTTATCATAGACCGGGGCAATCAGCTGTCGGGAGACCAAACGGGTTAATTCACTGGTGGCATGTCTGTCTGCCAAACCCGCGGCATCGAGATTATTGCGAAGCGCGAGGATATTAGCCAACGAGGTTGCATCCCAGGGTGAAACGACACAGCCAGACCGTTCACGCGTTACGTAAAAACAATACAGTTCGTGACTGGTATAATAATAAGATAAGAGAGCATGCTCTTCTGTAAGAAATTCTTTTCGAATCGCTGCGATGCCGGTATTGCCGGTTGCGAATTTGCTGCGGTAGTATTCGGGGTATTGATCCAGTCTTTCCTGAAGGGCGGAGATCCGGAGCTCAACCTCCCGGATCCGGATTTGAAGTTGTGTCAACACCGGGCCGTCTTTAGTTGAAGAAAGCAGCAGGTTCAGCCTGGCTGCTTCCGCCTGTCCCTTTCTGGCTTCCAGGAAGAGGTCACGGGCTTTACCTTTCAGCATCCGGAGTCCGGGATCGCCCAGCCGGGCCTGCAAAACAGAAGCCTTGCCAGCTTCCTGGCAGTCGAAGATCTTTTCCAGCCAGGCCGGGTCTTTCTGCCTTTGAAATAAGCGATAGCCCAGGTCCACGGTTTCTTTGTAAACAGTGTCCGCTTTTTTGACGAGGAAGAGCCGGGCTTCATCGGAATAATACATGCGCTGAACGTGATTCGCCAGAGATAACGCCGCCGCGTAGGCAGAAAATGAATTGATAAGCGGATGCATATCCGGACCAACGCTTCCCAGGGAGCGAAAAGTTCTCGCTTTGGCAACCAATGCGTCGAAGAGCTGGAAGGAGTTGTGAAGGCCAATGAATGCAGCCGGATTGTGTTCGGGAGCGAGGTCATCGAAGTCCCTGTCCAACTGGATGATGGCCCGTTGATAATAATCCAGCGCCTTCATCGGTGAATCGCGCGCCACCAGAAGGTCGCCTGTATATTTAAGCGTATTGGCATAGTCCTGATTTTTTTGTTGTGTGGGTTTCTTTCCGTATTCAGTCAAAGCTTGCTGTAAGTTATGTGCGGCCGAATCAAGCTTGTTCAGTCTAAGCCAGGCACAGGCCAGGTTGTTATAGGTTGCCTGATTTCCTGGTCGCACCTGCCCGAGCCATCGGATAGCCTCGGAGGCATCTCCTGCATTGAGATAAGCGGTTCCGATATTATTAAACAACTCGTTGCGATAGCTATGATTGGACAACACCGTCTTGTATAGATCGATGGCTTTTCCGTATTCTTCCATTTTGAGCAGAGCCGACGCAATATTGTTCTGATAATTTCCCACGAGGAGGGGATCTGCGACCTGGTGGCTTCTTACGATGGTCAGCGCCTTGGTGAAATAGTGGATGCTCCTCCGATAGTCACCACTTTCGTAATATAATACGCCGACTTTGTTATACAATCTTTCCGATTCGGCCAGTGTCGAATGGTTGTCCAAAATATCTTCCGCCAGTTTGTAGTAATAGAGCGCTGAATCCAGATCATAGCTGTCGTACAAGCAGCTCCCGATGTATAAATAAGGTTTGAATAAGAGGGAATCCGGCAAATGGGCTTTCGCATTTGCTGTGAGGACCGCATTCCTGAAGGACGGAAGGGCCTTGCCCGACTCTCCGAATGACAGGTGCAGGATACCGCATTTCATATAGCTGTCGAATAAGATGCTGTCATTGACCGACGGTGTTTTATCCAGCAGGGCAATCACTTTCTGATACCCGGATAAAGCAGCGCTGTCTGTGTGCGGCGTCGCATTATCAGATGCATATAATTTTTCGGCTTGCCGGTAAAGGGACTGATAGACGGATGCGACAGGTGAGGTCAGGTGAGAAGATGCAGGCTCTGGCTGTGGTTGAGCAACACCTGAGAAAACTATTGCCTGCAAAAGCAATTGCAGGCATATATATGCAATTAATGGGGTATTGTTCATATTCCGGCGGCAGTCATTAGCGCGCTATGATAAATATACAAGGAGGTCTTGGTTTTGCAGCGGCCCCGTTAAAACCTGAGGCGACGTTGCGTTCGGCCATAGTCGTGATCCCGGCCGGGCCTCTGATAACAGGGGGCTGGCCGATACCGGACAAGATCGTCCCCTGCCGGGAATTAATGATGTCATAGACCTCCTGGGTGACATCACTCATCGTATCGAAATAATAAAGTTTGACATTCAGTGTGTTAACGGCTTTTCCGCTCTTGTCGTTGATCCGGTAATCGAGGCGGAACTCATGGCGATCATTATTGGAGGGAGTCGTTCCAAAAACGCCGTTGCGAACGGTCTGCGCAAGATTGATCTGGCCATCAGCGACGTTGACAACACATCCCTGACTATTGCAATTCGCTCCTTCGTCAAAAACGCTGCCGTTATTCAGGCCAGGAATAGACTGGCTGGCCCTTCCGTTATAGATGGGGTGAACGATGGAATCGCTGGTTGACAGTTTATAAAATCCATCCAGGAAGTTAATGCCGGATATGGTGACCATCGTAGATATCGTATCCTGGCTTCCATCCGGAACACAATATATCTGATACCGCAGTCCTGTCTCGCTTTTGGACACATTGATAACGCCCGTATTACCGTCGATGTCGATGCCTTGAGGAAAGCCGAAATAACGGCCGGAAATGACGTTTTGCGGAGCGACTTTGACTTCGCTGCCCAAGGGGTTGAGGAAAAAAACGGAATCCCCATAACTCAGCGTCTGCACGGGTGGGGGTGCCGGCGGGTTGTCATTATGTTTCTTACAGGAGGCGGCCAGCAAGGTCATCGCCAATATTATCCGGGTCAGCGTTGTCATAATCAGCTATTCTTACATAAGTAACCGGGAACTGCGGTATGTAACCACTACATACCCTATAAACGTTTAAAATACCTTAAGGGTTGTAAATATAACCTTTTATTTACATAAGAAGGGACCGGTTGGACTTAGGAAAAGTCTTTTTCTATGGGGAAAAAGGAAAAAAGCTGGTTTCTGGTATAGTTAATCGCAATCTCCTTATTTACCTCCTTTGACCGAAGGACGTCGAAGAGATATGTTTTGTTAATCCACGGCCCGTCGTAATGGTCATTTAGCCTAACCATATAACCATCTGTATTAAATAACCCGATATAGCAGTAAAGAATCCGTTCAGCAGGGTTGCCAACCAATTTGATAATATGGCTGACTTCTGTTGGTTGATAATTATATAAGGATGTATCCGGAGAGAAAGAGACTACTGCCTCCAATCTCTCTTTATTAAGGAGAAAAGGGATAAGATGCCGGACAAATTTTCGCTCTCCCTTTTTCATAAGAAAAAAGCTAATAGCAGATTTGGCAATTGATTTGTGTACGGCCGTTATTTCATACTCCGCTCCCTCGTCCTTTCCCTTTAACAATGCCGTTCTTTTGGCCAGTTCGGCATCGATGCCGGCTCCCATTTTTTCATTACAAGTTCTGCAAAGCAGCTTGAAGGATATAAGCCGGCCTCCACAAGCGTTGCTGAGAACGTGTTCTTTTGAAGAAGTGCGTTTGTTTAAAATAGTTAGACAGATATAACAGTTACTCATTTCAGAAGGCGGCTAAAGTCCGGGTTAAAGGTATTAAATTTGATCAACTTATCTGGCAGACACATGAAGCGACCGATGGCATCGATACTTCGTTCAATGGTTTTGACGAGTTCTATACTTCAGGACTATTAAAACCTGATGAGGAAATGATCCAATATAATCCACCTATTACAAAAAAACCGGAGAGCCCCCGCGTAAGTGAAGAAAAGTACAATGTATCTGTCGATAGCTGCATCCGGTTACGGGGATCAAATTTTTAGACAAATAAATTTTCTTTCGTAATTTATGCCCAAACTCCTACTGCAGAATGAAAAAACTGATTGTTTTATCATCTGTCCTGGCGGCCTTTGTGCTGGCGGCAGCTTTTCGATTCGTTACTACCCAAACCCAAGACGTCCAGCCGGCGACCAGACTCAGAGAGCTAATCGCCGTAAAACGTCAATCCTCCCTATCGTGCAGGGTCCCTCCTGTTTTCGTAGAGCAGGTTCCGGATATTCCTCCGCTGACAGGTTGGGGCCCCCATCGATGGAAGATCAGCACTGCCTCCGACAGCGCGCAGTTCTATTTTGACCAGGGGATCAACATGTACTATGCCTTTCATACGTTGGAGGCCCGGGCATCTTTTGCCAAAGCCATCCGGTTTGATTCCACTTGTGCGATGGCCTATTATGGAAAGGCCCTGGCCTTGGGGCCTACCATCAATTTTGGCAATGGGTTCCGGGCGGAATATGCCGCGTTGGAAGCCGCGGAAGCCAGCAAGCGATTCGCAGCCGGTTGTTCACCGCTGGAAAAAGGATTGATCGCAGCGATGGGGAAACGTTATTCTGCTGATACCGCCGCTGATCTGAAGAAGTTGCAACTTGATTATGCGGAGACGATGAAGCTGCTGGCTGCGGTATACCCCCAAAATGCAGATATTATCACCTTATACGCGGACGCCATTATGCTGCAACATCCCTGGGATCTTTATGATGCGGCTCTGCAGCCAAGGCCCTGGACGCCGGAGATCCGAAGTCTGCTGCAAAAGGCATTGGACCTCGACTCCCTTCATCCGGGGGCGTTGCATTTCATGATCCACACCCTGGAGGGCTCCCTCCACCCGGAAGACGGTATCCGTAGCGCCGAGACCCTGGCAGGGCTGATGCCGGACGTGGCACATGTGGTACACATGCCCTCTCATATCTATATCCGTGCAGGGCACTACAAAAAAGGCATCGATGTCAATGACAGGGCCATAAATGGATATGATAAATACCTGGGTCTGTACCAGCCGGTGCAAGAATCATCAGGTCTATATCTTTTACATGCCGTCCATATGAAGATAGCCTGTGCGATGATGGCAGGCAACTTTGCTCAGGCCATCGCCGCCAGCGACACGATGCGCCGGCTCGTCACGTCCGCGGACCTCGCCACTCCCGGCGGTTTCGGCAATTTTATTCAATATGTTTATGATTTTCGCCTGTTCGCTTTATTACGTTTTGGCGCCTGGGAGAAGATCCTTTTAGAACCCGCGGCAGACAGCGCCACCCGTTACTCGTCGGTCCTGCATCATTTCGCACGGGGTATGGCGTTGAGCCATTTGTCCAGGTTCACCGAGGCACAACAGGAGTTAGCCTCCTTACGGAAGGGCCTGCAGGCCGAAGAACTGAAAGCGTCTTATGATCCGTTCAGCAATGCCTATGAGGCGGGACTGGTTGCGGATGGTATCCTGACGGGCGTGCTGGCGGCCCAGAGAGGCCAATATGCCGCCGCTAAAGCGGCCTTTGAAAATGCGGTAAAAGCCGAAGACGCGCTGATCTATGACGAGCCCCGGGACTGGCCCTTGCCGGCAAGACAATACCTGGGAGACCTCTTGTTAAAGATGGGCGATAAAACGGGTGCCATCGGTGTATTCAAAAAAGACCTGGAGATAAACCCCATGAATGGATGGTCGCTAACGGGATTAAAGCTGGGTTATAAAGGCCTGAATGATAAGGCGGCGCTGCAGCAGGTGAATTCCGACCTATCTATTGCCTGGCAGATCAGGGACCGGGAGATACTAAAAGCTGTCTTTTAAATACATTATTTTGGAAGCCCGGCCGCCGGACGCCTGTTCTTACCTGTCTGGCCGGTGAGGTCATCCCCCAGGTCCTCCCTGGCCTCACTGGCAAGCTTCAGGAGCTGTTGCACCATGTCGGGATATAATTGTTGGACATCATAGGCTTCTCCGGGGTCGTGCGCCAGGTCATACAGGGCCATGGGGATTTCTATTTGCCCGATCTTTCCCCCGATGCCATCTTTGCCGTGCGGAAATTCCGTGTAGTCGGAAGATTTATGCGGTAGTACCAGTTTCCAGTTCTTATAACGGATAGCCTGCAGCTCATTTTTGCCGAAATAATAATAAAATACATCGCGTGGGCTATGGGCATTGGCGGAGGTCAGTGAAGGCAGAAAATTCAACCCGTCGATCTTTTCCCGGGGCAGAGCTGCACCGGCCGCGGCGGCGATGGTGGGCAGGAGGTCCATATTAGTCATCAGGTGGCTGTTGACCCCTCCGGCGGGAACTTTGCCAGGCCAGCGGACCAGCAGGGGAACCCGCGTGCCTCCTTCAAAGGTAGTGGCCTTGCCTTCCCGGAACCCGCCGGAACTGCCGGCATGATTGCCAAAGTTCAGCCAGGGTCCGTTGTCGCTGGCGACGATAAGGATGGTATTCTTCGCCAGGCCGGTGGCATCGAGGGTCTTCATAATCTCTCCCAGACTCCAGTCCAGCTCCATGATAACATCCCCGAAGAGGCCCAGCTCGGACTTACCTTTGAATTTGTCCGATACGGCCAGCGGCACATGCGGCATCGGCTGGGCCAGGTAGAGGAAGAAGGGATGGTCCCTGTTGGACTTTATAAAAGAGACGGCCCGTTGGGTAAAGACGGTGGTGAATTGTTCCTCCTGCGCATGGGTCCTGATGGTGTCTACCACTTTGTCCCCTTCTATCATGGTCAGTTCCGGCCAGTTATACCGGACGTTTGCAGGGTCCGTTATCCTGTTGCCTTCGAAGTCCCGCGGCCATATGTCATGGGAATAAGGGATGCCATAAAAAGAGTCGAAGCCGTAGTGGATGGGAAAATAGGGTGGCTTATTGCCCAAATGCCATTTCCCCAGCATCGCCGTTTTATACCCGGCCTTTTTCAGGAGCAGCGCAAGGGTTTGTTCCTGGGGATTCAGGGCGATGTCAGACTGAGGGAGGATAGCGCCGAACATGCCTATGCGATTGGGATAACACCCGGTCAGCAGGGCCGCCCGGGAAGCGGTGCAGATGGGTTGGCCCACGTTGTAGTGGGTGAAGCGAAGACCTTCCGCGGCCAGCCTGTTAAAATTCGGAGTGGGGATGCCTGTCATGCCATAGGGCTCGGTGTCCCCATATCCCATATCATCCATAAGGATGATGATGACGTTGGGCCTGGTTGTCGGTTGCTGCGGATATGCCTGTCCGATAATGCCGGAAAGGAAAAGTAAAGGAAATAGTCTTTTCATAACGATGGCAATTTAAGGCTTTGTCGCGGGCGCCAATGCAGGGTCCGCCGAAATGTCCAAATTTTGGGTTAAACCCCCATTGACAATACTAATTCAATAGTCTAATTTTAGGTTACCCGGAAAGCCAGACCCACCTGAAACCACTTCTTGCAGTTCCTGTTGTCTAATCACTATGTCTAACACCAAAATGAAAAGTTATGGCAAAAAGTTATGCACCCAGACGGCTTTGTAAACAACCAAAGCCCATCATTCAGCCGCTTCCTCCCACTATCGGAGAGAAAAGGGCGAGTTTTATTCTATCCAATAACAAGAAATGGGTCAATGGTACTGAGCTCAAGTACCTATTTATCGAAGGGCCAAAAGAGCAATGGGATGTTGTCAGGAAGGCCTTTCAGCAATGGAAGGACCTGGGGATAGGTTTACTATTCACCGAAACGAATGACATGGATGAAGCCATGGTCAGGATTGGCTTTGACCAGACAGACGGATCCTGGTCCTATGTGGGGCGTGATATTCTCACTATTCCCAAGCCGGACCGTACCATGAATTTTGGATGGGACCTCACCGCCGATTCTTATGGACTGACGACAGCCCTTCATGAAATTGGCCATACCATCGGGTTTCAGCATGAACATCAAAGTCCCTTTGCCGGCATAGTCTGGGATACGGATGCGGTCTACAAAGAGTTCTCGGGACCTCCCAACAGTTGGCCGAAAAGTCAGATCGATTCCAATATCCTTAACAAAATCCCGCCGAACCAGGTTACCGGCTCAAAATGGGATGCCACTTCCATCATGGAATATGAGTTCGGGCCGGGGCTGGTCATTGAACCGGAAGAATTCAAGGTTGGTATTTTCCCACCGGGAACTTTATCCAGCGAAGATATCGATGGCGTGAAATCCTTCTATCCGGAAATAGCTCCTTCCTCTGTCGCAAAACTGGAAACAATGAAGTCAACTCCTATCACCGCCAAATCGGGAGGACAGGCTAATTTCACCTTTACGCCGACGGCTACCCGAAAATATACGTTTCAAACCTTTGGTGAAATGGATACCGTCATGGTTGTTTCGGAAAAAGGCGACAAAGAAAATCACTATTTATCCGGAGACGACGATAGCGGAGCTGAGAAAAACACGAAGATCGGGTTGCCCCTCGTCAAAGGGAGAGATTATCTCATCAATGTACGGGTGTTGTATTCGCCCAGCGAAAACAGCGGAGGAATTTTAGTATTTTAAAAGACATTGCCCCCTGACGGGGATTGTCGGGGGGCAATATTTTTTAGTATTCGACAACGGTGTTGTTATCCTTGCCATATTGCCATTTCTAAACAGAGGGCGGCGAAAGTGGCTAAGGATGGCGGAGCGCCTGCCTTTTTTCAGGGGATCCTAAAAAAAGATATATCACTAAAAAATATTATATTTAAGAAACTCCCCTGCTTATGAGCCCTGAAAATGCCCAGGTCCTATTTTTTCAGCATGTAAAATCGCGATTGCAGCCTCATTTGGCCCTGGTTGAGGAAACCGCGGATCTCCTTAATATCAGTCATGATAGCGCCTATCGGCGGATACGTGGTGAAAAACCTATTTCCTTCGAAGAAATACGCAAGCTATGTAGTCATTTTAAGATATCATTGGACCAATTTCTGAACCTGGAAAAAGACGCAATTATTTTTTCCGGGCAATACGGCGATAATAACCTGTTCAATTTTGAAAAATATCTCGAAAGCGTATTGCAAAACGTGCAGTTGATGAACTCCTTCGAGACAAGGGAGATGTACTATCTCAACAAGGATATCCCCCTCTTTCATTATTTTCATTTCCCGGAACTGGCAGCTTTTAAATGCTTCTTCTGGATGAAGACGGTCCTGCACTATCCTCTTTATGCCAACAAACAATTCAGAATGGAGGAGTTCATCACCGAAACCATTCTTCAAACCGGCCAAAAGCTTTCTGAAGCTTATTATGCCTTATCATCCCAGGAAATCTGGAATATAGAAAACATCAACAGTACCATCCGGCAAATCGAGTATTACCGGAACTCCGGGGTTTTTGCTTCTCCCCGTGATATTTTTGTTATTTATGAAAGTCTGCAAAAAACGATAGATCATATCGAACACCAGGCTGAATTGGGCTATAAATTCGGGATCAATCACACCATGGGGACCAGAAATGCCACTTATAAAATTTATATCAATGAATTTATTTTAGGGGACAATACAATTCTGGCCGTTTTGGGAAATGTCAAAATTGCTTATGTCAATCATTCGGTTTTAAATTACCTGGTAACGAGGGACCCTGAATTTTGCGAGTATACTTACCGGCATATCCGAAATATTATCACCAAGTCGACCCTGATCAGCGAAGCGGGAGAAAAAGAAAGACGTCGTTTTTTTAATATGATCCGGGAAAAGATCAATGCCAGGAAAAATTCGCTCTTGTAAAAAAAATCCCTGGTGATGTTGTGATTCAGGCCTCTACCTTATGTTCGATCTTCGCCCTCACCCAAGCCTCCAGTTTGTGGTGCAAAGGCTCAATGACAAGGCCGGCCAGGCCTACCAGGATCAAAAACATGGTAACCTGGTTATCATGGGTCCACAGGGCAACCCGGGGATGCAGGATGAGGGTGATGAATTCAAACATCATCAGCAGGAAAAGGGTGCCTAAAAAGTCAATGGTACGGCTTTTTATTTTTTTGCGGCCCAGGACCAGGAGAAGGATAAAGAAACCGACGATAAAAAGCCCGATGCCGGCATGGGTGATAGCTTCTTCCTGTTTCTTTTTATTTTCTTCAGCCTGGTGTTGTATATACTCCTTATGTTTCTGTTCATTGAAGTCTATGTTGGCGATCTTCTCGATGTTGCCTTTTTTGAATGCCGAATCTTTATCGGCCAGTTCATTTTTTAAATAATAGAACGCTGTCTTAAAATCTCCTTTCTTTTTATAGAAGTTAGCCAACGAGTCTTCGGCGCTTAAAATATCATTATAATCCCCTCCTGTCTTAGCCATCTCCAGGGCTTTTTCCCCATAAACTACGGAGGAATCATCCTGTTTATGGAGACTGAAATAAGAGGCCATGAACAAGCAGGTCTGATAGTAAAAAGCTGGTCTCGCCCTGAAATATTTTATGTAATCCCCGTTAAAGTATTTACGATAAGTCTTGTAGGCAGAATCATATTCTCCTTTCGATCTTAAATCATCTGCCAGGTTGCAGTTGCTCTCTATCATGTATAAAATATACAGCTCGTCCTGTTTTGTTTTCGCCAGCTCGTAGGCACGATGGGTATATTTATAGTTACTGTCCGAATAATGGAGGGATGGATCTTTACCATCCAATCTCCCATAGCAGGCTCCTATGTTGAGCCAACACTTTATCATCTGTGCGGAATCCATTCTTTTTGCAAGGTCATATTGCCGTTTGAAAAAATCAAGTGCTTTCTGATAATAGCCCTCGAGGTAATAGATAGAGGCTATTTCTCCCAGGTTGCTGCTTTTTTGTGCATCGGTTGCGGGAAAGCTATCGTAGAGGCCGTTGGCTTGCGTGTAATATTCCAAAGCAGCCGTATAATTTGAGAATCCGGAGAAATTTATATCCCCCAGTTGTGAAAGGCAAAGGGCTTTCCCCTTTTTGTAGTCTAATTTTGTCGCCAGTTCAAGCCCGTTTTGCGCCTCAAGGGCGCCAATGGCCGAGTCGGGGTAAAGCCGGTCATAATAGATGCTGAGGCTATCATACAACAGGGTTTTAAGCGTGTCGTCATCCCTTTCCTTCACCTTATTTTGCAGGCGGATTATATTGGTTGCCTCATCATTTTGTTGAGCATTGGCAACAACTATTTGAAAGACCAGAAAGGAAAGGGTTAAAATTCTTTTCATGTGGGCGATACTTATGCCTGAATGTACGATAGCATGCCTTCCTCATCAAGCGTAAAAACACCTTTTCCGGCCTGCGTCAGCGAATTTTATCATTTCCCCGTCTCCTCCCCTTCTATCTTCCGGAATGGCTTCTTAAAAAAATCCTCTACCTGGGCGTTGAACAATTCCTTTTTAGATACCGGCGTCGAATGCCCCGATGCCGGAATGATCCATAAATAAGACCGGGGGATATTCTCCGCAATGAGCACCGTATGCCGCACGGGTATCAATTCATGGTCCCCCCCGATGACAAGGGTCGGGCATTGGATACGATGCAATTGTTCAAGGGTAATATTGGGCTGGTACAGATCGAGGTCCGATATTTTCAGCCGGTTCTTCACCTCCGGCGTTTGCGGCATCTTCCGCAGGTCGGCGCTGCCCTGTTTGATCAGGTTGAATACATACGGGGTAAGACCGGTCGTATCCGCCCAGAGATTGGCGCCGGTAATAGCCAGTTTTTTTACTTTGTCCGGGTGCCGGATGGCGAGGAGAAGGCCGTTGATGCCGCCGTCGCTCCACCCGATAACATAACAGCTGTCCAGGTGGAGCGAGTCGAGCAGCGCATTGAAATCATCCGCCATCATTTCGAAGGTGAGGGAATCCGAAGGATCATGAGAGTTGCCATGGGCCCGGCTGTCTACGGCGATGACCCGGTACAGCTTCGAAAAAAAGGGGATGTTGTTGCTGAAATTGTCGATAGCACCTCCATTGCCATGAATGAACAACAGCGGTTTCCCACTGCCGTACTCTTCATAATACATCCTGAACCCGCGGGTATCCAGGTAATGACCGGCCATCTTGTTGTGACCATAGGATGTCTGTGCCATCAATACCCCGGAATAGGACAGGGATAATGCCAGTAGCAGGAAATACACGATTGGTTTCATGTTATGAAATTATGCTAATACCGATATATTTAGCTCAGCTTTAGCAAAATAGATGCTCACCCATTTTTATATTAGTAATGATGCTCTGCAATATTTTATTAAATTCGGCCTCAAAATGTAGGTTCCATGAAGAAAACGCTAGCTTTTGCCGTACTTGTCCTGTCGGGTGTAATAGGAATGGCTCAATCGCCGAATACGCTTACTAAAAAAGAGAAAAAAGAAGGTTGGAAGCTGCTGTTTGATGGTAAGACTACCCAGGGCTGGCACACTTATCTGAGGGATACGGTAGGATCGAAATGGCAGGTACGCAATGGAGCCATTGTTTTTGATCCCTCCCAACCCGAAAGTGGTGGAGGGGATCTTGTGACGAATGAGGCGTATGAAAATTTTGAGCTTCACCTGGAGTGGAAGATCTCCAAGGGCGGGAACAGCGGAATTATTTTTGATGTCCAGGAGAACCCCAAATACAGTGCGACGTATTTAACCGGCCCGGAAATGCAGGTATTGGATAATAAAGATGCCTCGGATAATAAAAAACAGAATCATCTGGCTGGCTGCCTGTATGATATGTCCGGAGATTCGACCGTCAGCAAGCCCAAGCCTGTCGGAGAATGGAATGAAGTCAGGCTGATACAAAATAAAGGGCACCTCACCTTCTGGCTCAATGGGGTCAAAACCTATGAGGGGCAAATGGGCAGTGAGGAATGGAATAACATGGTATCTCACAGCAAATTCAATAACAAGATGTTCAGCGATTTTGCGAAAGTGGCCAAGGGAAAGATAGCCTTGCAGCAGCATCCCGGTTCAAGCGAGTGGAGAAATATCAAGATCCTTCCACTCTAATAATCAGCTATTAACATAACTTTTTCAGGCCGGCTCCACTGGGGCCGGCCATTTTATGCCCATAATTGCTAATTATTTTAACATAAAATATCTAATATTTTTAGTAATTTTAATGCCGGTTCAACCCAATTGTAGGTACGGCTCAGCCAAAAAACCGAAAAAGGAAGAATCGGCACCAAAAAAGTGAACATCCAGCATATAAAAAGTGAAAAACAAGCATCATAAATAGGAAAAAATGGCGTACAAAAATTTCAGGAAACCTTTAAATCCTTTCTTTGATTATGCGACCGCGGGATCACCGTTACGAAATTATTAAACCGATGCTTAATGAAGGAAAAATCCAGTCCTTTGCAGATATTTTCAATTTCATTAAAAAATCGGTAGTTGCTGCGGACCTGGGCAAGCGCGGTCCCCGTTTTACCCAGTTGATCGATAAGGTGGAAGACTTTACAGTAAAGGAGTTGGTTATCATTGCCCGGCTCTGCAATTTGACAACAGAAGAAATGTTCCAACTGGTGGCGACCCAGCTCGCTGAGCGCAAATTTGTCGGCATGCCGGCGGTCAAAAGGAAAAAAGAAATAAAATAACGTACGCGTCGTCCTGAATACCATGCCATTGCCTGCCTTTCCTATTCTTTCGATTTTGACCTTCTAATGACCTTCTCGTGACCGGCTCCCAACGGGCCGGTTTTTATTTACGCCGGGTTTAAGGCTGCCAGGCCCCGCGGTCTGATCATTGAGCTTCTCTCCTATTCTGCCGGTAAATCTTTTTTGCCTTGGTCACCAGCTCCACATACTCTTTATCCATAAAATCATCCCCGTTAAAACTCTGTTTAGCCATCTTTTCTATTGCCATCCAGGGTATCCCGGCGACATAACCCGACTCCTGCAGTTTCATTCCAAACAGGGCGATACAGCCGGCTTTTTTAAGGCTGCGCCCTGCCTTTTCAAAAGGGACCAGGTTATTGGGACAGCTGTAGCTGATCGTGCGTATCGAGTCCTGGCCCGGCAGACGGTAATTGACTTTTATATCGGCTACGGTGTCTACACCGGCGCTGTTTTCCGTAGGGATCAGTTCAAAAAGAGCGAACAGGGACTGTCCGGAGCCAATTTTACTGCCTTCCAGCTGGAAGGAGGTATCCTCCAATGAATTCGCTTTGTTCTCAAAACCGATCAACCGGTATTCTTTTACAAAGGCCGGATTAAATTCAGAGGTGACGCATATTCGATCGGCCACCACGAACAAGGTTTGCGCCAGCTGGCCTACCAGTAGTTTCTCAACTTCCTGCTCATCCCCCGCCACTCCAAAATCGCCCTTGCCTTTTTGGGCCAGGTAGGGCAATTCCGAGTTTTTATCATTCCCCATTCCCACGCCCACACAGGTCAGGTTGATCCCTTGCCGGCTTTGCCCTTCGATAAAAGCCTCCAATTCCTTTTCAGCGTCAGGCTCTTCCGTAATATCCCCATCTGTAAACAGGACGATCTTATTATTTCCTCCCGGGATGAATTCCCTGGCCGCCACTTCATAGGCCAGGCCGATGCCCTCTTTCCCGGGGGTGGGGCCATCTGGCTCCAGCTCCTCGATCGCCCGGAGGATCTTTCCTTTATCCGATCCTGGTACACCTACCACCAGAGGGTGTACATAGGCGCCAAATGCCACGACGGAGACCTTGTCAACAGGGCGAAGGTTTTCGATCAACAGCCTGATCCCTGATTTGACGATGGGTAATTTATTGGGAAGATCCATAGAGCCCGAGGCATCGATGAGCAGAACCAGGTTGGCGGGAGGGGCATTCTGTATATCCACCTTTCCGGCACAGATATTCAGACACAGCAATTTATGTGTCTCATTCCAGGGGCAGGACAGCAGGTCAGAAGCGCAGTGAAAATCGCTGCCTTTCTCCGGATCTTCATAAGAGAAATTGAAATAATTCAGGATCCCTTCTATCTGCACCGCATCCGGGGGCACCGGGGACCCCATATCCAGGAATTTCCGGATCAGGCTGTACGAGGTCCTGTTGATGCTGCCCGAGAAGGATACCGATGCGGATTGATCTACAAAGGGATTCTCTATCAGGCTGTTCCGGGGCCCATGACCGGGGGTTGGGGGAAACGCTGAAGCCTTTCCTCCTTTAAAAACCGACTTTAGCGGATCATGTCTCCATCCGGACGGAGGCATCCGTTTCTTCAGGGTCACCTGTAAGAAATCCTTTGCGCTGATGGCGGTCGTGCAGGGTTCATAGCCTTCAAAGGTGAAGGTCAGTGAGTCCTCGGAGGTCTTGGAAACGATCTCAAACTCGCCATAGGAACCTGTCTTATAGCTGGAACGGGTAGACTGAACGACGATGGAGCCATTTTGCAGCTTATCTCCATGGGGATCTTTTACCTCACCCGTGAAAAAAAATTGGGCTGACAGGGAGTGACCCTCCAGGCAAAACAATAGTATCAAACCATTTATCCTCAAAAGAGTAGTTTATACTATAGACTAGCCGCAAAAGCTATGCCCATCGGAGCTAAACACCGGCAGGCACCGACCCCAGGTTAATCAAGGGTCCTTCCATGCGGGGCACCAGCCTGCCGAAGGCCCGACAACAGCCGGCCGGCAGTCCCTCTTGCCGTAATAGCTCCTCGAATGCCGGCGCCTGGTCTTCCGCTACGGCCACCAGCAGGCCGCCACTGGTCTGCGGATCGGCCAGCACCCACCGCTGGTCATCGGACAAGGGGCCTATCTTAAACCCGTAGCTATCCCAGTTACGTAAGGTCCCCCCGGGGATGCAGCCCTGATAAAAAGGCAAGGAAGCGATGACCGGCACTTTATCGAAGTCAATGACCGCGGACAAACCACTGCCTTCGCACATCTCCGCCAGGTGGCCCAGCAGGCCGAAGCCTGTTACATCTGTCATGGCCTTTACTTCGTCCAGCTGCCCGAACCGTTCACCCAGTTTATTCAGCGTCACCATACTCTCCAGGGCGATGGCGGCATCTTCGGGCCGGAGGCGCCCTTTTTTCTGTGCCGTGGAAAGGATGCCCACCCCCAACGCCTTGGTCAGGTAGAGACGACAACCTGCGGTGGCGGTGGAGTTCTGTTTCAGCTCCCGGATCCCCACCAGTCCATTAACCGCCAGTCCGAATACGGGCTCCGGGCAGTCGATGCTGTGTCCGCCGGCCAGGGTAATGCCCGCTTGCGCACAGATGGCTCTCGATCCCTCCAGCACCCGCTGCGCCAGTTCCGGCGGCAGTTGGTTCACCGGCCAGCCCAGGATAGCAATGGCCAGCACCGGCTTCCCCCCCATCGCATATACATCGCTGATGGCATTGGCTGAAGCAATTCGTCCGAAGTCATAGGCATCATCTACGATGGGCATAAAAAAATCCGTAGTGGAGATCAGCGCCGTTCCATTGCCCAGGTCCAGTACAGCCGCATCATCGCGCTTGTCATTGCCGACCAGCAGCCTGGGGTCGGGCGAGGCTTTCAGGGGGCTGTGGAGGATCTTATCCAGGATGGCCGGGCTGATCTTACAGCCGCAGCCTGCTCCATGAGAGTATTGTGTCAATTTGATATCAGTCGTGTCCATGATCATCTGTTATATGTGGTACCAGCCCGGGTGGAACCCGGTCCCGGACAGTCCGTGAAATCTCTTTTACCTGTCGGGCATTGTCCGCGGGGTTGTTTATCTCCAGTGCGATGGGAACGATATAGCCGGGATCCCTTCCTTTAAGCCCCGTCCGGTAGGTCTTATCATAATACACCAGCACGGTCCGGATAAAATCGTCCATTCGTCCCTCCCGTATGGCGGTTATAGCCTGCTTGGCCCGATCCAGCCCCAGTCTTTTGCGGATCCGGTCCGTACATTCCACGAGAAAATCCCCCTCCAGCGAGCCATATTCCTCCACAAGGGCCTGAACCCGCTGCTCTTCCGCGACCTGCAGGTCAAACAGAAGGGCCTGCTGCATACGGTCCCAAAACGGCCGGGGGATCATTCGTTTCCCGATACTAAGGCTCTCGTCCTCCACCCAGATCTTCCGATCCGGATCCTGCCGGTTTAATTGATCCGCCAGGTTGTTCTCAAACTGTTCCTGTGAAGGCTGCACCAGCCGGTTCAGCGTGCCATAGGTAGAGCCCTGGTGTTGCGCCAGGTCTTCCAGGTCGACTACCTGTTCACCCATTTTTTGCAGTTCCCTGAGGATCTTCGTTTTGCCTGACCCTGTCAAACCACCTATTACCTGTAGCTGCCAGGTCTTTTCAAACTGTCGCAAGGCCCATCGCCGGTAATTTTTATACCCCCCTTCCACCAGGTAGACCTGAAAGCCATAGAGGTCCAGCGCCCAGGCCATCGCCCCGCTGCGCATCCCACCCCGCCAGCAATGAACTGCTATTTTCCATCCCGGCGCCTTTTCCAGCGCCTGCCGGATAAAGTCCGACCATTTGGGCCCCGCCAGGTCAAAGCCCAGCAGAATGGCCGCCTCCCGGCTTTGTTGTTTATAGGTCGTCCCAACCTGTGCCCTCTCTTCGTTACTGAACAAAGGGAGATTAAACGCCCCCGGAATATGTCCCCGGTCAAACTCCGCCGGCGTACGTACATCCGCTACCGGGCAACGTTGCTCCATCTTCATTAACTCCTGTATGGTTATCCGGTGAATCATTAGTGGCAATCTTCTAAAATAACTTTTTTAACTTTAATATAAAAAATGGAAAATAAAGGGCTGCTCTTTATTCCCGACATCAGCGGGTTTACCCGGTTCGTCAATGAAACGGAGATCGAGCACAGCCGGCTTATTATCCAGGAACTGCTGGAAACCCTCATCAATACCAACCAGATTGGACTTGAAATTTCCGAGATCGAAGGTGATGCCATCCTTTTTTACAAGTACGGAGACATTCCTGACCTGGAAACCTTGTACAAACAGGTGGAAAAAATGTTCTGTGAGTTCCACAAGCATCTTATCGCGTATGATCACAACCGGTTTTGTCAATGTAAGGCCTGTGTGTCGACGGCAGATCTTACCTTGAAGGTGATCACGCATTATGGCGAATTTACCACCTATAATGTAAAAACATTTAATAAACTGCTGGGCAAAGATATCATTGTCGCCCATCAGCTTTTGAAAAATGACATTCAGCAACATGAATACTGGCTCGTCACCAACAGTTTAATCCGGGATAGCCCGCCAGCGGGCCTTGCACAATGGATGGAATGGAACACCAGCGCCAAGCAAACGGAAAATGGAGAGATCCCTTTTCACTATACCCAGTTAGGTCAGTTAAAAACTGAGTTACAACCCGAGGTCTTTCCTCCGTTAGAGCTTTCCAAAAAAGCAAAGGTACTATCCGTCTCCAGGGAATATGAAACGGATATCATCACCTTATTTCACGCAACCGGGGATTTTACCTTCCGCAGCCGCTGGCAGGAAGGGGTTAAAGCGGTAGAGGAGATCAATCATTTCCTCCCCCGGGTCGGCATGCGGTCCCGGTTTGTCTTCGAGAACGGACAGGTCGGCGTATATTCCAGCAGTTACTCTTATCAACCTGATAGAATCGAGTTTAGCGAAACGGAGGAGAAGCATAAGAGCACCACCTATTTCATTCTTGAAAAAGGCAGCCCCGGCAAAACGAGGTTTACGCTCAGTTTTTACCTGCCCAAAAACATCTTCTCCCCCCTGCTGTTCAAACTGTTCAGGCTAAAGCAACTGGAAGAGACCTACCGGAGGTCTTTACTAAACCTGGAAACATTGGTACAGGAGATACCCAGTTTTGCCTTGCCGGAAAAAGTCGTTTAAACCAACACTATCATGCGAAGTTTGCTTTTCATTTTGTCACTGGCCACCCTGCATACTGCCTATTCTCAAGGTCCTGACATCCTCCGGGTGAGAAGCTGGCGACAGCAGCAGGAGCAGGCCATCCTCCGGGAGTTCGTATCCTTTCTTGCTATTCCTGATGTGGCGGCCGACAGTGTCCACATTCAGGAAAATGCCGGGCTGATTGAAGCCATGATGCGTAAAAGGAAGATCGGCAACATCCAATTGCTGCGGGGAAAGGAGGAAGGTTTTCCCCCGGCGGTATATGGTGAAGTGTTGGTGCCGGGCGCCCGGGAAACCATCGGCTTTTATGCCCATTATGATGGTCAGCCTGTCAACCCGGCCCAATGGGCAACGGGCCTGGAACCTTTTACTCCCGTCCTCTTCGATGGCTCTCTCCTCAACCAGGGTAAGCCGATCCCGCTCCCCGCCTCCGGACCTTATGGGCCAGCGTGGAGGATCTATGCCCGGGGAGCTTCGGATGACAAGGCAGGGGTCGCCGCCATTCTAAATGCCTATGAGGCCCTCAGGGCCAGTGGGATAAATCCAACCTGTAATCTCAAATTCCTTTTTGAAGGGGAGGAAGAAGCCGGTTCGATCCACCTCGGAGACATTTTCGAGGCCCATGCCCCTTTGCTGCGATCGGATTGCTGGATCATCTGCGATGGGCCTGTACATCAGACCGGAAGAAAGCAGATCGTTTTTGGCGTACGGGGGGATGCACACCTGGACCTGACCGTTTATGGCCCCAAACGTCCTTTGCACAGCGGTCACTATGGCAACTGGGCGAATAATCCTGCCCTGATGCTGGCGAAGCTGCTGGCTTCCATGAAAGATGATTCCGGGCGGGTGACCATCAAGGGGTTTTATGATGATGTACAACCTTTGTCCGATGTAGAAGCCAAAGCCTTACGCGAAGTACCTTCCGTAGATGAGCAGATGAAGCAGGAGTTGGGAGTCGCCACGACGGAGATGCCCGGGAAGTCCCTTTCCGAAGCGATAAATCTGCCATCTCTCAACATCAACGGCATACAGAGCGGCAACGTGGGCAGCCAGGCTTCCAACCAGATCCCCACCTATGCGACGGCGGTGCTGGACCTTCGGCTGGTATTGGGAAATGACTGGCAGCGGCAGCAGCAAAAGGTGATCGACCATATCCGGGCACAGGGTTATATGGTGCTGGACCATGATCCTACGGATGACGAACGCCGGACCTACCCGCGGCTGATAAAAGTTATAAGACCGGCAGGCTCTTATAATGCCCAGCGGACTTCGATGAACCTCCCGGTTATTGAAAGGATAAGGGCTGCCATACAGGGCACCAGTCCTGATGTTTTGGTATTGCAGCCAACCTCAGGCGGCTCTCTCCCACTCTATTTGTTTGAGAAATATTTACAGGCCCCCACCATCACTGTACCCATCGCCAATCATGATAACAACCAGCATGCGGAGAATGAAAATATCCGGCTGTTGAATTTATGGACGGGCATCGAGTCCATGGCGGCTATCATGTTGATGAAATAAAGAGTTGGCCGGCGTCCGCTAATTCCGAAAGGCCAGGGGCGAAAATTGGGTCTGCTTCCTGAAGAAATTGGAAAAATGGGCCAGTTCCTCGAAGCCCAGACAGTAGGCGATCTCGGAGACATTCCAGTCGGTCTGTTTTAGAAGGATCTTAGCCTCCTGGATAATTCTGCCGGAGATGAGCTCAGTGGTCGTTTTGCCGGTATTTTCCTTTAAGACCTTATTCAGATGATTGACATGAATGGCCAACCGGTCCGCATAATCTTTAGCCGTACGCAATTTGAGCTTCTGCTGGGGGGACTCGACAGGGAACTGCCGCTCGAGCAGCTCGATAAACAAAGAGGACACCCGGGTAGAAGCATTGTGCGTGGAATAGAGGGCCATCGCGGGTTGCAGCTTTTGGCCATAATGGATCAGCTCCAAAACATAATTGCGCAGCAGGTCATATTTATACGCGTAATCGGAGGACAGATCCCGATGCATTTTCCGGAAGATGGATGCGATCTCCTCTGCGTCTTCTTCCGAAAGCTGGAAAACGGGGTAGCCGCCGGCCTTGAAGATGGGCAGGTCGTCGAGCACCACCCCTGTTTTCGACTGGACCAGGAAATCATCCGTGAAGATGCAGAAATAGCCCGACTGGTCCGGATCCTGGGGAAGCCAATGATAAGGGACTTTTGGGGTGGCAAACAAAAGGGCATTCTTTTCAATCTCGATGACCTTGTCGGCATACTCCGCCCTGTTGCGCCCGCTGATCAAACTTATCTTATAATAGGCCCTTCTATTATAGGGCATTACGGGTTTTTCCCGGTACCGCCGCATAACATCTGCTACATTGAAGACATTGAAATGCCCGATCTCTTTGGTGAAACCTTGGGGCAGCAGGAAGTCCATGCCCCCTTCTGTCAGGGAAGAAGCGTGGCGGTAAAATTCCTCCAGGGTTGTTATCTCCATACCACTCTGATTTGTAAAAATCAAATATACGAATAAATATACGCCTCTCTGATAGCAAGGATGATGGCCATTACCAGCCATACGATGATACTTGCCCCGATGGGGGCAGGTTGTTGATTCCGTGTCATGGTGAATTTCTTTAAGGAATGAATTGATTCAGTGGAACTGAACCTATTTGCTATTTAGCGGGAGGACCCAAGACAGGCAGGCCTTAGTCTTGGGCAAGCGTATTAAAGTCCTTAAAATTGGAGAAGCAGAATAATTTCCTGCAGAAGGGGAAAAATTCGGTGAAGGAAGTATGTTCAATACCTTTCATGAAGCCAAATATAAAGGATATGCGTTGAACAATCGTCCAAAGAAAAGTTAACATTTATTACCTGCTGGAGTCCACGCCGCTCAGCATTAAAGAGGTCGCGGATAAATTAAATTTCGATACCAGCTCGCATTTCAGCCGTTTCTTCCGGAATTTTTCCGGCGCCAATCCATCTACGTTTAAAAAGGAGCTTATTGACAAGGTCTCTTAACGCCAGATCTTCAGCAGGCCATCCTCTTTCCCCAGCAACGGGTCCAAACGAGGGATCGGAAGGCCCGCTATATTCCTGTCTGCCAACGGTCTTTCACCCGGATAGCCTTTATTCAGGTCCCAATGACGTCCTTCCGGATAAGCGCCTACCACTCCGAAATCTTCTCCGGATCCCAGGTTCTTATGTCCCACTCCCGCGGGTATGACAATAATATCCCCCGCCTGAACGGATACCCGTTCTCCTTTTTCCCCACCCAGGTGCAGGAGTGCGGAGCCGCTATAGATCCCCAATACTTCGTGCGAGGTGCTGTGATAATGATGGAAAGGATATACGCCATTGCGCCAGGAATTTGTCCAGTCATTGGCTGCAAAATGTTGCTCCAGCCAGGATGCGCCATCTTCACTTCTGGCCGAAAAGGCGTTGCGGTAAAGGATCAAAGGATATTTACTGTTAGGTATTTTACCGTCGTCTTTGAAATACAGTTTCTCCGGCTCTGCCAGGTTTCCAGCCATTGTCATTTTGTTAAACAGTGTAAAAATGGAGGCCCATCCCAACCACGACAAAAATCTGCTTCTTTTCATTTCCTAAAGGTCCGGTATTATCCGGAGTTTCCGCACCGGGCGCCTTTGCCAATAAAAAATTTAGTTACCAGCACATTTCATTCTCCTATAATCACAGTTCATTCCTTTTCCCTTTCCGGCAGCCACTGCACCCTGCTACTTTTACGGCCACAAAAAAATATAACCATGAAAAAGATCTTGTTCATTGCAGGCGTATTGTCTGCCATCATTTTTGGCTCCTGCAAAAAAGACCATCCCGGAGGTGGAAGCAACGGAGGCGACAATACCACGAAACTCATTAAGAAGCTGACCAAACTGGAAAACGGCGCCACCATGGTGTACAATTTCTCCTATGACAATGCCAAACGTCTTACGGGCTTCGCCAGCACTACGGGGAATGAATCTACCATCTTTTCCTACGATGCCGCCGGCAACCTCATCAAGGTCGAAAACATTGAAGACGGGTTTAAGAACATCTACACGTATACCTGGGCCAACGCGGTGCCGGAGTCGGGCACCTTTAAAAGCTGGAAGCTGACTGCTGGAGAGCCTGATGATTTGATAGAAGATGACAAGCTCACGTATACGCTCAGTGGCGGTCAGGTTACGAAGATCCATCTTGAAATGACCCAGGTTGACCAAAACATGGATTTTTCGCTATCCTATACCAACGGTAACCTGACAAAAGTGACATCCTCCCAGGCCGGGTTCTATACGGCAACTTTTGTATTCGGCACCAAAAAGTCCCCTTTCCCGCAGGTCACCAGGTATGTGCTGGATCAGGCAGGTTTTTCACTTGTTTTCGGGTCTCAGCATGAGCTGGTAACTTCCGCTTATGACTTCCCCGGCACCAACCTGGACTATACCATCACGCAACAATACACGTATGATGGAGCCGGTTATCCTATCACAGCCGATGATGGCGAGACAAAGCTGACGTACGAGTATCAATAAGACCCGAAAATCCGGTCCATGTTGAGCCGGGGAGATAATCCGGAAAATTCCGGCTGCTGCCGCACACGCTCCCTATCCCGGAAACCACAGCCTACCGCTTTCCTTAAATCCTTTTCAGTGGCGGGGCTGTTGCCATCCCGGGCAAAAAGGATGGCTGAGAAATACCAGGCCTCGCTATTGGCGGGGTCTGCTGTTTTATACCATTCCACAAAATGCCGGGCATCTTTATTATCGTTGCTATTGATCAAATGGTTGCTGATACTATAAAATGCCAGGGACAGGTAAGCCAGCAGTCGCTGGTACATGGCCCTTTCGGCTGATGCCGTCCAGGTCTTTTCCTCCATGCCCGATCGTGCCGGTCCCCCCGCCTTTGTCTGCAGGTCACGGATGGTCTGACTCCAATAAGCATCCTCTATTTGCTGAAAGTGCTGATTATATTCCGCTTTCGTATTCTGTTCCCTGACCAGTAAGCTCTCCTGCAGCTGTCGTTGTTGCCGATAGAGCGTATTGCCGGCCAGGGAAGCCGTCTTTGCCGTGAACCAGGCCGTCTCGCCGGTCAAACCATCGAGCAGGCTTATCGACAATTTGCATTCCTGTTCGGCCTTGATCAGTTGCTGTCTTTTATAATAGGTGTCAAATCTGGTTTTGCTTTGAGTCACATAGCGGTTGATAAAAGCGGCGTCTTTGGAAAGGAGCCCCTGCCGCATGGCGTCGAACTGCAAGCCTGCAAAAGCCAGGTTCATGCTCGTTGCAGGCGCCCACTCGTGTATGCCATCGAAATGAATGATACGATGCCGGGTGCGGCTTCTGTCCAACTCATTACTAAAGGATACCAGGTCCGACCTATTCATGTCCCCCTCTCCCGCCAGGGCGGTGAAGCTGAAGTTGAAATCACCCGCCGGGGTTCCATCCGGCAGCCCGGCTCCCCCTGCGATAACCCCTTTTATGCCGGGATGCTGTAATGCCACATAACCCGCCACTTTAGCGCCGCCCGAGAACCCACCCGTGTAAATCCGGTTCCTGTCGATCTTTAAACGACCTTGCGTGTCATCCAACAAACGACGCCATATGTTCCCGGTGACGGACCAGTCGTTGCCATTCTTTGAATTGTTACTGCCGACCAGGATAAAGCCATAGGCTTCCGCCAACGGTGCGTATTTCCTCACGGGAAGAGCGCCATCGCCATGCGGGTCGAAAAAATAAATGACGGGCAAGGCAATGGCATTACCTTTTGCAGGAATGTATAACGCATAGGATTGGGTGGGATCTCCCTTACAGATCACATGATCTATTACTTTTCCAGCTTCGAATTCGCCGGCAACAGGTGGGACAGCCGTATAGAATCCCAGGATCCATATAAAAAGGTGGATTGTCATCATATATTATAACATCTAAATGAAGGTATTCTGAGACCGAATTCGCCGGCCCCAAATTTAGGGCATTCGTCAGCAACGTATCACATTGCAAAATAACACCATAGCTTGCCTGCTTCAACTATTTGTATTATTTTGGCGCAAATATCCCCTGATGACCCAACTGTACCCCTCTGCCCTTTTGAAACAAGGCGCTGTCAAAAAGTATCTATTTTTGACGTTGGTTTTTTTTGCGCAACACCTGCTGGCGCAACCTACTATTAGTTCGCTTAGCCCTGCGTCCGGACCTACAGGGACTCCCGTAACCATTCATGGGACAAATTTCAGTGTTACACCCGGCAGCAACATTGTCTATTTCGGTGCTGTCAAAGCGACCGTATCGGCAGCCACGTCGACATCGTTGACCGTTACCGTTCCGGCAGGCGCCACTTATCAGCCTGTCTCCGTAACGACGGGTAACCTGACGGCTACCTCCCCATCTCCCTTTCTTGTTACCTTTTCCGGGCCAGGTGTCCTGGATAGTAAAACAATAAAACCCGTTTCGTCCGTTGTTACTTTTAAAGGATACCAGGCCCTCAGCTCCGGGGATTTTGACGGGGACGGGTTACCGGATCTTGTAACCTGTAATTATAACAGCGGATCTATTACCATCTTTCCCAATTCAAGTTCTGCCGGTCATTTTTCCCTGAATGTTGCCGGCGCTGTCGGAGCCTCTTCGGGCATCAATCCTATGTCCCTGGCCGTGGGTGATATTGACGGCGATGGGAAGCTGGATATAGCGGTAGGCAATTCCGGATCGAATACCGTTTCTATTTTTCTGAATACCAGTACACTCCACCATATCTCCTTTGCCGCCAAATATGATCTGAGCTTACCTGGTTCCCCGGAAGGTATCGCCATCGGCGACCTGGACGCCAACGGTAAACCGGAGCTGGTCATCACCGGGGTCGAGGGCTATATCACCGGGAAATGTTATGTATTCCTGAATTATGGTACCGTAGGAAATATCAAGCTAACGTCATGGCAAACGATAGGTACCCCCATGAATCCCTACCCTCCTTCCATCGCCGACATCGATGGGGATGGCAAACCTGATATTATTTTCCCTAACCTCAACGGATCCTGTTTTACCGTCTTTCAAAATACGACGAGCAATGCGTGGCTTAGTTTCTCCGCCACTCCTCATAATTTCGGATCAGGTAATGGGATCTATTGTGCCGCTACGGGAGATATCGACGGGGATGGCAAGCCGGATGTCATCATGACCAACGGCAATGATTCTATCGTTTCCGTATTCCGGAACACCAGTAGTACCGGGAATATAGCTTTTGCCCCTGCCACTGTTTTGCGTATTCAGGGCAGTGCCATACAGGCGGTCATCGGGGATTTTGACGGAGATGGCAAACCGGATATTGCAGCCGTTAACAGCTACCGCTGGCCCGGGCAAGGATATCTGAATGTCCCTTTAAACACCATTTCCTTATTAAAGAATACCAGCACCAGCGGCACGATCCATTTCAATCCGGATGTCCGTGTCACCACGGGCAACTCACCTATTGCCCTGGTACTGGGAGATTTCAATGTCGACAGCGTTGCAGATATAGCCGTCGTAGACTCTGCAGATGGGGCGATATCTTTTGTCGAATACCAGCCCGACACCACGCAGGCCCAGACCGCCAGTTTCACCCCTGCCTCTGCGCGGTCAGGCGCAACGGTAACGATCACCGGCAGTAATTTTACAGGTGTAACGGGCGTCAGCTTCGGCGGAATTCCCGCCACCTCTTTTACGGTGGTATCCCCCACGACGATAACGGCGGTAGTCGGTTCCGGCGCAACAGGCAATGTCGTTGTCAATGCAGCTTCCGGAACGGTGACACTCCCGGGATTCACGTATATTCCACCGGTTCCCGTGATCAGTTCCTTCTCTCCGGTGAGAGGTGGGACCGGAACCGTAGTCCACCTATATGGAAAGAATTTCACCGCTGCAACAGCTGTCACCTTTGGGGATTCCGCGGTAACCACCTTCACGGTGACGTCCGATACCAGCATCGTTGCCACGGTGGGACCTGTACCCGTTGGGAAACTGACCGTAGCCGTGACTACCATAGCCGGCATCGGCAGTGCAGCCCCTTTTTATTCCGGGCCGGGGATTCTATCCTTCTCACCACTGGCGGGGCCGGTCGGATCGACGGTGACCATCACCGGTAGTAATTTCAGTACGGTTGCCAGCGAAAACATCGTTTATTTTGGATCGGTGAGGGCCACGGTCTCTTCTGCTACGCCGACTTCACTCAGCGTCCTGGTTCCGACAGGTGCATCCTATCAACCCATCTCTATCTCCCGGAATAATTCAACCTCTTATACGGACCTGCCCTTTATCGTTACGTTTGCCGGCGGAGGGCCGGTCCTTACGCCAAGCTCATTCGGGGCAAAGACAGACAATGCAACCAACAGAATGCCATCCGGCGCGGTGGCGGCGGATCTGGACGGAGACGGAAAGGTGGATGTTGCCGTAGTAAACAGCTTCGATTTTAATGTATCGGTCTACAGGAACAAGTCCACCAATGGGACCCCGCTGTTCCAAAAGACCGATTTCCCCGGATCATCCGGCGCTATCGGCATTACTCTCGGCGACCTCAACGGAGATGGCCTTCCGGACATGGTGGTAACCAATGACGACGGCAGCGCCTCTACGGTCTCTGTCTATAGAAATACCTCCAGCCCGGGCACCATCTCTTTTGCCGCAAGAGTGGACTATGGAACGGGAAAAAATGCTTACAGCTCTCCGATGGCAGCCGTCATTGCGGACTTCGATGGGGATGGAAGGGCTGACCTGGCGATAGCCAATATGGATAACACGATGACCGTTCTTACCAATAGCGGCACCGGAGGGACCATTAATTTTGTACGAAACGCCAATTACCCTATCGGACCAGGCTCCCGTGGCCTGTCTGCCGGAGACCTGGATGGGGATGGAAGGCCGGAGATCATTGTCGCCAGTACCAGTTCCAACTATGTCAGCGTATTTCAGAATACGAGCACCATCGGAAAGACCTCCTTTGCTGCACCCGTCACCTATAATACCGGCAGCGGACCTTTTAGCGTCGCCATCGGGGATCTCAATGGAGACGCGAAGCCGGACTTTGCCGTCGTGAATGCCAATGACAATACCCTGACCATCTTTAAAAATACCGGATCCTCCGGCACCATCAGCTTTCTGGATTCCACGGTCTATTCCGTAGGACCTAACTATCCCGTTGGCGTCGCGATCAACGACATCGATGGGGATGGACTGCCAGACATTATTGTAGACAATTCCAGCCCGCAAAACGGGGGGTATGCCGTCATGGCGTTCAAAAACATCGGCAAGTCAGGGGTCCTCTCTTTTGCACCTGGTATGAACTATACAACGGGCAATGGACCTGCCAGTATCAGTATTGCTGATGTCACCGGGGACGGGTTGCCGGACCTGGTCACCGCCAATACGAGTGATAATACCTTTTCTGTCGTTCCTAACCAGGTGAATGCCCCTCATATCAGCTCTTTTACGCCGATACGGGGAGGAAAAGGAACGGTGATGACCATCAACGGGACGAATTTTACCAATATTACTTCCGTATCCATCGGAGGACAGCCTGCGACCTCCTATACGGTTAATTCATCAACCAGCATCACGGCGATAGTGCCCCAAACCCTGGGAGGAAGTGTAGTTGTCAACTCTTCCCATGGCACGGGCACCCTGGCTGGCTATATCTTCTATACCCTTCCTACCGTTAACTCCTTCACGCCTGCCTCCGGGCCTGAAGGAACGACGATCTCGGTGATCGGCTCCAACTTTGACCCCGTCGCCAGCAATAATAGCGTCTACCTGGGATCCGTGAAGGGCATCATTACGGGGGCTACCGCCAATACGCTGACGGTGAAAATACCGGGGGGCAGCAGCTACCAACCTTTAAGGGCCTCTTCCGACGGTAAAGCGGCTTTCCCGGCATCGCCTTTTGTGTTGACCTGGCCGGGGGGTGGATTTATCGACTCAACGTCTTTTTCTTCCAGGACGGACTATGCCGTAGGAGTGACTCCCGTAGGCTTCACGTTCGGAGACCTGGACGGGGATGGATATCCCGATCTGGTCGCCACCAATAAGGGTACCGGCATTTCCGTATACCGGAATATGGCGGCTACCGATACGCTGCGATTCGAAGCGGGCACGGATTATGCTACTGGCAGTTCCCCTGCTTCCGTGGCCATTGCAGACATCGACGGGGATGGTAAACCGGATGTGATCGTAAATAACATTCTCCCCAAGACCCTCTCCATTTTCAGGAATACCAGTACCTCCGGTAGCATCAGTTTTGCTGCCAAAGTGGATATTGGCAACGCTTATGCCTCTTCGATGGCCATCAGCGATATCGATGGAGACGGCATGCCGGACATCGTCGCGGTCAACATGGCCAGTAATGGAAGTTTCTCCGTTTTCAGCAATACCAGCACCGTCGGGAATATTTCTTTTGTGATGCAAAATGGCGGCTCAACCGGCAGTAACCCGGCCGACGTGGCCGTAGGGGATATCGATGGAGACGGCATGCCCGATCTGGCCATCGTCAACAGCGCCGATAATACGTTGTCTTTGTTCAGAAACACCTCCGACTATGGCTGGTTCACGTTTGCGGAAGCAGCCCCTCTCGCCACGCCGAGCGGCCCGGTGAGTATATCCATGGGGGACCTCGATGGGGATGGCAAGCCGGACCTGGCGGTCGCTAACGTCAACAGCAGTGTCCTCACGGTTTTCAAGAATACCAGTACGGTGGGTTCGCTGACCTTTACACCGGGAACCAACCTCGCCTGTAACCCACACCCCTCCGTTATTTCCATTGGAGACCTGGACGGGGACGGCAAGCCGGATCTCTCTTCGATCAGTACCGGCAATGTCATCTCCGTGTTCAAAAACTATAGCGCAAACGGCGCCCTCTCCTTTTCGTCAAAAACAGATTATGCTACCGCGAGTAGCCCGGAAGATATTTTTATTGGCGACGTACATAATATAGGAAAGAATGATCTCGCCACGGTTAACGAGGGATCGAATACGATTTCCGTATACCGGTTTAAGCCGTCCAACCGGCCCGCCCCGGTCATCCTTTCTTTCAGTCCCGACAGCGCCGCCGCCGGATCGACCGTTACGATAAAAGGCAACTACCTCTCGGGTGCTGTTTCCGTCCGTTTTGGCGGGCAGCCTGCCGCCTCGTTTGCCGTCCTGTCGGATACGGTGCTGACGGCCGTAGTGGACACCGGAGCCACCGGCAGTATTATCCTGGCCACTTCTTTTGGAGCGGATACGGTGACAGGATTTACGTATATTATTCCGCCGCCCGTGGATCTCACTCCTGTCATCAACAGCTTTGCACCCACACAGGCCCGCAGGGGCGATACGGTTACCATCCGGGGCAGCCATTTCAACGGCCTCACTACCGTCAGCTTTGGCGGCATCCCGGCTGCCGGCTTCTCCATTGCATCGGACAGCCTGTTGATCGCCATCGTCGATACCGGAGCTTCCGGATCATTGATCCTGACAGGGCCTAACGGGTCCGATACATTGGGAGGGTTTACCTTTGCTGGTCCGCCACCCGTAGTTATCATTCCTGTCATCAATAGCTTTGCACCCACACAGGCCGGCAAGGGAGATACGGTTACTATCCGGGGCAGCCATTTCAACGGCCTCACCACCGTCAGCTTCGGCGGCATCCCCGCGGCCGGCTTCTCCGTTGTTTCGGATAGCCTGCTGATCGCCATCGTCGATACCGGAGCTTCCGGGTCGTTGATCCTAACAGGGCCTAACGGGTCCGACACGTTGGGCGGATTTACCTTCGTCAATCCGCCGCCCGTGGTGACGCCGCCTGCTCCTCCCCTCTTCCAGCTAAAAGAGTTCATAGGTACTGTGGTGGCCAACCAAGCCTATCTGCAATGGAAGATAGCCAATGACTCCAGCATCTCTTATTACGTCATTGAACAGGGAACCGACACGGCTCATTTCAATGCGATAAGCAGCGTTACCGCCCGGGGTATGGACACGGCTTCCTATACATTTACAGACCAGGCGCCTCGCGGAGGTATCAATTACTACCGGCTTAAAATAGAGGACACTGCCGGTTATGTGCGATACAGCAATATAGTGGTGATACAAATGGCCGGTGTTCCGGCTACGCTGACGTTGTATCCTAACCCGGTCAGTAATTATATTCTTGTAACTCTGCCTTCAACGATAAATCCTTCGGTATTCCAGTTGGTGGATATGAACGGTAAGGTCATTCAGCTGACGACTGTAGGACAGGGTATTCCTGAAGTGAGGATTGATGTATCCACCTTTATGAGAGGGGTGTATAAACTGATATGGAGCGATGGCGCGCGGGCTTCTTATCAGACTATTTTGATTATGCGGTAGGCAGTTGACGAGCCCAGGACGGATTAAAACAGGATGACCGTCCTGGGCCTGTCAACTTAATGAAATCTTATGAAATGACGTTTACCGCATTTATGCCATTTCTCACGCTGTCGATTCCGTAGAGGATTCTTTTAGGATTACAACCGAGCCAAAACAACAATTCCAAAATTAAGTTATATCTGTTTGCCACAAAGGTTGTCGAGATAGCACCCGTACTCTTATCAAAGCAAATGGGTTCATAGTGAGCAATTCTATTTCGAATTTCGTTGATTTTTACTAAATTTTTGAAGACAGTCTTTTGATTGATGCCGAAAGATCTATTAGGAAAAATTTCCAGAAGCGTATTACCTGCCGCTGCAAAGTTCTTTTTTGCAAATTGATATGACCAAAAACCAAAGGAAAGTTTTGTTATTAATTGATCGTGCGTATATTCCAGACCAAGCTTGTAAATACACTCCTGGACAGCATGACAAGAATCTTCACAGCCAGTAGCAACTTCCAGGTAGCCGCCTGGCTGAACAGCATCTTCTAACCAATTATTACCTTTAAGGTATACAAAATGTCTATCGATAGAATTCCTCAGTATTATCTCAAACACACCTATTACTGCGTACATCTTCTGAGATAATAAAATGTTTGCTCTATATAATTTCAAGGCCTTACGCCTGCTGTTCCCACAAGCAATATAATACTTTGAAAACCGCGGCGGCGAGATTGCGGTATGAAATTGGCCATTAATCACTTAGGGCAGGTTTTAAGAAACTACAAAAATAGAAGTTTCTTTCAGAAGAAAAATTATAACTTTGTGGAGTATTCCTGCGATTGCCGCTGTTTAACTATACGTTAATTAAGCTTGCAGGTTGAGACCTTTGTGAAGGGGCCATTAATGTGGCCCCTTTTTTTATTAGAGATGTTGGGCGGAATAAAATTTCACAACCGATCCGATGCCGGCACCAGCTTCGCCGATAGGTCGGGCTCGGGCATATCCTTGTCCAGCGGGAACATAGGGCGCTGGATCCTTTTATAGGGCAGGCGCCCGAGATCCTGGTCCACACCTCCGGGTGTCAGCGCCAGCAGCCAGTCCGCGCGCATGGCATACAGCTCGGGCTCCAGGTAGCCGATCTTGACCATCACGATGTCCGCTTTACGGGGCTCGAGGCCCAGCCGGGTGAAATCGATCTCTTTGTGATAGGGTTTGCGTTTTTGTGTAACGATGACGTGTACACTACCAATCCGGACGACCACTTCCACCTCGGCGTCTTTGTCTCCATATTGTATAGATTCAACGGTTCCCTTCAATCGTACCGGGGGGGCATACCGCGCATCTACTTTGGCGCCGGCATAACCGTCGACGGATTTACCTACCCCGGCGGCGATGGCGGCCTTCACTAGGTCCGGCCCGGGAATGGAGGCATAGATAAGAGAAGGACCGTCGGCTGACTTAAACTCCGGGCGGGCCAGGACCTGGGTCAGCGTCCAGGTAACATCACCGGCGCCGCCGGCAGTGGGGTTGTCACCGGAGTCACTGATAAAGAAAGGATGTTTGGTGCTGGCCAGCGCCTGGTCCAGGCATTGTTTTAAATCCCCCGTGGGTGCGACAAAGGCATAACCGGAACGGGCATCCCAAAAACGATGGGCCAGTTGTTCCGCGGTGCGGGTCACTTTATCCTGGTCATCGCCGGTCACCATCACGACAGCGTGATTACGCGGTTCATCCGCCCAGGCATAACCCACCCAGATAGCCGCATCGACGATGCCCGATTGCGCCGCGGCCGGTGCAACGGCCTGGTATACACTTTTTGCCGGTTCGATCCGGGTGCTGGTCTTTTCACCCGGCAAGAGGATCGGGATGGAGATCCAGGCTTTGTAAGCAGGTTTGCCTTTCCCGGTTTCGATCCGGCGCAGCAGGTTCTCCACGGCCCGTTGTTTGGTCTCCATGGCATCTTCATGGGGCGCCATCCGGTAGCAGGTGATCAGATCGGTATTTTCCGCCAGCCGCCAGGAAACGTTGCCATGTAAATCCATGGAAGTGGAGATCAGCGTACTTTTCCCCACTACTTTGCGGATCCTGGTTATAAAATCACCTTCCGGGTCGTCCAGGCCCACCACACTCATGGCGCCGTGGATATCCAAATAAAGCCCATCATACGGTGCATGTTTCCTGAGAGAGTCCAGTGTCTGGCTGACCAGCGACTCATAGGCTTCCCTGGTGACGGCTCCTCCCGGCAGCGACTTGCCAACCAGGGTCGGTATCCAAAAGGCGCGGCGACGAAGAGAGGAATCGGCTGATAGGAACGGGTATATGGAAAAGACATCTGTCCCATATTTTGCATGAAAGGCGGCTTCCTCCGTCAGCGCCGGTGAAAAAGTGCTGGATTCTATGGACAGTCCTGCAATGGCGATGCGGGGAAGCGGTTTTATCGGTTCGCCCAGCACGCAGAGCCCATTCAGACAGCATCCTACTAAGAAAAAGAGTAGTGGTCTCATATAAAATCAATTTAAGATTATATGGTGAGATGAAAAGGATTAATTATTTTAGAAGGATGCCCTGCGGCATCTTATATAATAAAATAGATTTATGCATCCATCCTTAACCAAGTCGCTGCTATCCTTCTTTGTTTTCCAATTTTTACTATTAACTGTCTATAGCCAACATCCTGTATTGCTGCGCCAGCCGGCCATCAGCCCGGACGGCTCCCTGGTAGCCTTCTCCTTCCAGGGCGATATCTGGACGGTACCGGTCACAGGGGGCAAGGCCACGCGCATCACCATCCACGATGCCTATGAGTCTCATCCTGTCTTCAGTCCGGACGGTAAGCAGATCGCTTTTTCCGGTTCCCGGTTTGGCAACAACGATGTGTTTACGGTACCGGCGGACGGTGGGCCTGTGAGCCGCCTCACCTATCATTCCGGCGAAGATCAGGTTTCCAGCTGGACGGTGCCGGGAAAGATACTCTTTTCCGCGAACCGGGAATTCAATGCCATCGAAAGACCTGCTGAAGTACAAGAGATCAGCCCCAGGGGTGGAACGGAGACGCGTATGCTCGATGCCGTGGGGTGGGATCCCATCCTTTCTCCGGATGGCCACTGGCTGGCGTTTGTACGGGGAGACATCAACCCCGTTGCCCGGGAGGCGTATACAGGAAGCTCCAACAGGGATGTCTGGTTATATGATACCCGGAAAAAAACGTATTTGAAGCTGCCTGGATTCCCCACCAATGATATCCTGCCTCAATGGGTGGGAAATAACGCCCTTTATTTTCTCAGCAGTGTCGACGGGGCCTATAACCTTTATCGCTGGGCGATAGACGGCGAAGGACATGCAGGCGCACCGGAGAAGCTTACCACCTATAAGGATGAGTCTATCCGGCACTTTGGGATTTCGGCGGATGGCTCAACCGTCGTCTTTGAAAAGGATATGCATTTGTATATCCAGAAAACCGGATCGAAGGAGATAAAAGCGTTGAATGTGGAGATCAATGCTGAGGACCGGTTGGATGCCGCCGAGCAAAAGACGGTTACGACCGGCGCCACTGAATATGCCGTATCCCCTAATGGCAAACTCATCGCCTATTCTGTGCGGGGAGAAATCTTCATAAAGGAAGCAGATAAGGATAAACCCCGGAGCATTAATGTCTCCAACCATGCCTTCCGCGACATCCAGCCTGCCTGGCTGAATGACTCGGCGCTGCTCTTTTGCAGCGACCGCTCGGGAGGCAATTACGATCTCTACCTGGTGCGATCTTCGGACACGGCGGAACATAACATCTTCAAAAGTCTCAAACATGAATTGGTTCCTCTGACCCGTACATCGGTCGATGAATCCTTCCCTGTGATCTCACCGGACAACAAAAAGATAACCTATAGCCGGGGAAGGGGTACGCTGGTAGTGGCCGATATCTCTCCTGCGGGAAAGTTAACGGAGGAGAAGATCCTCACCAATGGCTGGTCCCCGGCCCGGGGTGTCGTATGGAGTCCCGACAGCAAGTGGCTGGCTTATTCGCAATCCGATCTGTATTTCAATGCGGAAGTTTTTATACAGCCGGCGGATAATTCGGCTAAGCCTGTGAACGTATCCATGCATCCCCGCGAGGATGCCCGTCCTTTCTGGAGCCCGGACGGATCCAAGCTGGGCTTTCTTTCAGAACGCAGTGTGACAAAGAGTGTTGACGTATGGTTTGTCTGGCTGCGGAAGGATGACTGGGAGAAGTCGACACAGGACTGGCAGGACCGGGACCCGGCACCGGCGGATAAGGACAATAGTTCCAAAACAGCCGGGGAAAAGAAAAAACCTGCCCCGCTGACCATCGACTTCGACAAGATCTACGAGCGGGTAGTACAGGTGACCAGTTTCCCCGGCGACGAGGATGATGCGCTATTCTCAAAAGACGGTGAGACGGTGTATTATACGACCACCAGCAGCACGGCGAAAGGCCGCGACCTCTATAGTATCAAATGGGATGGGAAAGATCTGAAAGAGATCACCAAGGGCGGCACGAATCCATTGCAGGTCTCGATGGACCGGGATGCCAAATACTTATACTATGCCAAGACTGGCGGGTTTTCAAGGGTGGATATGAAGTCAGGGCTAACCGAGGCCCTGCCGTATGCGGCGAAGTTCAGGATCGACTATATAGCCGAACGGGAACAGGTATTCGAAGAAGCCTGGCGTACGATAAGGGATGGCTATTACGATCCGAACTTTTCCGGTCATGACTGGAAGAAACTCCATGATAAATACCGGGACCGTTGTATATATGCCAGCACCAGCAATGATTTCCGGGATATGTTCAACCTGTTGCTGGGGGAATTGAATTCCAGCCATGTGGGCTTTACGGCCACCGGACGGATAGAGACCCAGAAAGAGGTGACGGGATTGCTGGGCGCAGAGCTGATCCCCGTAGAAGGCGGCATGAAGGTGCAGCATGTTATCGTTGGCTCTCCTGCCGATAAAAAAGTAAGCAAGCTGTCGGAGGGAGATGTTATAACAGGCGTAAATGGAGAACCCGTGCGGGCGGAAGAAAATTTTTATGGGCTGCTGAACGGATTGGCGAATGAAAAGATCCTGCTGCAGGTGAAAGGTGCGGATGGCAAACCCAGGGAAGTACCCCTCCGGCCTGTCCCCAACCTGAGAGATGAACAATACGAGGAGTGGGTGGAAGACCGGAAGAAGCTGGTGGATAAGTGGTCGGGCGGTAAGCTGGGATATATCCATATCCGCAGCATGGATTTCCCCAGTTTTGAAGTGGTAGAGCGGGAATTCATGGCGGCAGGGTACGGGAAGGAAGCCCTTGTCATCGATGTGCGGTATAATGGGGGAGGCAGCACGACGGACTATCTGATGACCATCCTGAATTATAAACAGCATGCCTATACGATCCCCCGGGGAGCGAGTGAAGACCTGGAAAAGGATAAGAAGAAGTTCCGTGACTATTATCCCATCGGGGAACGACTGGTATATGCCGCCTGGACCCGACCTTCCATCGCTCTGTGCAATGAGGGGAGCTATTCCAATGCGGAGATCTTTGCCCATGCCTATAAGACGCTGGGGATCGGCAAACTGGTGGGGGTACCGACGAATGGCTCCGTAATTTCTACGGGAGGAAAACTGCTGATGGACGGCTCGTTTGTGCGGCTACCCGGGCGGGGATGGTTTGTAAAGAGTACGGATAAGAATGAAGAGCTGGGTCCCTGTATTCCGGATATCATTGTAGAAAACCAACCCGACTGGATCGCCAAAGGAACGGATGATCAATTGAAGGCGGCTGTGGAGGAGCTGTTGAAAGAAGTGGAAACGGGCAAACGGTAAAAGCCCCTGAAAAAGTTGAACTACTTCAACGGTATTTCCTAACCTGGTTCATTTTCCGGCGGTACGGATCGTTGCAACTTTGCATAATCAAAATTTAAAAAATTAAGATTATGTCAGAGAAATTGAAAAACAAGGTAGCCGTTATAACTGGCGGCAGCAGCGGCATCGGTTTGACGACCGCCCAATTATTCGCCGAACAGGGCGCGAAGGTAGCTATCACCGGCCGCAACCTGAAAAACTTAAACAATGCCGTAACCACTATCGGTCATGGGGTCCTGCCGGTACAGGGGGATGTAGCTAACTTACAGGACCTTGAAAAGCTGTACAGCACCGTACAGGAAAAACTGGGAAAGATCGACGTACTCGTCGTCAATGCGGCGGTATATATTATAGGACCCCTGGCGGGTTTTACGGAAGAGATGTTCGATAAGACGAGCGACATCAACTTCAAAGGAACTTTCTTTACCGTTCAAAAGGCTTTGCCTTATTTGAATGACGGAGCTTCCATTGTGCTGACCTCTTCCACGGTTGCTGAAAAAGGCGTCCCCAATCACGCTGCCTATGCAGCTTCTAAAGCGGCCATCCGGTCCCTGGCGAGAAGTTTCTCCGCGGAGCTGCTGGATAGGAAGATCCGGGTCAATGTACTGACCCCGGGCCCTATCGACACCCCGGTTTTTGAAACGGTGACGTCCACCAGGGAAGAGGCCAATGCCGTAAAAGAAATGATGGCCCAGGCTACTCCTGTCAAAAGAGTGGGCACTTCCCGGGAAATGGCGGAAGCCTCTCTGTACCTGGCTTCCGGTGACTCCCGGTTTATGTTAGGCAGTGAACTGCTGGTAGATGGCGGGCTGCGTACGTTATAAGGAGGAGGTCGCCTGGCGAAGGATTTTTTAAAACCGAAAACTCTTCCGATCTTTAAGGAATGCCGGACGATACCCTTCATATCAACAACAAAGCAACCACTTTACATACATACGATGCCATCGTGATCGGCTCCGGGATCAGCGGAGGATGGGCTGCCAAAGAACTGTGCGACCATGGGCTCAAGACCCTGGTGCTGGAAAGAGGGAGGAATGTAGTACACCTGAAGGATTATCCCACGGCGACCATGGCGCCCTGGGAGTTCCAGCACCGCGGTGAAATGCCCCGCAAGTTTGTAGAAGAGAACCCTCTAATCACGCAGGCGGCAGGTTTTGGTGAAGACACGGCCCATTTTTTTATCAAGGATAATGATCATCCTTATATACAGGAGAAACCTTTTGAATGGATACGCGGTTACCAGGTGGGCGGCAAGTCGCTGATCTGGGGACGCGCCTGTCCCCGTTGGAGTCCTTTTGAGTTCACCGCTCCCGCCCGATATGGATATGGCATAGAATGGCCCATTGGCTATGACGATATAGCGCCCTGGTATTCGCATGTGGAGATTTTCTCCGGGATCTGCGGGAACCGGGATGGGCTGGAAGCCATGCCGGACGGCGAATACCTTCCTCCTTTCGAATTCAATTGTGTGGAGAAAGACCTGCAGCAGAAGCTAAAAACAAAATATAAGGACCGGCACATGATACAGGGCCGTTGGGCGCAGCTGACAGAGGCCAGGGATATTCACCTTCAACAGGGAAGGGCCCAATGCCAGGCCCGGGACCTCTGTATGCGGGGGTGCCCCTTCGGCGGCTACTTTAGCTCCGTATCCTCCACCCTTCCCTGGGCGCAGAGGACAGGCCATCTCACCGTCCGGCCCTATTCCGTTGTTCATTCCATCATCTATGACGAGAAAAAGGGAAGGGCTACCGGCGTGCGGGTCATCGATGCCAATACCCACGAGACGACGGAATACTATGCCCGCATCATCTTTCTCAATGCCTCGGCGCTGAACAGCAACCTGATTTTATTGAACTCGGAGTCTACCCGTTTCCCCCAGGGCTTTGGCAACGACAATGGACTGCTGGGCAAGTATGTCTGTTTTCAAAATTACCGGGGCTCGGTAGGGGGCACGGTAGAGGGCTATGAAGACAAGTATTACTATGGGCGCAAGCCAGCCGAGTCCATGATGGCCAACTTCAGGAACCTGCATAAACAGGACACGGATTTTGTGGGCGGTTATATGGCATTCATGGGAGCTTCCCGGCCAAGAGGGGTCGTCACCCCGGGGGAACAGATCGGACCTGCCTTTAAAGATGCCATGTCCCAGCCCGGTGGCTGGACCATGTATATGTACATGCAGGGGGAGACCATCCCCAAAGAGACCAATCACGTGTACCTCAGCAGGGCTAAGAAAGACCAATGGGGCATTCCTTTGCTGGTCACCAAGGTTGATTATGATGACAATGACGAAAAATTACTCAAGGATTTTTTAACGCAGGGGTCGGAGATGCTGGATAATATAGGGGTAAAGAACATTACCCAATTTGATAATCACTGGGCGCCGGGAAGGGATATCCATGAAATGGGCGGCTGCCGGATGGGCAAAGACCCCAAAACTTCGCTGCTCAACAAATGGAATCAATTCCATCAATGTAAAAACGTATTTGTAACGGATGGGGCCTGTATGACCAGCACGGCCAATCAAAGCCCGTCCATCCTTTATATGGCCCTGACGGCAAGGGCGGCCAATTACGCTGTGGAGGAGCTTAAGAAAGGCAATTTATGAGGGTAGATCGGCGTTTATTTACAACATCATGACCTATGAAACACCGTACAAGAAAGATCCTTTTTCGTTTTATATTACTGCCTGTGATCGCCCTGGTGGTCCTCATCGTTATCGGGACCGCCGTCTTATACTCCCAGCAGCAGCGCCTGGTTGGGCTGGCGGTAGAAGAGCTGAACAAACAGCTGCCGGGAAAACTGGCCATCGGGGGCAGCGACATTTCCGTTTTCCAGAATTTCCCTTATATCTCCATCGGATTAAAAAATGTGCAGTTCTATGCCAGCAAGGCGGCCACCGGTAAGCCCATCTACGAGGCCGAACGGATGTATATCGGCTTTAGCCTGCCGGACCTGCTGAAACAGCAATATCATGTGAAAGCCATTGTATTGAAAAATGGTCACCTGGACCTGGTACAGGATAAGGATGGCAAACTCAATATCGTAGAGGCCAGCCGGATCAGCATGGAACCAACGACTTCCCCAGGCAGCACCTCCCCTCCCCTGGACCTGGCCATCAAAAAAGTGGTGCTGAAGAACATCGATCTCTCTTTTTTAGATAAGGAGAGCGGACAGCAGGTCGTCTCGCATATCGACCGCATCCAGTCTTCTCTCCGGGCGGACAGCGTAAAAATCACTGCCGACCTCCAGGGTCAGCTACTCGTGGATTACACACATCCCGGTGACACCACCCTCTTCCGCCACAAACACCTGCAGACTACCATCCAGTTCTCGTATAACAAGTCCACCCAATTGCTGCAGCTCCCCGTGGGACAACTGAAGCTGGAAGATGCCGTTTTCAACATCAGCGGGACAGCCGACCTGCAACATGACAATGCCGTGGATTTCAGGATCACGGGCGAGAAGCCGGACCTGAAGCAGCTGCTCTCCTTTGCCCCACCTTCCGTGACTAAGGAGCTGAAACATTTTCGGTACGACGGACGGCTGGCCTTTGACGCCACGGTAAAGGGGAATCTGAAAGGGAGCCGGCTTCCCCTGATAGAGCTGTCCTTCTCCTGTACCAATGGTTGGCTGCATAACCAGGAAGCGAACAAGAAACTGGATTCTCTTGCCTTTAAAGGATATTATACCAATGGGAACGAGCATTCCCTGCGGACTTCAGAGCTGCGCATCCTGAACATGAATGCCCGGCCGGGAGAAGGTCTCTTCAAGGGTAACTTTGTGCTGCGGGACTTTTCGGATCCAAAAATATTGATGCAGGTGAATTCGGAGCTGGAGCTGTCTTTCGTGGGCGCTTTTTTGGGCATCAAGGATCTGCAGCGGGTAACGGGGCATATCAGCCTGAAGATGGATTTTAAAGACCTGGTAGACCTCGACCTGCCCGAACAATCCATGGGGAAGCTGACGCAGGGGATCCAAAGCGAGCTGACGGTGCGCGACCTTACCTTCCGGGTGCCCTCTTACCCTTACCTCGTGGAGCACCTCGACCTGCATGCCGCGATGAAGGATGGCGCCGTCAAACTGGATTCTCTCCGTTGTAAGATAGGCAATTCGGACTTTCACCTGGATGGATCGCTGAGCGATCTGCCGGCCCTTTTCCATCACCAGGAGAAGCCGGTGGTGGTGGCCCTGAATGCCCGTAGCGATAAAATGGTGCTGAAAGAACTGCTGGCCTTTGATACGGCCCGAAGTGCAAAGGCAAAAGAAGAGATCTACGGTTTTAACATCGGGTTATCCCTGGAAACTTCTATCAACGAGCTGCGCCATCCCCTGCCCCTGCCGAAGGGGAAGCTGAAGATAACGGATCTGAATGCGGCTTTTAAACATTATCCCCATGCCTTCCATGAATTTGGCGCAGAGCTGACGATCAATGACACTTCTTTGTTGCTGCGGAATTTCGCTGGTAAGATCGACAGCAGCGACCTGCGTTTCAGCGGCCGGGTCAACAATTACCCGTTATGGTTTGAAAAAGTAAAGAGAGGCAGGACACAGCTAGCCTTCGACCTGAAATCGCAAAGACTGGCTATGAGAGATCTGCTGGGCCGGATCAGCCGCCAGTATGTGCCGAAGGATTATCACCAGGAGGTGGGCTCCAACATCTGGCTACGTTCGAAGATAGATCTGCGTTATGACTCCGTGTTCCGGTTTGCCAATATCAAGATCGCCAATATTTCCGGGGAACTGAAACAACATGCGTTCAAGCTGGATAGTATCAGCGGCAATGTAAAAATCGGCGCCGATCAGTTTGTAAAGATCGATACCCTGCGGGGGAAAATAGGCAATAGCGACTTCGACATCAGCATGCGCTTGTATGCCGGGAAAGATACCTTAAAACGAAAGAAAGAGAATTTCCTGCAGTTCTCTTCCCGTATGCTGGATGCGGATCAATTGTCAAGCTACCGGCTGACGGCGGAAGAAGAGCCGCCTGCCCTGTCGGAATTACCGGCCGCTACCGCAGTGGCGAAGACCTCCGTCCATGCAGGAGCCTTCAATATTTTCCAGATCCCTTTTATTGACTTCCGGGCAACGGTGAATATCGACAAGATAAAATACCGTCATTTATGGCTCAAACATCTTTACAGCAATGTCCTGATGCAGGCCAACCAACAGCTCCGCCTGGATAGTTTTGCCATGGAGATAGCTGAAGGAAAGGTCACGGCCCGGGCGCATTTTAACGGCAGCAACCCCGATAAGATCTATTTGCGGAGCCGCATCCGGGTGCAGGATGTCAACATCGAGAAGATGATGCTGAAGCTGGATTATTTTGGACAGGACTATGTCATCAACAAAAATATCAAAGGGCGTCTGACCGGGCAGATCAAAAGTTATGTGCAGGTATATCCCGACCTGACGCCACTGCTGGATCAATCCGAGGCGGAGCTGGATGTGGCCATTTATGATGGGGTGCTGGTGAATTTTGCCCCCATGAAGGCCGTATCTTCTTACTTTAAGGATAAGAATCTGAGTATGGTGCGGTTCGACACCTTACGGGATAAACTGACGTTCAAGAATGGGGCTTTATCCATCCCGGCGATGAATATCAATTCCTCCCTGGGTTTCATGGAGATCTCCGGTACGCAGTCGTTGAATACCCAGATGGAGTATTATATCCGAATCCCTTTGAAGATGGTGACTCAGGTAGGCTTCCGGATGCTGTTCGGCAAAAAACAAGAAGAGGTGGATCCCGACCAGGTGGATGCCATCCAATACCGGGATAAGGATAAGCGGGTCCGTTTTATGAACCTTAAAGTCACGGGGACTCCCGATGATTATAAAGTAGGATTAGGTAAGGCTAAAAAATTGTAGATTGCCGGCATCATGAAAATTGTTGTAGTAGACGGTTATACCTTAAATCCCGGTGACCTGAGCTGGGACAGGGTCCGCGCGTTGGGCGACCTGACGGTCTATGACAGGACGCCCCTGGAAGAGATTATACAACGCTGCGCCGCAGCGGATATCGTATTAACCAATAAAGTCCCGTTCAGCAGAGATACGCTGGCAGCCCTCCCCTCTTTACGGTTTATCTCCGTAACCGCTACGGGATATAATATCATCGACACGGTGGCCGCCAGCGAAAGGGGCATCGTCGTCAGTAATGTTCCGGCTTATGGCACCGACTCTGTAGCCCAGCACGTTTTTGCCCTGCTGCTGGAGCTAACCAACCACGTAGGCAGAAATGCCCTTGCGACCGCTGCGGGAAAATGGCAGCAATCGGTCGACTGGTGTTTTACGGAAGCCCCTGTCATGGAGCTGGCCGGCAAGACCTTTGGCGTGGTGGGTTTTGGCCATATCGGCCAGCAGTCGGCCCGTATTGCCCGGGCCTTCGGGATGAAGGTATGCTATTACAGCCCCCGGAAGAAAGATACGGCAGAGGAATTCACCGGCGGGGCCAGGCCTGTCTCCCTGGAAGACCTGTTCGCGCAGAGCGATGTGGTCTCCCTTCACTGTCCGCTGACGAAGGACAACCAGGAGTTTGTCAATGCCGCGCTGTTACACCGGATGAAACCTTCGGCGCTGTTGATCAATACCGCCAGGGGGCAGCTGATCCATGAAAAAGACCTGGCGGCCGCCCTGAACCAGGGAGTCATTGCCGGCGCCGGCCTGGATGTATTATCCAAAGAGCCCCCCACAGAAGGTAATCCCCTGCTGGCGGCAAAGAACTGTATTATTACGCCGCACAATGCATGGATCAGCAGAGAGGCCAGGGAAAGGATGCTGGACACAACGGTTACAAATGTTGGAGCTTACTTAAACGGCGAACCCGTACATGTTGTCAATGGGCGATGACCGGATAAATCCTGTATGCCGGGTTTGAGAAACCGGGTTTTTCCCCTTTGCAGGTCTCATGAATATTTCCCACTTTTACCCCGTCCTACTGAACGACCTTTCTACAACTATCCCAAGGAACAACCAGTCCATTTCTGAAGTTTAACAGCATTTTTTATCAATGTCCTTACGGGCATCAAACCCCCTATTCATGAAACGTAAATCTTATTTCCGTTGGGTCTTTGTATTGTCTTATCTGACCCTTTTGTTCTTCGGATGTCAAAAGGGTGACGCGGGTCCTGCTGGTCCTGCCGGTCCCACGGGTCCCCAGGGACCAAAAGGCGACAGTACCTCTTCCGATGTCATTTATTCCAGCTGGCTGGACGTAACGTATACGGCAGACACGATCCATATCGGCAGCATCGTGGACACGATAGGTTATTATACCGATATCACGGCGGCAAAACTCAGCAGCAGCATCATTTCCAGCGGCGAGGTGAAGGTGTACATGAACCTGGGCACTTCCGATAGTGCGGACGTAGTACCTCTTCCCTACCTGGATGTCTTTTCTGGGATCAGCGTCAGCCCTCAGTTCTACTCCCAGCGAATAGCTCTTTATTCCAATACCAACACCAGTACCCTTACGCGCAGCGGGCGGAAATACCTGCAATACCGGTACATCCTTGTACCGGGCAGCGTTCCGGCCAGATGGGCCCCGCCGGTTGAGCACAAGACCATCGACTGGGCCAATTATAATGAAGTAAAAACCATCCTACACCTGCAAAACTGACCATATGAAAAGCCTATTGATCTTCGCCAGGTTGCTGCCTGTTGCTGTTCTTCCTTTATTATTTATGGGGCCTGCCGCCGCTCAACCCACCTTCTATCCCCTTGTCCGGACCCCCTCAGTAACAGCGGAGCGTCACCTGCCCAGCCCTCTCCTTCCTTATGGGGAAGCCATGCCGGCTGTCTTTTCCAAAGAGCCCACGGACCAGGAGATCTTCCAGGTACATTTTTTCGAAGAGCCATTAGTTCCAGCGGTTAAGATTGACTCCGCAGGTGAGAACCAGGCATTGGTAAATGCCCTGGCGGCCTTTTCCCAGCGCAAAAGCCCGGATGACTTTTCTTCTCTTCTGCAATTCCTGGCCAACTATCCCAAAAGCCGCTGGAGGGGCTCGCTCTTAACGGATATGGGTATCGTCTATCGTCGAACGGGGTATTACAATCAGGCCATGAGTGCCTTTCAGGAGGCCTGGAGCCTGTTGAAGAATAATAAGCTACCGGTGGTGAAGGTCCTCGCGGACCGGGTGTTATCGGAACTGCTGTTGATGGATGCCTGGGTAGGGCGCTATGAGCAGATCGATTCGCTGTTGAAAGAGACGGATCAAAGGACCCTGGAAGGACCTGCGGGCCAAAGGATGGTCACGATCCGGGAGGGGTTCTGGCTGATGAAGAACAACCCGGGTATCTCCTTCAAGTGCGGGCCTTTTGCCCTGAATGAATTATACATGTTACAGGACAGCGCTCACCGGTATAGTGAGGCGTTGGGAGATGTACAGTCTACATCCAAGGGTTTTTCTTTGTCCGGGCTGGCGCAGCTGGCCAGCCAGACCGGATTGCATTACCAGATGGCGTTCAGGCAACCGGGCTCGGCAGTGATCCCGAATGCCGTCGTACATTGGAAGCTGGACCATTACAGCGCTCTTTTACAAAATGACAGCGGATCCATCCATTGTAAGGATGCTACGATGGGCACTACTTATGGGCAGGATTTCTGGCTAACGGCGGCTGCCCTGGATTCCAGCGCCAGCGGTTATTTCCTGGTGCCACAAGGATCGTTGCCGGCCGGATGGCGCTCAGTATCCGCCAGTGAAGGCGACGCCATCTTTGGGAAGGGCCAGGTGCCTCCGGATAAAGGGCAGCATTTATCGGATAAGGACAAACAGGTACCCAACTGTAACAAGAAAACCCCGATGGCACAGTGTAATGTGCATGCCGGCGCTGTAAGCCTGCACATCTATGACCGGCCCGTCTATTATACCCCTCCTGTAGGGCCGGCGATATTATGGGATGTGGACTATCATCAACGGGACAGCTATCAGCCCGCCAATTTCAGCTATTCGAACATGGGCCCCAAATGGACGTTCCAATGGCTTACCTACGTACAGGACAACCCCGCCTCCCCCGCCGCCAATGCCCAGATCTATCTGCCGGGCGGCGGTGTCAGGATCTTTACTTCTTATAATTCGACGACCAAAAGTTATGTACCTGAGCTGCAAAGCAACGATGTGCTCGTACGGGTTTGTGCGAACTGTTATGAATGTCGTCACCCTGATGGCTCGAAGGACGTCTATGCCCGTCCCGATGGCAGCACGGCCAATGGACGAAAGATCTTTCTTACTCAACGGGTGGATGCGGCCGGCAATACCGTCACGCTGTCTTATGATGCCAATCTGCGTATTGTCGCTTTGCAGGATGCTATCGGGCAGGTCACTACTTTGTCTTATGAGAATACGGCCGACATCTATAAGGTCACTAAGGTGACGGATCCCTTCGGGAGATCGGCCCGTTTTCAATATGATAGCAAAGGAAGATTGCAGAGCATTACCGATATGATCGGCATTGTCTCTTCCTTTCAATATGATGCGACGGACTTCATCAACCAGATGACAACGCCCTACGGCTCTACCTCCTTTATACAACAAGCCGGGCCCGGCAACTTCCTTTCGCTGGAGACACATTATCCGATGGGAGAAAAGGAAAGGGTGGAGTTCAAGGAAGCTGCGCCCGGCATTGTTTTCAGCGAGGCCTCTGTACCCACCGGCATGCCTTTGTTCAATCAATATATCTCTTATCGTACTACTTTCTATTGGGACAAAAAAGCCATGAAGGATGCGCCGGGGGATTATACCAAGGCAAGGATACTCCACTGGCTGCATGGGAATGGCGCTACCGGAGAGAATGGGTATGCCGCTCCCATCCTGGAAAGCGTAAAAGATCCGCTGGAGAACAGGATCTGGTATGACTATCAGGGGCAGAGCTCGGCGGGATTCGCTAACCAGGGCATGTCGGCGCAACCTTCGATCATAGGGCGGGTGCTTACGGATAAGACCACCCAGACGAGCTTGTATAGCTATAATACATTAGGGGCCGTTACCAGCTCTACGGATCCTTCGGGCCGCAAGCTGAGCTATATTTATGACAGCAGCAATATCAACCTGGTGGAAGTACGGCAGGTCACGGGCGGTGTCAATGAGTTGCTGGAGCAGTATACTTATAATACCCAGCACCTTCCGCTGACAAAGAAAGATGCAGCGGGGCAACTAACGCGATTTACTTATAATGCTGCGGGGCAGGTGTTGACGATCACCAATCCCAAAAATGAAACTACTACTTTTACGTATGATGGAAGTGGATACCTGACCAACATTACCGGGCCAGTTGCCGGATCTACTGTAAACTTCACCTATGATGGGTTTGGGCGGCAACGGACTATTACTAATTCTGATGGATATACGATAACAACTGATTATGATGTCCTGGACCGACCTACGCTGAACACTTATCCTGACAGCAGTTTTGAACAAGTCGTTTATGACCGTATAGATGCTGTACATCAAAGAGACCGGCTGGGTCGATGGACCAATATCACTTATGATTCCCTGGACCGGCCTATCCTGGTTGAAAACCCCCTTGGCCAAAAAACGCAATATAGCTGGTGCAACTGCGGCAGTCTCAGTGCCATAACTGATCCCTTGAATCATACAACCGGCTTCACACTCGACGTACAGGGACGACTCATTAGCAAGTCCTATAGCGATGGGAAGGTTATCAGTTACCAATATGACTCTACTACCAGCCGGCTCAGACAGGTAACGGACGCTAAAGGTCAAAAAATACAATGCAGCTATTATATCGACGATAATCTCAAGCAGGTAAGTTATACCAATACGCTGATAGCTACCCCTTCCGTGTCTTTCACCTATGATGCTCATTACAACCGGGTTACCACTATGACAGACGGTACCGGTATTACTACATACGGATATAATCCAGTGACTGCGATTCCTTTACCAGGAGCAGGTCTGCTGGCTACGGTCGATGGCCCTCTGTCCAATGATATTATTGCCTACTCCTATGATTCATCGGGGCGTACAAGCGGGCGTGCTATCGATGGGATGGCTGCCCTGATCGATTATGATGCATTGGGGAGAATGGCGGCCACGTCCAATGTATTGGGAACATTCAGTTACCATTATATCGACGGAACCAACCGGCTTGCCGCCATTAATTATCCCAATGGCCAGCGCTCGGCTATGGATTATCTGGATAATACCAGTGATCAACACCTGAAGCAGGTCTTGAATACTGGCGTGGATGGGAGCCTGTTATCCCAATATGGTTATATTTACAACCCCAGCGGTCTCATCACACAGTGGACACAACAGTCCGGCAACTCTCTGCCAAACTTCTACGAACTGGGCTACGATGCCGCAAACCAGTTGGTTACAGCCACCCGGAAGACGCAAAGACCGGCAGCTACGCTGGCTCAATATGCTTATAAGTACGATAATGCCGGCAACAGGGCGATAGAGCATATTAACAATACCGTTCTTATCTCGGAATATAACCTCTTGAATCAGCTAACCCGGCAATGGGATGCCGACTCCCTGCGCACCCGGGGGAACATAGACTCTCTTGCTGGTAATGAATTGAATAATACACTGTCCTACGACGACAATGGTAATTCAGTCCAGGCTTCTCTACCAGGCGTAAGTTATGGCTGGGATGGAGCTAACCGGTTGGTCAGCATTACCAAAGGTTCCAATATTATAGAATTCATTTACGATGGCTGGAGCAGACGGGTAGCAGAAAAGCTGAATGGAAATATTATCCGGCGTTGGATATGGGATGAAGCCGAATTAGCAGAGGAAAGGGATGCGAGTGGCGCAACAGTCACCAAACGATTCTTTCCCCAGGGAGAACAGATCAATGGCGTAAATTACTATTTTACTACTGATCATCTGGGCTCCGTAAGAGAGATGACAGACTCTTCAGGGACAATACGGGCAAGATATGATTACGATCCATATGGAAGACGAACCAAGGTCAGCGGGGACCTGGATGCAGATTTCGGGTTCACGGGACATTATTATCATGCAGCCAGCGGATTGCATTTATCAACCTATCGGGCCTATGATGCCGGCGCCGGGCGGTGGCTGAGCAGAGATCCGATCGGAGAAACCTCTTCTTTAAATCTCTATAATTATGTTACTAATAACCCTGTCAATTCTATTGATCCTTACGGGACCTATGGAATCGGTGCTATTGGCAGCGGCGGAGCCGAGTCGGGAGCAGGACTTGGAGCCGGGGGAACTGTATTTCTGGGAGGAGGTGTATTCTGGGGCGGAGACCAGGGAGTTAATTTCGGTGGATTTGCTGGTGGCGGAGCCTTTTATGGCGACCACTCAGCCGTTCAATTTCAGGGGCAAAAACCGAGAGTGCTTGGGACTTATGCCGGTATCGGAGGCGGTGGCTTTTTTACGAACGCAACCTGCGTCACTGATTTAGGGGGACCGTTCAAAGAGTATCACTTAAACCTACCCTGGTTTAGCATATCTTATGCCGTAAGCGGGGATATATTTATCGTTTCCGTTACAGTGGGACCTAAAAAGCCTATAAGCAGTTGGGGAGGAAGCGTAAGTCAATATCCTACTACCACCGTCCCCAGTAATGTTTACAAGTTTTGGTAATCAATGATTAAATGATGAAAGCCGGTATCTTTTTTACAGATCCTCAAAATCGAAAATGATGAAGTCTTTTATTTTGATATGTATCGGATGCGCTATGATTTTCAGCATCGCCCGGGCCCAATGCCCGGAGCAGGGTCTGAAGATCCAAAGCGCGGCGTGTGACAGTCCGTCGAACGCCAGGGTGAAGACAGTGAACTGCCAGGAGCTGACGGTACAATGGCAGGGCAGCGCCGACCAGCAGTATACCATCCTGGCAACAATTACGGACACGGTCAGCGGGCAGACCCAGCAAACCACCACCACCCGGTATTCCTGCGACGCCGGTAATTGCACTGCGAAGGTATCCGTCCATGCCAGTGAGCATGTTACCTGGAGCGTACAGGGTTCCTGCGCCAATAATGGCGCCACCTTCTACGGCACCCCATCGCAGGGCGCCCCGGTAAGAGTCCCCGCCTGCCTGGTGGCGCAACCCGGGACCTTACACGTATACCCCAACCCTTCCTCCGGTCAGCTGGTGGTCGACTATACCGGAGAGATGTCCCCTCAAACAAAGTTCACCATCGTCGACATGACAGGCAGACAGGTGTTTTCTCTTTCCGGGCAGGAGGCGGCCCGGGCCGGCAACGGTTATAAGCTGGACCTGCGGGGACTGGTCAGCGGGAGTTACCTGTTAAAGGTCAGCAGCCCTAAGGAAGAGCGGCACGCCCTGTTCCTGCTGATACGGGATTAAAATAATACAGGAAAATGATCGGTTCGTCGTAGATTTACGACCGCTATAAAATAGCGTAAATACCGTTATGAAGAAAAGACCATTTCCAGTAGTTGCTGTTATATTCTTTATCTCTGTTGCCCTGATCTCCTGGGGTGTGACCGGCCACCGTACCATCGGCAAGATCGCGGAAAATCATTTGACTCCCAGGGCGAAAGCTGCCGTACAGGAGCTATTGGGTGGCGCCTCCATGGCAGATGTCAGCACCTGGGCCGATGAAGTACGTTCGTCACCGGAATACCGGTCCACGGGTCCCTGGCATTTTTTAAATCTTCCTCTGGGGCTGACCTACCCGGAATTTTCCAAACAGGTGGAAGGAATGTCCGAAGCCAACGTATACAGCGCCCTGCATAAATGCGAACAGGAACTTACGGATAAGGGTACGACCCGGGAGCAGAAAGCAGTAGCGCTGAAATTTGTCATTCACCTTGTCGGCGACCTTCATCAGCCGATGCATGTCAGCCGGGCCGAAGACAAGGGCGGCAATACCATCCAGCTCAATTACGAAGGGAAAGGCCTCAACCTGCATAGTCTCTGGGATACCTATTTATTGGAGCACCAGGGCCTCAGCTACGAACAGCTGGCGGAGAAATACTCTCCCGTGTCCCCACAGCAGATCCAACAGTGGCAGGGCGACCCCCTGATGAAATGGATCTGGGAAAGTTATGAGATCAGCTCAAAATTATATGCGGAAGTGGATGTGATGAAGGGCCGTAGTATCGATGATGATTATTATAAAGCTCATATTGCCGTCATCGGAACCAGGATCCAGCAGGCAGGGATCCGGCTTGCGGGTGTCCTGAATGAGATCTTTAAGAATGGACTGGTGGGAGATAGTCCGGCAGCAGCTTCCGCCGCGACGGCGGCCCACCCCGATAAGCTCACTACTATTTGTGATAAGGTCTATAGCACCAGGAAATTGGAAAGCGGGATGGTGTTCCTCAATTTAGGAGGCGACTACCCCAATCAAAAATTGTCCATTGTCATTAGAAAGAAAGATGCGTCCAAGTTCTCTTTTTCTCCCGAAATGGCTTTTAAAGACAAGACCATCTGTGTTACCGGCTTATTGGGTGAATATAATGGCAAACCGGAGATCGTCGTCACGGAACCGGATCAGATCAAGATTCAATAGAACCGTTAAATCGCTTTTAACATGAAAAAAATTGCTTTACATGGCTTCGGTCGCATAGGACGGCAATTCCTAAGGATCGGGCTGACACAGGACCTGTTCACTCCCCACTCCATTTCAGACATCAAAGACGAAGCCACCTTAGCAGCTTTATTCGCCGTGGACACCACGTACGGACGCTGGCATGAGCCGGTATCGGGGAAAGAGGGGAAGATCACCATTGGCGGAAGGGAAATAATTTATAACAACGCGGCAAAAGAAATCCCTGACTGGGCTGCCCTGGGTGTTGACCTGGTCGTGGATTGTACCGGACGCGCCACCGTCAGGGCCGGCGCCCAGGCCCACCTGGACCGTGGCGCAAAATATGTGCTGGTCAGCGCACCCAGCAAAACCCTGGCGGATTGCGATGCCGTATTGTTGAAAGGCATCAACCTGGACGCTTTTGACAAGGACCATCACCACATTATCAGCATGGGGAGCTGTACGACCAATGCCCTGGCCGCTGTTGTGAAGGTGATCCTTGAAAACTTCGGTATTCAGTATGGTCTTTTTTCCACGGTGCATTCCTATACCAATTCCCAGTCGTTGACCGACCAGCCGATGAAAGACCTGCGGGACTCCTGGGCTGCCGCGGAAAACATTATACCTTCTTCATCAGGAGCCGCTAGGGCTCTGCAGTTTATCTGGAAAGACCTTAAGATTACCGGCAAGGCTTATCGGGTGCCTACCCGCACCGGGAGCATCGCGGAACTGAACCTGGTCACCGACAAAGATTGTACGGTACAGGAAGTCAACGATGCCTTTCGCAAGGCCGCCGCAGCAGGTCCATTAAAAGGGGTCATGGACGTGCTGGAAGGCCAATGGGCTTCTTCCCGGATCGTCGCTGATCCTCACTCTTCCATCATCGATCTGCCCCTCACCGTGAAGCAGGGCAATCTTCTGTCGGTAGCGGCCTGGTATGACAATGAATGGGGCTTTTCAAACCGGCTGGCCGAAGTAGCCGCTTTCATCGCCGAAAGGATCTAATTAAAAAATACGTCATGCGCCTTCTCCTAACCACCTTCCTATTTTCAATTTTACTATCCTCCCTTCACGCACAAAACAGGAAGAGGGCCCGGGATTGGGGTATCCAGACCGGCGTACTGGCCCCGGGCGCCTGGGATGCCATTACCGATGTGCCGGGTGTAAAAGTGGGCCAAACCACCCTGCTGCAGGGCGATTCGGTGAGAACGGGGGTGACGGCCATCCTTCCCCATGGGGGTAATATCTTTCAGCAAAAAGTACCGGCAGGCATCTTTGTCGGGAATGGGTTTGGGAAACTGGCCGGCAGTACCCAGGTCCAGGAGCTGGGCAACCTGGAGACTCCTATCGTGCTCACCAATACGCTGAATGTATCTACTGCGGTCGATGCCGTTATCGAATATACGCTGCGACAAAAAGGCAATGAACAGGTCCAGTCCGTCAATGCGGTGGTGGGGGAAACCAATGATGGCTGGCTGAATGACATCCGGGGAAGGCATGTTCATAAGGAGGATGTACTGCATGCGCTGCAGGTCGCCCGGTCCGGTCCCGTGGAAGAGGGGAATACCGGCGCCGGGACGGGCACGGTTTGTTTTGGATTTAAGGGAGGCATTGGCACGGCCTCCCGTAAGCTGCCTGTCAGCGAGGGAGGATATACCGTTGGTGTGCTGGTGCAAACTAACTTCGGAGGGGTCTTACAAATCAATGGCGCTCCTGTTGGGCAGGAGTTGGGGAAGTATTATCTCAGCGATGAGCTGAACAACCCGGTGGACGGATCGTGTATGATGGTGGTGGCGACCGATGCCCCCCTGGACAGCAGGAACCTGGCCCGACTGGCCAAGAGAGCTTTTATGGGACTGGCCAAAACCGGCGGCATCGCCTCGAACGGCAGCGGAGATTATGTCATTGCCTTCTCCACCAATGACTCGCTGCGCATCCCGCATGAGCCGAAAGGCCCGTTGCAGCAAACCTCCTTTTTGCAGAATGACTTTGTATCTCCCGTCTTTATGGCCGCCATCGAAGCTACGGAGGAGGCGGTGATCAACTCGTTATTAATGGCCGTGACCACGACGGGCAAGGATGGGCATACCGTAGAAGCGCTGCCCATGGATAAGCTGATTCCCATCTTAAAGAAATACCACCGTATTAAAATGCAATGATCTAGGCCCGCAATTCGACCGGCGTCTGTTCCCGGTTGTCCCGTTTTTTTTGTAAGACCCGGTCACGTAGTTTAAGGAAAGGTCGCTCAACAGTAACCCGAAGGACCAGCGCCCCCAACAGGGCGGCCCCCATACAAAGGAAGAACATTAGATTACTATCTCCTGCGATGCCCCACCGGGGGAGCTGTTGCTGCATGAGGTGGATTATCCCTTTATGCGTCAGGTAGAGGGCATAGGAAAGGGCGGCTATGTTTGAAGTGACCCCGGAACGAAGCCGGTAAAGGAAACAGGAGGGGCTGACAGCCGCCATCAGGATGGTTCCATATGCCAGCGCTATCAACGGAAAACCCAAAACAGAGGCGGGCAAGGTATACTGATCCGCGCACAAGAAATAAGCTCCTGTGGCAAGACCCAGCCCCATCACCAAAAGAAGATTTCCCCGCCGGGTAATGCGCTCCCTGATATGAGGGAAAAATTGGAAAAGCCCGGCTATGCCAACGCCAACGAGGAGACTGTCCAAACGGCTCCAGAGGGGGTAGTAGATCCATTTATACCAGGTGACCCCGAATTGATCGGTATCGTGGAGGGGGGCCACCCTTTGATACCAGCATAATAACCGGATGCCAAAGCCTGCGACGAATAACAGAAAGAGCAACCAGCCCGCCCTACCGGGCCTCGCCCGGTTGTGAACAAGGCCCTCAGGCCGAAGTTCACCGACATTATGCGTGTTGCCGGCCTTAAAATAGAGGAACCCACTCATGATAAGGGGAAGCAACAGGTAAAATTGCTCTTCGATACATAGTGACCAGGCATGTGAAAAAGTGCCTCTTTTACGGATGTCGAGGCCGATGTTCTGTGTAAACGTGAGGAATTTCCATAAAGGAGGCAGCGCCTCTCTTTCCCGGAAGGCGGGGATACAGAAATAAAGCGTAACGACCACGAGGTAGGCCGGTATGATGCGGAAGAACCGTTTGAGGTAAAATTCACCAACGGCTATCCCTTTTCCAGCTGCGATGTTCTGGAACAACTGCCCGGCAATCAGGTAGCCGCTCAATACAAAGAAGAGGTCAACACCCGTCCATCCGAAGCTGCCGGCATCGTCGATCCACCGGGGATGTTGAAAGATCCGGTAGTGAAAAACGAACACCAGCGTGATGGCCAGCGCCCGAAGATGATCTAATCCAAAAAGTTTATTATTCCCTGTCGCTGTAGTTAATCTTTCCGTCTGTTGCATGTAAGTAAGAACCTCCGATCTGAATGGAAATGTAAAAATTATTTGGTAGCCGGGGTAACAAAACCGGTTATTTATTTATATACCTATGACGGATCAGGCTTTCAGCATCAGGAACCTGAAAGCCAATTATTTAATCTTAAAAAATCACATTATGAAAATCATTGCAGTATGTTTCCTCGCCGCCGCCTCCCTTGCTATTTCCAGTCATGTCTCCGCCCAGGTAAGGTTGGGAGTCGCCAGTACCGCCCGGTTAAGCTCAGCCGTTCGTGTAAGTAACCCTGGTGTGAGCAACGCGTTGCGGACCAGTGCGGCTACGACCAGGGCCACGGCCGCGTCCACTACACAAAAAACGGTCAACACCACGCAAAGTACAGTCAATACGACTAAGCAGGTCACCGCGAAAACGGAGAATACGGTAAGCCAGACCGGAGCGAATACGACAAGCCAGACGACAGCGAATACGCAGGTGAAAGGTTCTGCTGCAGCTACTACGGAGGCAGGCGCCAAAAGCTCCGGGGGATCGTCAGCCAATGCGAAAACTCAGCATGAGGCGGATGTGAAAGTCCAAAGTTCAGCAGACGTAAGCGCCAAACACTGATCTTACCCTTTGCAGCGGCCGGCCACGATGCCGGCCGCTTATTTTTAAATTTACTATTATGCGTATACTTACCACCCTGTTGTTATTGAGCAGTCTTTCTTCTCTTGCCCAGGGGACGGATACAGTGGCCGTCAAAGACAGCTCCGCCATTCGGGAGAAAAATCATTTTATTATCGGGGCAACATATAATTCGGGCATGAATTATTATGGACGGGTGGACAGCCTGAGGAGTCGTGGAGTATATCCCTTTATCGGTTTCGCGGCAAAGAATGGCTTGTACCTGAATGCCACCTTCGTCTTCCTTCACAATAGCCTGCAATCGCAATACGCCGCTACCTTGCTGGAAGGAGGTTATAATTTTAAGAACCAGCGGGGTAACTGGGCCGGCAGTATTTCCGCCACCGGGTATTTTTACCGGGATCATACCGATCTGCCCCAATCAGCGATCAAAGGCAGTGCGGCGGCCAGTATTACCAACCTGAATAAGATCATCAATGTCACGTTGGGAGGAGATGCCAAATTCAGCGACCATATGGACATCGGGGCACAGGCAGGCCTGGATCATATCATCCGGTTCCCGAATGTCCTTGGCAAGGGTGTCATCGTCCTGGATCCTTCGGCATTTATCTATGCCGGCACCCAAAACTTTACAGAAACCTATTATCAGAAGAAGAACTTACTGTTTGTCCCGGTAGCTGAGGAGGAAGTGACCAAAAACAGTAAGGCGTTCAATATACTGGCTTATGAGCTCAGTATGCCCATCGTATATGGCTATAAAAAAATAAACCTGATCTTTTCCCCTGCTTATATATTACCACAGCATATTTTGTCCGTACCAGGCCAGACCGGCCTTTCCGAACATGCGGAAAATCTTTTCTATCTTATGATAACGATGAAAGTTACTTTATAAGGAAGTGGCAGAAAACGAAGGCGGTTAAACAACCTGCGATAAAAGCAATGACCAAGCCTGTCATGCTATACGTTTCTTCTTCGGTGATGCCTGTAACAATGGCTACGATGCGTTTCATTAGAGTATTTTTAGATTAACGGATATACACCTAAAAGACAAGTAACGTACCATTGAATAATATACTGGTAATCAATTTATTAAAAAAGAAAAGGTTCCATTTCTGGAACCAGTTTCCCGATTTAGGAAAATTTCTTGTTTTAGTGGACCGCCCGGAAGATCGTATTGGTATAAGAAGAGTCAACATTGCCGGCAAAGACCATGATACCTGCCTTGGTAGCGCCGGAGGGTTCCCAGGCGGCGGCCGTCGTTGCATTGCTGAGACTATTATACTGTTTGGAGACGCCGATCATTGTTTTGGAAGCGCCAATGGTGTTGGCCCAGCGATTGAACCTTGTCGTGTTATTTTCAAAGTAGCCCATGTCTTCCACGAAGTTGAGGTATTTCGCCACGGCGGTGGATTGCCCGATAGCAAAACCGGCCTGTGCTCCATCATAGATAGCAGCCGTATAGATGGTGGTGGTGCTGTTGGTGGACAGGGGGCCAAAATATTTCCCGAACTCTTTGACCAGGTTGGTAAAATTTGTATTTGCGGCGGTGCTGCCCATGTGTTCGACGTCCAGGGCGATGCCATCGAAGTGCAGCGAGTCAATGATACAGGCTTTTACAAATGAGGCAAATTGAGTATAAGTCAATTGCGTACCATTGTACGTGGTGAAGGGATGCGTCGTATTCCAGGAAGTGGCGTCATCCACATTCATCAGGACTTTGACTCCCCGGGCCTGTAATACCCGTACGTCGTTGATGATAGACTTATAGGAATGATAGTTAGGGTTGACCGTTAGGATATAACTGCTGCTGCTTCCATAATGGACGGAATCAGCCATTTCCCAGGCCGTGCCTTCGAAGAGGACCACGGCATTGGCAGTGTTGGCGAAATTGGTCAGCGGGAGTTTAACGGCCGGGGTCCCGGTAGGCGTCGCATCAAAAGCATAATACGCCACTTTATTATTGGGAGGGCTGGGAAGTGCGGCCGCCGCCAGGGGCATCAGGGTGAGGGTTTGTGAAGAGTTGTTCCGGAGAGAGGGATCATTTTTCATTCCCAGTTTCGAACAGGAGAACAAGGTCATGGCGAGGATGCCTGCCCCTGCATAGGCAAGTTTTTTCATAATCGTTAAAGGTTTAAAATTTGATTGGATGGATGAAAGGTAAAAGATTCCGTTCAATTCACGTATCTCTTTTTGAAGCTGCTGGGGTTTTCACCTACTACCTTTTTGAAAACTTTATTAAAATAAGAGACGCTGTCAAAGCCTGCTTCATAGGTAGCTTCGGAGATCGTCCTATTTTGCAGCAGGTAGTTTTTAGCCTGGTTGACCCTGTACTGGTTGATGAAATCCGTGAAGGTCATCTTTGTATTTTTCTTAAAGAACCGGCAAAAAGCGGCGGTAGTAAGGTTGACTTTTTTTGCTATCACATTCACGTCGGGTTTGCCCTGGTAATTCTCTTCAATGTATCGATAAATATGGTCCATCCGCTGCTGGTCTTTTTCAAAGGACCTGTTCAGGGCGGGCCGGCTATTCAATTGCACTACTTCCTCCGTGGTGGCCAGCCACTGGAAGATCTGGAGCAGTAGGATCAGCTGATCAAAATGGCCAAGTCCCGGCAGCTCCTTTAGCTTTTCGGCCACCTTCTTTTTTACCTGACCTGTAAAAGACAATCCATATTCAGCCTTATGAAACAATTCGCGGATCGCGGAAAATTCAGGGACGTTGAGGAAGTCGTTCCCCAGGAAATTTTCCTTTAGCTGAATAATGATCTGCTCACACTGCGAACGGACGCCATAATCGAAGTTCAGGTGCGGGATATAAGGGCCGATGAAGACCAGGTCGCTGTGCTCATAGGTAGAGATATGATCCCCCACATGGCGGGTGCCGCTGGTGCCTTCCACATATACGATCTCATACTCGGGATGAAAATGCCAGAGAAAGGTGTCATTCAATCCGGGTGTCAATAAGATTTTAAAGGAACTCCCCTGGTCGGGGATGATCTCTTCCCGCTGGATCTTCATGATGGCTGGTTTATATCCAAAATATACCCATTTTATCGAAATGATCCAAAACCGGAGCTGCATGTGGTCAATGGAGTGCAAAGGTTGGTCATTCCAGCGGTTGTTCCGGCCGGCGAATCCGGATAGCTTTGTTCTCATAAAATTGTCATATGGAACAGCAAACTATGGCCACTATGGCCCCCACGCCGCCTCTTAATGAGCACAAGGACATTCCCGGAAACCCCTCCACTGCCAAGAGCAGTACGATAAAGTTAAACGACCGGAGCAATGGAAAGCCCCTCCGTGTCTTAAGCGAAGCGGACTGGCAGTTCTGGCTCCACAACGGCTATATCGTTATTAAGAAGGTCGTACCCAAAGAACAGGTCGACCGGCTGGCGGCCTTCCTCTGGGAGTTTGAAGAGAAAGATCCCAATAATCCCGAAACCTGGTATACCCCTCCCCGCGCCGAGATGCAGATGAAGGAGCTGACCAACACCGGCATGGTGGAAGTCTACAACCATCAATACCTCTGGGACAACCGGCAAGTGCCCCGTATTCACGATGCCTTTACGGATATATGGGGGACGGAAAAACTTTGGGTCACCATTGACCGGGCTAACTTAAACCTTCCTCTCCGGCCCGGGTTTGAATACAAGGGCTTTATCCATTGGGATTACGATCCGGAAACAAAACCACAGAATGTACAGGGGGTCCTGGCCCTGGCAGACCAGACGGATGAGACGATGGGAGGATTTCAATGTATACCGGAGTTGTATCGTACGTATGATAGCTGGAAACTGACCCAGCCCGAAGACCGGGATCATTTCAAGCCGGATGTCACCGGCTTTGAGCTGGTCAAGGTAAAAATGGAAGCGGGAGACCTCCTGATCTTCAACAGCACCCAACCGCATGGCATCCGGCCGAACAACAGCGGGACGAAGGTGCGCATCGCCCAGTATATTTCCATGATGCCGGCCCAGGAAAATAATGAAGAGCTCCGCCAGTGGAGGATCCGGTCCTGGAGAGAAAGGATAGCGCCGGAAGGTTATGCTTTCCCCGGCGATCCGCGCGGCTGGGAAAAAACGAAATATACTACCGCCGAGCTATCCCCGCTGGGCAGGAAATTACTGGGCCTGGATGCCTGGTAGCTTTATCGCACGGGGGCAACTTCGCTGTACCCGATATAACTCAGTGCCCCTGGCCCCAGCCGTTCTGCCAGTTGAGCCAGGTAGAGACTGGCCGGCGTTACCGGTTTACCATGGGCATCATAGAGGCCTTCGGGTAGCAGGGGCTGCGTTTCGAAGGGAATCGCCCTCCGTTGTGGTTCTCCCTGGCTGCCGATCACCCAGTTGGCGGCGCCCGGGGGCTGTTGATTGAGGAAGGATTTCGCCTTACAATTCCAGGCCACGGCCCAGCCAATGGCCCAACCATGTCCGGATCCCATTTCGCCCCGGTTCATAAAGTCGATACCGCCATCCGGAACTGAACAGCCGTCCACCAATAAACCCGTAGCCCATCGCTGATGGGGTTGGATCCATCCATTACCCCGAAAGGTGCAGTTAAGTAAAACGATGGGGCCTGAGACTTTTGCTCCTGTCGCAAAGAAAAAGAGATTGTCGCCGGTGACTGTGCATTGATTGAAAAGCAGCTGGCTCCCACTTCCATTCAGATCGGCCGGTTTGGCGGCCCCGGTAGTAGGTAAATTATGGGTGATGTGGATGTTGTCAAGGGTTATCCGTCTGCCGGTGATGCTGATGCTGTTAACGGTATTGAATACTTCTATATTCCTTGCCCATCCGTCGGTCAGTCCGCCGAAGGAAAAAGCGTTGTGATGATGTTCATCAATTGTGCCTGTCTGGTCCGGCGAAACGATGCGAAAGTTTTCGATCCCGATGTCCGACAGTTCACCGGTGCTGGCGACTTTTGTCACCGTTACACCAGGAGGGTCGAGGTATTTAGCATCATAGCTATCCGTCAGCGGGACATCCACCGTCACCTTGTTCTTCTCTATTTTACGGATGACCCGGTCGGTGCTGATCTCTCCGTTCAGCCAGGTTTGTTTTTTTCCGTTGCGAACCAGTTCGTTCATTCCCATAAATCGGATCCAGGCATCTGTCACCGGGCGGATGATACGGATGGTATCTCCGACCGCGAAGCGGGAGGCCTCCGTAAGTGTAAAGCTGTTGGTCCCGGAGGGAACATAGGGGTCAGCCAGCTTTGCGGGTTCTCCTTTAGTCTGATAGGTCACTCCTCCTTTAACGGTAATACAGGTATGGGGGGCGCCGGTGAGTTGGAGGGTTGTACCCTGCTGACCCGGTCCGCTGCCCCGCAATACCACGCCGCTGGCAAGGATCTTCAACGTTCTATCACAGGGATAGACACCCGGAGTTAGCAGCACTGCACCCCGGGAACCGTTCTGCATGGGCATTTTCGAGACCTGATCGATGGCCTGCTGGATGGCGTCGGTATTATCCCCGGGAGATGGGCTCAATGTAATTTTTACGGGAGGGGTCGGGATCGCCACTCCTCCTCCCCTATACCCGGCCTGTGAAAAATCCATTATTTTATCCCCTCTCTCCGTTGTCTTATAGAGCAGTTTGCCCTGGGGGCCTGGTGAAACCCATTGGCTGATCGCCGCAGGTGTGGAGTCGATGAGGGTCGATATACCGGGTGTAATATCGACATCCGCTGCGAAGCTAACGAAGGTGTTTACCAGCAGGGCCAGCAACAGGCTATTTGTTTTCATACCGCAACTAACTATTTTTTAAGTAATCGCCAATGTCTTCCCTTGGCTTTTCATTCACTTATTTGAGCTAAATTGACCTTTCGAAAAAAGATATATCATATGAAATATAGAAATTTTCAGGGCAGCCGTATCGCAGAAGTAGGACTAGGCACCTGGCAACTGGGCAGTGCGGATTGGGGGAAGGTAGATAAAGGGGATGCCCTGGCTATTTTACAGGCATACGCGGATGCGGGGGGTAATTTTATCGACACCGCCGATGTCTATGGCATGGGGGTCAGCGAGCAGGTGATCGGAGAATTTTTGAAATCTGTTTCGAAGGAACTATTTGTCGCCACCAAACTCGGCAGAAGGGGTGATGCGCCGAATGGATGGCCGCAGAATTTCAGCTATGACAGCATGAAGCGTCATACGGAAGAGTCGCTGTCACACCTGGGTCTTTCGCAGCTATTCCTGCAACAGCTGCATTGTATCCCCACGGAGGAGATGCGTTCCGGGAAGGTGTTCGATCACCTGCGCCGGTTGCAAAACGAGGGGCTGATCCGCCATTTCGGGGCCAGCGTGGAGACTACGGAAGAGGCGTTGATCTGTCTCGAACAGGAGGGGCTGGCCTCGTTACAGATCATCTTCAACCTGTTCCGGCAGCATGTCGCGGAAGAGTTATTTGAGAAGGCGCAGAAAAAAGGCGTCGCGTTGATCATCCGGGTGCCGCTGGCCAGTGGCTTGCTCTCGGGCAGGTTCTCAAAGGATACGCAATTTGCTGCTTCGGATCACCGTCATTTCAATGCCAATGGCGAAGCCTTTAATGCCGGTGAAACCTTCTCCGGTGTGCCTTTTCAGCAAGGGGTCGATTTCGCCACGGCTATTGGCCGGTTATTGCCGGATGCCGACCTGGCCAAGTGGGCTATTCGCTGGATCCTGGACTTTCCGGCTGTCACGACGGTGATACCCGGCGCCAGTAAGACCAGCCAGGTGGCCACGAATGTCGCCGCATCAGAGGCGCCACCTCTTTCGGAGGAAGTGCATCAGCAACTGGCAGCATTATATAGGGAAAAGATACAGGGGACGATAAGGGGACATTATTGAGAAGACAGGCCGCCGGTCGGCTGTCGCCAGGCAGTGGCAGGCGGTCAAGCGAGCAGCGGTCAGCCGGCCGGTGCCGACGGTGCCTCAACCCTGGTCATTTTTAAAAACCGCGCTATCAGGAACAGGGAGGCCATCGTAAGCCCGGCGATGAACCCCAGCCACATGCCCGAAGCGCCCATGTGGAAAATAAAAGCCAGTACATATCCCAGGGGGAGGCCTATCACCCAGTAAGCAATGGCGATGAGGATGGTGGGCCTTTTTACATCCTTGATGCCCCGTAACAAACCGGCGCCTGTAGCCTGTGTGCTATCGGAGATCTGGAAGATGGCGGCATAGAGCAGAAGTACACTGCCCATCTCCATAACGGAGGTATTCCTGTTAAACGCGCCGGGCAATACATTTCGCAACAATATAAAACCGATGGCACAGAACAAGCCATACAGGACGGCTGTGACCAGGGTGCTCCTGCCGATGAGGGAGATCTTGGGCCAGTCGGTACGGCCATACGCGTTGCTGACACGAATAGACCCTGCCTGAGCCAGGCCCATGGAGACCATAAACGTAAAGGAGGCGCAGCTGATAGCGATCTGATGGGCCGCCTGTGCGATGGCGCCGATCGTACCGATCAGAATACCCGAAGCGGCAAAAGCCCCTGACTCCATGCCCAATTGCAGACTGCTGGGAACCCCGATGTGCAGCAGCTCGCGTAAGGTGCCGCTGCGCAGCCGCCACTGCCGGCGGCTCACGGCGATATACCTGCGAAAAGTGGCATGTTTGAAAATAACCAGCCCCAGCACCACAAAGAGCAGGGTCCGGGTGATGAGGGTAGCCCATCCGGCGCCTACCAGTTCCAGTCTTGGGAAACCCCAGTTACCATAGATCAACAGCCAGTTCAAAAAAATATTCACCGGCATACCCGCCAGGGAAAGGATCATAGCCGTCTTGGTAAACTCCAGCCCGTCGGTGAATTGTTTAAGGGTCATGAACAGCAGCATGGGAATGATGGACCATCCCATCAGCTGCATAAAGGGCAGCGCAAAATGCACCACTTCCGGGTCCTGTCCCAGGTGAAACAAAATATTCCGGCCGGACACCAGCCCTGCCGAGATGACAAGGGCTGTCAGGGCGCAAAGACAAAAACCATTGAAGAGATAATGGGATACCAGCAATCCGTCGCGACGGCCATGGGCCATGGATACCATCTGTGAGACGGAAATGGTCATGCCAATCCCCAACACAAAAGGAATATTCAGAACATTCACTACTAAAGCCACCGCCGCTAATTGTTTGTAGCTGATAGCGCCTACCATAGCCGTATCGATGATATGCAGGGCCATTTGCGCCAGTTCGCCGATGATAATAGGTAATGCCAATCGTATGGTCTGGTAAGCCTCTCTACGCATGAACCGCGAATATAATTCTTTTAAAGTTGATTGTGGCCAGGTGTGGAAACCTTGAGACAGGCATCCCTAAGCATTTTCATATAGGCCTCTCCTTTTTGCCGGGCACATTCGATATTCCGTTCGGGAATCTTTTCGGGGTCAGGGTAATTCGCGAGCGCCTTCTCCACCAGGTCTTCCCGCAACAAGTGCAACATGGGATACGGTGAACGGTTAGTATAATTCGCCGGGTCATTCGATGTTGAATGGGCGAAGCGGTACAGGGGGTGAAAGCTGGCTACCTGGTAGATGCCTTCATACCCGTTGTTTTTCAGGAGCTGCTCTGCCTGGTATACCAGATCCAGGTATTTATCGAATAAGGGGAACCCGGCCGGGAGGATGAGGAAGCTGGTGTCGATCGACTTATTTTCATCCAGTCGTTTGCATTCCTGCAGGAGAGCCTGTCCGGCTGTCCGCTTATCGGAGGCTGGGCTCACCTGGTAATGAATACTATCCATTTTTATCACCCGGGCTGCGAAGGGACAGAAATTGAGACCGACGACTACATCGATGATCCATTTTTTTGTTTGGGTGATGATATTTTCCTCTTTATTCATTTACCGCCTGTATTTTTACCGGCCGAATATATCGTATTATGATAAGAATCCTGTTGTTATTATTAATCCTGGTGGCAGGGGCTATTTATAGTATCAGCGCCCGTAAGCTGACCATCCCGGCCGCCATCACCGGAGTCATTCTGGCCCTATGCGTCTATGGAGGGGAAGGTTTTACCGGGCTGGCCATGATGACGAGTTTTTTTATATTAGGTTCGGCCGCTACGTCGTGGAAACTGAAGTGGAAACAGCAGCAGGGGTTGGCAGAAAGTGAGAAAGGCACCCGGACGGCGATGCAGGTGATCGCCAATGCGGGGGTGGCGGCACTGGCAGGACTGGTGGAACTGGGGTATGCTCCTTTTCAGTGGTATCCATTGATGCCGATGATGATGGCGGGGGCCTTTGCCGCGGCCACGGCGGATACCCTCTCTTCCGAGTTGGGTAATGTATATGGCAGCCGGTATTATAACATCCTCAGCTTTCGGAAGGACCAGCGGGGCCTGAATGGGGTTGTCAGCCTGGAAGGAACTTTATTAGGTGTAAGCGGTAGCCTGCTGATCGCCCTGATTTTTGCGGCAGGCTTTGGAGGAAATGCCCATATCGTAGGGATCATCGTGCTGGCCGGAACCATCGGCAATCTTTCCGATTCTTTATTGGGGGCCACGCTGGAGAGAAGAGGGTTAATTGGCAATAATGCGGTGAACTTTTTGAATACGGCTATTGGGGCGTTGAGTGTGTTGCTGCTGCAATTTTTGTAATACTTTTACCAGGCAAATGGAGAAGAAACACATCATACCATCCGAGAACGGAACCATGACCCGCACCATCTGGCAGTGCGATGGGATCCGGCTCGGTCATTCACGCTCCAGGTCGAAGGACCTCACGACCTTCTCCGCCAGCAGTCCCACGGATGTGGTCCGGATGCATTTTGGCCTGAAAGGGAATTATAGCTTCTATTACCAGCAGCTCGACCGGTCCTTCGACCTCATCGGAAGCCATCACAACATCATGTATTCACAGGGGTTTGACATGACAGTACAAAACAAAACCCTGGAGGTGGAAACCTTTGGCGTTCAGTTTCCCAAAGAGCTGTTCATCGCTTTTACGCAAAATGCCAGCGATTTGTTAAAACGATTTTCCGAAGGCATCCTGAATGGGAAGAATGTGCTGTTATCCCCCACCTGGGCGCCGATCGAATCTCCTATCGAACAGGTCATTCAGCAGATCATCCATTGTAGTTATTCGGAGGAGTTGAAAAAACTATTCCTCCTTTCCAAGAGTATCGAGCTGCTGGTATTATCAGCCGATGCGTATAATGAAACCAACAGTCGCAAAGAAGTGTTTATCAAAAGCCCCACGGATAAGGAAAAGCTCATCGCGGTAAGGGATCTGATCAACGAACGGGTGCACTGCCCCCCTAACCTCACGGAAATAGCCAGGACGGTGGGGTTGAATGAATATAAGCTGAAAAGAGGTTTTAAAGAGACCTTTAATAATACGGTCTTTGGCTATCTCACTGAACAACGACTGCACCTGGCGCATCGTTATCTACTCGACACGCAAAAGACGGCGGCGGAAATTTCGTTTGAGTTAGGATATTCCACGCCGCAGCATTTCAATACTGCTTTTAAGAAGAAGTTTGGGGTGCCGCCCACTGCGGTACGCAGCGGCCGATAGGCCCATCATTAGACAGTGTTGGCGGGCATGTATTTTCCAGAAACATGCCACGCCAACACTACAAGTGCGGCCTGGCAGGCCGGGAGGGTCCTTCGAAGGGATTGGCTCCCCGAACCTTTAACTTCCGCCGATACACTTTATCTCCACAGGATACATATAGTATATTAAAGCCGGCCCCCCCAAAAGCGCAGTTGGAAGATTGCCCGGACGGCAAAGGTAAGATCGCATTCACCCGTCCCGTCTGGTCCAGTACCTGGATGCCCATGCGGGAAGTGGAGTAGACCCGGCCTTCCCGGTCGCATTTGAGCCCATCCGGCCAGGCATTTTCTGCGTTATCCGGTACCTGCAGCCATCCGTAACGTTGTTTGTTGGTAAGGGTGCCATCCGGCCGGATCGTATAGATCCATATCCAGTGCGAAGCGGATTCGGTGACATAAAGCTGGGTCTGATCGGGAGTCAGGGCCGCGCCATTGGCAAATTTTATTCCTTCATCCACCACCATCTTTTCACCGCCCGGCCGGATCAGGTATAGTTTGGAGGGCTTCTCCGTTCCGTCGGGCACAGTCACATAGATATTGCCGTTACCTGCCACGACCAGGTCATTCCCGGAAATAGAGTCTGCAATGACCGTCTCTTTTTCATTAGCGTCATAGCGCAGAATTTGTCTGGTGGCCCCGGCCACGACGTAACGATGTCCGTCGGAGCCAAAAGAGGTGCCGCTGGCCCTTTTTGCATCGATGGGCAGGGTGGTCAGCTTACCATCCAGTCCCACTTTATAGGTCTTTGAATTCGGGATATCCTGGTAGAATACTTCTCCTGCGGCATTGGCTGCTACCCCTTCCGTAAATTTATATCCCTGTCCCACCAATTCCCAATCTTCTCCCGGCAGGAGTATCTCGTTAAGGAATTGATTCTTCGAGGCGCCTGCCGTTACCGGACGGGGCCAATCCTTCCAAAGCCAGCGCATCACGTCCGGGAAAATGGAATTGCCCATGGCGCCGCTATGGCCTCCTTCCCCCCAGGCATGTCTTACTTCATAACCGGCGAACACCAGGGCCCGCTCCATGGTCTCATTGGCTTTCCACCAGTCGCCGCCATAGATATTCAGGTCATTCGATCCGTCCTGTAAAAATAAACGGAGGGGTTTGGGTTCATATTTACGGATGAGGCTGGGGTAGCGATCGCCACCACGAAGACCGACATACGTACCGATGGCGCTGAAGACGCGGGAGAACTCTCCGGGCCGCTCCCATGCGGCGGTGAATGCACAGATAGCCCCGCTGCTGGACCCGCCGATAGCCCGGTCATTGCCTTTTTTTGACAAGTGAATGGGGCGGCCGTCACTGGCCTTTTGCTTTTCCACCTCAGGAAGAAGCTCCTCCAGCAGGAAGCGGACATAAGCGTCTCCCAGGCCATCGTATTCCAGGCTGCGATTGTACCGGTCGAGGCCAGCTGCCGTGTCGGCAGCCAGCACCCGCCCGGGGTTTATAAAAATGCCGATGGTCACTGGCATCTCCTTTCGGAAAATAAGATTGTCGAATACCGTAGGCGCTTTCCACTGGATGCCATCCTGGTTGACATACACACAGGCGGGCTGATCCGGCCGGTATTGGGCAGGAATATAGATCCAATATTCCCGCCAGGTGCCGGGAAAGATAGCAGAGTGCTGAAAAGTGAATTTTAAGACTTCTCCTTTGGGAACTCCCGGCAACTCCAGGGAGGCGGAATCCACCGGATATTTTTCAACGGGGGCTTGGGCGAAAACGCCGGTCCGGGAAAGGATCAGCAAGAAGAAAGCGATAATTTTCATCATGGACAGTCGTTTAGATCATCCCAAAATACCTAATTTTAAACGGAAATGGCATTTTGCCTATCCCCAATAAAAAAGTTAGTAGGAATGCGTTGCCATTATCTCCTTTATTTCTCCATTGACCTTTACCTTTACTTTCCGGGGCTGGACTGAGTAAATACGATAATTAATTATTTTGCCATCTTTCCATTTCATATCCACCATGAAATTTCCTCTTGCCTTTAGGCCTTTTACTTCCCCTGAGGCTTTCCACGCATCCGGCAAGGCGGGGAGCAGATCAATAAATCCAGCATGACTTTGCAGCAACATCTCCGCGATGCCGGCGGTAGTCCCGAAATTCCCGTCGATCTGGAAAGGAGGGCCGGCTGACAACAGGTTGGGATAGATGCCTCCCCCCGCGCCGTAATTGATGTTGGTAGCCAGGGTAGGATTCATCAGCTGCAGAATTAATTTATACGCCCGGTTGCCATCATGCAGCCGGGCCCACCATAACAGTTTATAAGCGATGCTCCAGCTGGGGCCATCATCGCCCCTGGCCTCCAACGTCGCCCGGCAGGCCGCTGCCAGATCGGGGGTTGACTCGGGAGTGATGAGGGAGGCGGGGAAAAGACCATAGAGATGAGATACATGCCGGTGATGCACATCCGTCTCTTTATAATCTTCCATCCATTCCATCAGCCTGCCATCTTTGGCGACCTGACCGGGAGGAGGCAATTTTTCCAATCTCTTCGAAAGCCGTTGCCGCAGACTTCCGTCTGTCCCTAACAACTGAGATGCCGTGATGACATTCCCGAACAGTTCCCGGATGATCTGGTTGTCGATGGTGGGCCCCATACAAATGCTGGCTGTCTTCCCGTTAGGCAGATAAAAAGTATTTTCCGGGGAGGAGGACGGCGCCGTCATCAGCCAGCCCGTCTTCGGCTCTTCGATCAGCATGCTGTTATAGAATAAGGCCGCGCCTTTCAGCACCGGGTAGACCGCACGCAGATAAGCGGTGTCGTTGGTAAAGGCATAATGTTCCCAAAGATTGTTACAAAGCCATCCGGAGCCGACTTTTGTCACACCCCAGCTGGCGCTCTCACCCGGTTCGGTAAATCCCCAGGGGTTGGTGATGACATGGGCCACCCAGCCTTCTGCGTTATAATAAGCTTTGGCGGTCCGTTCTCCATGCGAAACCATACCCTTTACCAGTTCGGCAAGGGGCAGGTCCAGTTCAGGAAGGTTGGTGACTTCCACGGGCCAATGATTCATCTGCACGTTGATGTCCAGATGATAGTCCCCATTCCACGGTGTGTGGATCTGGTTGGCCCAAAGTCCCTGAAGGTTAGGCGGCAATAGCCCTACCCGGGTGCTGCTGATGGTCAGGTAGCGGCCGAATTGAAAGAACAGCCCGGGCAGATAATTGTCAGCGCCCTGTGACTGATGGAAGTTATTGATCCGGACGTCCGTGGGGATGTCGTCCGGCGGCCGGCCGGCCCCTGCCTGATCGCCGGTAGAAGTTCCGGCGGATGCGACGCCCAGGTCCAGGGTAACGCGGTCAAATAGCTTCCGATAGTTCGTTATGTGTTGCTGTTTTTGCGATTCGTACGTTTTTTTTACCGCTGTAGCCAGGACCTGTTGGATCTTTTCTTTGTAGGCCCCCTTCTTCCAGTCCGTGCCTGCGGCGACGTATAGGATGACCTCTGTTGCATTGCGGATGACCAGGGCGTTATCTACGGTTTTGAGCTCACCCCCTTTTAACTGTGCGTGTACCCTTGCCAGGTAGGACATTCCTTTCCCATCGATGCCATTGTCCAACCGGCCAGACATTTCCAACTCATTTCCTTTTGTAGTGGTGATGGATCTCTCCGGGCGGCTGACCGACACCCTGACATTCAATTTTCCTGGTTGGTCCGCGGTAAGGCGGATGATATCGATGTCATCGCCAAAACTGGTGAAATATTCTCTTTTGTAGGTCACTCCCTTTACCTGGTAGGTACAGCCGGCGACGGCGTTGTTGAGGGATAGTTCTCTTTTATAATGATCGAAGGAGAACCTGTCGTCGCCATAATCAAATTGCAGTTCGAGATCGCCCAGGGTTTGGTAACAGCCAAAGGGTACATCCCCGGAACCTTTCCCCGTACAGATAAAGGACTGATCGATCAAAGCCTGGGCCTCGTCGTTCTTTCCTTCCAATAGCAACAGTCGGATGGCGGGTAGCTTTTTATACGCTTCGTAGTTGTTGGCGTCCTGTGGAGCGCCCGACCAGAGGGTGATGTCGTTCAGGACGATTTTTTCTTTGCTGACATCGCTATTCGGCATCATGCCCAGCCTTCCGTTGCCCAGGGGCAGGGTCTCTTCCCAATTCGAAGCGGGTTTGTCATACCAGAGGGTCAGAGGGCGGGATTGTCCGAAAGAGTGATGTGTTAGTACGAGAGAAGCTAAAAAGAGGCTATATTTTTTCATCATGGGCAAGTGGTTGCAATTACCGGATAAAATTAGGGGGTTGCCCTTAGTTGGGAAATAGATAATCCTGTGGAAAGGATGGATAATAGTATTGCAACCGCACAGGGAAGTATCAAAACCGTGCAGTCCGGCCACCTGGCAAATAACACATATTATTGACTATGAGATATTTACAATTCCGGCATCTAGTTAGATAGTATATCTAAAATTCATCTGCGATGCTGAAAAACTATTTCAAAATAGCTATTAGGTCCCTAACGAGGAACAAGGCATTTTCTTTCATCAATATATTTGGCCTGGCGGTGGGGTTGGCGACCTGTCTGCTGATCATGTTATACATTTTTGATGAAAGCAGTTATGACCAGCATCACAAAGACGGAGACAGGCTTTTCCGTATAGCGTCAGTGAGCGGCAAAGGAGAGACCTGGGCAGCGGACCCCGCCCCGATGGCATGGGCTTTAAAAAATGATCTGCCGGAAGTGGAACAGGCTACCCGCCTGATGACTTTCCCGGATATTGAAAAAATGCTGCTGAAATATAAAAACCAATCGGAAAACAAACAGTTTTTTGAAACCAATGGCTACTATGTCGATTCGACTTTTTTTCAACTCTTTACCTATGACTTTATCTATGGGAATGCCGCTACTGCACTGGAAGAACCCAATACGATGGTGTTATCGGAACAACTGGCGGGTAAATTCTTTGGCAAAGAGAACCCTGTTGGAAAGGCCATGCAGGTCGTTACGCCATTCGGAGAATTTAACTATACGGTAAAAGGGGTATTCGATAATACGAAACATAAATCCCATATCCCCGCCAATTATTTTCTTTCCATGCGGAATAAGGATATGTGGAACTGGGTACAGAACCAGACCAGTTGGACGACCAACAATATCTTTTTTACCTATGTGAAATTAAAAGGGAGTGCCAGCCAGGCAAGTTTTGAACGAAAGTTAAAACCATTTTTTGAGAGCCATGCCGGAGAAGGTATGAAGGCCGCAGGGTTTTCAAAAAGCCTTTTTATTCAACCGGTAAAAAGTATTTATTTACATTCTTCCATAGGGAATGAGATCGCACCTAATGGCAATATAACCTACCTGTACATACTGGGATCGATAGCGGCTTTTATCTTAATGATAGCCTGTATAAATTTCATGAATCTCAGTACCGCACGTTCGCAAAAAAGGGCTAAAGAAGTAGGGATACGAAAAGTAATAGGCGCTGAAAAAAGTTCATTGATCCGGCAGTTCCTTGGGGAGTCCTTTTTGATGTGCCTGATCGCATTGGGGTTTGCATTAATCCTGGTATGGATGCTGTTGCCTCTTTTTAACAACCTCACGCATAAAAATATGCATCCTCTCGATGAGCCTGTATTGCTGTGGTGGGCCGTTGGCCTTACGCTGCTTACCGGGTTATTGGCGGGATTATATCCGGCTTTCTATTTATCGGCCTTTAAACCCGTCTCCGTTCTTAAAGGGAAAATAACCAACAATTTTTCAGCCGCGGCTATCCGCAAGGGGCTGGTGGTATTCCAGTTTACCGTCTCCATTTGCCTGGTCTCCGGCGCTATCATTATCTGGAAACAATTAAATCTGCTGAAAAATCAGGACCTGGGGTTTAATAAAAACCGGCAGATCATATTACCCCTGGAGCAAGGGTATCTTAATTCCGAAGCAAAGTATACTCCCCTAAAAAATGAATTATTGAAAATCCCGGGTGTAAAAGCCGTTACCAGTGGCTCTGCCTATCCGGGCCTTCCCAATCTCAATGATATGCTCTTTTATGCAGAGGGCAAGTCGGTCAGTGACGTGGTGGATGTACATCTTTCCTCCATTGAAAATGATTATATCAGGGACCTGGGTATTAAGCTGCTGAGCGGTCGTTCGTTTTCAAAAGAGTTCCGGGCTGATTCTGCCGGCATTATCCTTAACGAAGAGGCTGTTAAACAGCTGGGATATACCGTTGAAAATGCTGTCGGGAAAAAAGTGCAGTATGATTTCAATGGGCATTCGACCCTGCAAATAGTGGGAGTCGTAAAGAATTTCAATTTCGAGAGCCTGCATGAATCCATCAAACCTTTTGGCTTTACGACGGGTATTTTCAGTAACAAATACGGGTATCTCATAGCCAGTATTACAACCAACGATTATACCGGGCTATTAAGCGAATTGGAGAAATCCTGGACCAAACTGAACCCTGAGACCCCGTTTGTCTATTTTTTCCCGGACCAGGATTTTCAGCGCCAGTATGAACGGGAACAGCGGACGGCAAGCCTTGTTATGTATTTTACGCTGATCGCCATTTTAATTGCCTGTCTGGGGCTGTTTGGCCTGGCTGCATTCTCCGCAGAACAAAGAACCAAAGAAATAGGGATACGTAAAGTGTTAGGCGCCTCTGTTACCAATGTCACGCTATTGCTTTCCAAAGATTTTGTTAGCCTGGTCATCATCGCCATCCTGATCGCGTCTCCCCTGGCATGGTGGGGTATGAATAAATGGCTGCAGGATTTTGCTTACAGGATTGAGATTAGCTGGTGGATGTTGCTGGCTGCTGGTCTGCTGGCTATACTAATAGCCGTGTTGACAATAAGTTTTCAGGCCATTAAAGCGGCTCTCGCCGACCCTGCCAAAAGTCTGCGAACCGAATAAGCCGGTCCTGGGGAGGAGGACGGGTGATGGCTAAACCCTGGTTAATTTGACGGGCGCCGTATGATTGGCGTTCCATTGACAGACATACAAATTCTTATCATCATCCACACATACGTCATGTCCATGTTGAAAGACGGGAGTGGGGATGCTGAGGGTGGGCTGCAGGGTACCGTTCTGGTAGACCGGCGCTGCTCCCCCGGGATTGGAGATGACTTTATTGTCTTTGTCCAGGATGGTGACAAACCCGGAGTCGCCGTCTATCTTTTTTCCGGCCGCGTCTTTGGACCAGCAGATACCGGCATAGATATTTTGCCCGTTGGGAACAGCGCGGCAGACATACATCCCGGGAAGGTCGATGCGCCGGATGAATTTCCCATCCAGCGTGAAGATCTTAAAACAGTTCTCCTCACGGGAGGTACAGATCAGGACAGGATTGCCGGCATCCCTGCTGTCGACGGTGACGCCATGGGCGTTCACCAGGTTATGGTCCTTGTTCGCATTGTTATGTCCCCCGAAATGACGGATGTATTGACCTTTGTTGTTGTATTGTATGATATAGTCGGAGCCGTAGCCATCCGCCACGTAAATATCCCCGTTAGGGGCAACGGTGGTTTCCGTCGGTTTGAAGGGTTCATCATCCTTGTAGACTCCGATGGTGCGGGGATGCCCGATAGCAAAGATCAGCCGTCCGTCCAGGTCCGTCTTTACCACCTG